>CAYXNJ010000001.1:0-168057 GCA_964466465.1 uncultured Sulfurospirillum sp.
TCTTTGGTTTACTTGTTTCAGCTTTCTTATTGGTAGGCATGATGAGCACATCTGCTTTCGCAGATGCAGCAAAAGGACAGAAGTACTATCTTAAATACATGAAAGATGGTTCAGGCATGAATGGTGCGAAATTCGCAACACAACACACTCAAGCAGAGTGGAAAGCTCTTTTTGATGGAAAAGCAGAGAAATTTGTTGCTGAGTACTCTAAAAAGTATCCAGGTTTAGAGGCATTTTTAAAAGGCGATAAATTTGAGAAATTTATGCCAGATATTAGAGATTTCTGTATTGAGTTTGCAAGCGATAGCGGCAACGTTCCGTCTTGCTAGTCGTGTTAAATAATTCTTACTAAAAGAAGGTAAAAAAAAGATGAAGAAAATCATCGCACCACTGCTCGTTGGAGCAGCTTTATCGTCAGCATTTGCTGCTGATGATTCATTAAAGCAGGAAATTGAGGCGCTTAAAGCACAAATGGCTGAGTTAAAGAGTGCTCAATCAAAAATCAACATTGATGCACTTAAAGCTCAAATGAATGAGATTAAAGCGCATGATTCTGGTGATAATATCAAGTGGAATGTTGATTTAAGAACAGCGTATGATATTATTGATTATAAAATGCAAACACCAACAGGCGCAAGTACTAGCACTGATAACGGTGTTTGGACCAATAAACTTATCCTTGGGATGGGAGCACAGCCTGCTGATAATTTAGTCTTTAAGGGTGCACTTGGTGCGTACACAACGTTTGGTAATAATAGTTCAAGTGATCAAAATGGATTTCAAGGAATGGATTGGTATGGTACACAATCTCCAGGTGATTCAACTATAAAATTAAGAGAAGCTTATTTTCTTTATTTCGGAGATATCGGTGATGTACATTATAGCGCATCATTTGGTCGTCGTCCTTCAGTTGATGGTTTCCTAACCAATCTCAGAGCTGGCAATGCTGATCCTGCTTCTCCAATTGGCCATAATATTAATATGGAATTTGATGGTGCTAGCTTTAAATTTGATGTGGATAAAATTACAGGTATTGCGGGTATGTACTTTAAAATCTGTTTAGGTAGAGGAAACTCTGATGCAGATGCAAGATTCCCTGAATTTACAGGTTACAATGGTACAAACTTTACGATGGCAAATGCTACCGCAGCTCATACTCCGTATTCTACTAATGGTAATGATGCCCCAAATATGGACTTAGCAGGGCTTATTTGGCAAATTTATGATGATGGCCAGTATAAAGTAATGACAAATTACTTTAAAGGTTGGAACATGATGGGTGCAAATTTCACGAATTTAACCAACTCAGGTAATCCGTTGAATGATTCATATAATGTATCTCTTACTGATGTAGGTGATCTGACTGGTGGAGCCGTATCATTCCAAGTTAATGGTATCGGCGATGGTATCAGTGATTTCTTAGATGATAGTATTTTCTTTGCATCTTATGCCTTTAGTAAAACAGATCCAAAAGGTATTCATTCAACGCTGTATACCGCAATGGGTATGAACGCAGGTGAAACTGAGATGTTGGGATCATCTGATAAAGAGACAGGTTATTCTATTTACACAGGTATTCAAGTTCCTGGTTTTATGAAAGACCAAAGATTAGGTATCGAATATAACCACGGTAGTAAATACTGGAGAAGCTTTACCTACGGTGAAGATACGCTCATAGGTTCTAAACTTGCAGCACGTGGTGATGCGTATGAAATTTACTATACACTCCCTGTTGTAGGAAAAAACCTTACAGCACAGATTAGCTACGTGTATATAGACTATGATTATACTGGTAGTGATATGTTCTTTGATTCAACAGGTAAACCAATGAATAAAGCTGAAGCTGCAGCTGCTGGTGCAACATTTATTGAATCAGCATCAGATATTCGTTTATCTTTAAGATACAGATACTAATCTTATCTTCCAAGAGAGGTCATATGACCTCTCTTATCTTTCTCACAATACTTTCATAAATCTCTTTTGTTGACTCTTCTCCCAAAGCTATAGCAATTTTACCTTGATCGCTTAGGTTTAAAATATCACTTGTAAGTGGAATTTGTCCTAGTAAAGGAATTTTATATGTGGTGCAAAGTTTTTGAGCACCGCCACTTCCGAAAATATCGTAACGTTTTTTTGTATCGGGTGCTATAAAATAGCTCATATTTTCAACAAGCCCTAAAATAGGCACGTGAATATCTTGAAACATCACAATGGCACGACTCACATCATCGGTGGAGAGTATTTGCGGTGTGGTGACAAGCACAACACCACACAGAGGAAGTTCTTGTGCCATCGTCAGTTGCACATCGCCTGTTCCTGGAGGCATATCGATGATAAGAACATCCAACTTTCCCCATGCTACATCTTCTAAAAATTGCATCAATGCACTTACAGCTACTGAGCTTCTCCACACCAATGGTGTGTCACTTTGGGGTGTTGTAAGTCCTACACTCATGACTTTAATACCAAAATTTTCGCTCGGAATCATTTTATTGTCATCATTCCAACGCAATTTTTCTGTTTCTACTCCTAAAAGCCTTGGAATGCTAGGTCCGTAAATATCGGCATCCAAAAGCCCTACCTGTAACCCCATTTGCGCTAATCCTACGGCAAGATTTGCAGCGACGGTACTTTTACCAACACCTCCTTTGCCACTACTGATAGCAATAACTTTTTTAGCATACGGTGCTCTGTTGTTGGGTTTGTGTGTTGAGCCATAAGGTATTTTTGTTTTATTCATTTTCATCCTTTGTAGATAGCGCAAATTCTCGGTTTAAAAGGTATTTTGTTTTTTCTATTTTAGCAATATAAGGCTGCATAAAAAGCGCTGTTTTAGGGTAAGACATCACATGGTGATGTAGTGTTTGTACTTTATGGTCTAAAAGATCAGATATCAAAGAGAGAAATTGCTGTTCTTTGTGTAATTCCTTAACATATAAAAGCAGTGCTTGCAAAAGGGAAGAGCGTTTTTTAAAAGAAAGTTCAAGACCGAGTGATGAACCCATATCTATAATATTTTGTGTATTTATATAGCATCCGCATTGCCACATTGAAAGTAGATATTTCTCCGCATAGAAGGGCTCTTTATCTGGTTGCATGACTATCCTTTAGTTAAGTTATATTTATGTAACAAATTAATCCTACTTAAATTATTTTACAACGCGTTAAGTAAATGCAGACTAAAATCGAGTAAATAACTAGGATATAAAGTAACAATTCAGCAATCTTCAGACTTTTAGAGCATGAAATGTTGAAAATTATTTTATTGCTGGTTATTTTTGCCTTTATTATTGTGTAAAAATGCTACAAAAAGGAGTTTTTATGGGATGGTTAAGAGGTATTCTCTTAAGCTTTATTGGTGCATCAACACTCTTTGCTACATCAAGTGACATATTGATATCAGCAGAAGATGCGATGAAGCTCATTGGGCAAGAGAAAGTAATGTTCGTTACGGGTGATGATGAAGACATTTACGCGACAGGGCACATTAAGGGCTCCGTTGAGATGTATGCGCATCATTTACATCATTCAAATATTACGGGCAAAATGGAATGTGCGCCACTTTTTATGTGTAAAGAAGAAGCTGAGCATTACATCGGCAGTAAAGGAATCGATAATAATACCTTGGTGATTGCCTATGATGACTTTAAAGGACCCAATGCCACAGGTGTTTATGCCTTTTTTAAGAGCTTTGGACATGAGAAAGTGAAAATTCTGAATGGTGGACGCGCGGCAATGATGGCGGCTGACCCTGAGCAAAAAATCTATGATGGCATCAAGGTACAAATCAAAGAAGCGAAAGATGACAAAGCTTTAGTTGAAAAGCTAACATCACAGATGAAAGAGCAAGAGAAAAAGCTCATTGTGCAAAAAGGTGCTGAGGGTAAAGTGACTCCAAAGCAGTATAGCATTGATCTAAGTAAAGTGAATTACAACTATATTGCGGGTAAAGATGAACTGCGCAAAGCGGTGGAAGATTTGATACAAAAGGGACAAAAATCTTCTTATGCAATCATTGATGCACGTGGTTTTGAAGAGATTATGGGCGAGCGTAAAATGGACAATGTAGCGCGTGGTGGGCATATACCAGGGGCAACGTTCATTGAGTGGAAAAATGTGACAGATATGGATAAAAAGCTCTCCTTTAAGGAGTTGGAAAAAATGCAAGCTGTGTTTGAACAAAATGGCATCACCAAAGATAAAACCATTTATGCGTATTGCCATGTGGGTGCAGGAAGAAGCTCACACATCATCACAGCACTAGAGCTTTTAGGCTATCCCAATGTAAAAGTATATACAGGTAGTTGGGATGAGTGGGCAAATGATATGAATTTACCGATACGAAGATAGAGGAGAGAAGGATGCTAAAGAGAAGAGACTTTTTAAAAATCTCCAGCGCAACCGCAGCGATGATCGCAGGAGAGGGGTATGCGTTTGCAAAAACAGGTGTTACTAAAATCGAAAATGCAAAAGAGAACTACCCTAATACCAGCTATAGCGAAGAGATGTACCGCAATGAGTTTGGCTTTACCTATGGTAAAAAAGAGGAGCATGGTTTTGCATACCACTGTGTGAATTGCCAAGGCAACTGCTCGTGGGAAATTTGGTCCAATAACGGAGTGGTAACGAGAGAAAACCAATCTTCACGTTACCCATCCATCAACGCGAAAGTGCCCGATTTTAATCCGCGAGGGTGCAACAAAGGTGTGCAACACTCCCAGATTATGTATGAAAAAGACCGATTGCTCTATCCGATGAAACGCATGGGCAAAAGAGGCGAGGGAAAATGGAAGCGCATCAGTTGGGATGAAGCTTCCAATGAAGTCGCACAAAAGATTTGGGATGTTATGACAGACCCTAAAAAAGGGCCTGAGAAGTTAATGGTACATGCAGGAACGGGGCTTTTAACCGAAGGCAGACGAGGCGGTCCCCTTAGACTTTCAACACAACTTGGTGCGGTGAGAATTTACCCAGCGTCTTACCTTGGCGATATGTTCAGTGGTGCGGCGATTGCCTATGGTGAGGGAAACCTCGGCTGTACGTACGACTTTATGTACACGGTAAACACTGCCGTCTTTTGGGGTGGCAATCCTTCCGTTTCACGTATTCCTGATGCGCACTTTGTGTGGGAAGGCAAATACAATGGGGCGAAGATCATCGTTATTACCCCTGAGTTTAATGCAAGTGCACGTGCGGCAGATTTGTGGATACCGATCAAAGCAGGAAGCGACAACATTCTTGCGATGAGCGTTATCTATGAGATTTTAAATGCAAAGATGTATAAACCCGCTTTTGCAAAAACCTATACCGACCTTCCGTTTTTAGTGAGAGTTGACACCAAGAAACTACTGCGACGCTCGGAGATGGAAAAAGCAAAAGATGAGAAAGAGCATCACAGTTTTGATGAGCAATTTTTCGCATGGAACGCTAAAACGAATGCACCAGCAGTGATGCCTGGAAGCGAAGGCAGTGAACATAAAACACTGCGTCTCAGTGACTTTGGCATTGAACCACTCTTGGAAGGCGAATTTGAAGTAACGCTTTTAAGTGGTGAAAAAGTGAAAGTAACTACTGTTTTTGAGATGTTAAAGAAAAGCACTGCACGCTTTAGCCCTGAATCTACTCAAAAAGATACGGGTGTTCATCCTGACACGGTACGCCAGCTTGCACGTGACATAGCTTTGCCTAAAGTAGTGGAGATTACCACAGGCTTTAGTTTGAACAAATACTTCAATGGAATGCTGTCTATATGGAACATCGCTTCTATCTGTGGTTTAACAGGACGTATGGGACCGTATGGTGGGCTCAATACCGAAAATGAGTTCCAACTCAGCGGACTTGAGGCACTCAGTGGCTTTGCAGGCAAATACACCGCACGTTTTGGCTCAGGCTTTGTGGGTGAATTTATCTTGGGCGATGGTATGAAAACGTTTGAGAAGTATTTTAGTGATGCTGATGTGCGTAGAGCGCAAAATGGGATGAGCAAAGAGGAGTATATGAAGGTTGTTTCATTGCTTCTTGAAAAAGGTAAAGATGGTAAAGAAAAAGGGGTAAAACCACACTGGACGCCAGAAATTGCACTCATCGTTGCAGACGCGAAGTTTAGACGTAACAAAGGGAGTGACTACAAAGAAGCCTTTTTGAAAAAAACCAAATATTTTGCCTATGTCGATACCCGTATGAGTGAAGCAGCTGTCTTTGCCGACATCTTGCTGCCAGCTAAAAGCCACTATGAGGTGTGGGATATACGCTCAAGCCCTGGGTATCACCGATTTACCAACTTAGCGCAACCCGCAAAAAATCTCAAGCCTGTAGGTGAAGCGATGGATGAATGGAGTATGTTCTCGCTCATTACCAAAAAGCTTGAAGCAATCGCCAATAAGCCTGAGAATAAAGAAAAAGCCAAAGTCAAAGATGACAAGCGCTATGCCAAAGAGGGCTTCCATGACCTAAGCATTGTGCATCAAGAGTTTACGAACAGCGATGAAGAGAGCCGTTCTGAAATGGAACCACTTTTAGGCACAGACAAACAAGCGGTGGAAGCTGCTCTTGCGAACTGTGTGCAGTATGAGCCGTGGACGATTGAGAAGATGTACAAAACAGGAGGCTTTTTACAGCTCAATGAAAAAGCAGCTAAAAGTTCGCCATTGTACGCCGATAGGCCGTTTAATTCCAATGAAGATCATCTCTTTAAGTTTCAGCGCTTAGAAACACTAAGCGGTCGCCAAACGTTTTATGTTGACCATGACATGTATATCAAAATGGGTGCTCAAACCAACACAGGCATGCAAGGCATTCGCCCTGACACCAAAGCGCATCCATTTGTTATGATGACACCACATGCAAGATGGAGTATTCACTCCAACTACAAAACAAGCCGTACCTTACTTCGTTTACAGCGTGGTGTTCCTGCCATTCAGGTAAACCGCGAAGTAGCAAAGCTTAAAGGGGTGAAAGATGGCGAGCAGATACGTGTTTATAACGCTTTGGGCGAGTTTTACGCTATGGCAAAACTAAGCTCTTCCTGTCCACCTGATGGGCTTGTATTGGAGCATGGTTGGGAGCCTTATATGTATAAACATAAAAAAGGACACAATGAAGTGGTTCCAACAGCACTTAATCTTTTGGAAATGGCAGATGGCTGGGGGCATTTGAAATTTGGAGGACTTTGGGATGGTAATCAATACGCCTATGATGGGGCGGTTAATTTTGAAAAGGCAAGGGGGTAGGTCATGTCGCAACGTCAATTAGCCATGGTAATGGATTTAAATAAATGTATTGGCTGTCAGACCTGTACCGTTTCTTGCAAAACACAATGGACAAACCGCAATGGGCGTGAATACATGTACTGGAACAATGTGGAGACCTACCCAGGTGAAGGCTACCCTAAAAAATGGCAAGAACTCGGTGGCGGGTTTGATGAGGCAGGAGATCTAAAAGCGGGCGTTGTACCAAGCTTGCAAGGTGAGTATGGTGTGCCTTGGGATTATAACCATGATGAACTTGCGAGTGGGGCAGAGTTCAAGCCACATATAGACCCAAAATGGGGACCTAACTGGGATGAAGATGAAGGTGCTGGAGATTTTCCAAATGATAACTACTTCTTTTACATTCCCCGTATTTGTAACCATTGCTCTAACCCTGGATGTCTTAGTGCCTGTCCAAGAGATGCTATCTTCAAGCGTGATCAAGATGGCGTTGTATTAGTGGACTTGGATCGTTGCCAAGGGTATCGCTACTGTATCGCAGGGTGTCCGTACAAAAAAATCTACTTCAACCCACGTATTTCTAAAAGTGAGAAGTGCATTTTGTGTTTTCCACGTATTGAAAAGGGCTTACCACCTGCGTGCGCGCAACAATGTGTTGGACGCATCCGTTTTGTTGGCTTTTTAGATGATGAAGAGGGACAAGTGTATAAACTGGTGAAGAAGTTTAAAGTGGCACTGCCTTTGCGCCCTGATTATGGCACTGAATCAAACGTTTACTACGTTCCGCCAACGGAAGCACCGCCGAAGTTTGATGCTCATGGTAAAATCATCGAGGGAAGTACCCGTATTCCTCCTGAAGTTTTAGAGAGACTTTTTGGCAAAGAGGTGCATGAAGCAGCTAGGACACTCAAAGCAGAGATGAAAAAGCGTAAAGAGACAGGCGAGAGTGAACTCATGGACTTGCTTATTGCGTATAAACATGAAGAGATGTTTAGGCTCGATGGTAATTATTATGCTGAGTATGCCAAGTCCAAAGGAATGCCAGCTATAAAGCCAGTGGATGAACGCTATCTTAGTGGTAAATATACCTCTAAAATGAAGTTTTTCACAAAGGGAGCAAACGCATGAAAACATTAAAAATGATTCTCCTCTGTGCCAGTCTTCTAGGACTCAATAGTGCAATGGCACAAAATTTAAGCGCGGTACATGTTAAAGAAGATCTCAGTAAAGTGAGTTTTTCATCTCCTCTTTGGCAAAAAGCAAAAGCGGAACGCGTTGAGGTGTACCCTCAAACGACCATAGAGATGAATGATGAAGAGCTGATAAAGGCTAATGAAGCAAATCTTGCCAAAGTTCTACAGGTCAAAATGCTCAGCGATGGTAAGTCGGTAGCATTTTTACTTCAATGGAAAGATGCCACTAAAAGCCTTCAAATGAGCGACAGCACAACCGCGTATGGCGATGGTTTTGCAGTACAGTTTTCAACGGTTAATGACAAACTCCCTTATATTGGAATGGGGAGTGAGGGAAGAGCGGTTATCGTACATCTACAAAAAGCAACGGGTGTCGTTTTTGAGCCCAATAATGGCGGCGATGTTTACCATCAAGTGAACACATCGAATCAAAACGCCTTTTCAAAAGAGCTAGCTTCGTATAAAAATGAGGTGGCAAAGCAGGGCAATGGTGATTATCAACGCAGTTTTATCTCTGAGGGTTTTCGCTCGATGACACAGATTCGAGACAACTCTGAGCCTGCCGTGATGGAGATGAAATACGATAAAGGTATCTGGAGTGCGCTTTTGGTACGACCGCTTAAAAGTGAACACCTAAGCCTTCAGGGAGCTTTTCCTGTTGCTTTTGCACTTTGGGATGGCGAGAAGAAAAACCGCGATGGCGCAAAACTCTTGAGCTCTTGGGTAGGAGTGAATCTGGATGCCAATGCCAAATTAGCTCTTTTGGATGAAATCAAAGGCGATGCGAGTAATGGTGAAAAACTGATGATGGAAAATTGTTCAGCGTGCCATCAGTACAAAGCGCTTAAAAATGCTCCAAAATACATGGCGCCAAACCTCTCCAATATCGGTGGATACGCCAATGCAAGTTACCTCAAAGAGTCCATTATGGAGCCAAGTGCTGTTGTTGTGGCAGGGTATAATGTCAATGCACATAAAAACTTTTTGTGGTACACCAGTGATGACAAGGGGATGCGCACATCAACGATGCCACCGTTTGCGCATTTGGATGAGAAAAGCGTGAATGATCTGATCGCCTTTATGAAAACCCTCAAAGTGGAGGTAGAGAAATGAAAAAGATAGCACTTTTAATAGCGCTTTTGGCGGTTGGGTTATGTGCCGATAGCATCGAAAAAAAAGGGTTTTTAACCAGTAAATGGTGCGCGCAAAATGGTTACTTTTCAGACTGTCGTTTGGAGAGTTTTGTGTGTGGTAGTGGAGAATGTTTTAAAAACTGGGAGTTTGGCGATGCGCTAACCGATGAGCTGGTGCTTTTTGTTCACAATGAGCAAAAAATCTATGCAATTGATTACAGGGCTATTCCGCGCTATAAACTCGACGAACCTATGAATATGAATGAGGTGACGATTATGGGTGAACTAAAAGGCGACACCATCATCGCTAGTGGCTTTAAAGCGCCTCCTCCACCTCAAAAAAGCTTCTTTAAGGGATGTTTATAGTGGATGCAAAAAGTCGCGCCAGAATGTACGCATTTTTATCGAAAATGTTTGCAAACTCTTTGGATGAAAAGCTTATCCATGAGCTAAAAGATGACAAAGCAATTTTGGAGCTTGTAATGGATGATGAAAAGGGGTGGTTTGAAACCACTCCTGCTCATGAGCTTGAAGAAGCACTGAATGTTGACTACAATTCGCTTTTTTTGATGCACTCACTTCCTATTGAATCTTCTATCGTGGATGATAAAGATGAGGTATTGGTGGGGCTTCAAAATCCTGTCATGCAGTTTTATTTTGAGCACGGGTATGAGCTTAATCTTGCAAAGTCTGAGCTCTTAGCACCTGATCATATCAGCTTCGAGTGCGCTTTTATGCAAAATTTGATTTTAAAAAAAGAGGTAGATGCCCAAAGAGCATTTTTGCAAAAGCACCTTTTACAGTGGGCTCCTATGTATCTTTTAAGCATGGCAGAAATGGCACAAACGCCCTTTTATAGGGGGCTGTGTACATTGGGTGCAGAGTATATCATCGCAGATTACGAGGGATTATGTTAGATAGAACACTTTACATCGACCGTACTGGGGCATTTGCACTGGATCGTTTGAGTTGCTTACGCAATGAGTATGCTAAAAATGAATGTGAAGAGTGTCTCACACACTGCAGTGAAAATGCGTTTGTTTTTGAACAAGGAAAACTACGCTTGTCTGCTGTATGTACCCAGTGTGGTGCATGTATGGGCGCATGTCCTACGAAAGCACTTTCGTTGTATGGTTTTTCAATCGAAAACGTTTTTGAGTCTATCGCAAAAGAGGGTAATGTAACGTTAAGCTGTCAAGGTGAAATGCCCTGTTTAGGAGCACTAAGTGTTGATGAATGGTGTGCACTTTTATTGGCAGGAAAACATTTTAGCTGTAGCCTTTTAGAATGCGCTTCGTGTCAGCATAATCACGCAGGCGTGCTAGAACAGAGTATTCGTAAACGCATAGAAGAAGCAAATGCCTTTGTTGCGGCACTCAATAGGAATGAGCGTATCAGCATAGTGACACATAAACCACAAGAACTTTCACGAAGAGCTTTTTTTAAACGCCTCGTTACACCTACGCAAACAACTTCTCCAGATTTCCCCAAAGCACCTTTAATTCATCTCAAAAAAGCACTTAAAAAAACAGTTTCTGAAAGTACGAGAGTAGAAAATTTCTCTTTTTTATATCCCAAAGTAATTTTACAATCGTGTGATAACTGCAAGGAGTGTGTGCAATTTTGTCCTACCCATGCCCTAAGCTACAATATGGAACAGAGCGATATACTCTTTCAAGTGGGTAAGTGCATTGGATGCAATATCTGTGAGAATATTTGCCACAAAGATGCGATAAAAACTATCGAAAAAGAGGTTGATGTGATTGACTTCGCTTACGATAGAGCACAGGTGTTACTCAGCCATGATTTGCAAGTGTGTCACACCTGCAAATGTGCCTTTTCTTACAAAGGTGGTGAAAAAGTATGCGAGCGGTGTATGGATTTTGAAAGGGAACATGCTGAAATGTTTGTTTTAGCTTCGCAAAGCCACTAAAAAGAAAAAATATGCTAGTCTATTGCTAAGATCGATTGAAGGAGTGTGCATGCGATATATTGTGATAGCCTTAGTAGTGCTTTTTATAGCAGGGTGTTCTAAAGTAAGCAAAGCAAATTATGACAAGATTCAAGTAGGCATGAGTTACACTCAAGTAACCGATATTTTAGGAAAAGCGACCAAATGTGACTCTCTGGCGGGCATGAGTGATTGTACGTGGGGTGATGAAAAACAGTACATTAAGGTTAAGTTGGTTGCTGATAAAGTGATGTTTATGCACTCACAAGGGATTGAGTAATTAACAAAGGATTAACATAAGGCATCTATAATTTCATCCGAAAACGAAGGAGTTATAGATGAATGTTATCCCTAGAAATGTATTAAGTGCCTTTTTAACCGTTATGTTTGCCATTGTCTCTATTACAGGCGTGATGATGTATTTTAAAATTCGCGTCCTCTCCAGTGAAACACTTCACATCTGGTTAGGTTTTGCGTTTGTTGCGATTTCCTGTCTGCACTTGCTTAAAAATTGGAGTGGTTTTCTCTCCTATTTTAAAAAACGCTCAACCCTATTTTCCATCTTTTTTGGATTTCTTGTTATTTTAGCGTTTGTTGTTCCTCCATTGGTGAGTCCTCAAGAAAAAGGTGTCAATCCAAAAGGGAAAATTATTGGAACGATGATGAGTGCACCTCTTTCTAAAGTAGCGGCATTTGTGGATTTGGATGATGAAATGATGGTCAAAGTCTTAGCAGATAAGCAGATTATAGCGTCAAGTAAGCAATCGGTTACCGAAATTGCCAAAGCAAATGGTAAAACAAACGATGAAATTTTAGCGATTGTCTTTACAGCGCCCAAAGCGCAATAAGTAGTTTTTTACAGGTAAGAAAAAATTCTTACCTGTAAATAGAGGATTATTTCTCCTCTTTTTTCATGGCTTCTTTCGCCCCTTTAACGGCACCATCCATCACATGTTTTGCAACTTCCCACGCACGAAATCCTAGTTTTTTGGCTTCTTGTGCGACATGTTTTGCTTTATCGCTTTCAAACTCAAACTGTTTGAGTGATTCTACTTTTGCAGATGCTTTTTTCTCAAGTTCATTCACATCTTTTTTGAGTGATTCAAGTTTTTTCTCTGCTTTGTCTTTAAATGTTTTCTCAAAAACAGATGCTTCTGCTTTGAGTTGCTCAATGCGCTCACCAATAACTTCTTTAGCATCATTTGCTGCACGCATAATTTTTGCCGCTGAACTGTTCATCTCTTTAATCATCTCTCTGATAATACTTGCAGAAATACCTTCACTTTGTGATGCAAGCACTTCTAAAAGAGTGATGAATTGTTCGTCCATGCGTAAGAGTTCTTTGCGAAGTTCTGTAAGATCAGTCTCTAAAAGCCCTTCCATAGCCTCTGTTGGGGCATATTTGAGATCATTTTTAAATTTATCAATCGCTTTGGTGATACCTTCTTTGACACCATTGATTGATCCTTCAAGTATCTCTTTAGCATGTCCTAAATCTTCATCGGCAATATCCACGCTTGCAGAGATGATGGTATTTGAGATATCAATGATACGTTGTTTGGTAAGATCACCCTCTGAAATGGTTTGAAAGCTTAGATTTTTAGTGATTTCATGAATGGTATCGGCAATATCACTGCCTTTTTCTAATGTGGTGAGCAGCGCTTCTTGAGTTGTTTCTCTAAGAATTCCTAGCATCTCAATACCACGAAGTTTTGCATCGTGAAGAGCCGTTAAAGCGCTCTCTTTTGTTTCAGGCTGCATCGCTGAAATGTGAGCCTCAAGAACACTAAATGTTTCTGAAATGGTTGAGCGTATCTGCTGTTTTTGTGCAAAAATACTCTTTTCGAGTTGCTCTTTCTCATAAATCGTTCTATATAAAAACGCTTCTTTATCCGAGCTGGTAGCTTTTAAGAGACCATCAATGACGGCGCTAATCGCACGAGGAGATTTAAGCCCTTCGTCATGGAGTGCTTTGCAGTAAAGCTCAAAGAGTTCACCGATACGGTTATGGATGTTATTCTCATCTTTAAGACGTTGAATTTTTTTGCGAGAAAGCTCAAATGTAAGCTCGCTAATTAGCTTGAAAAGCTCCGAGTGTTCTTTTTTCTCTTTGAGTGTAGCTAAAAAAATGGTGTACGTTGATTCCATGTTGACCTCTCTTACAGTACGAATTTTATATGTTGGTGTGCTTTAAGCATATGAAAAAGCATTTTACGATCATCGGCATTGTGGACAAGTACACTCAGCGTATAACTTGCGTAATTTCCTTTTGTGCTATTTTGAGATTTACGGACTTCACAAATACGCTCTTGGAGTACTTCTTCAACAATGCTTACTACATTGTGTTCACTGCTAAGGACTAGTTTGTATTCCCAATGGCAAGGGTAATCAAGCTGGAGTTCGGGTGTAGTTTCCACTTTTTCCTCCACTTTTGGATTCAAGTTGAATGTTACTAATAACCATGGACTTATCAATGGCTTTTGACATATCGTAAATGGTTAAAAGACCAATGCTTACTCCTGTAAGCGCTTCCATCTCGACACCTGTCTGTCCTTTGAGTTTAGCGGTAACAGTTAATTTAAAACCAGGAAGGGAAGGAAGCTCTTCAACATCACAATTGACTGAAGTGAGCATCAAAGGGTGACACATAGGGATAAGATCACTCGTGCGTTTTGTTCCAAGAATGGCAGCAATTACAGCCGTTTGAAGAACAGGCCCTTTTTTAGTTTGTTGTGAAATAATCATATCAAATGCGACGTGGCTCATGGTGATAATGCCGCTTGCTACGGCAACCCTAAAACTTTCATCTTTATCGCTGACATCAACCATCTTAGGTCGATCTTTTTCATCCAAATGGGTTAGTTTCATCTGCCCCTCTTTATTTTTATAACTATTATAACACCATTTCTCTTAAGAGAGTGCGTGATAAGAGTGTGTCATTTTTTCTCATTGTTGGGAAAAACAAGCGTCTCTCTGCTTAGAAATCTTGATTTTATGCTACAATGATTTTGTAAAGTCGTTCAATGTTATCTTAAGGTTAGCGAAAGTTACGGGCAAAAGGTAGCGTGAGTGATCCAAAAATGAGGAGTACGGTAAATGAATATTTACGTGGGCAATGTAAAGTATGAGATGACGGGAGATCAACTTAAAGAGATGTTCTCGGCGTATGGTGAAGTATCAAGTGCAAGAATCATCAGTGATAGAGAGACTGGAAGATCAAAAGGTTTCGGTTTTGTTGAAATGCCAAATGATTCAGAAGCAAAAGCTGCAATTGAAGCGACAAATGAAAAAGAGATTGGTGGAAGAACTTTAAAAGTTAATGAAGCTAGACCTCGTGAAGAGCGTCCAAGAAGATCTCCAAGAGATTTCAACTAAGACGTTTTCAAAAAACTCCACCTTTTAAAGGTGGAGTTTCTCTTCTTTTTTAGCGTGAAAGCGCAAATCCTATACCAATACGATCCGTTCGTTTATCATAATCAATAAGACTCTCTGCATAGCCACTGTACAGTTGAATATATCCAAATAAATTTTGCTCCCACAGAGGAAATGTCCAATCAAATTGGACAGCTCCTCGGTTATTGTCTGCGTGCATATTATTGCGAACCAAGAGTCTAAAGTTTTGCTGTTTCCATGGATACATCAGCTCCAAATCACCATATCCTAGGTAATCATCAATATTAGGATTATCATCGTTTGATTCACTTTCAGGGATGCGGTACCACACGCGAGGTGAAATAACCAGTCCACCTGCTTGGAAAAAGGCTTTGGCATAGACTCTGTTCCACGAGCGTGATTTTGGTGTATCTTGTCCATTCGATTGATGCACAATACCGAACTGATAGGCTTTAATGAAGCTATCGGTGTCCCAATGTGGCATAATCATAAAAAACTCTGGTTGGTAATTTGTCTCACGAAACGGTGCAGAATCCGCTGCCGTTTGCCACCATGAAGTTTGAGTGTATGCTACAACAAAGCTTTCATGTAAGCCTAAAAGATTGTCGGTCAAACCTTTTTGGAAACTGACTTGAAATTTTGTTTCTTGATGTTCTCTACCCTCATGTTTGACATTGTCATAGGTGTAGGGTAAGAGGTAGTTCATCTTATAAGGAGCAATATCAAATGTTTTAGAAACCATTTGAAGTACAGAACTTTTGGTCTCTTCATCATCGTCATACGATGTTAAAAAAGAGCCATAAACAGACTCTGTTCGCTCAATTTTTTGAAGTTGTTGTGCAAGGCTTGTTTCCAATGCTTTACTTTGAGGTGCTTGCTTTTCAAAACTCAAAATCGCTGCATGTTTATACCAGACTAATGAACGTTCCGTATCGTTTTGTGCGTCGTAGTATTTTGCCAATTCATACGCTGATTTGGCATCGCCATGTGTTGCTTTTGTCTCAAGATCATTGACATCAATGGCGAAAAGTGAGAGAGGAATTTGTGCTAGAATAGCACACAATAATAATTTTTTCACGCTTTACCTTTCAAAAGATGAAATTATAACGAAATCTAAATGGATATAAATCATGAATCATGTACAAAAAGGAAACATTGCAGGCGTTGTCGCTATTTTAGTGTGGTCAACATTGGCACTTTTTACGGTTTTTACCTCTGCTATTCCTCCTTTTCAGCTTACATGTATGGCATTTAGTATGGCTTTTGTCATAGGACTTGGTTTGTGGATCAAAGAAGGTAAAGGTGTTTTGGTTCATCTTAGGTTACCATGGAAAGTATGGGCTGTGGGTATTTATGGTCTTTTTGGGTACCATTTTTTCTACTTTTTAGCGCTTAAAAGTGCGCCTGCGTTAGAAGCCAATTTGATTAATTATCTTTGGCCGCTCCTTATTGTAGTACTCAGTGCTTTTTTACCTAATGAAAAATTGCATTGGTATCATAGTATTGGTGCAATTTTAGGTTTTTTGGGAGCTTTTGTTTTATTGGGCTTTGGTAAAGAAATTGCCTTTTCATCTCAATATACACAAGGTTATCTTTATGCGCTGATTTGTGCGTTTATTTGGAGTAGTTATTCAGTGCTTTCACGCTATTTTGGGTCGGTTCCTACACTTTCTGTTGGGGGATTTTGTGGTGTAAGTGCCTTGCTTTCACTGTGTGCTCATTTGGCGTTTGAACAGACACATGTACCAACAACGCAAGAGTTTTTAGCTGCACTTGGCTTAGGTCTTGGACCTGTGGGGGTTGCATTTTTTGTATGGGATTATGGAATGAAGCAAGGAGATATTAAACTGATCGGCTCACTCTCTTACATCACACCACTTCTATCTACGCTCATGCTCGTTCTCTTTGGACGAACAGCTCCAAGCAGTACAATATGGATTGCATGTTCGCTGATCGTCCTAGGGTCTGTTATCTCGGCACTTCCTTTTTTTAAAAGCCTATGGGAGAAGCTTAGTACTCGTAATCAACCACTTTAGAGACAGCATTCAGTGATTTAATGAAGTTAACCACTTCAACATGAATAGGGTGCGTTGCATAGGTCTGCAAATCCTCTTTGGTCTCAAAATCACTGATGAGGGCAACATCAAAGGCTCTCTCTTCGGTGCAAAAATTGATGCCTACTTCAAGATGTTTCACAAAATCAAGCTTGCCTTGCATACTCATAATGCGATCTTTTACTGCTTGCTTATTTGCTTCAGAATTATCAGGTAGTTTAAAAAAAACAATGTGTTTAATCATCTTTTCTCCTTAATTTTTGGACATTATAGCGCATCTGTGTGCTAAAAAGATGATATCTCCTTGTGTTAAATTTGTGTTATATTTAACACTAATTTAACACTTTGGGAATAAACTCAACGATATTTTCCAAGAAGGAGCAAAGTATGCAAAAAAGCCTATGGGCGGTTGTTTTCTCACTATTTTTAGTATTGGGATTGCACGCAGAAGAGTTCAATAAAATGGCAACGGGTGAGCCAGAGCTCATTCAAAAAGGGGACGAGAAGGCGTATTGCCCTATTTGTGGTATGAGTTTAAAGCAGTACTATAAAACTTCGCATGGTGTGATTTTAAAAGATGGTACCGCGAAACAGTACTGTTCTATTCGCTGTCTTGCTGCGGATTGGCAGTCTATTGAATCCAATGTAAAACAAGTGGTTGTTACAGATGTGAAAAGCGAAAAATTGATTGATGCCAAAAGTGCATTTTATGTGGTAGGATCAAAAGTGCCTGGAACCATGAGTATGGTAAGTAAACTCGCATTTGCCAATGAAGCGGATGCGAAAGCGTTTGCAGCTGAAAATGGTGGTGAAGTGATGAATTTTGATGCGACTTTTGCCAAAGCAAAAGCCTCTTTAGCGGATGATGTGGATGAGTTTATTAAGAAAAAGCAAAAGGGCATGTACCCTATGGGTGAAAAAATTTACAATGCAAAATGTCAAAAAGAGAAGATTCATTTGCATGATTTTAACACCATTGCAGAACTTAAAGTGAGTTTGAAAAAAACACACGTATGTGGTGAAGTGAATGAGCAAGAGCTACAAGCGGTTGGACTTTATTTGTGGGAGATTGTGCGTTTAGAAGCACATGATAGTGATCATAAAACAACCATTCATGTAGAAAAAAATGAAAAATGTCCAGTATGTGGTATGTTTGTTTACAAATACCCTAAATGGGCAGCACGTATGAATTATGCTGAAAATGGGAAACAAGTGAGCCATGCCTTTGATGGCGTGAAAGATATGTTGAAGTTTTATAAAGATCCTGCAAAATGGGGCAATTACACCAAACACAAAGACTCAGAGCTTACCATTTTGGTCAGTGATTATTATACCGGTGAAGCGATTGATGGTAAAAAGGCGTTTTATGTGGTAGGAAGCGATGTGTACGGTCCTATGGGCAAAGAATTTATCCCTTTCAAGACGTTTAAAAGTGCGCAAACGTTTATGAAAGATCACAAAGGGCTTCAAGTGGTTGAGTTCTCTAAAATTGAAGAAGTCCTTATTTACGCACAGGATCAATAGAGTTTCATTAATTTAACGTATGAGGTTGCTCGAAGATATAGCCTTGAAAAAGATCAAAATCAAGGTTGCGAGCAGCCTCTACAATCGTCTTTGAATTGAGTTGTGTGGCTACACAACGAATGTTTCTCTGCTGCGCTAACGCGACTATTTTTTGGCAGGTGTGCTGCGCTATCTCATCGAGTGCCAAGTTACGGATAAGATCTCCATGGACTTTGACAATGTCAATCATTCCCTCATCAAATGCAGTGATAAGCTCTAGGGTTTTGACGTTATCAAGTGCAATTAAAACCCCCTCTTTTTTCAGCTCTTTAATGGCATCTTTTAGCATTTCAGGTGATGTGCTTTTTTCGCAGTAAATTTCTAAAACGATATTTTTTCCTGCAAAACAGCCCTTTAAAAAAGCAACATGTTGAGGGTTGAGCAGATCTTCTGAGGTGAGATTGAGTGCAAGACGAAAGCCTGTTTGAGAAGAAACTTCGGCAACTTTGCTCGCGATGCTTTCAAAAAGTGTGTCATAAAAATGGCGTTCTTTCGCTATTTTCAAAAAGAGCTTTGGTGATTGAAGCGTTTGATGATACGCTAAACGCAACAGTGCTTCATAGTAAAACGGTTGCTCTTTTTGATCGACAATGGATTGAAAGTGAAGAACGATTTGTCCACTTTCGATGGCGCTTTTCATCATCGCTTCTATGGCTTCTTCGTTTTCACCCATCAACATATTGGCAAACTCTGAGTAGGTAACAAAGGGTTGGTTTTCTGCTTTTGCCACCAAAAGGGCTTTTTGCGCTTTTTCTAAGGGTTCAAAGTGATCAAAGCTGATTCCAATGTGTACTTCGACATTAATATCTCTGTTGTGATACGCATAGCTTAGACGCTCAATAGCATCGCAGAGTGCGAAGATGATACGCTCCATTTTAGAGAGTTCAAAGGGAGTGTCCATTAAAAGAGCAAATTTATCATCTTGGATACGAAAAAGCTCCATTTCATTAGCTCTTGCGAAGCTTTGAAGTGTCATTGAAAAGGCGCATAGCACAAAGTTTCCGCCTTCATCGCCGTATTCAAGATTGATATGCTTAAATTGTTTAATATCGACAAGGAAAAGCTTAGGGCTTTTGCAGGTAAGTAGCTTTTCTTCAAAAGCGTTGTGCGAAGAGACTTGGGTCAGTGCATCGATCATAAAAGCTCCTGTGCTTTTTCATATTCATGTGGGTGATTGAGGTTTAAGAAAGGCGCATCTTTTTCAAATGCAATTTGTTTTGTACGGCTTAGATCAAGTACTAAACGGATTTTATGTTCATTTTTGGAGAGTTGTGTACGAATGGTCTCTGCAATAGAAGGCGTATAAATAGCACATAGTTGGTGCGATGAACACGGTGACGTTGCGATAATCGCATCATCTCCTTCTTCAAAGTTTGCATAAAGCTTTTCAAAAATTTCAGGTGTCACAAATGGGGTGTCCACGCTAAGAACACAGACAGGTGTTTTAAAATGCTCTAAAATAGAAAGTAGTGCAACTAAAGGTGAATGCTCACTGTATTGGGTACTGTCTTCAATAAATGAGGCATCAAAGTCAAATTTGTCTTTACTTTTACTGCTCACATGAATGCTTGAAAAATAGGGACTAAGTCTGTGAAGTTGAAATTCAGTGAGCGTTTTAAACTCACCAAAGGGAAGCAATGCTTTGTCACTTCCCATGCGTGAACTTTTCCCACCAGCAATGATGACTAAAGGCAGTGGGATAAAAGGCATTAGAGCGTTCTTGGATCAGTGATTTTACCCATAACAGCACTAGCGGCTGCTACAGCAGAGTTTGCAAGATAGATTTCACTGGTTCTTGCACCCATGCGTCCTACGAAGTTACGGTTTGTTGTCGAAACACAACGCTCACCTTCGCCTAAAATTCCCATATAACCACCCAAACATGCACCACAGGTTGGGTTACTAAAGACAGCGCCTGCTTCAACGAAGATGTCAACTAAGCCCTCTTTTTGTGCTTGCAATGAAATTTTCTGCGTTGCAGGAGTGATGATAAGACGTGTTTTGCGTGCCACTTTGCGACCCTTTAAGATGCTTGCTGCAATGCGAAGATCTTCTAAGCGGCCATTGGTACAACTACCGATAAAGACTTGATCGATGCTCAAATCATCTTTAACGGCTTGATTAATAGACTTGCCATTGGATGGTAAAAATGGATACGCAATCACAGGATCAAGATTGGCAACATCAATATTTAAGACTTGAACATACGTAGCATCATCATCTGAGTAGAAGAATTTTGGCTCACGTGCAAGGTTTTTATCGTTTAAAAATGCTTTGGTTGTTTCATCAACAGCAACAATACCACTTTTCGCACCCGCTTCAATTGCCATATTGCAGAGTGAGAAGCGATCATCCATGCTAAGATAGCTAATGGTGTCACCTGTAAATTCTAAGGTACGATACAAGGCGCCATCTACTCCTAAAATGCGGATGACTTCGAGGATGAGGTCTTTTCCATACACATGTTGTTTTGGTTTACCGGTGAAAACAACTTTGATGGACTCTGGAACTTTAAACCAGTTTTCTCCTGTGATCATAGCAAACGCAAGGTCTGTTGAGCCCATGCCTGTTGAAAAAGCTCCAAGCGCACCGTGTGTACAAGTATGTGAATCAGCACCAATGATAACATCACCTGGTACAACAAGTCCTTTCTCAGGCAAAAGTGCATGTTCAATACCCATGTCTTTTTCATCAAAATAGTGCTTTAGGTTATGTTTGTAGGCAAACTCACGGCTGATTTTAGCTTGATTGGCACTTGCGATGTCTTTTGCAGGAATATAGTGATCCATGACGATGCTAAAGCCATCAGGATTTGCAAGCTTTGTTGCACCGCTCTGCTCAAATGCTTTAATCGAAATAGGCGTGGTAATGTCATTACCGATAACCATATCGATCTTACATTTAATAATCTCACCCGCATGAACTGCGTGACCCACGTGGTCGCTAAAAATCTTTTCAGTGATGGTTTGTCCCATGGTATGCCTTTTATGTACATGTAAAATACGGGTATTTTAGCAAAAAAAGGTTTAAGAAAAAAAAAGAGGAAAGGAGTTGCCCAAAACGGGCAACCAAAAGGAGGGTTATCTACCGCAGCCACAACCGCCGCTACCGCATGATCCGCTCTCATCATTTTTAGATGTATCGATGGAAAATGGAAGGTACGCTGGACAAAAGCGGAACAGGGATGTTGCTAATAACACCACACCGATAATGCCAAACCAACTGTTAAAAATAACCCCTAAAATAATGACCGCAACACCTGCGATAGCGCGAAGCATTCTGTCTGTTTTTCCCACATTACATTTCATGGCAAACTCCTTATTTTGATTTTGGTTATTATAAAATAAAAAAGCTTTATTTGTCAGTAACATACGTTACAAAAGTGTTACAAAATTTCAATTTCTTTGCGGTGAAGTTTAAGCAGATTTTGTTTTTCGAGGTCTTTGAGAACACGACTGACGACAACACGCGATGTTCCAAGTGCTTCCGCAATTTCTTCATGCGTAGCTTGAACAATGTTGGAAGGATGGGTGTGCAGCCACTCTAAGATGCGACTATCGAGTTTTTTAAACTTAATATCTTGAATCAATGTAGCCAGTGCATCAAGTTTGATGGTAAAAAGGGAAAAAACATAGTTAAGGTAAGAAGGTGAGCGGTGCATGAGGTATTTGACAACTTCTTCACTCATCAGCCAACCCTCTATGTTGCTTAGACTGTGTGCTGTACCGATTGCAGGGGTCTGGGAAATAGTGCTTGATGTATTGATCACACACTGTTCACCTTCTTTTAGGGCATAAAGTGGAATTTTTTTATCGTTTTCACCATACATAAAAAGTTCAACTTCTCCTTTGCCAAGCAGCAAAATATCTTTGCAAATGTCTTCTTGATAAAAAAGAATGGTGTTTTTAGGAATAGTCACTCGTTTAGCATGCTTTTGAAGATACTGAAACTCTTCACTATTTAAAGATTTGGCAAATTCAAAATCGTGTAAATTCAGCATTGATCCACCTTATCTATCCGTATAGGTGAATTGTACACAAAAATAGTAAAAATACTCAATGACAATGACTTATGCAAACCCTTTGTAATTAGCTAAAAAACGTTTGATGCCCTCAGTCGCGAACAGTGCTTCACTCCACGGTTTTGGGTCGATAATATCAAAATACTTCTCTTTTAACACATAAACACATGCGTGCACAGGCTGATTTTTAACCAGAAGCTCCACCTCCGTGCGTTCGTAATACTCGCCTTCAAAAGCATCAAGAGTGATCATATCTTCCTCGCTTATATCATAATAAACGACCCCTTCGACAAGCTCATCGGCTTGGAAAATAACGGGGTATTCATCATTTTTAACCGAACGTCTGGCATAACCCATTAAGGTCGCTTGTTGCGAGAGATAATTCCCTCTAACCAGTCTGTTCCAGACGTCTTCAAACATTAGTGATCCATACGTAAAGAGATGTGTCATGTGCTGCTCCTTGATGAAAATGATACCACGCTTTGTAACCAATTTGGTGTTTAAAAACTGTGCAAATGAGGGTATAATAAAAAAATTATTCTTACAAGAGATGTCTCAATGATAACACGTAAAACAGTGTCTGCATGGCCAAAATACTAAGGAGTCACTAATGGTTCAATGTACGTTTCCTTCTCCTATTGGAATTCTTCTCATCTCAGCAGATGAGCGTGGCATTTGCGCTCTTGATTTTGATGATAGTGGTGAAATACTCAAAGGTTCAAATCCACATATTGAGTTGTTAAAAAAAGAGTTAGAAGCTTATTTTGCGGGCAATCTCAAAACCTTTAGTGTTCCATTGCATCCTAAAGGTACACCTTTTCAGGAGCATGTATGGAATGTTCTGCAAAGTATCCCATACGGTGAGACGATTTCTTATAGTCGTGAAGCAGAGCTTCTCAAGCACCCGAAGGCCACACGTGCGGTTGCAAATGCCAATGGTAAAAATAAAATTGCGATTGTCATTCCGTGTCATCGAGTGATTGCCAAAGATGGGGGCATTGGAGGTTATAGTGGTGGACTGTGGCGTAAAGAGTATTTATTAGCATTGGAGCAAAAATATCGATGAAAATAGTGTTAGCAATTGATTCATTTAAAGGGTGTGCAAGTTCACAAGAACTCTCTGCATGGATAGAAGAGGGTATTAAAGAGGTTTACCAAGAAGCTGTTGTACAAGCATGCTACATTGCTGATGGCGGCGAGGGCATGCTTTCTGCCATTATGCAAAATATTCCCGGAAAGATTATGACATGTAGCGTGCATGACCCTCTTATGCAACCCATTGATGCGCAGTATGGCATTTTAGAAGATGGTAAAACAGCAGTTATTGAGATGGCACAAGCGGCAGGACTTCCTTTAGTTCCCTATGAAAAACGCAATCCTCTTATTACCACAACATTTGGTGTAGGAGAGCTTGTAAAAGATGCCATGAAACATGGGTGTCGTACCTTTATTGTGGGTATCGGTGGGAGTGCAACCAATGATGCAGCGTTGGGGATGATGCAGGCGTTAGGATACCGCTTTTTCGATGCAGAGGGCAATGAGTTAGGCCGTGGTGGTGAGATTTTAGAAAAAGTGTATCGTATCGATGAGAGTCACGTAGATAAAGAACTGAAAGCATGTGAATTTATCGTTGCATGCGATGTCGATAATGTGATGTATGGACCACGAGGTTCAGCACACATTTATGCAGGGCAAAAAGGGGCAGATGCCGCGATGATAGAACGCCTCGATGCTGGCATGAAGCATTTTACAGAAGTGTTGAAACATAAGCTGGATAAGGATGTGGCGCACCATGCAGGCTCTGGTGCCGCAGGCGGTATGGGTGGCGGTATGCAAGCCTTTTTGAATGCAAAACTTCGCTCGGGCATTGAGATTATTTTAGATCAAATTGGTTTTGATGTGCACCTTAAAGACGCAACACTCGTGATTACAGGGGAAGGACGTATTGATAAACAATCACTTATGGGTAAAGTACTCAGTGGCGTTTCAAAACGTTGTCAGCGTGCAGGTGTGCCACTCATCGCTTTAGGTGGCGGCATTGCCGATGAGTTGGAAGAGCATGAAGGCGTGGATGCACTGTTCTCTATTATGCGTTATCCTATGAGCTTAGAAGAAGCGATGGAGAAAGAGCGTGCACAAAAGCTTGTAAAACAGAGTATAAAAGAGATTTTTAGGCTCATGAAAACATTGAAGCATACTGCCCTATGAAACACAGTGAACTGATTTGTATCAATGATTATTTAAAGCAATACCGTAAAATTTCTTCGATTTACCGTGTGGATGACAGTGTTTTACGCATTATCTTTGAAGCGGGCGAACCACTCTTTATTGACCTTGGACGTGGGGATTCGTATATGTTTTTCAAAGAAGACTTTAAACAAGCAAAGCGCTATACCGCACCGTTTGATGTTCTTCTGGGTAAGCGGTTTTCTAATGCAAAAATTGAGTCAATGGTTGTTGAAGAGGGAAACCGTATTTGGCGTATTGGTGTTTTGGCGAGCTCTAGTTATAAGGCGCTTCGTACCACGTTGCAGTTAGAATTTACAGGGCGCAATACCAATGCCATCATTCTCGATGAAAATGAGGTGGTTTTAGAGGCGTTACGTCATATAGATTCTAGTGTCTCTTTTCGGAGTGTTAAGGTGGGGGAGATGTTGGAAAAACTACCACCCAAAGAGCTTAAAGAGAAACCATTTGAGTTTGAAGGAAACATTGAAGTCTATCTCAAAGCTTCTTATGAAAAACGGTTGCATGTCAAACTTGAAGAGATTAAAAAGCAAAAAATTGCGCAAGTGGTGAAAAAAATCACCAAACTTACGCAAGCGATTGAGAGCTTAGAGAATGAAGAAGAGCTTTATGCTCAAAGTGAGATAGCAAATCATCATGGAACACTTGTGTTAGCCAACTTGCATACGATAAAGGGTTATCAAGAAGCGGTAAACTTACACGATTTTGAAGGAAAAGAGGTGACCATTTGCCTTCCACAGGCTCAAACACCTCAAATGGCAGCCAATTTGCTGTTTAAAAAATCGAAGAAACTTCGTCAGAAAGCACTTTCTGTGCATCGTCAAAAAGAGAACTTAGAAGAGAAACGACTCTTCTTAGAGCGTATGGTAAATGTTATCAATGCGGCACGAGATCCTGAAGAGATACAGATACTGGTCCCAAAACAGCGCAAATCAAAACAAAAAGGAGATGAAGGAAGCTACTATGAAACCTTTTTGTTGGAGGGGTATCGTATTTTACTTGGGAAGAATGAAAAAGGAAATATCGCACTTTTGCAAGAGGCTAAAAAGAGTGATATTTGGCTTCATGTCAAAGATATGCCTTCTTCGCATGTGATTATCTGTACTGAAAAACAAAATGTTCCCGAATCCGTTCTCATTTTCGCTGCAAAGCTTTGTGTTGAGTTTAGTATGCCTCAAAAAGGTGGGTATTTGGTCGATTATACCAAACGCAAAAACGTTAAGCCCTTTGATGGAGCGAATGTTGCTTATGAGGAGTATCAAACACTCAAAATTTATAAAGAGTAACCTTCTGGCTCGCAAGAGCCAAGCTTTAGCGCATAGCGCAGCGTAGCTTTTTAGGCTTTGCCTAAAGAAGCGTGTAAAAATAAGCAGGAGCGAATGTTGCTTATGAGGAGTATCAAACGCTCAAAATATATAAAGAGTAAAATTCTGGCTCGCAAGAGCCAAGCTTTAGCGCCTAGTGCAACGTAGCTTCTTAGGCTTTGCCCAAGAAGCGTGTAAAAATAAGCAGGAGGCTTTTATGGCAACAATTGGTCCTATTGGCAATGTCATTTATGCAAACCAAATGGTAACCGTACAAGCGGGAAAACAGATGGATTATCTCAACAGTGTTCAAATGCAAAGTGCCCTAGCAGAAGCGATGCAAAATGAAAAAGAAGAGGTTGTTGAAGAGGTACGACCTGCTGAAGAGAGCTACAAAATTGACCCTGAAAATGAACATGAACGCCAAAAACATGAGGAAGAGAGTGGGGCTACGGAAGAGCAGATGAAACAAGAGGAGCATGAAGCACATTTGCATGAAGAAGAGGAAGAAATTTCCGCGGTTCATGATGGACATTTAGACATTAAAGCTTAGCCTCACCTTGACTTTGCTATGATTACTTTTCACACAATAACATCATAAAAGAGTCTCAATGAACTTCAAAGCACTCTACGAATCCAACAAGCAACGCGTCTTTACGGGCTTGGTAATGGTCGCATTTGCAGCGGTAATTGCATTTTTAAATAACGCACTTTTAACATGGCTTATTTTGGGCGTCATGTATATGTTTGCCTTTTATGAGGCGATGAATCTCTTTGAAATTAAAGACAACAAACTCTTTGTTTATGCCGTGCTACTATGGTTAGCAGCATTTATCTATCCCAATCCTGATGATCTCATTTACCTCGCACTCATTGGCTCTTTGAGTGTCATGGCCTATACTAAAAAACTTGATTATAAACTCTTAGCTCCTTTCTTCTACCCTTCAATTTCGATGCTCTTTTTGTATGCGCTCTACCACGACTTTGGTATGTCTGTTCTCATTTGGCTTGTTATCGTCGTAGCGTTGACTGATACAGGGGCGTATTTTGTTGGTAAAAGCATCGGTAAAACACCTTTTTCGCCAACCTCTCCGAATAAAACACTTGAAGGCGTTTTGGGTGGCGTGATGATTGGTACCGTGGTAGGTGCATTGTATGGTACTTTTTTTATTCCGCTTTGGCTCTCAGCGTTGATTGCGCTTCTAAGTTCTGTTGCATCAGTGTTTGGCGATCTTTTTGAGAGTTACTTGAAGCGTGAGGCAGGTGTGAAAGACAGTGGCAATCTCTTCCCCGGTCATGGCGGTATGTTAGATCGTTTGGATGGCTACTTGTTTGGCGGTGTTGTTATGGTGATTCTTCTTAGAGGGCTTGCGTAAGTGGTACTTCTTGGTTCAACAGGCTCTATTGGTGTCAATGCCCTCATCATCGCAAAACGCTTTGGCATCACAGTTGAGGCTTTGGTAGCAGGTAAAAATATAGCGCTTCTGAATGAACAGATTAAAGAGCATCACCCAAAATATGTCGCAATTAGTGACGCAAAAGATCGTGCATTAGTCAATCATCCCCATGTATTTGTAGGTAAAGAGGGAATTTTAGAGCTGCTTCAAAAAACCAAAAGCTATTTGGTAGTTAATGCATTGGTCGGCTTTGTGGGGCTTGCTCCAAGTATTGAAACATTACGTCTTGGTAAACGTCTAGCACTTGCGAATAAAGAGTCTTTGGTTGTAGCGGGTCATCTGCTGGACACTTCTCGTATTACCCCTATTGACAGTGAACATTTTGGTCTCTGGTATCTCTTAGGCAAACGCCCTATTAAAGGCATGACGATTACCGCCAGTGGTGGGGCATTTCGCGATACACCTTTTGAGCAACTTCCTTCTATGTCTTTTCAAGACGCACTCAAACACCCCAACTGGAGCATGGGTGCAAAGATTACCATAGATAGCGCGACCATGACCAATAAACTTTTTGAACTTCTTGAAGCCAAATGGCTATTTGGATGTGAAAAACTAGATGCCATCATCGAGCCAAAATCTATCATTCACGCGTTTGTTGATTTTAAAGACGGCAGTACCACAGCGCATTTAGCAGCGGCAGATATGAAACTTCCTATCGCATTTGCACTTTTGGGTGAAGTGGAAGAGCCAATTCTCCCATCAATCGATTTAACGTCTATTGGCTCTTTTTCATTCCAGAAAATTGATGCGGCACGTTATCCGATTTGGGAGATCAAAGAGGATGTCCTTGCCAATCCAACCAGAGGCGTGGTCATTAATGCTGCCAATGAAGTGGGTATTGCGAAGTTTTTTAACCAAGAGATCACTATTTTAGAATTAGCACAAAGAACGATTAAAGCGTACCGCTATTTTGAAAATGCTATTCCTAAAACATTGGATGAGGTTTTTGAAATTGATAAAGAAGTGAGACAATACTGTCTTCACTAAAAAATTCTCTCTGCATATAGAAATACTTTACGCTAAAATGTCACAAAAAATTTACCAAAAAGAGGTGTAAATGTTACATAAAACAGACTACAACTTTAGGCTGAAAGACAGCATTATTGGGTTGCAGTTTTTATTTGTTGCCTTTGGGGCATTGGTACTTGTACCTATTTTAACGGGTCTTGATCCTAACGTTGCGCTTTTTACAGCGGGACTTGGAACGCTTTTATTTCAGCTTACAACACGAGAGCAGATTCCTCCTATTTTCTTGGCGTCGTCGTTCTCATTTATTGCGCCGATTATTTATGGGCTTAAAACATGGGGATTAGCAGGCACTTTATGTGGACTTGCCGCAGCGGGTTTGTTTTACTTTTTCTTGAGTGTCATTGTGCGTCTTAAAGGTTCAGACTTTTTACATAAACTCTTTCCAGCGGTTGTTGTAGGTCCAGTTATTATGACAATTGGTCTTATTCTCTCTCCAGTTGCTGTAAATATGGCAATGGGAAAAACAGGTGATGGTGCCATTGTGCTCGTTCCTCTTAATCAAGCGATGATGGTTTCTATGTCTGCGCTTATCGTAACACTCCTCGTTGCACTTCTTGGTAAAGGTGTTCTTCGGCTACTACCTATTTTATGTGGTATTATCGCAGGTTATAGTGTATCTCTTGTTTTAGGTATTGTCAGTTTTGATTCTGTAGCAAAAGCAGCATGGTTTGCAATGCCAAATTTTGTTTTCCCTGAATGGAATCTTGAAGCGATTATCTATATCTTGCCGATTGCCATTGCTCCAGCGGTAGAACATGTCGGTGGTATTTTGACGATTAGTAATGTAACAAAAACAGATTATTTGAAAAAGCCAGGTTTGAAAACCACACTTTTAGGTGACGCTATTGCGACCAGTGCAGCTTCTATGTTAGGCGGGCCTCCAAACACAACGTATTCAGAAGTTACAGGGGCTGTAACCATCACTAAAGCGTATAATCCAGCCATTATGACATGGGCAGCACTTTTTGCGATTTTATTAGCATTTGTGGGAAAACTCGGTGGACTTTTGGCAACGATTCCTGTACCTGTTATGGGCGGTATTTTGCTTTTATTGTTTGGGATCATTGCATCAATTGGTCTTGGAACGATGGTCAGAGAACAAGTGGATATGAATGATCCTCGCAACATGATTATTGTTTCCATGATTTTAGTGTTAGCGATTGGTGGCATGGTAGTTGATATGGGCGGCGTTGCCTTTAGTGGTATTGGATTAGGTGCGATTGTGGGAATTGTGCTTAATTTGGTGTTACCAAAAGGGCATCATATTAGTGAATAAGGAAGGAAACTAGATGGAGATGATTGAAAAATGGGTAGCAACCCTCTCGGGCATTGTTTGGGGTGCACCAATGTTGGTTTTATTGGTTGGTACGGGAATTTATTTGACGATTATTTTAAGAGGTATGCAGTTTTGGGCATTGCCTCATGCGATGAAGCTCATTTTTCACAAAGAGCATGATGGTGAGGGTGAAATCAGTCACTTTGCGGCATTAATGACCGCACTTGCTGCAACGGTGGGTATCGGTAATATCGTGGGTGTTGCAACGGCGATTACTCTTGGAGGTCCAGGTGCTGTTTTTTGGATGTGGATGACAGGGCTTGTGGGTATGGCAACAAAATACTCAGAGGCTGTTTTAGCGGTGAAGTATCGCCAACGTGGACACCATCATGGTTTCAAAGGTGGACCAATGTATTACCTCAAATACGGTCTTAATATGCCAAAATTGGGTATGGCATTTGCTATTTTTACTGCCATTGCGGCATTTGGTATTGGTAATATGACCCAAGCCAATGCAGTCGCACAGATTTTAAACAGTGAGATGGCGATTCCTACATGGATTACGGGTGTTGTGCTATTGACGTTAACCGCTGTGGTTATTTTAGGTGGTATTAAATCTATCGGTAACTTTACCTCGTTTCTTGTTCCATTTATGATTTTGATTTATGTCTCCGTTTCTCTTCTCATCTTAGCGATGAACCTCGATAAAATCGGTGGCGCATTTGGGCTTATTTTTTATCATGCGTTCAATCCTATTGCTGCGGGTGGTGGATTTGTTGGTGCTACGATGGCAGCGGCGATTCGATACGGTGTTGCGCGTGGTGTTTTCTCTAACGAGTCTGGACTTGGATCAGCACCTATTGCAGCAGCGGCGGCTAAGACAAACGATCCTGTGCGTCAAGCACTTGTAAGTATGACCCAAACGTTTATCGACACCTTAGTGGTATGTACGATGACGGCACTGATTATCTTGATCTCTCCGTTTTGGCAGCAAGGGGTAAGCCCAGGAATGCTAACCATGCAGAGTTTTCAGCTCTATCTTGGCTCTTTTGGTGGCATTGTTGTTATTATCTCAACGGTATTGTTTGCGTACTCGACGATTTTGGGTTGGAGTTATTACGGTGAGAAAGCGTTTGAGTATATTTTTGGTGAGCGTTTTATCCGTTTATACCGTGTTCTCTTTATAGCAGGTGTTATGGTAGGTTCTATGATGAAATTGGAGTTTGTATGGAACTTCTCTGATCTTACCAATGGATTGATGGCAATTCCAAATCTTATAGCACTTCTGTTACTTTCAAAAGTCATTTCGTCTGAAAGTAAACGCTATTTTGAGAGCCTTAAATAAGGAAAAAACAGAAGAATGTTTCGCCTCTCTTTTGCGTTAGCCGCCATTGCTGTTTTAACGCTTATTAACGTTTATAGCTACAAGCGCTTTTTAAAGCGCTTGGATCTTTTTTTTAACTACCAGAGTATTCTAAAAGGCGTGATGATCCTCATCACGCTCTGTGAAATTTTTTACTTTTTAGTTCTGCGTTTAGATAATCTTGATCCATTGCTTTATGCACTTTTCTCTGCAATGCTTGGTGTCTCTTTTATGCTTTTTTGCGTTTCTCTTATCTATGATCTTGTTCATATTCCTTACGCAAAAATACCGTATGATTATTCAAGGCGTATGTTTGTGAAGATGGTTTTTGATGTGACCATGCTCATCTTAGCACTCTCTTATATGACCAAAGGGTTCATCAACGGTATGAAAGCACCGATGATTAAAGAGGTCGATGTCCGCATTTCTGGGCTTAAGGAGGAACTGTGCATCGTGCAAATTACGGATGTTCATATTGGAAAGATATTAGGTAAAGCGTTTATCGATGAGATTGTCAAGCAGGTTAACACGTTAAAGGCGGACATCGTTGTCATTACGGGTGATTTGGTGGATATGCCTGTCGAACACATTGGTGATAAACTCGATGCGCTCAAAGAGATTCAAAGTCGTTTAGGTGTTTACTATGTACCAGGAAATCACGAGTATTTTTATGGAGTCCATAAGATCATGGAGCACATAAAATCTTTAGGCATTCATGTGCTCTCCAATCGTTCCATGGTGATCAATGAGACGATTAATCTCGCAGGTGTGATGGATATGATGGGCAGACGTTTTGATTTTGAACCGCCTGATCTTACGCTTGCACTTAAGGGCGTTAATCCTAAATTACCAACGGTTCTTCTTTCCCATCAACCTAAAATCGTTACGGAAATGAAGGGCGAAAAAATTGATCTTATCTTAAGTGGGCATACGCATGGTGGTCAAATTTTTCCTTTTGGTCTTTTGGTCTTACTCGATCAGCCTTACCTAAGTGGTCTTTACCAGCATTCAAAGCAAACCCAAGTTTTTGTAAGTAATGGTGCGGGTTACTGGGGACCTGCGGTACGTATTATGGCACCAAGTGAAATTGTCAAACTTAACCTGAAAGTCGTAGCATGAGACTCTTTTTCTCTTTCATTTTTCTCCTTATTTTTTTAAGTGGCTGTAGCGTCAAACAAGAAGCTCTGCATGTAACACCCGACAAAGTACAGCAACTTACGACTGAATTAACGAAACTTAGCGATACAATTGATTATCAAGAAGCACGATTGTTTGCCTATGAAGCGCTGTTGTACCCGCAAATTTTAGCAGAACGTTATGGCCTTGTTTCACCACCAACGTTTCATAACTTTTTAATCAATACAGGCATTAAAGATCGAGGTTTGTGTTATGAGTGGAGCGAAGATATGATTACACATCTTAAAAGCCTCAAATACCAGAGTTTTGATCTGCGTTGGGGTGTTGCGAACAAGGGCGAATTTGATGAGCACAACTCGGTTGTGGTCGTTGCAAAGGGTGCTCCATTTCGCACAGGGATTTTGATTGACCCATGGCGCAAATCAGGCGTGCTTTACTGGGCAAAACTTGGAGATGATCCTGAGTACAAATGGGTGGAAAATATTGAGCGAAGCCGTTATTATGGGACGATTGAACGCTAATTTTGCGCTAATTTTTGCAAAATAATACGAATGACGCTAGCGCGTCCTACGTGTTTATCGCCTTCATTGAGTACGATAACTTCTTGCGCTAGCTTTAAAATCTTACAAGGCAGTGTTTTTAGTGTGTCTAAGATATCATTGAGATCATACAATAACGCAATATTTTTAGGTCCACCACTACTGAAATGAATTTGACTTTCGCTAAAAAGCTCTGCAATAAAATAACCATTGGGACTTAGTGCCATAAGTGCTTTTTCAAAAAGTATTTTTTGATGGGATTTTGGAAGATGAAGATACGTGCATACTACCGCATCATAGAGCGTGTCGGGCTGCCAGTATTCTAAAAGCGTATGACGTGTTTTAATAAAAACATAACTCTCTTTGGCGCGTCTTCTAAGCTTTTGCAGTGCAATATCGGAAACATCTAAGGCTTCTACTTTTAGCCCTTTGTCCGCTAAGTAGATGGCATTGCGTCCTTCTCCTTCTGCTAAACACATTACGGTTTTAGCATTTAAAAGAAGTTCACTATTTTCTTTGATGAAATTATTAGGTGCCTCTCCGTAGATGAGATTTTTTGTTTGAAATTTAGCATTCCAAAATGCTTGCATCATGCACCTTTTTTATTAGACATCTATTCTTTCTCTATGAATTGTAACACAAATTAAATCAATGATTTGCTTTTAAAATTGTATTAAAATTGTGCAATAAACACTAAGGAGCAAAAATGAACTATCCTACTTTTTTTGAGACCGTTGAGTCTGTTACGCTTTATGATCCCTTGTCAGATGTTTTAGGTGCATTTGAGGATGGAAAAATCACCTTTAGCTATTTGGATGTTGTTAAAAGTGCAGGGCACAGTTGTCCGACGATGGCAGGGGCGTATTTGATGATACGTGAAGGGCTTAAAGCGCTTTATCCAAATAGTGTGCCTGAGAGAGGAGCGATAAAAGTGCTGTTTAAAGAGCATCAAGACGAAGGAACAACAGGTGTGGTTGCCAATGCGTTTTCCTTGATCACAGGGGCTACTGAAAATTGGGGATTCAAAGGTCTTGGCGGAAAGTACGTACGTAAAGATTTGATGGTATTTTATGCAAAGATTCCTCTGCAGGTTAGAATGATTCGTTTAGACACGCAAGAGCATGTCGATATTGCCTATAATCCGAACTCAATCGAAATAGACCCTATGATGCAACCGTTAATGAAGAAGATTCTTACAGGAGTACTCAATGAAGAAGAAAAAGTGACATTTAAAATGTTATGGCAAGCAAGAGTAGCCAAAATTTTAGAAAATTTCGATAAAGTTATAACCATAAAATAAACCCAATTTAGCTGGAGTGTGCATTGCTGAGTTTAAAAAAACAAAATATTACCAAATGGATTGTTTTTTTGCCTGCATTTGCCATCTTGCTTACCTTTTCTATTACGCTGACTATTATTATTTCAGCTGAGCGTGCAGAGTATCAAAAATCTCTTGAAAATACACGTATAGCCTATGTCAAGCGCTCTAAAGCTCAGGCTCAAGAGCGTATTGATAAACTCATAGAGTATATCAACGAAAACGAAAAATTTTTGATGAATGAGGCGAAAGACGAGATCAAAAATATTGTTAATTTGGCGTATCAAATCATTAACGATATTTACACAGAAAACCCCAATCTCCCTCGTGAAAAAATACTGGAAAAAATTAAAGCAAAACTACGGGACACCCGTTTTTTTAATGACCTCAGTGGCTACTATGTCATTTTTGATCTTAATGGTACCAATATCATGCACGGGGCAAATAAAGAGCTAGAGGGACAGAATCTTTTGTATCTTCAAGATGAAAATGGCAAAAATTTTATTAAAGATGCGATTGAGCGCTTTAAAACAGAAGATGCTTATGCTGCCGTATGGGATTGGAAAAATCCTAAAGATCCTACGTCTCGTAAAAAAGTAGGTTATTTAAGGCGTTTTGAGCCTTTGCATATCTATGTGGGTAGTGGACGTTACGAAGATGAAATAAGAGATCGTATCAAAAAAGAGACACAAAAACTCTTGCTCAGTACAAAATATGGCGAATATGGCTATATCTTCGCCTACGATTATAAGGGTAATACCATCTCACACGGAGACCACTCTTTGGTTGGAAAAAATAGGATGGATGTTGTTACCAATGGACAGTACATCATTAAAGATATTGTGGAAGGAGGCAAACGTAATCCTGAAGGATTCTTTATGACCTATGTTGCTTCTTACCATCCTACAGCGCAAGATCGCAGTAAAATTTCTTTTATTCGTCCTATCCCACAATTTGAATGGGTGATTGGTACGGGTGCGTATTTGTTTGAAGAGAACAATGCCCTGCTTGAACAAGAGCAGATGTTAAAAAACAAAATGCAATCAACTATCATCAATATGCTTGCTGTTTCGCTCATCATTATGCTTTTGGTAATGGGTATTATGTTTTTTATCTCAACAAAACTGCGCTCTGTTTTATCTCGCTATGAAAATCATTTATTACTAAGTAATAAACAAATTCGTGAACAAAAATTGGTGTTTGAAACCCTATACCAAAAATCGGCTGATGGTATTTGGCTACTAAAAGAGGGCGTGTTTGTTGATTGTAATGAGGCCATTGTAAAGATGTTTAAAGCTAAAGACAAGCAAGCACTGACCAATGTAACACTGGCAGATCTCTCTCCTGAATTTCAACCCGATGACCAAAGTTCTTATGAAAAAGCACTATGGATGAATGCGCTGGCTTCTCAGCAAGGTGTGCATAAATTTGAGTGGCATGCACGTGCATGTGATGGAACGCTTTTTTGGATTAGTATTATGATGACGACCATTCGTATGGATAAAGGCATCATTCAGCACTGTTCCGTTCGTGATATTACCATTCGTAAAGAGCTTGAAGAAGAGAATAAAAAACAGAAAAAACTTTTAATGCACCAGATTGAACACGACACGCTCACTGGACTTCCAAACCGTAATCTTTTACAAGACAGACTCACACAAGCCATCAAAAAAGCAAGCAGAGACGGAAAAGTGCTTGGCGTTATGTTTGTGGACGTTGATAAATTTAAAAGTGTCAATGACTCACTAGGCCATGATGCGGGCGATATGCTTTTAAAGACTATTGCGGCTCGTATGCGAAGCAGTGTACGTGAGACCGATACGGTAGCGCGTCTGAGTGGTGATGAGTTTATTGTTCTTTTAGACGGTTGTAAAGATGTGAGTGATATTTTTATTGCGATTAAGAAATTGGTTGCAGCCTTCCAAGAACCTTTTGTGCTTGGCAATGAGAGCTTTAAAATAACGATGAGTATTGGTGTGAGTGTGTATCCTAACGATGGAGAGACGGCAAGCAAGCTGCTTAAAAATGCGGATATTGCGATGTATAAAGCCAAATCAAAAGGGCGTAACCGTTATGTCTTTTTTGATCAAGAGATGAACCAAGAGACCAATGAGCACCTTGAAGTAGAAAAAAGCTTGCATAAAGCTCTTGCCAACGATGAATTTGTCATTTTTTACCAGCCACAAATCAATCTTCAAAGTGAAAAAATTGTGGGCTTTGAAGCCTTAATACGATGGAATCATCCAACACGTGGACTCACGGCACCTGGGTATTTTATTCATATTGCGGAAGAGAGTGAGCTTATTGTCGAGATTGGTAATTGGGTCATTAAAGAGGTAATGCGTCAAATAAAAACATGGTATGACATGGGACTCAACCCTGGGAAAATAGCGATTAATATTGCAGGAAAACAACTTGAATCAGCAAGTTTAGTAGCATTTATGATTCAAAGTTTGCGAGAGAGTGGCTGTAAACCTGAGTGGATTGAAATGGAAATTGTTGAGCGGTTTATTATGAAAGATACCACAAAATCCATTGCACTGTTAAAACGTTTCCGTGAATTGGGTGTTGATATCTCCATTGACGATTTTGGAACAGGGCATTCGTCTTTAGCATACCTCAAACAACTTCCGATTACGAAGCTTAAAATTGATCAAAGTTTTGTTCAAAATTTAGAAGAGAGCAGGGAAGATCGTGCGATTGCTCGCACCATCATTGAATTAGGACGAGGACTTGGACTCAAAGTTCTCGCAGAGGGTGTAGAAACAGCAGGACAAAAAGAGTTCATTTACAGCAGTGGGTGTGAGTTGATGCAAGGCTACCTCTTTAGCAAACCCATCCCTGCGGAAGATGTAGAGCTTCTCTTGAAAAATCAAGAGCACATGTTATAATCACAGTGAAAATGAAAATGTTCAGATAGGGCGAAGATGGTACGAAGAGATTTTTTAGGATTGATGGGTGCAACGCTTGTTGGAAGCTTAGCCCAAGCAGATGAATTAAAACATCCCGATATTTGGCTACGTAATGATCAAAAAGGTGTCTTTGAATCGGTAATCAAGAAACTTGAGATGGTAGAACGTACGGTTGGGTACGCTAACTTCAATCTCATCTCTTTTGATGAAACACTAAAAATTGCCAAAAGTTTTCCTAAAATTGGTGCATTTACCCCTGCTGAAATTGCGTATATTGAAGAAGTTTTTTACACAGATCCTGTGATTTATGGTTTTTATGGCAAGCGTACGATAGAAAACCTAACCGATACCATTAATGAAAAAGATGTCGTTAAAATAGAAGGGTCAGGTCATTATGTGTATCGTGGTCATTCACAAGAACTTCTTGAACGCCTGATAAAAGATATTGGTAAAACACTGATACTCACTTCAGGGGTGCGAAGTACTGTAAAACAGCTTAGCCTTCATCTTGAAAAAATCAAAAGTGAAAATGGCAATATTACTGTCGCATCACGCTCTTTAGTGCCACCTGCTTATTCTTACCACTCTGTGGGTGATTTTGATGTGGGCAAACGTGGATGGGGACATCAAAATTTTACATCCAATTTTGCACGTACAGAAGAGTTTTGGAGCCTGCAAAAACTCTCGTATGTCTCGATGCGCTATACCATTGGTAATGGTGATGGTGTAAGATTTGAGCCATGGCACGTGAAGATTGTATAAATGATCTTAAGCATTGAAAGTAGCTGCGATGATAGCTCTATAGCTATTACGCGAATAGCCGATAAAAAACTTCTTTTTCATAAAAAAATTTCTCAAGATGAAGAGCATGCCAAATATGGTGGTGTCGTTCCTGAATTAGCCGCGCGTCTTCACGCTGTAACCCTTCCCAAAATACTTGAAGAGACCAAGCCCTATTTTAGGGATCTTAAAGCCATCGCTGTCACCAATGAACCAGGGCTTTCCGTTACACTTGTTGAGGGTGTTAGTATGGCAAAGGCTCTTAGTGTTTCACTAGGCCTCCCCCTTTTGGGCATCAATCATCTTAAAGGGCATATTTGCTCTCTTTTTATTGAAGAGAAGACACGCTTTCCTATGAATGTTTTGCTCGTTTCGGGGGGGCATACGCAGCTGTTGCATGTCAAAAATTTAGAAGAAATCAAACTTCTTGCCACCACCATGGATGATAGTTTTGGTGAGAGTTTTGACAAAGTTGGCAAAATGCTAGGACTGCCTTATCCTGCTGGGGCGATCATCGAAAATTATGCCAAAAGAGGCAATGGCAAACGATTTGATTTTACCATTCCGCTTCAAGGTACGTCCTCTTCTATGCTAGCGTTTAGCTACTCAGGACTTAAAAATCAAGTCAGGCTCTGCATTGAAGCTCAGGAAAATTTGGATGAGCAAACCATCTGTGACATCTGTGCTTCGTTTCAACGTGTTGCTGTTGCGCACTTAATGCAAAAAATCAAAAAAGCCTATAAAGAGCGTAAAGTAGAGCATTTTGGTGTTGTGGGAGGAGCGAGTGCAAATCTTTATTTACGAGGAGAGCTTGAAGCCTTTTGTGCTTCTAAAAAAGCACAACTCTATACGGCTAAAATGGAATTTTGCTCTGATAATGCTGCCATGATAGGTCGATGTGCCGTTGAAGCGTTTCACAAAGAGGCATTTATCACTGTAGCCGATTTGAAAGTGCGTAGTTCATCGAAAGATATATTTTATTAAGAGTTTTTAGAGAATAATGATTTCTTCTTCGAGTTTTACACCAAAGCGCTTTAATACTTCTTTTTTGACCGCTGTGATAAGCGTGATGGCTTCTTCATACGTACCGCCTCCAAGATTCACTAAGAAGTTCGCGTGAATAGGACTAAACATCATAGCGCCAACGCGTTTGCCTTTAAATTCAACCTCTTCGATGAGCTTACCTGCAAAATGCCCTATAGGGTTTTTAAAACAGCTCCCAGCACTAGGCTCTTTGGGTTGATTGTCGCGCATTTTTTTAAACATTGCAAGCAGGGTTTCATCAAAGCCATTCTTGATTGCAAATGTTGCTTCATAGACAACACCATTGATTTTAGCAAAGCGGTAACCATGTTCTATTTTTGATTTTTCTATCCAGCCGTTTTCAGTACGAATGGCGATGAGGTCGTTGAAAATTTCCCACTCTTTTAGCCCTGCATTCATAGCAACCATACCACCGAGCGTTCCTGGAAGTTTTTGCATGAGCTCAAAGCCTGCAAGATTGTTTTTTTTAGCAAATGAGAGAATTTTGCCACTCGGAGTTGCTCCACCAATATGCAAAACATTTCCCTCTAAACGGATAAAATCAAAACATTTATCTAACATAGCAAGAGGCGGAGGATTAGGGCTCACCAAAAGGTTGTTGGCGCCACCAATGAGCTTATAGTCTTTTGGGAGCGGTGTGATGGAATCAAGCAGTAAAACCTCTGTTATTGGGCCAATTTTAATGCTTGAAAAGGTCGAAAAATTGATAGATTTTGTCATTTAGAAAACAAACGAAGGAATCAGTTCAATCATACGTGTGGTAAATTCTATCATCATATTCATCATCCATGGCATGGTAAAGATAGCAACGACGATAGTCACAAGAATCTTAGGTACGAAACTCAGTGTTGATTCGTTGATCTGCGTAACCGCTTGGAAAATACTGATTGCAAGACCCGCCACGAGTCCTGAGAGGAGCATAGGCATGGAGAGTAAGAGTGCTATTTTAAATGTTTCAACACCAAGACCGATGAGTTTAGCTTCCATAAAATGCCTTTTTAGCTATTTCGCAATGCTTCATATTCTTTTGGAATAAGAAAGTCATTGGCATGAATATGTTGATCGTAAAAGCCGTGTTTATAGCCAATTTCGAAAAAGGTGTTAATGGCTTTGTATTGCACTTCATTCATTTCGATAGAGTGCTCATTGGCGTACAGCCCAAGGTAGGTTTTCAATGTTGCTTGATCCACGCGAACAAGATTTCTCTCTATCAACATTTTCGATAAGAGTCCTTGATGGGTGTGTGCGACATCAACCGCTTGAATGAGGGCATCTTCACACGCTATAGCCCTCAAAATAGGCATCGAACGACGCAGTGCCATGCCTCCAAGTGGTAAAGGAAGCTCTTCTTGGCATAACTCTTTCCAGACATCCCAAATTTCGCGTTCTACAACCAATTCATCGTTAAAGTTGAGAATACTTTCATGAATCAAAACACCCGCATCCACTTCTCCCTCTAAGACGGCTTGTTCTATCTCTAAAAAATTTTTATAGATGATGCGCGCCTCAGGATAAGCAATTTTGAAAAGTAGTGCATTGGTAGTATGGGTTCCACTGAGTGCGACTTTAAAATTGCGCTTGAGTTTGGTCTCTTTTTTCTTAACTAGTTTAGGACCATAGCCTTCACCAAAACTGACTGCTGTGCGTAAAAGTGCGTAGTCATTGCGAATTTTTGGGTAGAGCGCAAAGCTAATAGCGGTAATGTCATACGTGCCTTTTAGGGCTTCAACATTCAGTGTTTCAATGTCAAGTGCAATGTTTTCAAAGCTTAGACCATGCGTGCTTACCCAGCCAAATTTGATGGCATAATACATAAAAATATCATCAGCATCAGGTGAATGCGCTACGCTAATTGTCTTCAAAAAAAGTCCTTACAAAAGTGATAAGATTATTCTAACATATTACATATTGAAATATTTTGAACCGCTTTTTTTTAAATTGTATAGAATTGCTCCAAAGGGCTTTTTCAAGCTCGAAATGGTAAAATAATAACACTATAAAAGAGGTAGTACAATGCAAATTGATGAAAATAAGAAAAAAGCACTTGAGCTTGCAATCAAACAGATTGACAAAGCGTTTGGAAAAGGCGCACTGGTAAGACTTGGCGATAAAGTGGTCGAACCTATCGCTTCGATTAGTACAGGCTCTATCGGACTGGATCTTGCGCTTGGAATTGGTGGTATTCCTCAAGGTCGTATTATCGAAATTTATGGACCTGAAAGTTCAGGTAAGACGACATTGTCACTTCAAATTATTGCTGAAGCACAGTCAAAAGGCAGTATCTGTGCATTTGTCGATGCAGAACATGCACTTGATGTTAAATACGCAGGCAATTTAGGCGTTGACATTGAAAATCTTTTGGTCTCACAACCCGATTTCGGTGAACAAGCTCTGGACATTGTTGAGACACTTGCGCGTAGTGGTGCTGTTGACGTTATCGTTGTTGACTCTGTTGCTGCATTAACACCAAAAAGTGAAATTGAAGGTGATATGGGTGACTCGCATATGGGTGTGCAAGCAAGGCTCATGAGTCAAGCACTTCGTAAACTAACGGCTGTTGTGCATAAAATGAATACGACCGTGATTTTTATTAACCAAATCCGTATGAAAATTGGTACGATGGGGTATGGTTCGCCTGAAACAACCACGGGTGGAAATGCACTGAAATTTTATGCTTCAGTGCGTATCGATGTTCGCAAAATCGCTACCTTAAAACAAGGTGAAGAGCAGATTGGTAACAGAGTAAAAGCAAAAGTCATTAAAAATAAAGTGGCACCTCCATTTCGTCAAGCAGAGTTTGATATTATGTTCGGCGAAGGAATTTCTAAAGAAGGTGAAATGGTCGATTATGGCGTTAAACTCGACATTATCGATAAAAGTGGCGCTTGGTTTAGTTATAACGAAACAAAACTAGGACAAGGTAGAGAAAATGTGAAAGCATTTTTGAAAGAAAACAAAGAAGTTGCATTAGAAATTGAAGATAAAATAAAACAAGCAATCGGCGGCAATGCGATGGTTATGGCATGTGGCGCGGATGATATAAAGGACGATGAATGATTTATATTGAAGATATTGCAGCAGACGAAGTACTCGATAGTCGTGGCAATCCAACGGTACGCGCAAAAGTAACGCTCAGTGATGGCACAGTAGCGAGTGCTATTGTTCCAAGTGGTGCAAGTACAGGTAAACGTGAAGCATTAGAATTAAGAGATAGCGATAGTCGCTATATGGGCAAAGGTGTTCTTAAAGCGTGTGAAAATGTCAATACTGAGATTTCAGATGAACTCATTGGACTTAACCCTTTCAATCAAGCAGCGATTGATGAAGCAATGAAAAAATTAGACGGTACAGAAAATTATGGTCGTTTAGGTGCCAATGCGGTTTTGGGTGTTTCTATGGCCGTAGCTCGTGCCGCTGCTCTTAGTCTAGGCATTCCTCTTTATCGTTATCTTGGTGGCGCCAATGCAATGACACTTCCAACGCCAATGTTTAACATCATCAATGGTGGAAGTCATGCAAATAACAGTGTTGATTTTCAAGAATATATGATTATGCCTCTTAATTTTGAGAACTTTGATGAAGCATTGCGTTCATGTGTTGAAGTATATCATCAGCTTAAAAAAATCATCGCAGGTATGGGTGAGAGTACAGCCTTAGGTGATGAAGGTGGTTTTGCGCCAAATTTAAAAGACAATGAAGAACCGATTAAAGTTATTATGCAAGCGATCGAAAAAGCGGGCTATAAAGCAGGTGTTGATATTGCCATTGCACTGGATGTTGCAAGTAGCGAGCTGGTATGTGAAGGTGGCTATAAACTTGAATCTGAAGGAAGAACTCTCAGTAGTGCAGAGCTTGTCGCGTACTATGAGAACCTTTGTGCGAAATACCCTATTGTCTCTATCGAAGATGGTTTGAGTGAAGATGACTGGGATGGTTGGAAACTTTTAACCGAAAAATTAGGTGGTAAAGTCCAACTCGTTGGTGATGATCTTTTTGTAACCAATAAGAAAATTTTAGCAGAAGGTATCGCAAAAGGTATCGGTAATGCTATTTTAATCAAGCCAAATCAAATTGGTTCCGTGACAGAAACTATGCAAACCGTACGTCTTGCACAGCGCAATAACTACAAATGTGTTATGAGTCATAGAAGTGGAGAGAGCGAAGATGCGTTTATCGCTGATTTTGCAGTTGCCCTCAACACAGGTGAAATCAAAACGGGTGCAACAGCGCGTGGTGAGCGAACTGCTAAGTACAATCGCTTATTAGAGATTGAAAAAGAGCTTGAACTCGGCGAGTACATAGGAAAACAACTCTTTGTTAAATGAGTGATGTTTTAGACGAATTTGACGATGAAGCTGAAGAGAGTGGACGTTCCGCTCTCTTTTACCTTAAAATTTTATCGTTAGTTGCTTTAGTGGTTGGATTTGGTTTGTATATAGGTGATGTTTTATTTGGGAAAAGCTCACTTGATGTGCTTTTAAATCTTCAAGCCGATAAAGATACCTTAACTGCAAAAATCAAAAGCCTCAAAGATGAGAATGCTGTGTTACAAAAAGAGTATTTTGAATTACGACAATTGGACCCCGATCGATAATTAAGGAGAACAGATGCAGAAGATTCTTTGGCTTTTTTTATCTCTTGCAATGATACTAGAAGCGAGAGAGAATCCTTTTGAGACGAGTATGTCTCCTCAAAGCGTTGGTCAAACGACACAGATTAAAGATGAACGTACTGATTTTACACATACGACTATAGCCCTCCCTAGTAGCGCACGTATTTTAAAAAGTGTTTCTGTTACCTTTCAAAATTTAGATGGCTCTATCAGTGAAGAAATTGTAGCGATTGAGCAGAATGTTGACTGGCATTTACCTCTTATTTTAAGTAGTCAAAAACCACAAAATGCTACTGCTACATCAACTGTCGCTCCAGAAACAAAAAAAGTTGTTGAGAAAAAAGCAGCTCCTGCTCCAATAATCAAAGAAGAAGATGAAAAACCCGTTGTAACTAAAAATAGTGTGAAAACCGATGCCGATACTACTTTCAAATTAACTGAGGATCTCTCCTTTTTTATCAATCAAAATGAGATTACACTTTTTACAAAAGACATTAAACTGCGTGATTTTTTAATTGCAGACCCCTATAAAGTCGTTGTTGATTTTAGAAAAGCAAGCTCTTATGGAACAAAAACGCTTGAATTTAAAAAAGCACCTTTTGTTTCAGCAACGTTAGGTACACATGATGGTTTCTATCGTATAGCGATTTTACTCGATGGGCATTATCGTTATGATATACAAGCGTTTAATGGTGGTTATATTATTAAATTGAAGTAGAAAGAGGAACTTTGCATGTAAAGAAAAACCTTACATGCAAAGAAGTTATTAATCAAATTTTGGTGTTCGCTCCAATGGTCCAAGATAGTGTTGGCGAGGGCGAGCAATCTTCATATCAGGTTGTTCTTTAAGCTCAATCCATTGTGCAATCCAGCCTGGTGTTCTACCAATCACGAAAATAACCGCGAACATCTCTTTTGGAATTTTCAATGCTTGTAGAATCAATCCTGAATAGAAATCAATATTTGGATAGAGTTTGCGTTTGATGAAATACTCATCATTAAGTGCAATCTCTTCGATACGATGCGCTACAGCCATAAGTTCAGTATCAATCGAAAGCTCACTGACAAGTTGTTTTTGAAGGTTTTTCAAAATAGTTGCACGTGGGTCAAAGTTTTTATACACTCTGTGCCCAAAGCCCATCAATCTAAATGGATCATTAGGATCTTTTGCTTTAGCAATGTATTTATCAACATTTTCTACACTTCCAATCAGTTCTAATTGACGAATAACCGACTCATTGGCACCACCGTGTGCTCTACCCCACAATGCACCAATACCTGCAGAAATGGCTGCATAAGGGTGTGCATGGGTTGATGCTACAACACGCACAGCCGTTGTTGAGGCATTTTGTTCATGGTCAGCGTGAAGTGTAAAAATGGTATCAAGCGCTTTAACCTCAATTGGTTTTAGGTCAATATGATGATGAGGATAGCCTCTAATCATGTATAAAAAGTTTTCTGTAAAACCTTTATCTAAATCAGGATAGATAATAGGTAACCCTTGAGAATAACGGTAAGAGAAAGCCGCAATCGTTGGAATTTTAGCAATAATGCGGTGAGCCATCTCTTTAGCTTCTTCAGGTGAATCCATATCAAGGTGATCGAAGTAAAATGCCGAAAGTGCTGAAACAGCAGCTGATAAAATAGCCATTGGATGCGCATTGTCTGGGAAAGCATCAAAGAGTTTTCGCATACTCTCGTGAATGAATGAGCGCTTTTTAAGTTCGAGTAAAAAGTTTTTATACTCATCTTTAGATGGAAGTTCTTTATGCAAAAGTAAAAAAGCAGTATCTAAAAATGATTTTTTTGTTGCGAGATACGCAATATCATAGCCACGATACATCAATTTACCAATATCACCATCAATATATGTGATACGTGATCTACAACTTGCCGTAGATGTAAAGCCTCTATCTAATGTAAACATTCCTGTGTTGCCATAAAATGTTGAAATATCTACAACATCAGGTCCCATCGTTGACTTGAGGATCGGAAACTCATACTCTTTGCCCGTACGATTGTCGATAAGGGTAACAGACTCTTTACTCATACGCATCCTTTATTAAATAATAAAATATTATATCAAATTTTGTTTTGCACGCTTAATAAATTGTAAGCATTATTATATTAGAGAGAAGAATATTAAAAAAGTTAGTTTGAAAGTTTTAGGTAGGGCGTAGCAGTAAAACTACTACGCATGACAGGTTGTGGCGATCTCATAGCCCAAACGTTCTATCATTTTAAGATCACTTTCTGGGAGTTTTCCTTTAGTGGTGAGATAATCACCAATAACGATAGCATCGGCACCTGCAGCAAAAATATCGCAATCTTCGCTTTTAAATGTTGTCTCGCGTCCTCCTGCAACCATAAGGCGCGTATTTGGCAACGCTTCTCTTACTTCGGTAATAATTGCCAACGCTTCTTCTTCACTTAACGGCGCAGCTTTGATAGGCAATGCTGGATTGTGAATGAAAAAATTAAGCGGCATGGTATCTGGAGAGAGGGATTTGACACTTTGTATAAAGGACGTTTGCTCTTCTTTGCTTTCACCCAAACCAAAAATACCACCACTACATAAAGAAAGCCCTGCTTCTTTGACATTTAAACAGGTTTGATAACGGCTTTCCCATGAATGAGTGGTGCAGATTTTGTCATAAAAGTTTTGGGAACTTTCAAGATTATGGTTGTAAGAATTAACGCCTGCATCTTTAAGGGTTTTGAGTTGTTCAACACTTGCGATACCATTGCATGCAATCAAATTAAGATCAGGAAGTTCCGCTTTAATGGCACGTGCTGCTTCACAGACAAAAGAGAGTTTTTTATCATCTAGCCCCAAACCAGAGGTGACAAGACAGAAGCCAATGGCACCATTGTTAGAAGCATTTTTAGCCTCGAAAACGATTTGCTCAACAGGTTTGTATTTGTAACGCTCAATATCCGCGTGATGACGAGCACTTTGCGTACAAAACCCACAATCTTCAGCACAGCTTCCGCTAGAAATATTTGAAATGGCACATAAAAAAATTGATTTTTTCATTGTTTAGTAATCCTTATTATCGGTGTAATGTAGAAGAGAGAAATTAAGAGGAGCTTTTTAGGCTTCCTCTTTGTGTTTGCATTTGATGCATTCATAGATCTCTTTTTTACGCAGTTCACGTTTAGACATGATATAGTCGCATTCTGGGCATTTTTTATCGGTTGGTTCATGATTGGAGATAAACTTACATTTAGGGTAGTTTCCGCAACCAAAGAATTTTCCTCTACGAGAACTACGCTCAATAATGGCTCCTCCACACTCAGGACATGGAACCGCGAGTGTAATTTTTTCTTTAGGCGTAGCAGTCGTTACTTTTTTAAGATTTTGGGTGTATTTACAGGTAGGATAGGTACTACATGCGATAAATTCGCCAAAACGTCCTTTTCGACGAACGAGTTCTTTGCCACATTCTGGACACATTTCTCCTGTAAAGATAACGACTTTTTGACTCTCGATATTGGTTTTTCCTGCACTCACTTGTTTTTCAAATGGCTCGTAAAAATTCCACAAGGTTGTTTGCCAATTTTCTTTATCTTCAGCGATTAAGTCAAGCGTCTCTTCCATCGTAGATGTGAAAGAAGAATCGACAATTTGAGGAAAGTGTTTTTCTAAGAGTTCAGTCACGCTAAAAGCAATCTCTGTTGGAACGAGTTGCTTTTTTTCAATGGTAATGTAATCACGAGCTGTTAAAACAGATATGGTTGGTGCATACGTTGAAGGACGACCAATACCTAAACTTTCTAATTTTTTAATCAAACTGGCTTCTGAGTAACGTGATGGAGGCTCTGTAAAATGCTGGTTGGCATCGATTTTAGAAAGCTTCACTTCTTGTCCTAAGGCAAGGTCTGGTAACAGTTTATCTTTGTCATTGTCGCCATATACTTTATAGAAACCATCAAAAAGCAGTTTTCGGCCGTTTGCTTTAAACTTGCCACTGGTGCTTTCAAAGACTAATGTTTGAGACTCAAAACGTGCATTATTCATTTGAGAGGCTAAGAAGCGGTTATAAATCAGTGCGTAGAGTTTAAGCTCATCAGGTTTTAAAAATTCTTTAGCAATAGCAGGGGTAAACTCTAAAATCGTAGGGCGAATTGCTTCGTGTGCCTCTTGCGCCCCTTTTGATTTATTGGTATAAAAACGTGGCTTTTCAGGAAGATATGCTGCACCATACTCTTTTTTAATCTGTTCACGTGCCGCATCAATTGCTTCTTTAGAGATATTGAGTGAGTCTGTTCTCATATAGGTAATGACACCCATGACTCCTTGGTGCGTTTTGACACCTTCATAAAGCGTTTGGGCAATCATCATGGTTTTTTTAGGTGAGTATCCAAGCGCGCTTGAAGCGCTTTGTTGAAGGGTTGATGTCATAAATGAAGGTGACGGAGAGCTTTCACGTTCTTTTTTCTCTAAAAGAGCTACTTTAAATGCTTCTTTGAGGAGTTTTTCTTTAATAGCATGCGCACGATCACCATTTGTGATGGTCATTTTTTCGATTTTTTCATTTTCAAATTCTACTAAAGAGGCTTCAATCGTTTTATTAAAAAGCGCATCAATGCTCCAAAACTCTTCTTCTTTAAAAGCTCTGATCTCTTTTTCGCGATCAACGACGATTTTAAGGGTAGAAGACTGAACACGTCCTGCACTTAACCCTTTTTGAATTTTGGAAGAGAGCAGAGGAGAGAGTTTATAACCCACAATGCGGTCAAGTAAGCGACGTGCTTGTTGCGCATTGATACTGCTTTCATCTAAAACTCTAGGGTTTTCTAATGCGTGCGTAATCGCATTTTTGGTAATTTCATGAAAAACAATACGTGGCAATGCCTTAGGGTCTTTCCCGATAGCAGTCGCAATATGAAACCCAATCGCTTCACCTTCACGGTCCTCATCGGTCGCGATATAGACTTGATCTGCCTCTTTGGCAAGATCCTTGATCTCTTTGACGACACTGGCATGATCTTTAGGGATGCGGTACTCTGGTATAAACGTTTGGTTGTCGATTTTGATGCCAAAACTGCTCTTAGGAAGATCACGAATATGTCCCTTAGATGCGACAACAGTATAGTTTTTACCCAAAAAATTTTTAATCGTTTTTGCTTTAGTGGGAGATTCCACAATGATGAGATTTTTCACTTATTTTCCATTTTATATGTAAACATTTTTGTGTATTCTACCTAAAAAAAAATCTTTTTAAAAATTGATTAATGGATTAAAGTTTTTTTTTGAGGTGACGATCTTGTTTTCATCAAAGGCAAGGATGCCTGAGAAATACAAAAGATAAAAGGATTTATCATGGGTTACCGTATTAACACTAACGTTTCTGCTCTTGCAGCGCAAACAAGTATGAACAAAACAAGCAACAACTTGAGTAGTTCATTGGCGAAACTTTCTTCAGGTTTGAGAATCAACTCTGCAGCTGATGATGCATCAGGTATGTCTATTGCGGATTCTCTTCGTTCACAAGCTAACTCTCTTGGTCAAGCAATTGCCAATGCGAATGATGGTGTATCTATCGCGCAAATTGCTGATGGTGCGATGGATGAGCAGATTAAAATTCTTGATACTATCAAAACCAAAGCAACACAAGCGGCACAAGATGGACAAAGTACAAGTTCACGTAAAGCACTTCAATCAGACATCTCTGCATTGTTGAAAGAACTTGATAATATCGCTGGTACAACTTCATTCAACGGTAAAAACCTCCTCTCAGGTAGCTTTACCAATGCTGAGTTCCAAATCGGTGCATATAACAACCAAACCGTAAGTATGTCAATTGGCGCAAGTAGTTCTGACAAAATCGGTCACACTCGTTTTGAAACCAGTGAAATGGGTACAACACTTGGTGCACAAACGATTACTTATACCGATGAGAGTGGCAATGCTACTACATTTGAGACAGCAATTGTAAGCACAAGTGCGGGTACAGGTATTGGTGCTGTTGCAGATGTTATTAACAAAAACTCAGGAACTACAGGTGTAACTGCAAGTTGGAGTTTAACTGCAACTGGTACAGCAGCTGTTGCTTCTGGTACAGTGACTAACCTTACTATCAACGGTACTGTTGTTGCGGCATCATTAGATGTTGCTGACAATGATAGTTCAGGTACATTGGTTGATGCGATCAATCAGTTTAAAGATACCACAGGTGTTAGCGCAAGTATCAACACTGAGGGTGCATTAGAGCTTACATCAACCGATGGTAGAGCAATTCAAGTTTCTGGTCTTGCAACGGTTGGTAGTATCGCAAATGGTGACTTTACAGGTCGTTTAACACTCACTAAAGCGGGTGCTGCAGATATTAATATGTCTATTACTAACTTTGCTACAAGCAACGTTGCAAGCTTAAGCCTTCGTGATATGATGAGTGAGCTTAGTGCTGCGGATGCTGAATCAATCGGTGCGTTTGCTAACGACAATGCTGTAGGTGCAGGTCAATCTTTAACAGCAGGTGTTACAACATATGCTGGTGCACAAGCAATGATCAAAATTGCTCAAACTGCACAAGAGTCACTTGATAAAATTCGTGCGAATATTGGTTCTGTTCAAAATCAATTGACATCAACCATTAACAACATCTCTGTAACACAAGTAAACGTTACATCTGCGGAATCTCAAATCCGTGACGTTGACTTTGCTGCTGAGTCTGCAAACTTCTCAAAATATAACATTCTTGCACAATCAGGAAGTTATGCGTTGAGCCAAGCAAACTCTGTACAACAAAACGTATTGAAATTGTTACAATAGTAACAATGGCTAAGGCTGCTTAGCAGTCTTGGATATGTTTTCATAGAGGGGTGGATGAGGTGACTCACCCACCCCTTTTTTTATGGGAAAAAAGATCTACAATCGGCATGGTTTTTGCTTTTGGATGAAAATGGTGTGCCAAAATTTCACTTTACGGTAAAGGTTGAAAATGTCTTTTTATGAAACCAATGTTTCTGCACTCTCCTTAGTAAACCCTTTTTATGCCTCATTGCTTTCGCAACAAGCAACACAAGAGCTTCCTTATGAAATTTTCATGGATCAAGAGAGGTTAGAAAGCCTCAATCTTATTCATACACAAACCTTTCAACCACTTTACACTACTAAGCCTCAAGACGTTATTGAAGAACAGATATGCCGATATGCAATGTTTCAAGAGTATCCTTACCTCTATTTTTTTGGAGTTGGAAATGGGGTATTGTTGAAGCATTTGCTGAGCAATATGAAGCATCGACGCCTTGTCGTGATTGAACCAGATCTGTTCATTGTGCATGTGGTATTTCATCTCATTGATTTTTCTTCTGAACTCAAAAGTGGGCGATTGGTACTGTTACATGCGCAGCAGCTCAATTTTCCAACCATCGCTTCACTTTTTAGTGAATTTCACGCTCAACGTTATGCAAAACTGTATGATTTGCATTTGACGAGTTCATACTATGAACAGTATGCTGAATTGATCCAACACACCAATCGTCTTTTTATTGAAAGTTTGCACCATACCATTCAAGCAGTAGGTAATGATGCGCATGACGCACTCGTTGGGATGGAACAGCATTTTATGAATTTACCTTTGATGCTAAGTACACCGCCTTTGTTGGATTTTTTTAAAAAGGCGATGATTACCAAGGTTGCAGTACTTGCATCCACAGGACCTTCTCTTGCAAAGCAGTTACCACTTCTAAAAAAAATAGCACCGTATGTCACTATTTTTGCGGTTGATGCAAGTTTCCCTGTACTCACACGATATGGCATCAAACCTGATGTGGTTGTCTCTATGGAGCGGATTCCTTTAACAGGACGTTTCTTTAAAGATACTCCTAAAGAAGCATTTGAAGGTGTCATATTTGCATTAAGTTCGCTTCAACACCCCGAAGTGGTTGATAACATTAAAGCAGGGACGATGATGATGTGTATGCGTCCTTTTGGCTATATGATGGCAACGAGTGCTCCACAATGGGGTTATGCGGGCATTGGGATGAGTGCAGCGAATAAAGCGTATGAGCTGATTTATCACAGTCATTTTAAGACGTGTGTACTCATTGGGCAAGATTTGGCATACGGTGATGATGGTATGAGCCACTCCTCAGGGCACCTTTTTGGTGCTAATGAAGTTAAACAAAAAGAGAGTGATAGCTTTGTAGAGCGTTATGGCGGCGGTGGAATGGTAAGAACAACAACGGTATGGAACTGGTTCCGTCAATTTTTTGAAAAAGATATTGCGGAAACAAAACACCGTATGGAGACGATCAATGCGACCGAAGGTGGAGCACGCATTGCTGGGGCTATTGAGCTTCCTTTTGAAGAAGCGGTGGCAAGCAGAGTGGAGCAAACACGCCCTAAAATACCCATCTCTCTTAAACCAATGCCTGAAAAAGAGTTGGCTAACGTTAAGAGAACGGTTGCGGCTTCGCTTCAAAAAATGGAGCGATATCTTCACGAACAACGCACTCGAACTGAAGCACTTTTTCTCGAAGTTGCAAACGTCTGTGAACAGTTTGAAAAAAAAGAAAGTGTTCCTCTTGCAACCTTACGTCATCTTGAAAAAGAGATACATGCTTTTCGTAAAGTAACCCAAGAAGAGTTTTTCCAACAAATCATTTGGCATGTGGCTCAATCCATGCTCCTTGTGCAAGAGATGGCACTAGCAGTTATTGAGGTGAAATTGCCCCAAAATGAAGAAGAAGCCTATGCAAAAATGGGTACGTGGTTACACGCCAATCGTGCGTGGCTTTTTACACTAGCAGGGGGTATTGATGCGATTCAAACCGCAATGAAGCGTAAGGGTGAGCATTATCCAAGAGCACATAAAGAAGGTATGGCGTGAGCGGATTTGAAGATAGCCCTTACATTGAAAAATTAACAGAAGTGCTCTCTTCGCCACTTGATTTTGCAACGTTTGAAGGGGTGATGCAAGCCAATATTCCTGAACTTTACAAACGCACCATGGTGGTTGGAAAACTTCAATGCCCAATTGAAGTTTTAGAAAATTTTTTAGTGGTTCTTCGTCATAAGATTTATGGTTATCTGCGTGAAGGGCAGTTGCTTAGTAACAATTACATTACGTTGTGGTTTCTCTACGCACAAGCCTCATTACCTCAAGATGCTGTTTTGACACAACTCATTGGGCTTGTCGAAACTTCGTATAATACTTACAGTAATGCCCAAAAAGAGAAGTATATTTTCGCACATCTTTTGTGTGTACTTCGTATGCTTAATGGCGAAGGTGAAGAAAGTGTCGCATGGTTTTTGGGTGAGCATGTGTGGTTTGAGGGTAAGTGTTACAGCCAAATGGATAAAGACGCTGTAGCCCTTAAAAATTTTTGTGAACAGTGTCATATCTCCTTTGATATGGTAGCCTATGGCATAAAGCAAGCACTCGCTAAAGAGCGGTTTTTAAAAGCGTCCTATAGTGAACATATGGGCATTGGAATCTGGATGCTCGGTTTTTTTTGGCAGGTTAAAGGGTATGAAAATCACGTCGCATGGCGTGATGTGATTTACCCAGTGTTGCGTGAACTTTTTTTGGCATGTAAAGAAAAAGCGTTGATAGAAGAGGCGATGAGCTTGCATTTTCTCATGAGCCATATATTCTTGAATCGTGCACAAACGCAAGAAGAGTTTAAACAGTTTAATGATGAGGTTGAAAGAGAAGCAAGTGCATTTTATGCTTTATGGGCAGAAAAAAACAAGCTTTCTATGCCTCAAAAATCTTCACATGCAAAAAAATGTATTGCACTGATCAAAGATCGTATTGTTAAAAATTCACCCTTTATCGTTGAGTTCTCTCTTCTTAGTGCTTTAGCTAAAGATGAGGCTTTTTGTCAAAATCACGAGATTGTTGTGTATTCAATGGCAACAATTGAGAAAAGTTTGGATGATGTAAAGCTGATTTTAGAGATTAAAAAATTAGGGTTTGACGTCAGCGAAGTAGCACTACACAGTCTTGATCTTCAGAGCAATTTTCAAAGCCATTTAAAGCGTGCTCTTGCCATACGTGATGATATGCAACAGCGTGGCATTGAGACGATGATCGTTGCGAATAATAGCACACCGATAGCTACATTTCTCTTTGCATCAAGGAGCGCAAAAAAACAGATTTTTTGGAGTCATGGCAACTTTGAGTATGATGTTTTAGGGATTGATTTGCGTATAAGCCACAGTGTAGTGCTTGATCGACACTATTCCTTTGAGGTCATTACGGTGCCGATGCAGACAGAGATTTTTTATACACCTGAGTCTGATAAAGAGCGTATTGCTAACGAGAGAGCCAAATACCCAAAAGATGCTTTTATTCTTGGAACCATTGGACGGTTGATCAAAGTGGACAGTGATGCTTATTTGGAGACGATTGCCAAACTTATGAAGCGCTATCCCAACACGATTTACATTGCAGCAGGTAGTGGCGAAGTGGAAAGCATTAAAGCGAAAGTTGCGCAATTGGGTATTGCCGAGAGATTTTATTTCCCAGGGTTTGTTGACCCTCATATGTATGGTTATATGATTGATTTATGGATGGACACATTTCCGTTGAATGCGGGAGAAGCGTTGCAAGAGTTTTATGCTAAAGGCGGCGTTTATGTTCAACTCATTGATGATCCACATTATGCCAAAACGGCACAAGAGCAGTTTAAGACCAATAGCCGTGTGCATCAGTTTTTAAAGAGATATGGATACGCATATGAAAAAGATCAACCGCCTTTGTTAGAGGGTGAAATGCTAGGATTGCATCGTTATGCCTCTTCTATGAATGAGTATATTAAAAGGGCATCAGCCTTTATTGAAAATAAACAACTTTACCATGCCTATCAGATTTTAAATCAACAACATGCAGCGTTTTACAATGATACAATGCACATGGATCTAAAACAGATCAAAATGTTAATGGAGTGAGTGATGCAACATTTTAGCGAGAGAGGGTGGATTTTTACCAATACCTCATGTGAAGCTCCCATACATTGGGCAAAAGAGCTCTGTTATCGGTGTAAAGGATTACTCGTAGAAATTTTGGTTTTCCCTCTTTTTTTCATTGGTCTTATCATCGTTTGGCTACGCTCTTTAAAAAAGGCCCCCAACCAAAAAGTGCTTTTTGGAACAAGTTCCATTATCTCCTTAAAAACCGTCAAATCGGTCTTGGATAGTGAATTTGATATTACCTATTTTTCGTTCAAAAATCTGAATATGCAAGTAAGCAATGAAAAGAGTGTCACCATTGAAAACATTGCTCCGCAATGGATCGCAAATGATTATCCTCTTTTGTTAGGGAAGTATTGGGCATTTTTATGGGCATTGGATCAATTCCATGTTTTCTTTCTCTATTTTGATGGGGGATTTTTAGATCGTACGGTTTTATATTGGCGGTTGGAGCCTATTGTGTACCAGTTCTTTGGTAAAAAAATAGCACTTCTTCCTTATGGCGCAGATGTTTGGGATTCACGAAAAAATACGAACCTGTATCAAAAATACGGTCATCTTGTGTATGACAAAGGGTATTTTAAAGAGGATTTTAAAAAGGAGAAAAGAGTGTATTGGTGGTGCAAGTACGCCCATTTAGTCTTAAGCCCCATTGATTATATGCGCTACATTCCCAGAGCTGATGTTGTCATGCTCTTTGGGCATGTCCTTGCCATTAGTGATCATCCTTACCGATTTTCATTGAATGACGAGCCTCTTAAAATGTTGCATTTTGCCAATCATGGTATTCGTAAAGGCTCCCATCATATTGCCTCTGTGTTTGACTCATTGAAGGATAAAGCGCAGTGCCAAATCTTAGAGGGAGTTTCGCGTGATAAGGCACTGGAAGCATTGCAGCATTGTCATATTTTTATTGATAATATCATTGATGGCTTTGTTTCCTATGCCACCATCGAAGCCCTTTTGGCAGGGAAAATTGTTATTACCAATATGGATAAGAGTTTGAACGCATTTTATCAGTATCTTGATCCTGAATATTATGATGCACTTCTGGCGCATTGTCCTATTATCAATGCGCATAAAGAGAATTTAGAAGAGGTTTTACAAGAGCTATTGCTTCTTGATGCAGCGTCTCTTGTGCAAAAAAGTGAGCAGAGTAGGGTGTTTGCTGTTAAATTAATTGAAGATGATTGTGCTATGTGGAAAAAAATTCTCTCCAATCTTCTTGAGGCTTCCTGATGTGCGCACTTTTTGGCTTTGCAGCATCTCCTAATAGAACACTACTGGAAAAAATGGGACAGATTTTAATACATCGTGGTCCTGATGCTACAGCGTTTTGGCAGTCACCTCAATGCTCTTTGGGACTAGATCGTTTAGCCATTGTCGATCTTGAAGGCGGTATTCAGCCTTGTGTTAGTGGCGAGATTGTCTCTGTGATGAACGGGGAGATTTACAATTTTCAAGCATTACGCGTTGAGCTTGAAGCCTTGGGACACCAATTTACTTCTAATCACTCTGATGCTGAGCTCATCCCTGCTGCCTATAAAGCGTGGGAGCTTGATTTTGTGAACCATTTGGAGGGTATGTTCGCGATTGCCCTTTGGGATGGTGCTTTGCAAAACCTTCTTTTAGTACGTGATCCAATAGGTAAAAAACCGTGTTATTACACGCTTGAGAAAGGAGATGTTTACTTTGCCTCAGAGATCAAAGCGCTTTTACCTGTAAAGAAAGATCTTGCGATTTGCGAAGAAGCCCTTTACGCCTTTTTATCGAAAAAATCAGTCGCTTCGCCTCACTCAATTTATGAAGGCATAAAGCAAGTCCCCCCTGCGACGTTGATGCTTTTTCATCAAGGTGTTTTAGTGAAGGAACAGCGTTACTGGCGTCCTTGTTTTGATGGCTCTTTAGTGCTTGGATATGAAGAGGACTATGTTACATTACTCACGGAGTCACTAGAGCGTTCTGTAAAAATGCGCTGTCAAATGGATGTTGAATTTGGGGCATTTCTCTCAGGTGGTCTTGACTCAAGCCTTGTGGCAACACTTACGGCACAACATACGCGTAAGCAGCTTGAAACCTTTACTTTGGTGTATGATGACAGCATTGCAGGCAAAGATGAAGATGAGCGTTTTGCGCAGATGGTGGCAGAGAAAATTGGCGCTAAGAGGCATATCTACCGACTTGGGCATGAAGAGGTTTGGCAGAGCTTACCAAAAGTATTGAACGCTTTTGATGAGCCTTTTTCAGCAACCATCAGTCCCTACTTTTTATGCTCTCTTGTGAGAGAACACGTGAAAGTGGCGTTGTGTGGCGATGGTGCCGATGAGCTGTTTGGGAGCTACCTCACGCACCGCAATTCTGCTAAACTGGATGCGGATCAACTCTTTGTTTTGGAAAATGACGTATGGCGGAAAAAACTGAATGTTTTTAGCGATGAAGAACTCTCCATGATGTTTGGGAAGTACGTGAGCACACCTACTCTTTTTTCGGGTGGGGTACATGCAAAGACGCAACTGCATCAAACACTTGAGGGTGAATTCTGCGACCAACTCCCCAATCAAGTACTCAAATACGCCGATCGTCTCTCTATGGCGCACAGTGTTGAGGTAAGAAGTCCTTTTTTAGACAAAGCTTTTGTTGAACTGGTAGGACACATTCCCAGTGCTCTTAAGATTAAAGATACAGAAGTAAAGTATCTGCTTAAAAAAGTGGCGTTGCACTACTTACCCCAAGAGCTTGTTTTTAGACCTAAAGAGGGGTTTGTTTTGCCAATTTGGCGCTGGATGGATAGTGTGTGGAAGCACAGGGTGAAAGAAACCCTGCAAATGTCCGATATTAGCGTTGATTTTGGTATGAAACAAGCCTTCATTGAAAAATTGGTGAAAGAGTGGGAAGAAGGCGCTCCTCACCATGCCAAACTTTGGAGTTTGTTGATACTTACACTTTGGAATAGGGAACGAAAAAATGGTTATCTCTGAAGCACATAAACAAAAATTGCTCACGATTGAGAGTAAATTAGAGCAATACACTTTTCCGCCACAGGTTGTTATTGAAACGACTTCTGTGTGCAATATGAAATGTGCGCATTGTAACCATAAAATCATGCAACGCCCGAAATTTCATATGAGTGATACTTTGTTTCGCAAAATTATTGATGAAATTGCACTCATCGCACCCGATACAGAGGTATGGCCGACTTTTTATGGTGAGGCATTTACGTTGGGTGACACACTGTTTGAAAGGTTACGTTATGCCCGTGATAAAGGGCTTCGTAAGCTGGTTTTAAATTCGAATGGAAAATTATTGGGGCGTAAAGATTACATTGATCAGATTTTAACATCAGGACTTAAACGCTTTATTTTCTCTTTGGATGGTTTTAAAAAAGAGACCTTTGAGCGTATTCGAGTGGGGGGAGATCGCGATAAAATTTACGCCAATGTGGAAAAACTCTTAGCACGCAAAAAAGAGCTTGGAGTAGAGTTTCCCATCATCCAGTGTCAATTTTCAGCGATTGATGACAATGCTTTGGAAGTAGCTGATTTTCGGGCTTTTTGGGAGAGCAGAGGCGCTGAGGTTAAAGTGCGTAATATGCTCTCTTGGACCAATAGCGGCGATGTGGTTGCCCAGAATTTGGACTATGAAACCGATTTTCGCATTGCGTGCCCATGGGGCAATAACACCATGGCAATTCACGCCAATGGCAATATCGTAGCGTGTGCGGTAGATTATGAAGGTCACTTTGTCGCAGGTAATGCCCAAGATGAGAGTTTAGCGTCTATTTGGCAAAATGAGCACTATACAAAATTGCGTAAAGTGCATAAAGAACACCGTTGGGATGAACTGCCAGACGTGTGCAAAACCTGCCCTGATTGGCAAGCTGTTGGCGCGGAGTACTATGAAAATAAAACGCTAGGCGAAGCAAAAGAGGAAGCACGTCCTTTTTGGTGGGACAAAAGTGAAAATCATTCATCTTAAAGAGCATCCCGCTTTCATTGAAGCGTATGTAAACCTTCGCAACCACCATGCAAAGGCGCTTTACTCGTCTGTCATGAGTGTCGAAGAGACGAAAATTTGGCTTGAAACAAAAGATGTTGAAGTTTTAATAGCGTTGGAAAATGAAACACTTTTGGGTGTGGGAATTTTATACGCACACAAAGAAGGTGAAGTGACGGTGTTTGTTGCAAAGTCCAATCAAGGGATTGCAACGAAGCTTTTAGAAGCCATTAAAGAGCGCGGCAGGGAGCGAAAATTCTCCCATCTTTGGGCGTGGGTTGCCGATGAAAATGAAGCATCCCAAAGAGTCTTTACTAAAAACGGATTTATTTTTCTCAGAAGTGAGACTAAAACAGTGCACGATGTAGCCCATCACGGTGCAATTTTTCAATACGGATTAACCATGCAAAAAATAGAACATACCAAAGAGCACTATGGCATACGAGACGAAGCTGTAGCATTTCCAATGATGATCGTTTTGTCGTTTAGTTATGTGTGTAACGCACTCTGCCCTAATTGTCCTTATACCAACTCGACCATTCGTGCGGATTACAAAGATGCCAAATACATGAGTGAAGCCATTTTCAAAAAGATTGCCGATGAAGCAGGTCAATTTGGCGCGTGGCTTCGTATCTCAGGCGGTGGTGAGCCTTTAATGCATCCGCAATTTTTAGAGTTGATGCGCTACGCGAAAGAGAAAGGGTGTAAGCTTGGCATCATTAACAATGGTTCACTGATGAGCATTGATAAAGCCAAAGCGCTGTTTGAAATGGGTGTTGAGATGTTGGAGTTTTCTGTTGATGCTTCGACAGAGCACGATTATGACATCGTGCGTAAAGGGCTTAGTTTTGAAAAGTTAGTATCGCAATTGCGTGCAGTCTATGCCTTGCGAAACGAGATGGGTGCAAAAACGAAAATCATCGCTTCGGCTATCAATCAGCAAGGTATTGATGTGGACGCTGTTGAGCAGTTTTGGCAACCATATGTGGATCAATTTCAGAAAAGAAAGTACCTCACATGGGGCATTAATGACCCGCAAAATTCAGCCGATGAGACGCCTTATCTTCCTCCTGAGGAGAAAATCCCTTGTCCGTTTATCTTTGAGCGTTTAAACATCGACAGTCGTGGTCAAGTGATGGTGTGTGGGTATGATATTGCCGCTCATACCAACATGGGTAATATTACGGAAAAAAGCATTCAAGAGATTTGGCATGGTGAAGGATTTGATTTTTACCGCCAAAAGCATTTAGCGCGCAAGGGCGATGAGATAGCAATGTGCAAAGAGTGTCCTGATTGGAAGTATCGCTCATGGCATCATAACTACTGGAAGTTGGTTGAAAATGCTGAAATTTCCAAAAACAAAACGTTACATGTAGAAGGATAAAGAACAATGAAAACCTTTTTAATTACTGGTGGAGCTGGGTTTATTGGCTCAAACTTTTTGCATTATCTTTTTAAACACTATCCTGATGCTAAAATCATCGTCTTAGATCTGTTAACGTATGCGGGCAATGTCGATAACTTTCCTATCCGCCCCAATCAAACCTCGGGGCGTTTTGAATTTTGGTATGGCAGTGTCACCAACAGTGCTTTAGTGGAAGAGCTGGTCGCACGCAGCGATATTGTAGTGCATTTTGCGGCAGAAACGCATGTCACACGCTCCATTTACGATAATAGAAACTTTTTTGAAACCGATGTTATTGGAACCCAAACGGTTGCCAATGCGGTACTCAATCATAAAAAAAGCATTGAGCGGTTTATTCACATCTCTACTTCAGAGGTTTACGGTACATCGGAGAATTGCAGTTTTATGGATGAAAATCATCCGCTAAACCCTGCGTCGCCGTATGCTGCGGCTAAAGTGGGTGCGGATAGATTGGTCTATTCGTATGTCAATACCTATGATATTCCAGCGACCATTGTTCGCCCTTTTAACAATTATGGGGCACGTCAGCATCTTGAAAAAGCGATTCCTCGCTTTATTACGGCACTGCTTTTAGATGAAAAGCTAACCGTGCATGGACAAGGTGAAGCCTCACGTGATTGGATTTATGTGGATGACACCTGCAAAGGCTTAGATGCGATTATCAAAGCCCCTCTTGATAAAGTGAAAGGCGAAGTGTTTAACCTTGGTACGGGTCGTTCGATCTCAATTAAAGAGATTGCACTTAAAGTCGCACAGGCTTTTGGTGTGGGCGAAGAGAAGATTATTTACAATGAAGACCGCCCTGGACAAGTCGATTGTCACCTTGCCGATACTTCAAAAATAGAGCGCATTTTAGGATGGAAGCCTGAAGTGGTTTTGGAAGAGGGACTTAGCAAAACCATTGAATGGTATAAAACCAATAAAGAGATGTGGGAAAAGCAGATTTGGATGCGTCAAGTGCCTATTATGCTTAAAGACGGTAAAAAAGTTATTCATTAAAAGAGGAATATTGCATGCAAAAAAAAGCATTAGAGTATTTGGTTTGTCCTATATGTCAGTGTGATTTTGAACTTCATGATGTTGTTGAAGAGAAAAATCGCATTAAAGAGGGGACGCTCTTTTGTCCACTATGCAAAGCATCGTTTGCCATTCATCATTTTATCCCTCGTTTTGTGAGTGATCAAGAGTATGTTGCCTCTTTTGGCGAGGAGTGGCATCTGTTTAAACATGTAAAAAATGAACGACCTGCCATGTCTGAAGATGAGATGTATCAGTATATGGGGCTTAAAAAAGAAGATATTGCTGATAAGGAAGTGCTTGAAATTGGTTGTGGGGCAGGGCCATATTTGGATATTAGTGCAAGAGTGTTTGGTGCAAAACATATCATTGGGGTTGATTTGAGTCGAGCTGTGGATGCTGCGTATGAAAATGTGGGGCATTTAGAAAATGTTACCATCATTCAAGCCAATCTCTTTCATTTACCGTTGCGAAAAAGCACGTTTGATGTGGTTTATTCTCTTGGAGTTTTGCATCACACCCCAAATACCCATCAAGCATTTCAAGCCATTGCACCATTTGTGAAACCTAAAGGGCTTCTAAGCGTGTGGCTTTATGGGGCTTACTGGCTTAAAAAGAGCGTGAATCAAGATCGTATTCGTAAACTCTTTACCTCTAAAATGTCACCGATGGCACTGTATCGCTTTTCTATCATTGCGTCATGGCTCTATTATCTCTATAAAATCCCTTTTATAGGGCACGCGTTTAGGGAAACATTTCCCATAGCGATGGACCAAGACCGTCATGTAAGAGCTTTAAATACTTATGATCTTTACAGTCCAACCTACATCAATCGCCATTATGTTGATGAGGTGTATCGATGGTTTAGCGAAGAAGGATTTGAAGCGATTGAGCCATGCCATTACCTTTTAGGTATGAAAGGGCAAAAGGTGGTACTCTAATGATAACCTTTTCATTTGGAAAAAACTGGCTTCGGTATGTAAACTATATCGTGACAGAAACGATTATTGAAAATTCAAAAGTATCGCTCGTGCGATTTTTGGGTGAAGATTTTACGTTTCATAATAAAACATTTATTGATGTAGGATGTGGAAGTGGTATTTTTTCTTTGTGCGCTGCTATGCTTGGATGTAAACATATTGTATCGTTAGATGTGGATTCAAAAAGCATAGAAGCTACACGGATGATACAGAAAAAATTTGCGCATTTAATTCCTAAGGATGTTTTGTGGGAGGTTGAAGAAGCTTCTATTTTAGATAATACGACAGTTGAAAAATGGAAAGAGAAAGCAGACATTCTTTATTCTTGGGGTGTGCTACATCATACTGGAAATCTTAACGTGGCTATGTTCAATGCCAGCCGTATGGTTAAGCCTGATGGTTTAGCATACATTGCTCTTTACAATCAAACTGAAGCAAGTGCATGGTGGTTAAAAGTCAAATCATTTTATAATAAAACCAACGTACTGATGAAATTTCTTCTCGTGATAGGCTACACTCTGTTTTTAACGATGGAAGACCTTCGCAAAGGCAGAGGTCTCAATTTTTATGACAAAACAAGAGGGATGTATAAAATCACTGATGTGATTGATTGGCTAGGAGGCTTACCGTATGAGCCAATCAATGTTGAGCAGACACTTCGTGCATGGAAAACCTATGGCTTTGAAGCGGTTAAGGTCGCACCAACAAAATACAACGATGCGATTTATCCAAAATCATTGATCAAAAAATGGTTTGTTTATTTGAAATGCGTTGGGTTAGGCTGTAATGAGTTTTTAGTGCATAAAAGAGCCGCCGAATGTGTCGCATAGTAGGGTATTGGGATTTTTCGACGGGATTGACCGATAAGCAGGTTATCATTGCTATGCGAGATACAATGTTGGATAGAGGTCCTGACGACTGCGGTGAATTTTGTTTTCCAAGTGGTATCGCTTTAGGGCATCGGCGCCTTTCTATTATTGATTTGTCACACAATGGGCATCAACCTATGATGGATATAACGAAGCGATATGTCATTGTGTATAACGGAGAAATTTACAATTATCAAATCATACAACAAGAACTTGAGGCCTTAGGATACACGTTTAAAGGTACGAGTGATACAGAGGTTCTTCTTTATGCCTATGTGCAATGGAAAGAAAAATGCCTTGATCGACTCCAAGGGATGTTTGCTTTTGCTATTTGGGATACAATCGAGGAGCAATTGTTTATCGCACGTGATCGTGTGGGTGTAAAACCATTGTATTACTATCAAAATGAAAAAATTTTTATGTTTGCTTCTGAGTTAAAAGCATTTCAAGCTCACCCTCAATTTGAAAAAAAAATCAATATGCAAGCTCTGTCTAATTTTTTAATGTTTGGTTATATCGATGCACCTTTGTCTATTTTTGAAAATTGTTATAAATTGGAAGCAGGGCATTATCTTATCCTTAGAAAAGATCAATGTGTCCAAAAAGTGTGTTATTGGAATGTACGCAGCAGTTTTAATAACGATTTCTCTAAGAGCGTATCGTTAAAAGAATTATTGGTCGATAGCTTTACGTCTCGTATGCGCTCAGATGTTCCTGTTGGAGTTTTCTTAAGCGGGGGAATTGACAGCTCTTTGGTCACCATGTTATTGTCTGAGCAAGGGTATCATCTGAATACATTCACTGTTGGATTTGACCATCAAAGCTATGATGAATCTGCGTATGCGCACTATGTGGCACAACGTTTTGGAACGCAGCATGAGCAATTTACCTTACAACAGAAAGATGTTGAGACTCTTATCCCTTTGTTACCACATATTTACGATGAGCCATTTGGAGATAGTTCCGCAATCGCGACGTACTTTTTAGCGCAATCGGTAAAGCCTTATGTTAAAGTTGTTTTGAGTGCCGATGGGGCTGATGAACTGTTTGGTGGATATGATCGTTATGCTCAAACACCCCAACGCTATGCGTATTTTCAAAAAAGACGCTTCCTCAAATATGTGACATCTATACTCAGTCCTGAACGGAGCGTTTCGATCCTCTCTAAGACACCTTATGCAATGGGCATTGATAAATTTTTACGTATTAAAAATTCGTTACATGCAAAGCATTTTATGGAGCATTATTATAATGATTTAAGTCATTTTAGAAAAGAAGATTTGAAGGCTAATCATTTAGCGGACTATCATCCTTTGTTTTCTACCGTTCCAAAATCCATAGAAGAGAACTTAATGCTGTACGATTTTGAGCATTATTTGCCAGATGATATTTTAGTGAAAGTGGATCGTGCAACAAGTGCGTCTGCCATTGAAGCACGTGAGCCATTTTTAGATCACCGTTTGGTGGAATACGCTTTTTCTCAATCTTTGGAGTCAAAAATGGCTCATGGTGGCAAAGCACCTCTAAAAGCTCTTTTAGGGGAAACATTTGATGAGTCATTTATTTATCGGAAGAAGCAAGGATTTGGTGTTCCCTTAGAATCTTGGTGTCGAAATGACTTTAAGGACTTAACCGATACGTTATTGTTAGAGGCAGCACGCAGCGAAGAGTTTAATCAAGCCTATATTTTAAAGCTTCGTCAAACATTTTTTTCTCATGCACGTGTTGATTTTGCTAAAGTATGGTTTATTATGGTTTATATGATGTGGAAGAAGGTATGGATGGTATGAAATCAATTTTATTTGTGATTGATACAATGTCAACAGGCGGTGCTCAGAAAGTATTGTCTCTCATTACAAAAACACTTCTTCCTGTATATGATCGTGTGGGCGTTTTTGTTATTAAAAACACAGAATCGCACTTTTTTGTTGAAGGGGTAGAGTATTATTTTGCTATTGAAGAAGAAGAGAAAATAACAACCAATCTTTTTCCCATTTTGAATCAACTCTCAAACGCCATGCAAGAGTATGATGTTATCGTTGGTTTTATGGATTTTACAGCGAATTATTTGACGTCTCTTTGCGCAACATTGAACAAAAAACCGTACATGCTTTCGGTTAGATGTGAAATTTCTTCTGTTATAGAGTGCTTTAAAGAGCCTTCCATTAATAAAAGCTTAGTGAAACTGTGTTATGGCAATGCACAAAAAATCATTTGCAATAGCCTTGCAAGTAAGAATGATTTAATCGTGCATTATGAGATAGATACGCAGAAGATAGAAGTACTGTATAACCCTATCGATATTGCATCTACTGTAACGTTGTCGCAAGAAGTGATACCTCAAGATGCGTTAGTACTCTTTGAGGATAAAACGATTCTTGCCGTAGGGCGTTTGAGTTATGAAAAAAATTATCCTATGTTGCTTCAGGCATTTCAAATTTTACAACAACGTTATCCCCATCCCCTAAAGCTTATCATTCTTGGCGAAGGAGAGATGCGACATGCGCTTGAAGAGATGATTGTATCGCTTGCATTGAGTGATAGTGTATATTTGCTTGGAAATAAGAAAAATGTTTATCCATATATCTCTCGTGCGGATATTTTTATACATCCCTCTTGTTCTGAAGGGTTTCCGAATGCCCTCTTAGAGGCTTCTGCCTTACAAAAACCTATTGTTGCAAGTGCTATTGCACCTATACAAGAGTTTATAACACATGAAGAAAATGGACTTTTATGTGATCCTTATAATGTAGAAGAGATGGTTTTTGCACTCGAAAAGCTACTGTGCAATCCTGATCTAGGTGATACATTAGCAAAGATGGCAAGGCAAAGAGTCGAAGCGTTTGATCAACGTTATTTTGTTGAACGCTTTCTCTTAGCATTTGAGGCTGAAGGTTTAAGATGAAAGCGCTCTTGCAATTCAACCAATTTTGCGCCTACACATTAATTCCTTTTCTTACAGGTGCACACCATGCGCCAGAAGTGTACATCAGTGATGGCTTTTATCTCAACTGGAGACAGATGAAACGTTCAATGCTCAAAGCCAAAGCCCACGTTAAGGGAATTTGCTTGGACATTGGAGCAGGAAAAGCACCGTATAAACGCTATCTTGAACCACAATGTGCGCAATACATCATCACCGATTGTGAAAAGACGCATGGGCATATGTTTAAAGACTCCAAAACCAACTTTGTCGTTGCCGAAGCTACGGCACTTCCATTTGGTGATGCTTATGTGGATACCGTAGTTATGACGCAAGTGTTAGAGCATGTTTTTGAGTATGAAAAAGCCTTAAGTGAAGCAGTCCGTGTGCTAAAGCCTTCGGGCGTAATGTTGCTCTCAGTTCCTTTTATTTATCAAGCCCATGCTACGCCGTATGATTTTCATCGTTTTAGTGAGTATGGACTTCGCACATTGCTTCAAAAGTATGGCCTAGAGGTGGTCGAATGGCACTATCAAGGCTATTTGGGTACAACACTTTTTTCTATCATCAATGGCTTTATTTGGGAAAAATTGGCGTGTGTTCGCTTTCTTCGCAATACTTTTTTACTTCCTTTTGTACTAGGTCTTTTTATGTGCAATAATCTTTTAGGATTGCTTCTTGATACAATTCCTGCGAAGCATTTTTGTCCCAATTTTTTTGTGATTGCCAAAAAACAATCATGAAAAAAATCGCTTTTATCACGCACAATCTTTGCCTAGGCGGGGTGCAAAAAAATGTCGCACTGCTTGCCAATACCTTGGCAAAAATGTATGCCGTTACGATGATTCTTTTTGAAGATAAAGAGATAGCTTATGCCCTTGATAAGGCTATTTCTTTCATAACCCTTTCCCATCATCCGCTTGATCTTACACACAAAGAGAGCGTGGAGTTAGAACAGATAGGAAAGACACTTTTTGATGCACGTTCCCTTGAACTGGGCAATGTACTTCAAAAAGCTTCATTTGATGTGGTGATCGCTTTTGAAGATTACAACAGTTTGTGTACCCTGCAAGCCTTGTTGCCATCGCAGACTAAAGCCATCGTCTCTTCACGTGTGAGCTTGGAGCATGGCTATAAAGATCGTCTCATTCATCTTTTACCGCGTTCTTTTTATGAAGCACACATCAAGGCGCTTTACCTCAAAGCAGACGCGGTTGTTTCGGTGAGTCAAGGCGTTGGAGAAGAACTTGCTATGCTTGGGATTCAATCCTTGAGCATCGCTAATGGTATTGAGATGGAAAAGTTGCTTTCATTAGCGCAAGAACCTATTGCTCATGAGAGCGAATTTTTCTTGCATGTTGGACGGTTTGATACAACGCAAAAAGCCCAAGATGAGGTAGTCCATGCCTATGCCCGTGTTGCAGGTACCCTCCAAAGTGCACTCCTATTTGTAGGCGATGGCAAAGATAGGGCGAGGGTAGAAGCATTAGTCGCGGAGTATGGATTGCAAAAACGCATTTTATTTATGGGATTTGATGCCAATCCGTACAAGTATATGCAAAAATGCAAAGGGTTTATTTTTTCATCGCACTATGAGGGAATGCCAAATGCTTTATTAGAAGCATTAAGCCTTGGATGTGCTGTTATCGCGTACAAATTTGAGCCTTCATGGAGCGAATTTGATGGACACGAAGGGATTTTATACATTGATCGAGGCGATACAAAAGCGCTCTCTGGTGCATTAATACGTTTTGAAAATGAGCCAATGCTTAGGTCCAAGCTTAGGCAAGGCGCTCAAAAAATCATTCAAGCGTATCGCTATGAAGTGTGTCAAAAAAAATGGATAGAACTTATTGAAAGTGTGATACAAAAGGAAAATAGGGAATGTGCGGAATCTTAACAGCCATCGGTAACCACAGCAAACAGAGCTTTGAGAAAGCCCTATGCACCCTCTCTCATCGTGGACCTGACGCACAAGGTATATGGGGTGAAAAAGAGGTATTGATGGGGCATACAAGGCTTTCTATCATTGACCTTGATAAAAGGTCAAACCAACCGATGGTCGATGAGCGTTACGCCCTTGTTTTTAATGGAGAAATCTATAATTTTGAAGAACTCAAATGTGAATATGCCCTAACATGTAAAACAACCAGTGACACAGAAGTGCTCATAAAGCTTTATGAAAAACTCGGTCATGCCATGCTTTCAAAACTCAATGGTATGTTTGCGTTTTGTCTTTACGATCGAAAGACCCAAGAGCTTTTTATGGCACGAGATCGTTTTGGTAAGAAGCCTCTGTATTTTAGCCAGAGTAAAGGGCTGATGGTCGCAAGTGAAATCAAAGCCATTTTAACGCTTTTACAGAGCACTCCAGCGATGAGTATGCAAGGATTTGAAAGTTATTTTTCATTTCAAAGTACCCTCCCACCGCATACCTTTTTTGAAGGGATTTGCAAGCTTGAAGCAGGAACATATGCGACATATGCTAAAGGTGTCTTGACGTGTAAACGCTACTACGAAGTAGGGGAAAAAGAACTTTTAGAGGTAGGAGAAACCGAAGCATTAGCCAAGCTTGAAGCGCTTCTTCTTGATGCAGTGCAAAAGCGTTTAGTAGGAGATGTTGAGGTTGCTTCACTGCTTTCAGGGGGCATCGACTCTTCTTTGGTCAGTTCCATTTATGCGAAAGCTTCGGGTAAGAAAATTCATACGTTTTCCATAGGCTATGACGAGTATTTACACTACGATGAATTGGACCAAGCCAAAGAGGCATCGGTGCATATCGGCTCACATCACCATGAGCTTCGCATCAACAAAAAAACTTACATTGATACGATTGAGAACACGCTTGCACATCTGGATGAACCCATGGGTGATACCGCGTGTATGCCTACCTATTTGCTCTCGCAAATGGTGCATCAATCAGGCATAAAAGTGTGTTTGAGCGGTGAGGGGAGTGATGAGATATTTTTAGGGTATGATAACTATTTTGAGATGGCAAAATACTACCAAATGCACGCTGAACTCTCACCTCAGAGTAAAATACTTTTAAAAGACTACTTAGAACGCAATCCTAATTTATCGCGTAATTTTGAATATTTACACCGCATTACAAACGATCAACATCCTTTTTATACGACAGCCGAAACATTTACACACAGGCAGTTTGAAAAGCTCATTGGTAAAGAAAGTTTGGATATCCGTAACAACAGTGTCTTAAGGGATGAAGTATTTGCATGGATGTCGAAGCAAGATATTCGCATTTGGATTGCTGAAGTGTTGATGAGCAAGATCGATCGTATGTCTATGGCGCATTCTTTAGAACTTCGTGCACCGTTTTTGGACTATCGTTTGGTGGACTATTGTCTATCTTTGCCTTCTTTATTACGAGTAGGCAATACCAATAAATACCTCTTAAAACAGATTGCTAAAAAGTATATTCCTTCTTCGATTATTGATCGCAAGAAAAAGGGATTTAGTTCGCCCTTTATTGAGTGGTTGTATGATGAATACAAAGATGAAATTTTACAATTGATGCTGCACGTTAGTCACCAAAGCGGTCTATTTGATCCTTCTTTTGTGACATTTTTGTACCATGAAGGCAAAAAAGGGCGTTTCAAACAACATATTTGGTCGCTTTATCTCTTTTGTAGATGGTATAATAAGCTCTATTTATAAGGATAACCATGCAACTCACATCTCACGACCATACTATTTTTGAGCTCATTGAAGCCATTCGTACGAAGCGAAAAGCACAAGATGAAATTATAGCGCTTATGGATTATGGTGCAGGAGATCCTGATGCGACACGTAGCCATGAAGAGATGTACCAAGGAGTACCTAAAGAGACAACCATTGCACAGCTTTCATCCATTGGACTCAAAGGAGAATGGGCGCAGAGACTTTACTATTTGGTACAGAAACATCGTCCTGCAAAGGTTCTGGAACTTGGAACATGCTGTGGTTTTTCAGCCATTTATATGGCAAAAGCGTGGCGTGACTCGATGATTTATACCATTGAGGGAGATGCAAATGTGGCGGCATTGGCAAAAGAGAATATCGAAGAAGCAGGATGCAAAAACATCACACAATACATTGGTCGTTTCCAAGATGTCTTACCTGCTATATTAGAAGCCTTGTTACAAATTGATCTTGCCTTTATTGATGGTCATCACGATAAAGAGGCGACGTTATACTATTTAGAGATGTTAAAACCTTACTTGAGTCCAAAAGCTGTAGTAGTTTTTGATGATATTTCATGGTCAGAGGGCATGAAAGAAGCGTGGGAGAAGATTTGCCATGATTCATTTTTTGAACGCTGTGTCGATATGAAAAAGCTGGGAATCTGTTTTGTCAAAGGAGAGATGAATGATATGGTTTGATTTGGTGACTCCAAAATCGGTACTCTTTTTTATTCCCATTATTAAGCATCTTGAGAAGAAAAATCGCAAGACACTGATTACCGCTCGTGAAGGCGCAGGTTACAGTGAAGTTGTCGAATTATTAAAGCTGCACAATATCCCTTTTACTAATCGTGGTGAATTTGGAGGAGCGTGTTTGAAAGATAAGCTACATGCTTCCATTGAAAGGCAAAAAGCACTGATGGAATTTGTTAGCCTTTACAACATTAACCGTTTAGTGTGTCTTTGCTCTGTTGATGCCAATCGTGTGGCGTTTGGTTTAGGCATCCCTGTAGTCAATTTTTATGACATCCCTCTATCCGACCACAAAGAGAATTTTAAAAAAGCATTGCCACAAGCAAGGCTCACATTACCTCTCTCTGCACGTGTCATTAAACCTTTTGTGGTGCCTGATGACATTTTTCGCCGTTTTTCACTCGATGATGAGCAAATTTTTTCGTATCCATTTATTGATCCCGTGATTTGGCTTAAAGATTTTAAACCCGATATGAAGAGTGTTGAGCAAATTCTAAGCCCTTATAAACTGGATCTTAAAAAGCCTTTGATCGTGATTCGTGAAGAGGAGTATAAGGCAAGCTATGTCGATAAGCAGTATCCTATTTTGTACGATGCAATGCAAGAGATTGCCAAGCGAACAGGGGCAAATATTGTCATTATCCCTCGTTACGAGATTCGCTATCTTAAAGAGCAATTTCCTTTTGTAACGGTATTGGAAGAGAAAGTAGAAATTCAACATCTTTTAGCGTATGCGGACTTGTTTATTGGCGGTGGTGGAACGCTCAATACCGAAGCATGCTATTTTGGAACACCGACCATTTCGACACGCAGCTTTATTAGCCATTATGATAAATACCAAATTGATCAAGGGTTGATGGAATGGGTCAATACCAAAGAAGAGCTTTTAGAAGCGGTACATCGTATGCTAGGTCAGCGCTATGATGAAAGAGCACAGAGTGTTTTTGGTGCGATGAATGTAGATGTTGATGCTATCTGCCATGCTATCTTAGCTTAGGGCAATCATCTCCCATTTAAGGGCTTCTCCAACTTCTATATCGCAAATGGCGCATTTACCAAGAATTGCTCCTAAATGCTTTGGATGCAAACCATATCCAGGGCGAATGGAGCGTAAGTTTTCTACTGTAAACATTTCCCCTTTTTGAATAGACTGTGCTACATAAAGACTACGACAAAAATTTCGTCCTTTAATCATCTTTGTTTCAGTGTAATATGTAGGTTTTCCTAGTAATTTTTCTGTGTCTCGTACCGCCTGTACCATTTGCGAAAATTCTGTAACATCAAGAGAAAAAGCGGCATCTGCACCACCAATGGATTTGTCTAAAATGAAATGTTTTTCAATCACTTTTGCACCAAGGGCAACTGCTGCAACGGTTGCTGTAATGCCTAACGTATGGTCTGAAAATCCTGCAATAACACCAAAACGTTTACTTAGATCGGGTATTGTCAGAAGATTTGCACCTTCAAGTGGTGCAGGGTACGATGAGGTACATTGTAAAAGAATGATCTCCAAATTTCCCTCTTTTTGACAGATACGTACAATGTCCTCAATTTCACTGAGGGTCGCAACACCTGTAGAGACGATGATAGGGCGCCCTTTGGAAGCAATATAGCGAACAAGGTCATAATCGGTTACTTCAAAACTCGCCACTTTATAAGCGGGTGGATTGAGTGTTTCTAAAAAATCTACAGCACTTTTGTCAAATGGTGTGGAAAAGCAAAGTAAGCCTTCTTCTTTGGCACATTCAAAAAGTTCTTTATGCCACTCCCAAGGTGTATGGGCTTCTTGGTAGAGTTCGTAGAGGGTTTTATTGTCCCAAAGTGTGCCACCTTTGACAACAAAATCTTCTTTATCACAGTTGAGCGTTAAGGTATCGGCAGTATAGGTTTGAAGTTTAATAGCATCGGCTCCTGCTTTCTTTGCTGCTCTAATCGTTTCTTTTGCGATTTCTAAGCTATTGCCATGATTGGCAGAAAGCTCAGCAATGATAAATGTTTGTGTGCCTTCTAGGTCAAAATTACCGATTTTCATGAATCAACTCCATACATATAACCTCTTTTTCATTTACGCTTTTGCGCTCTTTTTCACAAAATCCAAATTTTTCATACAATGCTTTGGCTTTTACATTCTCCTCAAAAACTTCGGCTTTGAGTGTTTGCACTTTTAATCGCTTAAATGCGTACTCTACAATGCTTTGCATCAAAAGCGAACCAATTCCTTGTTGATTGAGCTTTGGATTTGCGTAGAGCCCCAGTGTTGCAGAAGTAGCTGAAATATCATTAAAATCGATAACGCCTATATCAACACCTTCATGTTGTACTAAAAAGTAACGTCTATCAGCGCGTGTTTTTAAAGCTTCAATAAAAGCAAAATGTTCTGCTTCACTAATATCATTCGTATTGTACATGTACGCTTTGACATTTTCGTGATTTCGCCACGCTAAAATCATCTGTTTTTGAGGCTCACTGAGCGTTGTAAAGTTGCATAAATAAAGACGCATCCCACTCCTTTAACACAGGGTAGCCTTGTTTGTGAAGGTACTCAAACATATCGTCTTGATTTTCGGCTACTTTAATCGCAATAAAGGGCACTTCCATAAAAAGCACCTCGTGTACCATAACGCTAGGCGTTACGATGGCAAAGCGGCTTTGATGCAGTAATGTAGCAACTTCGTTTGAGTTGACATGTAAAGCAATGTGCGGTTTATCTTCCACATAACGTTGAAGTTCTTTGAGATGTGCATTTGCCGTTGTGGTAAGAACACAGATGTGCAAGGTTTGAGGCAACGTTTTTAAGATCAAAAGTGTGATGTTGGTGGCATCGGTTCCACCCATCGCGATAAAGAGATCGTAGATTTTTTCACGTTTTTGTTTTTTTTCTTCTCTAAATTCATCGCGTATGAGTGTGTATAAAACGCCACAACGAAGCTCACACGTGGGTGGAACTAACTCTTTATATCGCTCTTTATTGGCTGAAATATTGTGGTTCAGTAAAATATCGCAGTGGTGGGGTTGGTAAGTGTCATCGAAGCTTAGGATTTGTACATGCGTTGCCTCTTTGATGGCACGTTCAAACTGTACATCAATGCCATAATGATCGATGACTAAAAGATCTATCTTCAGCGCTTTAATCAGCGCTATAAGCTCTTTTGCATCATTTGAATTTAAGATTTTCACTTCATAGGGAATGGAAGTGATGATGTTGCCTTCCAAGCTCTGGCACGCAAAGATCACTTCACCTTCTAAGCTTTTAGCAAAGACAAGGTCTCGCATAATATGCCCAAGCCCAATGGTGCTTGAACTATCTGCTCGTATGAGTGTTTTCATGAAAGTGAAAGAGCTTTGTACATAAACTCTGCTCGTATCCAGTCTTCTGGTGTATCAATATCTTGAACCAAATGACGAGGCAAAAGAACGGCAGTTGAGTGCGGTGCGAAGATGACTTTACCTTCTATCCATGCCTCAGGAGTTCCCCAGTAAAATTGCCCTGCATCGTGGTAGGCTTCCTCTAAATCTTGGCTACGTACTGCAAAATTTTCAGGAGAAAACATCTCAACACGGTTATCTTTGGTAAGACGAATAGCACGCTGAATGGGAAAAGGAAAACTCGTAGCACTAAATGCGTAAGCGCTCTGCGTTTTTATGAGCTTCTCATAGGCTTCTTGAATGTAGTGAGGTTGTACAAAAGGTGCAGTTGCGTAGATACAACAAACAGCTTGTAGGTTTGGAATGTTCAGCATCTGAATAGCATGGGCAATCACAGGAATGGTTGCTGTATGGTCATCACTGAGCTCACGAGGGCGCATAAAAGGGACTTCAGCGCCTAAAGAATGAGCCAATGTTGCAATCTCCTCATCGTCGGTGCTCACAACGATTTTGTCAAAACAGCCACTTTTAAGGGCTGCTTCAATGCTGTAAGCGATCATGGGTTTACCGCAAAATGCTTTAATGTTTTTGCGAGGAATGCGTTTACTGCCTCCCCTAGCTGGAATGATGGCAAGCTTCATAGATGGCATCCTTTGATAGAAGCAAGCACTTCAAAGAGGGTATCTGCTACCATTTTGGCGTCGTCCATACTCATGCCTTGATGACATGGAATGGAAAGTTCAGCACGGTAAAAATCTTCCGTTGTTTCTAATCGCTGCTCACCAAAAAGCTTTTTATAGTAACTCAATTGATAGACAGGTTTGTAGTGCACTTGTACACCTAAGCCTTTGGCTTGGAGGGCTCTAAAAATATCTTCTTTAGAACACCACAAAGAGCAGTCAAGCAAAATAGGGTAAAGATGATAGGTACTTCGTTTATTGCTTGCAATGGCAATGGTGGTAAAAAAAGGATTGTTGGCAAATCGTTCATTGTAGTAGTGCGCGATGGTATTTCGTTTTTCAATAAACGCATCTAAGCGCTTTAATTGCGACAGTCCTAAAGCACAGGCAACATCGCTTAGGCGGTAGTTTTCGCCAAGCATGAGCATATCGGAGTTCCAAAGTTCTTTTTTCACGATCCCATGACTTCTAAGCAATTTAGCTTTTTCATAACAATCTGTGTTATTGGTCGCTATCGCACCACCTTCAAAGGTGGTGATAGGCTTAATGGCATGGAAACTAAAGATAGTCATATCTGCCATAGTACCTACTTTGTGCCCATCGAGCTCGCTTCCAAGGGCATGACTGGCATCTTCAATGAGAAAAATAGTGTATTTTTCACACAGTGCTTTAATGGCATCAATAGGCAGTGGATTTCCGCCAAAATCCACAGGCACTATGGCTTTGGTTTGAGGCGTGATTAACGCCTCTAGTTTGCGCTCATCGATATTGCCATCATAACGAATATCGCAAAATAGAGGGGTCGCACCACATTGGATGGCGGTATTGGAGGTGGCGGCAAAAGTAAGCGGTGTGGTAATGATCTCATTGCCTTTTTGAAGCCCAATGATTTGATAGGCAACGTGTAGGCATGAAGTTGCTGAGTTCATCACACAAACATGTTTAACGCCCAAGTAAGAAGCAAGTGCCTCTTCAAAATCACTGACGGTTTTTCCCCCTGTCAGATAATCACCTTTTAAAGCTTCTACAACAGCGTCTATATCGCACTGTTCAATGAGTTGACGGCTGTAGGGAATCATGCGTTTATCATCTCCAATAAGCCTTTAGAATCAAGCCATTGAGTATTGGTTTCAGAACTGTACTCAAAGCCTTGTTCCACAGGCGTTCCTGTTTCATGGAGTGCGTTTGTGCTAAAGTCCGTAACTTGTGAGAATTGGATGGTAGGCTGAATAACAAAATGGTCGTGAAATTCGAGCGTTAAATGGCTGTCATCTTTAGGCACCATCACTTCATGCAGTTTTTCACCTGGTCTGATACCGATGATTTTGACATCCAAATGAGGGGCCATACTGTTTGCAAGTTCTATCATGGTCATCGAAGGAATTTTAGGGATGAAAATCTCTCCACCTTGCATACGCTCAAAGTTTTTTAGAACAAAGTTGACTCCTTGCTCTAAAGTAATCCAAAAGCGTGTCATACGCGCATCGGTGATGGGAAGCTCTTTTACTCCTTCGGCAATCAATTTTTTAAAAAGTGGGACAACAGAACCACGGCTTCCTACAACATTGCCATAGCGAACGACTGAAAATTGTGTACGACGTGCTCCTCTGATGTTATTGGCAGCCACAAAAAGCTTATCGCTTGCCAGTTTGGTTGCACCGTAAAGGTTGATAGGATTGGCGGCTTTGTCGGTAGAGAGTGCGATGACTTTTTGAACTCCACATGCAAGTGCTGCATCAATAACATTTTGCGCACCGTTGATGTTGGTTTTAATACACTCCATGGGGTTATATTCAGCGATAGGAACGTGCTTAAGTGCTGCGGCATGAATAACGTAATGTACCCCAAACATGGCGCTTTTAAGCCTTTCCACATCGCGGACATCGCCTATGAAAAAACGCATACAGGGGTTGTTAAATTGTTGTGCCATTTCGTATTGTTTGAGCTCATCACGTGAGAAAATAATAATTTTGTTTGGTTGATAGTTTTTTAAAAGAATTTCCGTGTATTTTTTGCCAAAACTGCCTGTGCCGCCTGTGATAAGTATATTTTTTCCGTTAAACACACTAGCCCTTTGTCTGTTAGGATTTGCTTTACGAAGCAATTTTAATTCCGCTACGTATTTGACAATAGTATCATAGGAGTAGTATAATAAAGACATCTTTAAGCAAGGGGCATGTGATGAAAATATCGAGCAGTGATAACACACAAATCCTAAACACAATCACCCAAAACAAGTCCGATACAGACACTGTTTTAGAAAAAATAGCAGCCACAAAAGAGCTTAAGGGAACGGACAGTGCGAGTCTTATCATCTCTGATGCACTTTCTTCTCAAATTTCTTCTTTAACCCAAAATGTTCAAAATGCCAATGAAACCATCAGTATGTATCAAATCGCTGATTCTTCTCTGCAAGCCATTCAAGCAGGCAGTGAAAAACTCAATGAATTGTCTGTGCGCTACAACAGTGCATCACTCAATAGCGATCAAAAATCAATGCTCAATGAAGAGTTTAATGCAATCAATAGTGCTATGCAAGACATTGCGACGCAAACGACATACAATGGTCAAAACCTACTTTCAAGTAATTATGGACTTGATGTTACAGGTCTAAGTGAGCTTTCGGTAGAAGATCAAGAGGGTATTGCAAATTTTAGAGAAAATTTAAGCACTTTAATGCAAACGACAAGCGATCAGATCAATGCTGCAAGTAGTTCTATTACCAATTCACTCACCGCAATTACCAACTTAAGCAGTGCAAATTCACAGATTGCAGAAACACCAATGGAGCAAAAGATTACACAGATGAAGAGTGATGACATAAAACTCACCAGTTCTGTTCTTGCGCAAGTCCATCAAAACAACATGATGCAACAAAGCATTTCGGCACTTTTAGTTTAAAAGTGCCTCTCTTTTTTTAGCCTCTTCGTATGCCACGTATCAATAATCAAACTTTTTATGAAAATGCAATCAAACGCTATGGCTGTACGGCAAAGGGGTTGAACTGGAATTCCAAACATTCTCAACATACGCGCTTTGAAGTCATTCATACACTGTTAGAAGAGCATTTACCGTCTTCTAAAATTATAGATGCAGGATGTGGATTTGGAGATCTTTATCTTTTCCTACAGCAAAAAGGCTCACTTCCTCGTAAATACGTGGGTTACGATATGCTTCATGAAGCACTTTTTGTGGCAAAAAAACGCACAAAGCAGCATTTTGTGCATAAAGATATTTTAAACGATGAACTTGAACTGGCGGATTTTTATATCGCCAGTGGTTCCATGAATATTTTAAACCGTAGCGAGACTTTTTTATTTATTCGCCGCTGCTATGAAGTGTCTAAAAAAGGGTTTATTTTTAATCTGCTCAAAGGTGAAGAAAAAGAGGGGCATTTTAATTACTTTTTGCCCGAAGAGATTGAAGAACATGTGAGTGATTTTGTATATGATGTGCAGATGTATGAGGGCTATATGGAAGGCGATTTTACGGTGTTTTTGAAGAAGGAAGATGTATGAAAAAACTTTTAGTGAGCGTTATTGGGTTTTATGTGATGGCAATGGGATATTTGTACTTTACACAAAATGACCAGCTTTTTCCCGCTAAATTAATTGAAAAAGAGGCTAAGGTGAGTGGTAACAACATAGAACCGCTCTCATTGCGCGTTAACGAAGATGTTGTACTTGATGGTGTATTGCGTAAAGATGAAGAGAGTGATGCAGGGCTTATTCTTTATTTTGGTGGTAATGCCGATGATGCAACGCGCTTTGTTGTGGAAGTGAAAGAACTTCAAGGGTATGACATCGTTGCGTTTAATTATCGAGGGTATGTTGGAAGCACGGGAAAGCCTAGCGAAGAAGCCTTGTTTGAGGATGCTTTGAAGATTTATGACACCTATGCCAAAGGTCGAAAAGTGGTTGTGATAGGTCGTAGTTTAGGCACAGGCGTTGCCACGTATCTTGCGAGTAAGCGGGTGGTTGATGGGTTGGTGTTACTCACGCCTTATGATTCCATTCTTTCCCTTGCAAAGCTCAAATATCCTTTCTTTCCGATTGATCTTCTGCTGAACAATAAATTTGAAACCGTGAATTATCTACCTTTGGTGAAAGCAAAAATTGCGGTCATTGAAGTTGAAAATGATGTGACGATTCCGCGGTATCATCTTGAGAAGCTTTTAGAGGCAATGCCACGAAAACCTTTGCATATCATCCTTTCCAATACCACCCATGGCGCAGTTCTTGAACATCCCGCCTTTACAAAAGAGTTACAAACTATATTAGGAAAAATCATTGAATAAAGTCTATATCAAACACTCCGTTGTCCCAAAAATAAGACGCTTTACCCCATGGGTTTATGCCAACGAAATTGACTCTTCTTTAGAGGAGTTTAAAAGCGGTGAAGTCGTGGCTCTTTTTTCCAAAAAAGATGGTTTTTTAGGAACAGCCTATGTCAATCCAAAATGCGCGATTTTCGCGCGCATTCTTAGTTTTGGTAAAGAGGAAATTGGCAAAAAGTTTTTTCACAATCGCATTAAACGTGCCATTGCAAAACGTGAGGTGCTTTTAAATAGCACTAATGCCGTACGCCTCATTCACTCTGAAGCAGACTTCTTACCAGGGCTTATTGTCGATAAATACGGTGATAGTCTAACCATTCAAATCAATACCGCTGGTATGGAAGCATTTCGAGAACTCATTTTAAATACACTCAAACACCTTGTCAATCCTTCGTGGATTGTTGAAAAATCAGATGTTCATTCGCGTGAAATTGAGGGACTTGAAAATAAAAATGGCACACTTTTCGGTACACCTGTGAAGCAGTTTGAGCTGAGTGAAAATGGTTTAACTTTTTTAGTGGACATCGAAGATGCCCAAAAGACAGGCTTTTACCTCGATCAGCGTAAAAACAGAAATGTGTGTGCGAGTTACATTAAAGAAGGTAACACCGTACTTGACCTCTGCTGTAACGCAGGTGGTTTTGGCATTTATGCGCTCTCTCGTGGTGCTAAAAATGCCGTTTTTGTGGACATCTCCGAATCAGCGATAGCGCAAACGAAAGTAAACTTGCACGCCAATGGTATGGAAAACTACGAAGCGTATAGTGCCGATGCGTTTACATTTATGAAAGAGAAAAAATACAAAAATAGTTTTGACATGATCATTCTGGACCCACCCTCATTCGCCAAAACCAAAGAGCAAGCAGTTGGCGCAAAAAGGGGTTTTAAACATCTGTTGATGGAGTCCACCAAAGCAGTCAAAGATGGCGGAATTATCGGCTTTTTCTCGTGTTCTCATCATGTGGGAAGAAAGGAACTTTTAGACATTGCTATGGAAGTTTCGCACGATCTTAAAGTCCAGTACATTTTGCTAGAGCAGATGCAGCAAGACAGTGACCATCCGTGCCTGATTAACGCAAGTGCATCGTTTTATTTGAATGGATTATTGCTTAGAGTCGAGAAGTAAGAGAAATTAAGAAGCTTTACGTGAAAAAGCTTCTTTTGCAGTTTTTATAAAAAAGATATTGAATATAATGTATGATACCTTTTACTTTAAAATATGGAAATAGATAATGACCGAGCACGAAAAATATGACATTTTGCAAAAAGCTAAAATTTGGTTTAAAGATTCAATTATTGAAAATCATATAAAAAATACTCTTAAGCTGATGAATATTAAAGAATTTAATGTCAATCCTTTTTTAGTGGCGTATTTATCAAATTTTTTAGAAGGAAATCATGATCCAATAAGTATTGCAAAAGCTTTGATTTACCCCAGAGTTTTAGGAACGTCGATTAATACATCTTTTGGTACGAATATTCAAAAGTTTACAGCAACAGTACTCTCTTCTTTTGGTAGTACGACATCTGGAATTGATATAGAATTTATAGATATGATTGATGGTGAAAAAAAGTTTTGTCAACTGAAATCAGGTCCAGATACTATCAATAAAGACGATGTTGAAACAATAGCAAAACATTTTACAGACGTTATTCGTTTATCAAAGACTAATGGTGTTAAAATCGGATTTAACAATTTAATTGTAGGCGTTATTTATGGTGAAATATCAGATTTAAGCGCACATTACAAACGAATTTCTAAGCAATATCATTATGATGTCATTGTTGGCAATGATTTTTGGCATCGGCTTACAGGTGATCCTGATTTTTATATAGACTTAATAAAAGCCATTGCAGAAGTGGCTACAGAAGCTGACTTTAAACATGAACTTGATCATGTCATTGAAGAATTGGCACAATCAGAATATATACAAATACTTTCTCATAACCTTAATTCATAAAATAAATATTTCAAAATGTAATCTTTTAGATATAAAAGATTTTTTTTGATTATTCTTCGATTAAGCAAAAAGTATAGCCGCTATGCTATAATAACCATGTATAATGTTGTGTAAGGTGGGTATAGAATGCAGAGAACATTTTCATTAAATGAAACAGCAGAAATTTTATCGGTTAATAAAGAGACATTAAGAAGATGGGATAATGCAGGTAAATTAAAAAGTATCCGTAATCCCATAAATAATTATCGCGAATACAGACAAGATGATTTAGTCATCTTTGAAAATGCAAAATTACATTTTAATACCATTGCTGATCGATATGAATCTCCTAAAAAACCGTATAAAAGTATTGAATTATTTGCTGGAGCTGGAGGATTGGCTTTAGGGCTTGAAAAGGCGGGAATAGAACACGCATTACTCAATGAAATTGACAAATATGCCGCTCAAACGCTGAGAAAAAATAGACCTTCGTGGAATGTTGTAGAGGGAGATATTTCACGTATTGATTTTACGCCATACAAAGATAAAATAGACCTCTTAACAGGAGGATTTCCTTGTCAAGCGTTTAGCTACGCAGGAAAACGACTTGGCTTTGAAGATATGAGGGGAACCTTGTTTTTTGAGTTTGCAAGAGTGCTCAAAGAGACTAATGCCCCTGTTTTTTTGATCGAAAATGTTAAAGGGCTTCTCTCTCACGATAATGGTAAAACACTTAAAACAATGATAGAAGTTTTAACGCAAGAATTGGACTATCATGTATTTGAACCGCGCGTTCTCAAGGCTATTTATTATAGAGTTCCACAGAAGCGAGAGCGACTCATTCTTGTAGGTATTAAAAAGGAGTATAGAGATAACGTCCGTTATACATATCCCGAACCGTATAAAAAAATTTATACATTAAAAGATGCTCTCAAAAAGGGTGATTTATACGATACAGACGTACCTTTTTCTTATGGGCAAGCTTATCCAAAACGTAAGAAAGAGATTTTGGAGATGGTAAAGCCAGGTGGATATTGGCGAGATTTACCTATTGAACTTCAAAAAGAGTATATGCAAAAAAGTTTTTATCTTGGTGGTGGTAAAACAGGAATGGCAAGAAGAATTTCATGGGATGAACCAAGCCTTACGTTGACATGTTCACCTGCACAAAAGCAGACAGAAAGATGTCATCCAGAAGAAACACGTCCTTTTCAAATAAGAGAATATGCGCGTATTCAGACTTTCCCCGATGATTGGAAATTTGAAGGTTCACCTTCGCAGCAATATAAACAAATTGGCAATGCTGTCCCCGTTAATTTAGCAGAAGAGATTGGACATACACTTATCAAATTGTTAAATGATATACATAGTATAGAAATAAGTAAATAAGCTTGAAGTATTGTTTGAATATTTATAACGCTACCTCAAACTTCCCTTTCTCGATAAAACCCAAAAACTCTGCTTTAAATTTGGCTCTATTTTCATGTTCTTGAATCCACGCAAGGTGAATTTTACGCTCCGCCTCAATAATGGGAAACCATGTTTTTTGGAGATCATGGTCGAGCATACAACGGTCATAAATAGACTCTAAAAAGTTCCAAACGATGAACGCATAGATATTATATTCTGTCTCTTGTTCTGTACTTCGTTCAATATTTTTTTGTACCAAATGAGGCTTAGCAAGAGCTTCTTTTAAAATTTCAAAGTACATTTTATCAATCTCGCCATAATGCACCACTTGCATGGTTTTGCGGTAGGTTCGCATCGAATACAGGAGCGCAAAAATAGCTAATGTCGTTGCGATTACACCCATAATGGAGCTAATCGCCGTCCAGAGGGTTTCGTATTCATCACTAAAAAAAATTTCCATCAAACATCCTTTTAAATGAGGTTTAAAATCGGTGGCGTTGACTCAAGCATTTGAACAATGCGCGGGTCATCGTGATTGCAGCCATAAACATCTACATACAGCTTTTCAAGCCATATTTTCAGTGTTGTTTTAGAGACCATTTTCATATGCGGATGATACACTAAAAGCTCCATAGGTGGAGCTTCTTCATTGCTTTGAAGTGCTAAAATATAATCAAAAGGGTCAATCTTCAAAGCACCCAAACGACGGTAAAACTGCTCTCGTTTCTCGCGAATTTCTTGCTCAGTTGAGCTTTTTTCTGGCGAATCAATTTCGATGAGGAGCGCTCGTATGCCTTGTGTGTTAAAAAGATGTTCAATGCTTTGTTTTAAAAGCGTTGAACCTAACCCGATGCCTCTTTGCGTTTCATCGATAGCCATATACTCGAGTAAAAAGAAATCGTCTTGAGATGGATGATACATAATGCAAAATCCAACTATTTTTTCGTCATTAAGAGCCAGATAAATGGTATAAGAAGGGGAGTGTTGCATTTTCAAAAGCGCGTCACGAGATTTTTGTTCGCTTTGCGGAAAAGAGATCGAGTAGATGGCATAAAAGCCATCAAACTCATGTGTATTCTGTTTGTCTAGCGCTTTGATTAAAAGTGCCATAAGCGGTTATTTTAAAATACGAGGTAGTGTTATACCTGTTTGCCCTTGGTATTTACCACGTTTGTCTTTGTAGGTTGTCTCACATGGTGTATCGCCCTCTAAAAAGAGCACTTGTGCAATGCCTTCGTTGGCATAAATTTTTGCGGGAAGTGGCGTGGTATTTGAAATCTCTATAGTAATATGACCTTCAAATTCTGGCTCAAACGGTGTAACGTTGACGATGATGCCACAACGTGCATACGTACTTTTACCTAAACAAATTGCAAGGACGTTTTTTGGAATTCTAAAGTATTCTACTGTACGTGCCAATGCAAAAGAGTTTGGTGGAACAATGCAGATGTCACCTTCAAAATCGATAACATTTTTATCGTCAAATTCTTTAGGATCAACCACTGTCGAATTGACATTCGTGAAAATCTTAAATTCACGACCTACTCGGATGTCATACCCGTAACTACTGACGCCATAACTTACAACGTCACGACCTACTTGATCCTCGCAAAAAGGCTCTATCATACGCTCTTTGAGCGATTTTTCTCGTATCCAACTGTCTGCTTTTAAACCCATAATTTCCCTTAAGTGATCGTATATCTTTAGTATGGTATTATATCACATTTTATGTCATGCCAAAAAATGGCAAATATTTAGGAGAAACCGAATGGACAAAAATGAGATCAGAGAGTTAATACGTATTTTTGATAAAAGTGATATTACAAAACTCAAAATCAAAGAGGGTGATTTTAGTATTGAGTTACAAAAAGGCTTTGAGGGTGGCGTAACCTATACAACAGCTGCTCCCGCTCCTATTATGCAAGCTCCAAGTGTTGCACCAGCAGTTGCAGCTCCAGTGGCACACGTTGGCGGCGAAGCAAGCATCAATGCAGCTCCAGCAGGTCTAAGTATCAAATCACCAATGGTAGGAACATTCTACAAATCTCCAGCACCTGGTGCTGCACCGTTTGCAAAAGTAGGCGATATTATTCGTAAAGGTCAGCCAGTAGGTATTATCGAAGCGATGAAAATCATGAATGAAATTGAAGCGGAATTTGACTGTAAAATTTTAAATATTCTTGTTGAAGATGGTCAGCCAGTAGAATACGATATGCCAATCTTTACGGTGGAGAAAGTGTAATGAAGATTGAGAAAATTCTTGTTGCCAATCGTGGTGAGATCGCCCTTCGTGCAATAAGAACCATCAAAGAGATGGGGAAACAAGCGATTGCGGTTTATTCCATTGCGGATAAAGATGCACTCTATCTTCAACATGCCGATGCAAGTATTTGTATTGGTGGGGCAAAATCGTCTGAGAGCTATTTGAGCATTCCTGCCATCATTAGTGCAGCTGAGATCAGTGGATGTGATGCCATCTTCCCAGGGTATGGTTTTTTAAGCGAGAATCAAACGTTTGTTGAAGTGTGCAAGCACCACAATATCAAGTTTATTGGACCTTCTGTTGATTCAATGGTGTTAATGAGTGATAAATCAAAAGCCAAAGAAGTGATGAAAAAAGCGGGTGTTCCTGTTATCTTAGGAAGCGATGGTGCTTTAAAAGATGTCAATGAAGCCAAAGAGCTTGCAACACAAATCGGACTTCCTGTTATCATCAAAGCAAGTGCTGGCGGCGGCGGTCGTGGTATGCGTGTCGTTGAAAAAATGGAAGATTTAGAGAAATCATACCTTGCGGCTGAAAGCGAAGCGATTAGCGCATTTGGCGATGGCACACTCTACATGGAAAAATACATTAAAAACCCTCGTCATATTGAAGTGCAAGTCATTGGTGATAGCCATGGCAATGTTGTTCACATTGGTGAGCGTGACTGTTCGATGCAACGTCGCCACCAAAAACTCATCGAAGAATCTCCTGCGATTGCTTTGGATGATAAAACCAGAGCACGCTTACATGAAGTAGCGGTAAAAGCAACCAAATATATTGGCTATGAAAATGCAGGTACATTTGAATTTCTTTTAGATGCAGATAAAAACTTCTATTTCATGGAGATGAACACACGTCTTCAAGTTGAACACTGTGTCAGCGAGATGGTAAGTGGTATTGATATTATTGAGTGGATGATTCGTGTGGCAGAGGGTGAAAAGCTCTTTGATCAAAGTGCACTCACATTCCGTGGTCATTCAATTGAGTGTCGTATTACAGCGGAAGATCCTGTAAAATTCATCCCAAGCCCTGGTAAAATTACGAAGTATATCATTCCTGGTGGACGTAATGTTCGTATGGATTCTCATGCGTATCAAGGTTACTCTGTACCGCCACATTATGATTCTATGATTGGGAAGCTCATTGTTTGGGGCGAGACACGCGAACGTGCCATCAAAAAGATGAAACAAGCTTTAAGTGAGTTACAAATTGAAGGTATTAAAACAGTAAGAGATTTCCATCTCAATATGATGGCTAATGAAGATTTTATTGAAAACAGATTCGATACAAACTATCTTTCACGCTATTAATTATTAATGTAAGGTCGCCTTCTGGCGACCTTAACTTCTTTGATCGTCTTATGGCGCTCTTACCACTTGAATATTAGCAGATGATTTTAACTTCTCAAAATACTCTTCAATTGCTTTTTGCTCTTTACCTTCACCCAATTTATTGTAAATATAATTTTTTGCATCCGCAAAAGAGACGCTTTGAACATTGTGTTTTTCTTTCACAAAAAACATAACATAATTTGAATCGGATTTACTGATAGAAGAAAACTTACCTTTTGGTGTTTTGTTTAAAAGTGTTAAAAGTTGTGGATCTGTTTTGCCTGCATCAATTCTGCCCTCTTGGAGTTGTACGTCACTCGCAGCGCTCATAGGATTGCTTTGAATGGCAGCAAGGCTTTGTTGGTTTGCACTGGTGTAAATCGTTACATCAAAAGCGGATGCTTGAGAAAACTCATGGAGGTTATCATTGTAATACGCTTGAAGCTCACCATCACTCATTTGTTGCATTTTTGTGCTAATAATTTTTTTATAGAGCTTGTCTCGTTGGAGTTTCTTTTTAAGATCTTCTTTGTACTCAGAAACTTCAATATTTTTTGAGCGAATCATGTTGAGAAAATCGAATTGGCTCATATTGTTGCTGATCGCTAAGTTTTCAATGTATTGATCGACTTCAAAATTATCAACTGAAATGCCAAATTTTTTGATTTCTGAATCTTCTAATTTTTGTCTTACTAAAATGTCTAAAGACTCTTTTTTAGAGATGTTAAAGCGCTGTGAGTACTTGAAAACATCATAAAGTGTGATGGGTTCTTTATTGATAATTACGGAAACGCCATCGATTGTCGCAGCAGATGCTGGCGAAAAAAGAAGGGTTGCACTCAAAGTTACGAAAGTTAACACCTTTAGTTTAATCTTCATCAATAGTCCTTTGTTTTAAGAAAAATAGCTATATAATCGTGTCTGTATTAAAAGTTAAGAGCTACGAATGATAACATTTTTTTTGACAAAAAAAATTAAAAAAGTGTTTTTAGTCTCGCTCTCGTAGAATTTTTGTTGACCACGTAACGAAATGATACATAATTTATACATAACTTATTAAAAATCAATCATAAGGTACAGTCATGGTTGTGACACGTTTTGCCCCTAGCCCTACGGGGTATTTGCATATTGGAGGGCTTAGAACAGCGCTTTATAGCTATCTTTGGGCAAAAAGAAACAATGGAAAATTTTTATTCCGTATCGAAGATACAGACCTCGCGCGAAATTCCAAAGAGGCGGCTGATGCGATCGTTGAAGCCTTTAAATGGGTTGGGCTTGCGCATGAAGGTGAGATTGTGTATCAGTCTGAGCGTTTTGATCTTTACAAAAGCTATGTCAAAAAGCTTTTAGAAGAAGGTAAAGCGTATAAATGTTATATGAGTAAAGAAGAGCTTGATGCACTTAGAGAAGCTCAAATGGCGCGCAAAGAGCGCCCGAGGTATGATGGCAGATACCGTGACTTTACAGGTACTCTGCCTGAGGGTGTCGAGCCTGTTATACGCATTAAAGCACCAACCAGTGGTATTGTCTCTTTTGTCGATGGTGTGAAAGGTGAAGTGAGTTTTAATGCCAGTGATATGCTAGATGATTTCATCATTGCACGAAGTGACGGCACGCCGACGTATAACTTTGTTGTGGTTATTGATGATGCTTTAATGGGTGTCAATGAAGTGATTCGTGGCGATGACCACCTCTCAAATACGCCAAAACAGATCATTTTATACGAAGCACTTGGGTTTGATATTCCTAAATTTTACCATGTCCCGATGATCCTTAATCCTGAAGGTAAAAAGCTCTCTAAACGTGATGGCGCTGTGGATGTTATGGAGTATAAACGAGAAGGTTATTTGCCAGAAGCATTGCTGAATTTCCTTATTCGTTTAGGGTGGAGTCATGGCGATCAAGAGATTTTTTCATTTGATGAGATGAAAGCGCTGTTTGATCCAAATGATATCAATAAATCAGCTTCTGCGTACAATCAAGAGAAGCTTTTATGGCTCAATGCGCATTACATTAAGCAAGCAACACATGCTAGATTAATTGAAGAGTTGCGCTTTTTTAATGTGGATATCTCATCTCATGCTAAAAAAGAGTTACTGATTGACGCACTTCGTGATCGTGCAAAAACACTAGTAGAGTTTGCAAGCTTGGCAAAGCAGATTTTAGAAGCGCCAACGTGTTACGATGAAAAAGCGGTAGAAAAGTTCTTAACAGTCGATGGATTGGCAGTTTTAGAGCATTATTTTAACGCTTTAAAAGGCGCAAAAGAGCTTAGCAATGCGAGTGAATTTGAAACATTTAGCAAAGCATTTCTCGAAGAGCGTGGCTTAAAACTGAAAGATTTGGCACAAGCGATTCGTATTGCAATGGTAGGTAGCTCTGTGAGTCCTTCTATTTTTGAAGTATTAGAAATTATTGGTTATGAAGACGTGGTAAGAAGAATTGAAAAATTAATATCTTTTAAAGGAGTTGTGAGTGAGTAATAAAGGAAAAGTGACAAAAGAAGAATCTTTAGCATACCATATAGGTGGAAAGATTGAGATCAGCGTTAAGACACGTTGTGACACAGCAAGAGACCTTTCTATGGCATACACACCAGGTGTTGCGCATCCATGTTTGGAAATTGAAAAAGATAACGAACTTGCTTATACTTATACCAATAAAGGCAATCTTGTAGCGGTTATTACCGATGGTACAGCGGTTCTTGGACTTGGTGATATTGGTGCGGTTGCTGGAAAACCTGTTATGGAAGGTAAATCAGTCCTTTTCAAAAAATTTGCAAATGTCGATGCCTTTGACATCGAACTTGACGAACATGATGCCGATAAAATTGTAGAAATTTGTAAAGCACTCTCTCCAACCTTTGGTGGTATTAACCTTGAAGATATTAAAGCACCAAAATGTTTTGACATCGAAGAGAAGCTTCAAGCAGCTGTCAACATTCCTGTTATGCACGATGATCAACACGGTACAGCAATGATTACAAGTGCTGGACTTATCAACGCTCTTGAAATTAGCGGTAAAAAAATTGAAGATATGAAAATTGTCGTTTCTGGTGCAGGAGCAGCAGGTATTGCATGTGCTAAAATGTATAAACTTTTAGGTGCTAAACATATCGTTATGATCGATACCAAAGGTGTTATTCATTCAGGAAGAACCGATCTTAATAAATATAAAGCTGAGTTTGCATTAGAGACAAGTGATAGAACATTGGAAGATGCGATGAAAGGTGCAGATATGTTCCTTGGTCTTTCTGCCCCTGGTGTTGTCACACAAGAGATGGTTAAGTCAATGAATCCATACCCAATCATTTTTGCCCTTGCAAACCCAACACCTGAGATTTTACCTGAAGAAGTGCATGCGGTAAGAGATGATGTGATGATGGGAACAGGTAGAAGTGACTATCCAAACCAAGTCAATAACGTTTTGGGCTTCCCTTTCATCTTTAGAGGAGCACTCGATGTTAAAGCAACCAAGGTGACTGAAGGCATGAAAATGGCTGCAGCGGTTGCTCTTGCTAAACTTGCTAAAGAAGAAGTACCTGCGTATGTTAAAGCAGCATACAATGGTGAAGATTTGAAATTTGGTTACAACTATATCATCCCAAAACCGTTTGATAGACGTGTTCTTGTATGGGTAAGTGCTGCTGTTGCAGAAGCTGCTATTAAAGATGGTGTTGCTCGTGTAACGGATTTTGATATCGGCTTATACAAAAGAGATCTTCAAGAAATTATTGACGCAGAGCGCAAATAAATGAAAAATGTCCATGTCATCAAACACCCTCTGATCGAGCATAAGCTTTCGATTTTAAGAGATGAAAGAACAGAGCCATTTCAGTTTCGACTTTTAGTGGATGAGATTTCGTACTTGATGTTGTTTGAGGCAACCAGAGATTTACCACTGAAGGATGTTAAGGTTCAAACACCCGTTGCGGTGGCAAATGCGCATAAACTCGATGCTAAGATTATGATCTGCCCGATTCTTCGGGCGGCTCTTGGAATGCTTGATGGTATTTTTAAACTTATTCCTGATGCCAGCGTAGGCTTTTTAGGCTTTCAGCGCAATGAAAAAACGCTTGAAGCAGAGTTTTACTATGCAAAACTCCCACCTGATCATGCGGAGCGTACAGCAATCATTATCGATCCGATGTTTGCAACGGGTGGCACAGCCATTGATGCGGTAAATTTTTTAAAGAAAAAAGGCGTTAAAGATATTCGCTTTTTATGCCTTGTTTCAGCACCTGAAGGACTTAAAAAGTTTCATGAAATTCATCCTGATGTATCTGTTTATACAGCATGTATTGATGATGGTCTGAATGAAAATGGCTACATCGTTCCTGGTCTTGGAGATGCTGGAGATAGAGTTTTTAATACCCTAGGTGCATAAGAAGAGGTTTTCTCTTCTTACACCGCTCCTTGATCAATCATCGAGTCGGCTACTTTTCTAAATCCTGCGATATTGGCACCCAACAGTAAATTTCCCTCATTGCCAAACTCTTTAGACGTGTTATACGAGAGCTCAAAAATGGACTTCATAATGTGACGCAGTTTGTTATCGACTTCGGCAAAACTCCATTTTTGCATACTGGCATTTTGGCTCATTTCTAACTGGCTTGTTGCAACACCGCCTGCATTAGCTGCTTTGGCAGGACCGTAGAACATTTTATGTGCCAGCATAAAGTCAATGGCTCCTGGTGTGCTTGGCATGTTAGCTCCTTCATTCACCAATCGGCATCCATTTTTGTAGAGAATTTGTATGTCGGTCAGATTGAGCTCATTTTGAGTGGCACTTGGAAATGCTGCAAAACAAGGAATGCTCCATACTGCATTTGTTCCCATTGGATAGTCACTGACGGAAATATACGTTGCCGTAGGATGCGTTTTGAGATAGTCCCTCAGCTCTTTGCGTTCAACTTCTTTTAGGGTTTTAAGGAGTGACACATCAACACCATTTTTATCGTAAATCATTCCTTTTGAATCGCTACATGTGACAGGCAGAGCGCCTATTTCATAGAGTTTTTGAATGGTGTAAAGGGCAACGTTACCTGCGCCTGAGACGGTGCAGATTTTATCTTTTAGCGAATCTCCTGCTTTGTTGAGCATATTTTCCGCAAAATAAACTGAGCCAAATCCTGTAGCTTCTTTTCGGGCTAAAGAACCACCCCAATTGAGTCCTTTGCCTGTTAAAGCACCTTCAAAACGCCCTGTAAGGCGTTTGTATTCGCCAAACATATAGCCAATTTCTCTTCCTCCCACGCCGATGTCTCCTGCTGGGATGTCTTTGGTTTCGCCGATGTGTTTGGAGAGTTCAACCATGAATGATTGGCAAAAGCGCATGATTTCCCCTTCACTTTTGCCTTTGGGGTCAAAATTGCTTCCGCCCTTTGCTCCACCGATATTAAGACCTGTGAGAGAGTTTTTAAAAATTTGCTCGAAGCCTAAGAATTTGATGATGCCAAGGTTCACGCTGGGGTGAAAGCGAAGCCCGCCTTTATAAGGGCCTATGGCGGAGTTAAATTGTACGCGGTAGCCGATATTAGTTTGGATTTTACCTTGGTCATCCATCCAGACAACACGAAAGAGAATTTGGCGCTCTGGAATGACGATGCGTTCTAAAATGTTGTATTGGTCGTATTTGGGTTCTGCCTGCAAAAGCGGTTCAAGTGAGGTTAAAACCTCCTCAACCGCTTGGTAAAACTCGGTCTGTCCAGGGGTACTTTGGATGGTTGACTTTAAAATTCTCTCAATATCGCTTTTGACTGACATCAGGTCACTCCTTGAAGGGATTTTACGATGGGAATTTCTGGAGGCGTTTTGCTTTTTTTAAAAAAATAAAGAGCGCTTTTTGCTCTTTTTTACCAATAGTATAGCTGATAAGTTTGAGATACTCTTTAATATCTTTTTCTAAAATACCACGCTCTTTCGCGTAGCTAGAGAGAATAAAATTAGGGATTTTAATCGGTTTTTCTACAAACTTTTGGGAGAGTTTTTTATAGAAACTTTGACGCTCATTGACACACAAGCGTGCAAAAACAAAAGGTAAATGGTATTTTTCATGCCATGTTTGACCAAGGTCGATGTAATCATCTGGATTTTGCAGATAAAGCTTTAACGCACGGTCTCCAATGAAAACTTCACCGTGAAGTCCTAGCACACGAGCAAGCATATTGGATGTTGCAGAGGCAGGGTCTTTTTTGGAAATTCCCTCTTTAATGATGACGCTTTTGACATTTTTTTGTGCCACAATGCCGACATTAAGGGGGGTAATACTCTTTCGTTTGCTTTCAATACTCGAAATAAAAGCTGCATCGACTTTGCGTTTACGTAATTTGTGATTGATAATAGCAGGAACATTTTTCTGATGTTCACATGAACGCTTGAAAGCGCTAGGAAGAGAAGATTTTTTCAAAAAGACATGAAACGGAAGAAGATTGATATAATCTATCTTGCCAAAAACCATAGAAACTCCTTGTTTTGGGAAGAATATTATAACGCACCTAACTTAACAAGATAGATTCTAAGTAGATTTATACATGAAACGCGGTAAAATCAAAACAAAAAACTAGGAAAGAATGAGATGTTAGAATCGTTATTTACCCTTGAAGCTATGATGGCGCTCTTGACGCTGACGGCTTTAGAAATCGTACTTGGCATTGACAATATTATCTTTATCGCTATTTTAGTCGGTCGTTTGCCACAACACCAAAGAGATAAGGGAAGAGTTTTTGGACTCGCGCTTGCGATGATAACTCGTATCTTGCTTTTGCTTTCACTTTTTTGGATTATGAAGCTTACCAATCCTCTTTTTACCATTTTTGCACAAGAGATTTCAGGACGTGATCTTATTTTGATTGTGGGTGGACTGTTCTTACTTTTCAAGTCAACCAATGAAATTCACCAAGATATTGAAGAGGCTGGCGAAGAAGAAAAAGAGCTTAAAAAAGGTTCTCGCGGTTTTTTTAATACGCTGATTCAAATCGCGATTTTAGACATCGTTTTTTCACTCGATTCGGTTATTACCGCTGTGGGTATGGCAAATGACATCATCGTTATGATTTTAGCGGTTGTGATTGCTGTAGGCGTGATGATGTTTGCAAGCAAAAGCATTTCTAATTTTATTGATGCGAATCCGACCATCAAGATTTTAGCGCTTTCCTTTTTGATTTTAGTGGGTGTAACACTTATTGCAGAAGGTCTTGATTTTCATATCTCTAAAGCATACGTTTATTTTGCTATGGCATTCTCTTTGGCAGTGGAGTCTCTTAACATCTACAGTCGTAAGAAAAAAGCTAAAAAATCAATGGTTAAAAAAGAGGCGTAATGTTTTCTCTCTTTCGCTCTTCTCATGCTTTTGCAATTGATCTAGGTACGAATAATACGCTTGTCTATCAACCAAGTAAAGGAATTATTTTAGATGAGCCTACTTCTATCGCATTTGATAGTAAGCGAAGCTCTTTTATAGATTGTGGTGCCAGTTCAAAACGTATGTGGGGGAAAAATCCTAAGCATATTGAAGTCATGCACCCGCTCTCAAAAGGTGCCATTTCTAATTTGACGGTTGCAAAAGCGTACATTAAAGAGGTGATTGGCCGCATTGCTCAGAGTCGATTTTTTAAACCAACTATTGTCGTGAGTGTGCCAAGTGATTTAAACCTTATGGAACGCAATGCCGTAGTAGAGGCATGTAAAGATGGTGGCGCACGTGAAGTGATGCTCATCAAAGACCCTTTCTCTGCAGCGCTTGGCTCGATGCAAGCGATTGAGCGACCTCAAGGTGTTTTAGTCCTTGACATCGGTGCAGGCGTGAGTGATATATCGCTGCTTTCATGCAATGGCATTGTTATGTCTAAATCGCTTCGTATTGCAGGGAATGACCTTGATGAAGCGATTATTGAGTATTTTAAAGCGCAATATCGCATTCTCATCTCTCAAAGTGATGCAGAGCGTTTGAAAAAAGAGCTTGGAAATCTTTTTGAACATGAAGAAAAAACGATGAAGATCAATGTGAAAAATCTGATCTCTCGCCTTCCTGAAAGCTTTGTTGCGAGTTCAAAAGATGTACATCAGGCTATTGTGCCACTTGCCGATAAAATGGTCACACTCACACACAGTATGCTCTCTGAACTTCCACCTGTTTTTGCACAAGATATTTACGATCAAGGTATTTTACTCACAGGTGGTTCAGCAATGCTTCAAGGGCTGGATCGTTACATCTCTACCAAACTAGAGATCGAAGTGAATGTGGTGAAAAACCCTCTACAAAACATCATCCTAGGGGCAGGGCGCGCGCTTGAAGAAGCGCGTTACAACCCTCTTTTAGGTGCTTAAAACGAAGCGATATAAGCGCTTAGTTGTTCAATATCTGCATCGTTGAAATTGGCTATTTGGGCTTGCATAAGCTTGCCAAGCCCAATTTGATCAATCTCACCTTTTTTATAGCTTTGTAAAAGTGTAATGAGAGCAGTTTTATCGAGCCGTTTGATAGGCTCGACTTTCCCTAAATAATTCATTTCACCTTTTTCACCATGGCAAAAACGACACGAGTTATAGAGTACTTCATTGCTCGCACTCCAGAGGTTTACTTGCAAAAGCCCCAAGAGGGCGATAAGGCTAAAATTTTTCAAAAACAACGGTATGTCCTTGTTTGTCAAAGGCTAAAACGTCGTAAGGTTGTTTCATATTGCCTTGCTCCATACCAGGAGAGCCAAGAGGCATACCAGGAACAGCAAGCCCAATAGCATCTTTGGGTGCTTCTTTTAAAAAGCGTTTTATACTGCTTGCGGGAGTGTGTCCTTCGACGATAAAATTACCAATAATGGCAGTATGACATGACGCAAGAGGAGCGGGGACATTGTATTTGATTTTGACTTCATTGAGCGCTTCTGTTTCCACAACAGTGACGTTAAAGCCATTTTTCTCCATATGTTTGACCCATTCGCTACAACAACCGCAATATTTTGATTTGTAAACAGTAACAGGCGGAAGAGTCTCTGCAAAGAGTGTCATAAAAAAGCCCATTAATAGGCTTGTTAAAAGTAGTTTTTTCATCTAAAACCTTTTAGTATGTAAGATATGAAATCGTATCAAAACTCGGTAAATAAAAGCTAAATATGACGAAAAAAATATACATGTATATGACCATTTTATTTTTTGTATCTAAAAAAGTAAAAAAATGTTAACATTTTATTAATATACATCTTCTATACTTTTCAAAATTAAGCAAAAGGTAGAAACATGCTTCAAGCACAGCACCTCAAGAAGGTTTATCATACGGGCGAAGTGGTTCAAGAGGTTATCAAGGATTTCTCTTTAGAGATTCATGAGGGTGAATTTATCTCTCTCGTTGGACCTAGTGGAAGTGGTAAAAGTACGGTGCTGAACATGCTAGGCTGTTTGGACACACCTACTCAAGGTACGATTACCATCAACAAAACGTCCACAACGACGATGAATAGAACACAAAGGGCTTATTTTAGGGGCGAAAATATTGGGTTTATTTTTCAAAGCTTCAATCTTATTCCTGTGTTAAGTGTGTACGAAAATGTTGAATATCCTCTTATCATGGTACAAAACCTTGAGGAAAAAGAGCGCAAAAAGCGGGTGTTAACGCTCTTGGAAGAGGTAGGGATGTTAGAGCATAAAGATAAAACACCTGATAAAATCTCAGGCGGTCAGATGCAGCGTGTCGCCATTGCAAGGGCACTTGTAACCAATCCTAAGATCGTTTTTGCGGATGAGCCGACAGCTAACTTAGACAGTAAAACAGCCTATATGATTATAGAGCTGATGAAAAAAATTCAAAAAGAGCATCACACAACGTTTGTTTTTGCAACACATGATGAAAAAATTGTTGCTAATGTTGATAGACTCATTACCATTGTGGATGGGGAAATCGTAGAAGAAAAAAGGATGATGCGATGAATAATATCTTTAAAATATCCTACCGAAATCTTAAACGTAATGGCAGAAGAACACTGCTAACCACCTCACTCATCACTTTGGGCGTGGTTTTTGTACTTCTTTATACTGCACTCTCTGGAAGTTTCAAAAACTATACCGTAGGACAAATCACAGATTCAGTGATGGGGCATATTCAGATTCATAAAAAAGGGTATGTCGCCTCTGTGGACAACCTCCCATTAGATAAAAATCTCAATGCAAAGATGTTAGAGTTTATAGAATCAAAGTTGGAAACGAACCCGTATATCGCAAGCTACAGTTATCGCATCAAGTTTGGTGCGATGTTTTCAAACTTTACTAGCACGACAAATATTAGACTCAATGCGATTGATCCTGAGGATGAATTTGAAACCTTGCCTTTATTAAGAGATAGAGTTTTAGATATGAATGAAACGCTAAAAGCAGGGGAGATCATTGTTCCAGAACTTTTGATAAAAGGGATGGATGTCAAGATTGGTGATACCATTGTTTTGGTTGCTAACAATAAAAGTGGCTCAGTGAATGGCATCAATCTTAAAGTTGCTGGTATCTTAGGCCAAGTCATGGGACCAGGTGGACGTGATGGTTACATCCATATGGATGATGCTAAAAAAGTACTGCGTATGAATAACGAGGTAGAAGTGAGTGAAATCGTTCTTCGACTTAAAGATGTGGAACAACTCAGTGTTGCCGAAAAATCGTTGCAACCCATCTTAGAAAAACTCAATAAAGAGGGAAAATCTGTCTTTGAAATCCATACGTGGCAACAACTCTCTCCATTTTATAACATCATCAAGATGATTGACTTGATGAACGTTTCTATCAAAATTATTTTGATCTCTATTGTGCTTATTTCCATTTTGAACGTTATGATTATGAGTGTGTATGAGCGTATTAGGGAGATTGGAACGATAGCGGCTATTGGTACGCCTCCTTTGAGCATTGTGAAATTATTCTTGTGCGAAGGATTGATGATGGGAGTGCTTGGAGCGGTACTTGGAGGTATCTTATCGTTAGGGATAGTTTTTATTCTCAATCTTGTAAAAATTACCTATAGTTTTGGGCAACAAAGTGGTCTGATTTTAATTCCGAAATTGGGCTTTGGCGAGATTCTTAGTGTGAGCGTTATTGTTATTGTCATATCACTGATCGCTTCTATTTCGCCTGCAATTAAAGCTTCAAGACTTGATCCTGTTGAAGCTTTACGCACGTACTAGGAGATTTGTATGAAAAAAACACTACTTTTTTTACTGACAGCAATGGCTCTTTTTGGAGCGGAAAATATCTTAGAGCAGGTCGATAAGAAGCTAAGCCCTAGTTCTGCAGATAGTTATAAAAAACTGATTAACATTGAGCCTGATGGGAGTAAAAAAGAGTTTTTGCTCTATCAAATTAAAAAAGACAAAGATAAAATTGTCTCTTTATTTTTGCAACCAGATAGTGAAAAAGGCAGAAGTACACTAAGACTCGATGAAAATATGTGGCTCTATTTGCCTGAGGTAGGTAAGCCGATTCGCATCACTTCGATGCAAAGTGTTGTAGGTGGGGTGTTTAATAACAGTGATATTATGCAGCTTGATTTTTCAGCGGAATATGACATCAAAAGTGAAAAAGATGAAGGCGCCGTTCTTGTTTTAGATCTTAAAGCAAAAAATGAGACGGTTGCTTACGATAAGCTGTTGATGGAAGTGGATAAAAAAACGGTTACACCCACAAAAATCGCTTGTTATACGTCAACAGGAATGCTCATAAAAACGCTTTATTATAAAGATATTAAGGACTTTGGTGGTGGCATTGTAAGACCTGCTGTCATCGAGACGGATTCACCACTCTATAAAGGCTACAGATCGATTATGGTGTATGGAAAGATTACAGAACGTAAAGTTTCTGATGAACTCTTTACCATTGAAAATATCGGTAAAGTCCATGAGTTTAGAAAATAGATGAAAGCATTACCTCTCATCCTCTGTGTAGCCATTTTAAGCCATGCAGGGGATTATGATTTTGATCTTGATGCCATCGAGGTCAAACCCTATACATTGAGCGGTTATCTCAAAGGAGAAAATAAACTTCAAGGACTCAATGAAGATTCTCCTCTGTTTCATACCAAAAACAAAGATAGCATGAAGACATATGCGAGCGAAGGCGATGTCAAGTTTGCCTATTTTCAAGACGCGTTCAAGTTAGATTCTGAGGTGATGGTCAATTATAATGACATAGATGGGGCGTACAGTGATAAATATACCATTGCTCAGCTATTTATGCAGTATAAATTCGATCAAAATAACCTGATTGAAGTGGGTAAAAAAGCGCCTAACTGGGGGAAAGGTTATTTTGTCAATCCGATAGCATTCTTTGATCGAAAAAAAGATCCGAATGACCCTGATGCTTCACGCGAGGGTTATGTTATGGCAAATTATCGTTATAACAAAAGTTATGATGGAAATATTCGCAATGTCTCTTTTGATCTCATAGTGATGAAAAGTAATGAGCATATAAATGATGAGTTTAGCCAAGAAGAACAAAATCATATAGGCATGAAAGCGTATTTTTTGGCGTATGATACGGATATTGATCTTATCTATTATCGCAGAAGCGAACAGAGCGATAAAATAGGGCTTGATTTTTCTAAAAATATTCAAACGAACATTGAAGTACATGGAGAGTTTGCCAAAACACTTGGTGAGGTTGACTATGCCTATTTGGTCGGTATAAAGTATCTCACGGCGTTTGATCTTACCATTACAACCGAGTATTTTTACCAAAAAAATCAAAGCAGTAAATCAGAGCCATTTTATGATCATCAGTATTTTATGAATAAGTTTTCACAAAAAGAGCCCTTTAATTGGCTATATGGAGCTATTTACTATAAGAATATTTACAATCTTGAAGATAAATCAATGCAAAACTCATTAGGTGCAACGTACAGCTTTAAGAACAATATGCTTTTGGATATTTCTTACAATATTAACGATGGGCAAAGAGGATCAGAATACGGCTCAAAGTTGGTTCAAGATACATTATGGACAAAGCTTTATTGGTATTTTTAAAAACAAGACATTTAATATATCAATATATCTTGATATAAAGATAATTTTATGCTACCATTTCACCATTGGAGAGAAGGGTAAAACATGAAAAAAGTACTGATTTTATGCACAGGAAACAGCTGTCGAAGCATCATTGCAGAAGCGCTTGTAAATGTAAAATTTGAAGGCATCACGGCTTACAGTGCAGGTGTATGTGCGAGTGGTAAAGTCAATGCGTATGCAAAAAAAGTCTTAGAAGAAGAGGGTATCTGGAACGAAAGTTACCACTCCAAGACACTGGATGAGGTAATTGACATGGATTTTGATTTGGTGGTAACTGTGTGTGACCATGCCCATGAAACCTGTCCGATGTTTCCACGTCCTGTAAAAAAAATTCATGTTGGCTTCTCTGACCCTGATGGTAAAGATTATGGGGCATTTATTCTTACCTATCAAGCGATTGAAGCCGAATTATTACCGATCATCAAAGAAAAACTCTCATGAATTTGGGGCAGATGCTCATTGAAATGACTTCACAGTTTGGGGCGTATCTGCTTGCTGCTTTTGCGACATTTACCGTGGTGGCATATGCCCTTGGATGGATTCAATGGTTAGATAAAGAGAAGGTTGCACGTAACTTTTGGGTGCGGTTACTTATGAGCAACTCATCGCCAAGCTTAAAGCGCAAAACGTTCTAAAGGATACAAAATGACAAACGATTCCACAAAATGCTGTAGCAGTGATCACACATGTTGTAGCGTAAATCGTGAAAAAAAGCATATTACGATAGATTTTCTCTATCTTGATCTTAGTGTTTGCAAAAGATGTCAAGGTGCCCAAAACAATCTTGACCTTGCTATCGATGAAGTAGTCAATGTTTTAGATGCTGCTGGCTATGAAATCATCGTCAATAAAATCAATATTAACACCAAGCAATTAGCAATTAAACATGAATTTCTAAGCTCGCCAACCATTCGTGTCAATGGCAATGATATAGCAATGAATGTTCACGAATCTACATGTCAGGATTGCGGTGATCTTTGTGGCGATAGTGTTGATTGCAGAGTATGGCATTATGAGGGTACGGACTATAATGAACCCCCTAAAGCCATGATTATCAATGCTATTTTAAAAGAGATTTATACAGAACATAAAGAGTTACAAAAACCTAAAATAGACTATGAATTACCTTCTAACTTAGAAACGTTTTTTGACGGATTGGAAAAACAAACAAAAGAGTAAAGTCGATCATGCTACTAGTGAGCAAGAGGGTCTCAAAATTGTTTGAAACTCCATAAAAGCCGTTTGAGAGTGCTGATTTTTACAATAAAGGATACTGTCATGTTTGATCTGTGGGAAAAAGCTGTTGATATTTTGGTGTACGGATATTTTGGGATGGAAAAATCCTCTGCGATGGGGAGTGCATTACACTTTTTCATTTTTGATACGGTGAAAATTTATATTCTTTTAATCAGCATCATTTTCCTTATCTCGTTTTTACGTACTTACTTCAATACCGAAAAAATCAGAGCCTATTTACAGCGAAGAAGCACGTTTATGGGAAATATACTTGCTGCACTCTTTGGCATCATAACCCCTTTTTGTTCTTGCTCCGCTATACCCCTATTTTTGGGCTTTATGCAAGCACGCATTCCTATGGGCATTACGTTTAGTTTTCTTATCTCTTCTCCTATGAATAATGAAGTGGCAATTGCTCTTTTGTTTGGGCTGTTTGGTTGGAAGATCACAGCACTTTACATCGGTTTTGGCTTATTGGTTGCTATTGTAGGTGGCTATGTCATTGGGAAATTAAAGTTAGAGCGCTATGTGCTCATTCCTGTAACCCCAATGGAGGGCGAGCTAGAAGAGGTGCAGATAAGCCTTTCATTTACAAAACGACTTATGGAAGCGTGGCAAAATACCGCTGAGATTTTTAGTAAAATTTATCTGTATGTGCTACTAGGCGTTGGGGTTGGTGCATGGATACATGGTTACATTCCTACCGAAATGATAGTGGCTTATACGGGAGAGAATAGATGGTACAGCGTGCCTTTGGCTGTTTTGATGGGTGTGCCGATGTATGCGAGTGCTGCTAGTGTTATGCCTCTCATTGAGGTTTTAACTTCCAAAGGAATGTTGCTTGGAACAGCGCTTAGTTTGATGATGGCAATCACCGCATTGAGTCTGCCTGAGGCACTCATCTTAAAGCGTATTTTACATATCAAACTCATTGCCATCTTTTTTGGTATTGTCGCTTTAGGCATTATGGGTGTTGGGTATCTGTTTAACGCACTTTTATAGGAGAAAATCGTGAAAAAAGTAATTTTAATGGCGCTGGCACTGACAACTTTGATGAGTGCAGCAGAGCTTAAAAAAGTGAGTTTCGATGAGTACCTTTCAAAATTTGATTATAAAGAACGCGAAAATATGAAAATCAAAACACCCGATATGTTAGCCCTTGTTGAAGAGGGGAAAGCGATTTTGGTGGATGTTCGCTTTGCGGAAGAGTTTGAGGTATGGCATATGAATTTTGCTAAAAATATTCCTTTAAATGAACTGCCAAAACGCCTGCATGAATTGCCAAAAGATAAGCTCATCATCACGGCGTGCCCACACAATGACAGGTCAAACCTTGCCAGACTTTTTCTGGTGCAAAATGGCTATAACGCAAAATACCTTAATGATGGGCTTTTAAAAACAGCAGATTTTTTACGCGGTGAAAATGCTAAAGAGTTTTTAGAAGAGTACAAAGTAAACAAGGAGAAAAAATGAAAATCGAAGTCTTAGGAACAGGATGCTCAAAATGCCAAGCATTAACGGAAGCGACTAAAAAAGCGATAGCTCAAAAAGGCATTTTTGCCCAGATTGAAAAAGTCGAAGATATTATGAAAATTATGGAGTATGGTGTAACATCAACGCCAGCATTGGTACTGAATGGTAAAGTCGTGAGCAGCGGCAAGCTTTTAAGCGTTGATGAAATAGCCACACTATTATCATAGCGCGTGAGATTTTGTGTTATAATCGCCGCTTATAAGGAGAAGCGATGCGATTAAAAACAAAAGTTGTACTCATTATAGCAAGCTTGCTTTTAGGTGTTTCTATTACAGGTTCCATCATCAATTATATGAAAAATGTACGCGATACTCAAGCGCAACTGCAAAATACCTCTTTGCCACTTTCAGTAGATAACATTTATACTGAAATTCAACAGCGTATGATTGAGCCTCTTTTAGTCTCCTCGTTGATGTCGCATGATACGTTTTTGCGTGACTGGATCATCGAGGGCGAAGTTGACATGAATGGCATTATGCGTTATCTTACAGAAATTCAACAAAAATACGACATCTTTACCACTTTTTTGGTTTCAGATGTGACAAAAAATTATTATCATCCTCGTGGATTGATTGATGTCATCAATAAAGACAACAGTGCGGATGCGTGGTATTTTCGTTTTAAAGAACAGAGCGAGCCGTATGAAATCAACCTAGATCACAATGCTAATTTAGGCGATTTTTTGGTGATGTTCATTAACTACAAGGTAATGAACTATAAAAAAGAGATGATTGGTGCAACGGGTGTGGGTGTCAGGCTTGTGAACATTGAAGAGATGCTCAACTCCTTTAAAACAAAGTACAAATACGATGTCTATTTTGTCGATCATAAAGGTGAGTTGACCCTCTTTTCCAAAGGATTGAATAAGCGTGGGAATATTGAGAATATTGAAGGGCTAAATAAGATAAAAGAAGCGATTTTTACCAATAAACAGACGCAGTTTGAGTATAAAGACAAAGACGGCGAATATCTGCTCAATACCAAGTATATTGAAAAACTCAAACTCCATCTTTTTGTCGAGATCAATAAAAAAGAGTACCTTGATGAGCTTAAAAAGACGTTTTATAGCAATTTGTTTGCCTCGATTTTCGTGACCGTTTTGGTGACATTGATCATCCTTTATACGATCAATATTTACCAAAAACAGCTTGTTCAACTGGCAAGTGAAGACGCGCTTACTGGGCTTGCCAATCGTAGAAAATTTAACGAACACTTTGAAAAACTCTATAAGCTCTACAAAAAAGGCGTCAATAGACTTACGCTTCTACTCATTGACATTGATGACTTCAAAGAAGTCAATGACACCTTTGGGCATCTCATCGGCGATGAGGCACTTATAAGAGTCGCAGAGATTTTAAGGATAGAGCTTAGAGCGTCCGATATGATTGCACGTTGGGGTGGTGAAGAGTTCGCACTCTTACTGGTTGATGTAGCTCCTCAAAAAGCGATGGAGATCGCACAAAAGATTTGTCATGTCATTAAAGAAGATAAGGTACTGATGGAATTGTTGCAAAAACCGCTTACTGTAAGTATAGGTTTAGGAGAGCTTAGTAGTTTGGAGAGTCAGGATGGTTTGGTGTATAAAGTCGATAATGCGCTCTATGAAGCGAAAAAAGCGGGGAAAGATCAAGTCGTTGTTGCATAAGGAATAAAGATGAATGAACCAATAGAACAAAAAGCATTAGCGTATTTTTCTACTGGATATGTCTGTAGCGAAGCGGTTTTAAAAGCTATCGCTGAAAAGCATGGAATTGATTCACCCCTCATTCCTGCGATTGCTTCAGGATTTGGCAGCGGAATGGCTAGAACAGAACATGGCTTGTGTGGTGCATTAAGTGGTGGTATTATGGCGCTTTCTTTGCTTCAAGGACGCAAAAATGCAAACGAGTCAAAGGATGTACTCTATCAAAATGTTCAGACGTTTCAAGAGCACTTTGAAAAGGCATTTGGGGCGTGTGAATGCGCATCTTTGTTAGGGTTTGTTCTTAGTTCACCTGATGCAGGCATTCAGTTTAAAGAAGGAAATTGTAAAGCGTGTAAATGCGATCTTTACGTTGCCTTTGCTGCAAAAGAGGTTGAACTTCTTTTAGGGAACTAAAGGAAGCATAACTTCGATTTCAAGTCCTTTTGGTTTTTTGTTTTTAACATGAATCATGCCATCGTGGACATCAACGATTTGCTGAACGATGGAGAGTCCAAGTCCAAAGCCTTTGATTCTCTTTGAGCGTGAGTCATCCACACGGTAAAAGCGCTCAAAGATGAGGGTAAGTTTTTCTTCATCAATTCCATTGCCTTCATCCTCGATGTGAAAACACGCCATACGATTGGACGTTGTCAGTGAAAGAGAGACGGTGGTATGGTTTGGACTGTATTTAATCGCGTTTTCGATGAGATTAGAAAACACGGTTTTAAGTAAAATTTCATCGCCTTTTACTACAAGGGATTCTAGCATTCCAATTTCAAATATAATATTTTTTTGAGACCCAATGACAATAAGATCTTCAATGGCTTTAAGCAGTACATCGTCTAAATTTTGCGGGGTAAATTTATTTTTAAGTGACTCTTTTTCAAGGTAGGTGAGCATCAAAAGGTTTTTAACAATGCTTTGCAGTGTATCGACTTCTTCAAGGGTAGAGCGTAAAATTTTTTGGTACTCTTCTTGACTTCGAGGCTCCTTAAGAGCAACTTCGATTTCCCCTTTCATCGCAGTGAGTGGTGTTTTGAGTTCATGCGAAACATCAGAAGAAAAACGCTTGATTTGTTTAAGAGATTTGACCATCTTAAGATGGGTTTCATCGCTAAAAATCTGTAAAGCTTTGATAGAACAGATAGTAATAACCAAGGCGCAGAGTGCCCTAAAAAACTGCACAGGAATACCAAAAGTTTCTAAAAACCATGTGGTATTGATGGTGTTTCCTGGAAAATATTGTGTAGGTGAGACAGCAATACCCGCTAAAAGGGCGTAACAAATAAACGCAACGCCTGGTACTTTGAAGTAAATTTTGAGGCGTTCGACATACTCACTTTTTTTGAGAGATTCTCCATAATAATAAAGCCCAATACCCAAAAACAAAGAACCAAAAAAGCCATAGGTATAGCGAATCGCCGCAATAGCGCCATCTAGGGAAGGTTGTATGATAATCAATCCTAAAAGGCTGGAGAGACTGATGATGTAAATGACAGGTGCTGCATAGAGTGTATGCAGAACATGAAGCTTGGAGTTTTCATCTTTAAAACTTTCTCGGACAATAAAACGTGAGAATTCAAATAAAAAAAGATAAGACAGAAGTAGCAAAATAAACTTTATAGGACTTAAGAAAGATTCATAGTTGGGATAGAGGTACATATACAAAAATACCCACTCGACAAAAGCATGTAACAGGGCAAATACACCGAGTAACCAGATTTTGCGAGCGAAGAAAATGGCACTCTCTTTGGTTTGTACAAAAAGAACCAAAACACCTAAGATAAAAAAAGAGAGTCCGTAAACAAAGAGGATAATTTGCATGTTAGCACGATTCTATTTTATAACCAGACCCACGGATAGTCTTGATCAGAGGTTTTTCACCTTCAGTGTCGATTTTATGGCGTAGATGGTGAATAAAAACATTAATAATGTTGCTCGATGTTGCTTCATTGATACCCCAAATTTTCTCTTGAAGTTGTGTATGCGTGATAATTGTATTTTGATTCAGAAGAAGATAGACCAAAATATCAAATTCTTTAGAGGTAAGCGTGATAGGCTTTTTGGAGCGTGTTACCACTCTTTTAGAGACGTTGACTTCAAGTGTATCAAGGGTTAAACATTCATTAAAGTTATACGATGAACGACGAAGCAAGGAGCGTATGCGTGCTACGAGTTCTGCAAAAACAAAGGGCTTCACCAAATAATCATCTGCCCCACACCCAAGCCCCAAAATGCGCTCTTCCACACTGGTTTTTGCGGTAAGCATCAAAATGGGAGTCAGGTTTTTTTTCTCACGCAATTTTTCGCAGATTTTTAAACCATCGAGTTTTGGCAGCATCCAATCAATAATAAGAAGGTCATACGTGTATTGTTCCGCAAGATAGAGCCCTTCTTCTCCATCACTGGCAGTATCGACAATAAACCCCTCTTCTTGGAGCCCTTTTTGAACAAAAGCAATGATTTTTGGATCGTCTTCAATGATTAAAAGTTTCATGCTTCCATCGTAGCCAAAGAAAGATTAAAAAAAATTAATGTAGCGTTAATATTGACGAAATAAAACAATGCGATACTTCTTTTCACATTTACAAAAGGAGTTCTACATGAAGAAATTATCTTCTATGGTTTTGGCAAGTGCTATTTTAGGTGGAACAACACTGTTCGCAGCGGGTATTGCAACAGTAGAGAGTGTAAAAGGCACTCCTGCAAGTCTTGATGCGAGTGATGCTGCATGGGCAAAAGCAAAAGCAGTAACGGTCGTACTCGATCAAACACCATATCAACCCGATGGTTATAAGGGAATGCTGAAATCAACCGCAGTGATTCAATCACTTTATGATGATAAAAATATTTATATAAAGTATCAATACGATGACCCAACCATGAGTGTGGACAGACAACCATGGCAAAAGCAAGCAGATGGTTCATGGAAACAGCTTAAAGCACCAGACCAAACAGGTCATGACAATACATACTATGAAGATAAAGCGGCTATTTACTGGAATATCAACACCAAAGGTTTTGAGAAAAAAGGGTGTGCAATCGCTTGTCACATAACCAAAGATGGTAAAAACAATGGCTTTGAAGACACCTCTGCAGGTCGCAAATACACCAATAACGCAGGTGAAACACTGGATATGTGGCATTGGAAAGGTGTAAGAAGTGGATTGTCGTTTGATCAAACCCATGACCAGTATGTTGACAGTACCAACGATCCGAAACTCTCTAAAGAGTGGGGACGAAAAGGGGATGAACAAACTAAAGGTGGTTATAAAAATAATATCAATGAAGCCAAAACAGGCCCTGCATTTATGAACAAAGATCCTAAAGATAATGCTATTGGCTCAATCAAAGATGAGAACAAAGTTCCGTTTGTTGACACCTTCAAAGCGGGCGATAAAATCCCTGGTCCAATCGTAACCCAACACGACGGTTCAGCAGGTGACATTGCAACCAAAGCGGTTTGGAAAGATGGAAAATGGACTTTAGTGTTTAAACGTCCATTAGTAACAGCACATCCAAAAGCAGCAGAACAAGATGTACAGTTTAGTGACCTTAAAAAATCTTACTTCTTCGCTGTATCTGCCTTTGATAACTCTCAAATCAACCATGTTTACCATGATGGAGCGATCGAGTTAAAATTTAAGTAAAAGGAGCGCGTGTGTCGATTCAACAACTCAACACACCTGCAAAAACAGCGATTTCGCTGTTTTTGCTCTTTGTGATAACCGCAACGATTTCTTCTGTGATACTCTTAGGGCTTGAACTCTCTGGAGAAAAAGCAGGGCTTAATATCCCTACGATTTCACAGATTCAAAACAAATATACCATGCCTTCCATCGTCTCAGCGATGAAAGGGAGCATGTATAAAGAAGTGACGGATGATTCAGACATCGACACGGTGCATAACTGGATCAAGGATGGTGCTAAAAAAGAGGGAAAACTCTATGATGACGCGTGGAAAATCATCCAAAATGATTGTGCGAATTGTCATAGCAAAACCTCTAAAATGAGCCGAGCCATTCCTTCGATGCCGTTTGAAACCTATGAGCAAGTGATGAGCCATACGGAAGCAGGCTACTCATGGTCAAAGATGTCTAAACAAGCGCACATTCACATGTTTGGAATTTCGACCTTTTTGATCTTAGTGACACTCATGTTTGCCTATACAACCTATAAAGAGAGTGTGCGAAGTGTGCTTATCATTGCCTCTTTTGGTGGCGCATTTTTAGATATATTTTCATGGTGGTTCTCAAAGTTTGTGCCGCAGCTTGTGTATCTCATCTTTGCAATGGGCGGATTGATGGTTTCATCGATTCTCTTGATGAGTGTGCTGGTGTTGGCTAATATTTGGAAAAAGGAGGGGTAAAACCCTTCTTCCCCTTAAAGGGTTTTGATGGAGCTTTTTCTAATTGCAAGTGTAGCCTTGATGGCTTCACTACTGACATTTTTTTCGGGTTTTGGTTTGGGTACACTGCTGATGCCCATTATTGCGCTTTTCTTTCCGCTTCCCATCGCTATTGCAATAACGGCGATTGTTCACTTTTCCAATAATCTTCTCAAATTTTTTCTCCTTATGAAACACAGCAACTTGTCTATTTTGCTCCGTTTTGGTGTGCCTGCGGTTATTTTTGCACTTTTAGGGGCATGGTGTTTGGAGTTTTTAAGTGAGTGGAAATGGGAGTTTGTTTACACCTTTTTTGGTTTTGCAGCACATGTGACACCGCTTAAACTAATCATAGGCTTGGTGATAGCTCTGTTTTTAGTCTTAGAGTCAAACTCAACACTGCGTGTTCCAAGTGCTTTTAAAAAGCTTTGGCTTGGAGGAATGCTCAGTGGATTTTTTGGAGGACTTAGTGGTCACCAAGGTGCTTTTCGTAGCCTCTTTTTAACCCAAAATGCTCTCTCAAAAGAGGTATTTTTAGCCACAGGCGTGAGCATCGCTGTCGTCGTTGATCTCTCACGTTTGAGCCTCTATGCTACGCATTGGCAAAGCGCACTTGATCAATGGCAGATGATCGTAGTGGCGATAGGAAGTGCGTTTATAGGGACGTTTCTTGGAAAACATTATCTTCAAAAAGTAAGTATTGAGTTTATTCGTTTTGTGGTCGCGTGGATGTTAGGAATCGTTTCTTTTTTGTTGATTTCAGGGTTTTTGTAGGACAACCTATAATATTTACAATCCCTTTTTTTCTTCTTGATTGACACACCATATTTTTTTGTGCTATAGTTTCATATATAAATTATTGTTTATATAAATAAACTTTTATATTAAAGGTTGATTATTTGAGTCAAGGCAATAGTTTACAAGGATATTTACAAATCCTAAGCGACATCAATCGATTGAAAATTATTCAGTTTATTGCTTACGATGAAAAAACAGTTTCTGAAATTGTCAATCAAACAAAACTATCGCAACCATTGGTATCTCACCATTTAAAAGTATTGAAAAATTACACTATTTTAGATACCAAACGAAATGGTCCTTTTATTCTCTATAAATTGCATGACACTGATCTTTTGGATATTTTGGGCTTATTGTGTGAGCTGATTTCTAAAGACAATGAACTTGAAAACCCTATGTTTAGACCTTCGCAAAAAAGAAAGGATGAAAAAGATGTTTAAAAATTTTACACAATGTGACCCGAATAGAAGAGGCAAAAAGATATTAAGTGATGAGAAAAAGCGACAGATTGAAGAGCTGTTAGAGACTCTTTTTTTAGAGATGAATAGCGATGAAAAAGAAGAAGCTGTAATGCTTATGATACCAAAGTTGATGCGTTATGGAATGCCTACAATGAAAGACATGTGTCAAACAATGGCAGCAAGTATGTGCGGTATGGACTCAAAAGAGATGCCAACAGAAAAGCAAACAATGGATTTTGGAAGTCCTGAGATCAAAGGGCTTTTTGAAGATTGGCTCGTTCAAGTACAAGAAGAGATAGAAAGCTACCTAAAAGCCAACAGTTTCGCAGGGGCTAAAGAGGTTTCGGAGTATTTGAAAATATCGCAAGAGAGTGCAAATTATTTTATGAAATTGACAAAATAAGAGGAGAACCTTATGTATGAAGAGATAAAAATTGAAAAAATAGATGGATATTGTAGTTCATGTGAAGATTATGCCAAAAAGCATACGACTCATCCAACCAAAATAGCTATTATGTCGTGTGAAGGAGCATGCTCGAAAGGAGAAGTCTCCAGAAGAGCTGCCAATCTTATAGCACATAAGCTTTCACCTGAAAACACTGTTAGAATTTGTTTAGGCGGTGCTTTTACCAAAGATGGAGGACAGAGAAATTTAGTAAGACAGACGCATAAAGCTATTGCGATTGAGGGGTGTTTTATTGATTGTGCTTCACGAATGATGAAAGGAGTGATCCCTGAACTTGATGCGCTTGTTGTGCAAGCGGATACCATTTATAAAAAGAATTTACCATTTGAAATGAACGAAGTGTCCGATGAAGTGTTTAATGAGTATGCAAAAATCGTAGCTGAAGAGATTATTGCAAAGTATATTTATGGCGATGAAAAACCCAATGTATCAGAAAACACTACGTGTGAACCTGTGAGCGATAGAGGCTGTTGTTTTTGCTCATAATATGTTTTACATGTCAAAATGAAGAGCCCCATTTTTGAGCTCTTCATACGTTTTACGCTTCGATCCAACCGCCGCCTAGGACTAAATCGTCTTGGTAAACGACAAGCGCTTGACCGCTTGCAAGACCATAAACGCCTGTTTCTAGCTCTGCGATGATTTTATCACCTTCGATTTTTACATGTGCTTTGGCTTGTGGGCTTCTGTAGCGTACTTTTACGCCATAGATGCCTTCTTTAAAATCTGCTGGCAAAGAGAAGTTTTGTGCCACAACACGTTTTTGTAGAAGTTCTTCTTTGGTGCCTGCTACAACAGTGTTGGTTTTCGCGTCAATGCCCACAACGAAATGCGGGTCATGTGCACCGTTGATGGTTAAGCCTTTGCGCTTGCCAATGGTGTAGTGCATGTAGCCTTTGTGCTCACCGATGACTTTACCATGGGTGTCTTTGACAACCCCTTTTTGGTCAACATTGAGATGCTTTTTTAACACTTCGATGTAGGTGTCGGTGACAAAGCAGATCTCTTGCGATTCTTTGTACGTTTCAAGGGTTCCCAGCCAAGGCAATTTTTCAAGGGCAATAGGTTTAATGTCCTCTTTTTTCATGCCACCGAGCGGGAAAAGAATCTTTTCAATGATTTCTTTTTTAAGCCCAAAAAGAAAATAGCTTTGGTCTTTACTCATGTCATACGCTTCTTGGATATGACCGTCTTTCACTCTGGCGTAATGCCCTGTTGCGATTTTTTCACAGCCAAGTTCCATTGCCTTTTCAAACGCAAAACCAAATTTCATTCTTGGGTTACAAAAGGCACATGGGTTGGGCGTTAAGCCTTGCTCATACGAGCGCACAAAGTAGTCATACACATGCTCTTTAAAAAGCGCCTTAGCATCGATGATGTGCGTCTCAATGCCCAAATGGTGGCTTACTTTTTCAATATTGGCGATGTTAACCGCGTGTTTTTTCTCATCTTCATGAAGTTTGAGGTAAATTCCCACAACCTCATGACCTTCTTGTTTAAGCAGATAAGCGGAGTAACTTGAGTCAATTCCCCCGCTCATTAATAGTGCAATTTTCATAGTTATATCTCTTTTATTTAAAATTCGACGTCTAAAGAGTAAAAGTCTTTACGTTTCGATTAAGCCCTAAAATAGGGCACCTATGTGTTAAAAATCAAGCAGATACGGTTTATCTGAAGCGACTTCATCACTTGTTACAGCTTGTTCTTCTTTGACAAGTGCTTGGTCGATGTCGGCGAGCAAATCTTCTAAATCCTCGATGCCCACAGAAAGGCGTATCATACCTTCCGTTAATCCAAACTCAGCTTTTTGCTCAGTAGAATACTCCGCATAAATCGTATGATAGGTTGCGATAATCAGCGATTTATTGTCCTGAACGTTGGTACCTCGCTTGATGATGCCCAGGCGATTTAAAAAGGCGTAAGCACTGGCTTTATCGCTAAAGCTAAAGCTAACGATGCCACCACCCGCACTAAAGTGTTTTTTTGCATTTTCAAAAGAGGGTGAATTTTCCAAGAACGGGTAAGAAACGCTAATGATCTCAGGTTTTGTTTGAAGATGTTTTGCCACAGCGAGGGCATTTTCACAGCTTCTCTTAACACGCAAATCCATTGTTTCAAGACCAAGTGAGAGTAGGTACGCACTTTGAGGTGAGAGTGTTGCACCAAGGTTGCGGTAAGTCTCTTTGCGAAGGCGTAAGATAAGCGCATTAGGCCCAAATTTGCGGGTGTAAGGAGCTAAGGTTGCATGGTTGCTCCAGTTGTATGTTCCGTTATCGACAATAAGTCCTCCAAGAACGTGCCCGCCGCCTGAGATGTATTTTGTCGCAGAGATGACTTCAACATCCACACCGTGTTTTTTTGCATCAAAGAGGTTCCATGGCGTTGCGGTGGTATCGACGATAAAAGGGACATTGTTTTCTGCTAAGAGGCTTTTGATGGCGGTAAAATCAGGCACGATTAGATGAGGATTGCTCACGCTTTCACAAAAAAGAAGGCGTGTTTTAGCGTCAATATTGGCTTTAATTTCATCCAAGTTACTCAAGTCCACATAGCGCACTTCGACACCAAAATCACTCAAAAGCGTTTGGAAAAGAGAGAGGGTATTGCCAAAGAGGTATTTGGTCGTGATGAGGTTATCGCCACTTTTAAGCAATGCAAACAGCATATTGGAAATTGCAGCCATGCCTGTCGCGGTGGCTAGAACACCCAATGCTCCACTGACGGTTCTGATTTTGTGTTCAAACTCTTCAATCGTTGGGTTGGTTGAACGCGTATAGACATGACCGTATTTGAAGCCTTTAAACACCGCTTCCAAATCTTCCGCTTTTTCAAATTCAAAAGCAGAACTTTGGTAGATAGGAAAGCGCATCGCGCCATGGGCATCTTTGGCTAAAGGTTGTGTATGCAATGCTTTGGTGGTAAATCCCATAAAATATCCTTTTCTTTAACTTTTATAAACCAGCTTCCGAAATAAATCTTTTCTCAACACGGTTAAGACACGATGGGAGCCTAAAACGCTCACGCTTCTTTGTCCCATCGGCTTAAAGTGTTTCGTGCAGATTTTTTCTACGCGGTTTAAGCTGCTTTACTTTACTTTATATGTAAATGATTTTTCCGCTATTTTCAGCAGGTATGACGTTCTCTTTTGCGACACACTCACCGATGATAAGCACGGCAGGTGTGGCACATAGTGTTGCCATTTTATCTAATTTTCCCACAGTTCCTACTATGGTCACCTGATCAGGTAGGTCAATCTTGGAGACAAACGCGGCAGGAAGGTTTTCATCAATACCTTCTTTTGCAATGGCATCTTCAATTTTTTTCGCAAAACTGTGCGCCATTAAAACGATAACGGTGTGTAAAGGCTGACGAATCAGCGGTATCCACTCATCATTAAACAGCGTTTCCCTTAAGTGCGCAGAAACAATGCTAACCCCTTTGGAAATGTCGCGAATCGTAGGAACAATACCTGAAACCGTGCACGATCTTAGCGCTGAAGTGATGCCATTGATCACTTCAAAAGTAATGCCATGTTGCGCCAAGATCTGCTTCTCTTCGCCCAAACGCCCAAACAGAAGTGGGTCGCCACCTTTGAGACGTCCAACCACCAAGCCTTGTGTGGCGTACTCGAGTAGGAGTGTGTTGATTTCATCTTGTGTTTTAGAGTGAAAACCCTTCTTTTTGCTCACATCCACCACTTTACAAGAAGCAGGGATGAGAGCTCGAATCTCTTCTGAAACCAAAGCATCGACTAGAGCAACATCTAAAAGCTCAAAAGCGTTTAGTGCATCTAAGGTGAGATTGCCCACGTAGCCCGTGCCACAACCGATGAGGAACACTTTTCCCACACCCTCTTTGGCGATAGTTTTTAAGTTTTCAAGGTCACGGTCAGGCTTTTTGCGTTCATTTTTAAGGCGTTCAATCAGTGATGTTAAATCACGCGGTAAAATCCGTTCGATTTTATCGCGGATCACTTGCGCTAAGGTAGGAGAACTCCCGCCACTGCTGACAGCCACTTGAATGTCACCACGGCGCGTAAGGGCACTAAAGTAAAAATCACAGAGCTCTGGAACATCGACGACATTGAGCCAGAAATGAAGACGCGGTTTAAGCGCTACAAGACGGCTGGTCACATGCTCATTACCCGTCGCATCGATAATCACCTCAAAGCCCTCTGCATCAGCATCTTCAAAAGGCTTTAGGCGTAGTTCTTTAGATTCAAAGTAGGCATCAAGTCTTGATTCTGCGACAATTTCGTACGCAAAATCAAGACTATCGAGCACTCTGGCTTTCTGCGCTGCGACTTTGCCAGCTCCGATCAAAAGCGTGCGTTTGGGCGTGAGTGCAATGCCTAGAGTACTCATTTTTTCACGATCCTTACACGCCAACCATTGCCTTCTTTCGTGGTTGCTTCGACTTTGTGTCCTTCACTGGCTACCGATTTTGGCACGTTATCAATCGGTGCGCCATCATCGAGTAAAATCTCTAAGACTTCGCCACTTCCGATTTTTGCTAATTCCATCTTTGTTTTTACAAAGTTCATTGGGCATGCTACACCACTAAGATCTTTAAAGTGTGCCGAAGCTACTGGTTTTGTTTCCGTTGCTGCTGCCGCGGCTAGCTCTTTCTCTTTCGCAAATTTTAGCGTATGATCCATACTCTCATAGAGTTTAATAACTTCTTCCGCGAGCTCAATCGATTTCTCATCGGCATCACCCTCTAACATTGTCCCAAAGTAGGCATTCAGAAGTGTTGTCTCGATAAAGTGTTGTTTAAATGCCTTAAGTACGGCTTCTTTATCACGTGCGTCTTCACCACGAGTCACCAAAAGCATACGAGCCGCTAAAAGACGAATGAGTTCATAATTTTTCTCTTCTTTTTCCAATGCTTCTTTGAGGGCTTTTTTATCAGCTTCGATGAGGTCATACATACCAGCACTACATTCGCCCGTACCGCGACCTTTTAAAGAGAAGAGTTCCACTGCATCGTAGTCAAAGTATGGATTTTTATCATCTTTAAACGATGGAATATCCACATATTTTTTGCTGATTTCAGTGATAATTGCAAGTCCACCATCATCAATCCAGTCAGCAAAGCTCTTATACGCTTTGACGTGTTTTAGCCAAGTATCGAGCACTTCTTCTACAAAAGCTGGAACATGAAACGCTGCGACATCGCCCGCTTTTTGTGCGTAAACACTGCCATCGCCTGACGTACGTGAGCCTGCTACAACGTTGTAGGCTGGGTAAGAGTAGCCTTCATTTCGCTGTACTTTTCCAAAGAAACCAAGGTCACCGATAAGGTGTTTACCACAGCTGTTTGGGCATCCTGAGAGATGGATTTTAAAGCCTTGAAGGGCGTCATAGTCACGCTCATCGATCAGTTTATTGAGACGTTTTTGAATCGCATCGACTGCACCACGAGGACGTGCAATTCCTAGTTGACATGTTGCCGCACCTGTACACGCGACCATATCGCCAAAGAGGGTTGGTTTTGCCACATCTTTAGAGAAGGCTTGCAAGATGTCATGCAAACTTGCCATTTGTGGACCTGTGAGGTTACGGATGTAGAGGTTTTGATCACCCGTAAAACGCATCACATCTTCACCAAACGGTAGAAGTGCATTTGCCAGAGCACGGGCATTTTCAAAATGAATGTCACCTAAATGCACAGGGACTTTACAGCCATAAAAACCTGCTTGTTTTTGAGCGTAAACGTAGCGGTTCCACCATTTTTTTATGTTTTCAGGAACGCTAAATGGCTCATGCGTGGTATCGCCTACTGTTCTTTCAATCTCAGTGATAGGAAGTTCCCAATCGCCTTTGGCTTTTACTGCTTCTAGTTCAGCTTCAAGAAGTTTGTTAAACTCTTCCAACCCTAAATCTTCAAACAAGAAGCGAAGACGCGCGGCGTGTTTGTTTTTACGGTTGCCGTATTTGTCAAACACTTGTTTAATGGCTTGAGAGTAGAGGAACACTTCTGTGTCTGGCACGAAATCACGAAGTTTTGTTCCAAGGCGAGATTTTGCACCCATACCACCCGCGGTAAAGAGTTTAAAGCCTTTTACACCGTCTTGAATTTTAGCGATAAAACCAACATCGTGGATGGTCGCATAACCACGGTCTGCTTCTGAGCCACTAAAGGTAATTTTGAATTTTCGTGGAAGCGCAAAAGAGTCTTTTTGTTCTAGCATTTTAGAGGTGAGTGCAAGTGCGTACGGAGAAACATCAAACACTTCATCAGGCGCTGTACCAGCTAGTGGGTCTGCCATAATGTTACGCACGGTATTGCCTCCACCGCCACGACCACTAAGGTCAATACTGTGCAAGGTTTCAATAATAGCAATAATATCTTCGATTTTCACATAGTGGAGTTGTGCACCACCACGCGTGGTGATGTGAATGGCTTCATGTGCATACTTTTGTGCTAAATCAGCCAATGTTAAAAGCTGTTTTGGGGTAACGATACCGCCTGCAAGCTTGATACGCACCATAAAGGTATTGGCCTCACGTTGCTCATAGACACCAAAAGGAACACGCATGGTTTTAAAGGTTAAATCATCCAGTTTGCCTGTTAAAAAATCGGCATGGTTTTTTTTGAAAACTTCAAGGTCTTCATAGACCATTTGGGGAATTTCATATCTGCTCATAATCGTAACTCCTTGTTGTTACAGGTGAAAATATAAAACAGCTTCCGAAACAAACCTTCATGCAACACGGTTAAGGCACGATGGGAACCCTGAAACGCTCCGCTTATTCGTCCCATCGGCTTAAAGTGTTTTATTCAGGTTTTTTCTTCGCGTTTTATATCCAAGTTCTATCAATCTAAAATAATTTCAATTTCTTCTTTTTCAACCGTTTTGTTTTTAATAATAAATGACTTCATATCAGGAACCTCGCCTGCAAGTGAGATAATAACATAGCTCACATTAGGATCATACGCCAAACGAATGTCTTCTTCGCTTGGACGTGCAGGGGTTTCAGGGTGTGAATGGTACACCCCAATCAAACGAAGCCCCTCTTTTTGTGTCTTTTTAAACACATCAAACTGCTCTTGTGGGTCAAAACTAAAGTGTTCGTTGCTCTCATCCGTATTTTTCATAGGGATGGCGTACTTCACTTCACCATTAAGCCCAGCAAGATAACCACACGCTTCAATGGGTTTATCTTTTAGTGCGTGGAGAATCATCTCATTGTACGCACTGTTTGGGATTTTTATCATAATTTTGCCTCACATACAACGGCTTCGTAGTCTCTAATTTCTTTGATGCCTTCGCCACCGCAGACACGGCATTTAGGGTTCTTTTTAAAATTAACATTTCTAAAGTTCATCGTTTTTGCATCAAACGTTAAGAGTCTATTATACAGTGGTTCACCCACACCGACGATGTATTTTAACGCTTCTGCGGCTTGAATCGTTCCAAGCATTCCCGCAACCGCTCCTAGAATACCTGCGCTTGAGCAGGTAGGAATCGCGTTGGCTGGAGGAGGGCTGTCAAATACACACGCATAACACGCACTCTCATGTGGCTTAATGGTCATCGTCTGTCCACCAAAACGCAAAATACCACCGTGTGAATAAGGTACATTTGCCAATACACACGCATCGTTGATCAAAAATTTTGATGAAAAATTGTCTGTTCCATCAATCACAAAATCATACCCTTTAACGATGTCCAAAATGTTAGAGGCATCTAAAAATTTTTGATACACCGTTACTTTCACATTAGGGTTAATCGCTTCCATTTTCGCTTTGGCAGAGAGTACTTTGGGTACATTGACATCCGCTGTTGTGTGAATGACTTGACGTTGAAGATTGCTCAAATCAACCACGTCACCATCGACGATGCCAATTTCTCCCACACCTGCAGCGGCTAAGTAAAGTGCCACTGGAGAGCCAAGCCCGCCAGCACCAATCACCAAAACTTTAGAGTTTGCAATTTTCTCTTGACCCTCAATACCTACGTCTTGAAGGATAATGTGGCGTGAATAACGCTCTAATTCTTCATCGCTAAAATCTCTCATGCGCCACCTCCCATGAAGTATAAAAAGTTGATTTCATCGCCATCTTTGAGCGAAATGTTTGCATGCTCATCTTTGGTTACAAATTCGTCATTGAGTTGAACAGAAACCATGTCTGGTTGTTCTACGTTTTCGATAATTAAAAGCTCTGGTAAGCTTACGCCATCTTTGATCTCTTTTACGTCACCGTTAATGGTTAATTTCATTCTATGTCCTCTTAATTAAATTGATGTGGAAAATATTTGCGAAGAAGTTCAAAAAGTTCTTCTTCAAAATTGGCATTTTCACCGACTTTTTCTGCTAAAGTGCTTGCAATGCTACTGGTTTTTGTACGACGATTGGTGTATTGTTCTAACACTTCAGTGATGATACCACCCCCTGCGATATCATACTCATCGACAATGACAAAACGACCCAATTTTTGGTTTTCGCTAAACAACTCAAATGCCAAAACATCGTGCAATCTAAAGATAACACACGCTGCTTCATGGCGCGCAATACTTGGCTCATCAGCACGATCCAGCGTATCGCCATCGATGACGCGTTTGATTTCTTCCAGATAAATAGTCGTTTGCGCACTGCCTATTTTAATCTTATAAGGCTTATTAATTTCCAGCGGTTTTGCACCTAACCAGAAAAGGTTGGCTTCAAAACGATTGCTGACTTTTGGAGCACTTTGATCGGCACGTGCAACCACGTCGCCATTTCGTACATAAATTTGTGTTTGAAGCGTAAAACCAACGGCTTCACTCTCTTTGACACTCGTTTTAACTTCGGTGTTAAAACTCTCGATACTTGCGACTTTTGAGCGCTTTAACGAAGGGTAAAATACCACTTCATCGCCGACATTTAGCACGCCACTCGTCACGGTTCCTGCGTAAATGCGACGGTCATCGTTGTCACGTGTAAACTTGTACACATCTTGCAACGGCATTCTAAAATCATCATTCGCTTTTTCTTCCACACTGGTGAAACTATCCAAAACCTCTAAAACGGTTGGTCCTTTATACCACGACGTCTGTTTTGAGTGCTGGATGAGATTGACACCTTCTCGCGCACTGATAGGAATAAACACATCCGCTTTGACACCGAGCGTTGCTAAGTATTCGCTGTACTCGACTTTTAGTTTGTTGAAGGCTATTTCACTAAAATTCACCAAGTCCATTTTGTTAACGACAATCGCCACTTGTTTGATGCCTAAAAGGGAAAGCAACATACCGTGACGTTTGGAGTTTTCCGCTACGCCTTCTTTGGCATCGATAAGCAAAAGTGCCGCTTCCGCACGAGACGCTCCGCTGATCATGTTTTTTAAAAATTCGATGTGACCGGGCGCATCAATGATGATGTACTCTCTTTTTTTACTCTGAAAAAAGACACGCGCACTGTCAATCGTAATGCCTTGTTTTTGCTCATCGGCAAGTGCGTCGAGCAAGAAGGCGTACTCAAAAGGACGTGCATTGTTTTCACACATCTTTTTCACACTCTCTAGTTTTCCTTGTGGCAATGAGTCGGTGTCGGCAAGCAAACGCCCGATGAGCGTACTTTTACCGTGATCGACATGCCCTGTGATAACAATATTGAGTCTTTGCATTACATATATCCTTCTTTTCTTAGTGCCTCTAACGTGCCGCCGCCGTCTTTATCTTGAGCACGACCTGAGCGTTCCGCGATGTCTTTAAACTTCCCACTGGTTAGCTCTTCGATGATCTCTTTTGGGTTATGCGCTTCTGAATCCACGGGAGCGGTACATGGGAAACATCCTAAAGAACGGTAGCGTTTGCCGTTTCCTTGGTTAAAATAGAGGTTGATAATAGGAATATTCTCCCGCTCGATGTACTCCCAAATATTTAGCTCCGTCCACTCTAAAAGCGGGTGAATGCGCACATGCGTTCCTGGAGCAAAGTCCGTTTTGTACTGGTTCCACAGTTCTGGTGGTTGGGTACTTGCGTCCCATTCGCTTTTTTCATCACGTGCTGAAAAGACGCGCTCTTTGGAGCGGCTTCCCTCTTCATCAGCCCTTACGCCTACGATAACGCCTGTGTAAGGGGCTCCGTTTAACTCATCTTCCCATACTTTTTTGTAAGGGTTCCATTTACGGCGTGCCCAAGTGCCATCAAGTGTGTACTTGAGCGCGTCGCTTTTAAGCTTTTTACAACAACTTAGGCGATCCAACCCATTCACAAAGGTTTCGCCCTTTGCCAAGGCTTCTTTATTTTGACCAACCACAAGGTTTAAGTCCCATTGTACGGCGATTTCATCGCGGTATTTAATCATCTCAGGAATTTTAAACGCGGTATCAATGTGTACCAATGGATATGGTACATGTCCAAAAAATGCTTTTCGTGTCAGCCACAAAAGTACGGTGCTATCTTTACCGATGCTCCAAAGCATGGCAAGGTTTGGGAAGCTTCTGTATGCTTCACGCAAAATATAGATACTCTGAGCTTCGAGTCTGTCTAAATGATCCATTACTATCCTTTATTTTTATTACGCCGACAGAGCAAAGCTCCTTTTGGCTACGCTAACGCTGAGTTCACTTCGGCAGTGAGCCCGCGCTTCGCTTTTTTTAACTTTTATGCAGATGCAATCCGCACTCTTTATGTTCTGGGTTCTCCCACCACCATCTGCCTGCTCTGATGTCTTCGCCTTCCTTGATGGCTCTTGTACAGGGTTTACATCCGATGCTTTTAAAACCTTTAGCGTACAAGGCACTTTGTGGAATGTCATTTTCACGCATATAGCGCTCAACATCCTCATCGCTAAAATGCGCCAGTGGGTTGAACTTGAGAAGTTTGAAATTGTCATCAAACTCCATTAACTTTGTATCGCTTCTGGTGATTGACTGAGCGATTCTGATACCGCTAATCCAACCATGATACCCTTTAAGAGCCTTAGCCAAAGGGACAAGTTTTCTCACACGACAACACTCTTTGCGTAAATTGATATCATCAAAGATGCCGTATTCTCCAACTTTTTCTTCCAATGCCTTAATCTCTTCATCGCTTGCACTAAAGCTTTTAATCTCTACACCAAAAAATGCTTCGATCTCTTTTTGATAGGCTAAAGATTCCTCAAAAAGCTTATGCGTTTCAAGCGTAAAAACATCAAAATTAATTCCTGCTTTTTGCGCCAGTGAAATGTTGATGGCATCTTCGCTTTGATGGCTAAACGCCAATGTAACTTTAAGAGCTTTCGCTCCAACAAGTTCTTGAAGTGCATTAATCGCTTCTGCAATTTTTATTTCATAACTTTGACTCATATTTGATACTCAGGTTGTGGTTTTTCTCTACCAAAATTGATTTTATTCCACGCTCGTTCATGAAAATAATACAGCAATGTTTTGGTGATAAGCTCGAATGCTCCGATAGAAACAGCAGCAAGTGGACTTCCTGTGACGATAAAACTAATCAACATGGTGTCAACAGTTCCAAGTGTTCTCCAAGAAATTGCTTTTGCAATACTTCGTTTTTTATGCTCAACCATGTTGCCTCCTTTAAAATTTCCAGAATCATACCATTTTAATCACCTATTGTCAAGTAAGTTTATAAAAATACTAATGTATAAAACAACTTCTCATCTCAATAGACTCTCAATTATGATAATACTGCATTTTACTGAAAGAATAAAAATGCCTAAAAATTAGAAAGATTGAGTAAAGATGTCATAAAGTATAGTAAATCTATAAAGAATAAAATGTATATTTAACCACTAAATTGATAATAGTTATTATGTTTGTTTAAAGGTTTGTTGGCATATTATTTCGACGAAAAAACAAATAAAAGGATTTTTATGAAACGTGGAATATCTTTTCTTCAGATGATAGTAGGTCTCAGTTTTGCCGCATCGATGGCATTTGCAAGCACAGAAGTCAATGTCTATTCGCATCGTCATTACGATAGCGACAAAGCGCTCTTTAAAGCTTTCGAAGAAAAAAGTGGCATTAAGGTCAATGTGATTACGGCAAAAGCGGAAGAGTTGGTTTCAAAACTCAAAATTGAGGGTGCAAATAGTCCAGCAGATATGCTCATTACTTCGGATATTGGCAATTTATACGAAGCCAAAGAAGAGGGATTGCTTCAAAAAATTGACTCTAAAGTGTTGAGTGCAAACATACCAGCTCATTTAAGAGACGCTGATAATGAGTGGTTTGGCTTGACAAAACGTGCACGTATTTTTGTGTATAACCCAGAGAAACTCTCTGAAAAAGAGCTTGGAAGTTACCTTGATCTTAGTGATCCAAAGTTTCAAGGCAAAATTTTAACACGCAGTTCATCTGCCGCGTACAATAAATCGCTCTTAGCGTCCATCATCGCAAATCATGGTGAAGCCAAAGCGTTAGAGTTTGCCAAAGGGTTAGTTGCCAATTTAGCCAGAGAGCCAAAAGGAAATGACAGAGACCAAATCAAAGCCGTGGCAAGCGGCGAGGGGGATTTAGCCATCGTCAACACTTACTACTTAGGCGTTATGCTGAACAGCAAAGACCCAAAAGATGTTGAAGTTGCAAAAAGTGTTAAGATCTTCTTCCCTGCACAAAAGGCAGAAGGTGCGCACATCAACATCAGTGGTGCGGGTGTGACAAAGTATGCGAAAAACAGAGACAATGCGATGAAGCTCATCGAGTTTTTAAGCAGTGTTGAGGCACAAACACTCTTTGCAGAAGCCAACCATGAGTACCCTGCAAACCCAGCAGTCAAAGCTTCTGGTACGGTTGCAACGTTTGGAGCATTTAAAGAAGACACCTTGCCACTCTCTGAAGTTGGCAAATACAACAAAAAAGCGGTGGAAGTCGCAACAAAGGCAAATTGGCGATAATGCAAAGACTTAAATACGCGCTAGCCCCTTCTTTGGGGCTACTCATTGCTCTACCTATTTTTGCACTGTTCATCTATTTTATCGCACAGGGCGACTTCTCTGTAGCAAACTTCCGTGTTCCAGAGCTTTTACTCTATGCAAAAAATACGCTTTTTGTTCTTCTTGGTGCAGCTTTTTTAGTGCTGCTTTTGGGTATTAGTACAGCATTTATGAGTGCGCGTTTTGAGTACTTTGGAAGCCACTTTTTTTCGCTTGCTTTTGTACTGCCTTTAGCGTTTCCTGCCTACATCATCGGCTATACGTATGTAGGATTTTTTGAGTTTCATGGTATTCTCTCTACACTTCTAGGAGTTCCAAAATTTAAACTCGATATTTTAAATATCTACGGGGTTATTGCCATTCTCTCTTTTGCGATGTTTCCTTATGTTTACATCTTAGCGCGCGTTTCGTTTGCCTCCATCTCTTCAACGGTGGTTGAACTGGTTTCTCTAAAACAGCTTTCGTCTCTAAAAGCGTTTTGGAGTGTCTATCTGCCTTTGGCATACCCCGCCATTTTTGCAGGGCTTGTGCTCTCGTTGATGGAGGTGCTAAGCGATTACGGTACGGTAGCCTACTTTGGGGTTGATACCTTTAGTGTGGGCATTTTTAAAAGTTGGTTTGGTTATGGCAATTTAAAAGAGGCGATCAATCTCTCTATGATGCTTTTAGTCGTGGTGTTTGTTTTGATGTTTGGCGAAGCGCGCTTAAGAGCAAAGTTTCGGTTTATCAGCTCAACACACAGTGCCAAAAAGGCCGCGAAAATAAAGCTAAAAGGTTGGAGAAATGTCGTGATTTTCACGCTCTCACTGCTTATAGCCACAGTAACGCTTTTCATCCCTTTGGGTGTACTTTTGTACTGGTTTTATCTTGACTATCACACCCTAGAATGGGACACTCTCGGCTATTTGTACCGCACATTGAGTCTTAATGGCATTTCGTCTTTGTTTATCATTGCTTTAGCGTTTATGATGGTCTATGCTTCACGATTTTATCCAAGCAGATGGGGAGTGCTGAGTCAAAAACTCTCCATGCTAGGTTACTCCATTCCTGGGGCGATTGTGGGCATTGGCATTTTACTTCTCACCAATTTTATCGACCAAAATGTTGGAAAAGTGGTGCTTGGAGGCTCTTTTGTTGCGCTGGTTTTTGCTTATTTGACGCGCTATTTTGCTGCAAGTATAGGCTCAGTTGAAAACGGGTTTAGTAAGATCGACAAAAGTATTGATGATGCGACAAAGATTTTTGGAACAGATGAGTTTGAGCGTATTTTTAGGGTCTATCTGCCTTTGATGCGACCTTATTTGCTCAGTGGTTTTTTAATTCTCTACATCGACCTTGCCAAAGAGCTCCCCGCAACCTTGATTCTTAGACCCTTTAACTATGACACCATTGCGATTCGTATTTACGAACTAGCCAGCAACGAGATACTCTATAAAAGTGCATTTCCATCGCTTTTATTGGTGGGTACAACCGCCATTGCCGTTTTATTACTCAATTCAAAATTTGTACGAGGTAGAAGATGAAACCTATCGTTACCATTGAAAATTTACACAAACGTTTTTGCAAAGGGAGCATTTGCGTTGCCAATGAAGTCTCTTTTTCCATTCAAGAAGGTGAAATTTTTACCATTTTGGGCAGAAGCGGGAGTGGAAAAACTACTCTTTTACGTATGCTAAGTGGTCTTGAAACACCCGATAGCGGAACGATTTGCATTGGTGATAGGGTTGTTTTTGATGCTAAAACAAACCTCCCACCCAATCAGAGAGACATTGCCATTGTGTTTCAAAATTATGCCCTTTTGCCACACCTAAACATCGCGCAAAACATCGCTTTTGGAAGTAAAGCGAGCAAAGATGAGGTGTTAGCGGTGATGCAAAAAACAAAGATAGACGCCCTTGCTTCAAAATACCCGCATGAAATTAGCGGTGGTCAACAACAGCGTGTCGCCCTTGCGCGCGCCATTTTGGATAAGCCAAAAATTCTCCTCTTGGATGAACCACTCAGCAACATCGACACCGAGCTAAGAGCCATTTTAAGGGCAGAGCTTAAAGAGATGATCAAACTCTTTGGCATCACAGCGCTTTTCATCACCCATGACAAAGAAGATGCGTTTTACCTCTCTGATCGTATCGCTATTATGGATGGGGGTGACATCTTGCAAATAGGCACACCTAAAGAGATTTATAATCATCCGACATCCCTTTATTGCGCTAATTTTTTAGGCAAAATGAATCTGTTGCCAAAATGCTTTATGCAAGGTGAAAAAGAGGTCTATTGCCGTTTGGATGCGGTACGTTTAGGCGCGCATTTTGAGCACAAAGCACGCATAAGCGAGATAGTCTTTTATGGTAATTTTTACGAAGTTACATTGGAATGTGAAAATGAGACATTGATGGCATATAGCTTTGATGATAGCCTAAGTGTAGGCGATACGATAGGATTTGAGATTGATGCGAATCGTCTAATACGTTTTGTTTAAAAGTAGATACTAAAGGTTGAGCCTTCATTTTCAATAGAGTTAATTTCGAGTCTAAAACCGTTGGTTTTACAGATGGTGTTCACGATGTCTAAACCGATGCCAAAGCCACCTTTATCGGAGTTCGCGCGTTTATAGCGTTTGGTAATGTCGCCAAGTTTTGAGCTTTCGATGCCAATGCCACTGTCTTTGATACTTAGTTTTTCAAAGTCCAGTAACACTTCGATAGTTCCACACAAACGGTTGTATTTGATAGCGTTTGAGAGCAGGTTGTCGATGAGTTTGATGAGGCTCTCTTCGTTGATATGCAGGGTTTTTTCTTCGAGCTTTAGGCTTAGTTCGATGCGTTTACTTGCCATCAAATCCGCAAAATACTCAACTCTCTCCTCGATGAGTCTTTTGACATCGACATCACTTTTTTCTTCATTTTGCTTATCATGCAGCAGCATGAAGCTCAGATTTCCATACAACGTTGCGATGCGTTTGGCACTGAGTTCAATGCGTTTGCGTTTTTTTTCATCCACATTTTTAAGCGTTCCAATACTCATTAAAATCGCTGTAATAGGCGTATTGAGCTCATGCGTTGAGTCTTTGATAAAGGTATCAAGATGGTTGATCTCTTCTTGGATGGGTTTGAGAAATTGTCTGGCAAGCACGTAACCTAAGAGGGTTGCAAAAGCAAGACTGAGTACAAAATAGAGCAGCACTTGTGAACGTAGCGCATTCACGCTGCTAGAGATATGCGTATGCTTAAGCACAAGGGTATGAATGCCAAGATGCCCTTGTGTGCTCTCATCTAGGGTGTAAAAACTGTCATTTTCGAGGTAAAAGGTTTTACTAAAATCAATAGGCTCAGGAAAACTGATGTGTAAAGGGGTATTGCCTTCGCCAAAAAGTCCGAGCTGATACTCTTTTTCTAAACCAAAACACTTCTCTGCGGGGTTTTCAGCAAGGCATTTTTGAAGCGTCTCGTCTTCCATCATGTGCGCTGTGACGATTTTGTGAGCGATGCTAGAAGCGGTGGCACGCATTTTAAGGGCATAATTTTCATGCAAGTTTTTAATCTCGATGGTGTAAAACATCCATGCGAGCAGGCAGATAAAAGCGTAAATAGAGCCAAGGTAGATGAGTAAAAACCTCAAAAGTGAGCGTTTTTCATAAGCACTTAAAGCGATAACCCACTCCTTTGATGTTTTCTATAAGACTCTCAAGCCCGAAACTACGGAGGTTTTTGATGTAGGTACGAAGCGTTGAATGTGTAGGTACTTCATCAAACCGCCATACCTCTTCGATGATCTCTTCAAAACTCAAAAGGCGATTTTGATGCGCTAAAAAATACTCCAAAAGCTGTGCTTCTTTTTTGCGAAGATTGTAGGTTTGTTCAGGTGTGATGATCTGATAGTTTTGTGGATCGTAGCTGACCTGTGATGCTAGATGCACAAGGGTAGTTTCTTCGATATGATGCAATTTTTTAGTGCGCTCAATGCGTACCAAAAGCTCTTCAAGCTCAAACGGTTTTTTGAGGTAATCCTCCGCTCCCAACGCAAAGCCTTTTTTCACATCGCTGATTTGATCCAGTGAAGTGATGAAGATGGTTGGTGTCGTGATGTTCGCCTCTTTGAGTGTTTTCAACAACTCAAAACCATTGAGACTTGGAACATTGATGTCTAAGACCAAGATGTCAAACTTATCCTCAAAAATAGCATCAAGCGCCTCTTTACCATCGTAGAAGAGTGTCACATGCAAGCCATGTTCGACTAAAAACTCTTCAATAATTTCGCTAAGAATGGGGTCGTCTTCTAAGAGTAAGATTTTCATAAAAGGCATTATACATGATTTTGCTCTCTTCATAAGGCTGTAAGGGAAGAGAGGATTTGGAAGTATGTGATACAATTAAATAAATAAGTTTCGTGAAATGAGGATAAAAAGATGAATATGGTGTATATGTATGCAGTTATGGCGTTGTTGGCAGGTTCTGGACTTTCAATACAAGCTGCAATTAATAGTGGCTTGAGTGCAGGCGTTGGCGGACAACCTTTAGTTGCTTCACTCATTTCGTTTATTATTGGAGCGCTTTGTTTAGCAGTGGTGGCATTTTTTCAAGCGGATTGGCAAAGTGTGACTTCTAATGTTGGAACGCAACCATGGTGGCGTTGGATTGGAGGTGCTATAGGCGCGATGTTTGTTTTTACCTCAGTTTTCTTAGCGCCAAAACTTGGTGTCACCAACACAATGTTTATGTTTATTATTGGACAATTAATGGCAGGAATGATTATAGACCATTTTGGGCTTATTCAAATGGCGATAAGACCTGCACATTGGTGGAAATTTGCAGGACTGGCCATTATGTTCATGGGCTTAGTTCTTTTCATGTTTGGTGATCGCTTTTTTGAACAAAACTAACTAAAAATTCTTTTATCAGAAGCACTATCATAGTGTTTCTGATAGTGCTTTCCTTCTCGCTCCACAAATAGTGCACAGATGTTTTTTATACTGTAGTAAAAATATTACTTACAAAGGAAACAGATGTTACACCACTCAAAAGCAATTACAACACTCATCCTTGCTTCTGCTCTTTCAAGTCAAGCTTTTGCGATGGAAGGGCATTCAGTGCACGACCATTCAACACATAACCATGCCATGATGTCAACCGTTGGCAAGCCCTATGATGCCTCAAAAGCCACGAAAACGATCAAAGTGGATTTACTAGACTCCATGAAGTTTGACTTTCATAGCAACATGAATATTAAAGAGGGAGACATTGTTCGATTTGTCGTGACCAATAAAGGCGCGATTGACCATGAGTTCTCCATTGGCAGTGAGAAAGAGCAAAAAGCGCATCTTGAAATGATGAAACAGATGCCAAACATGGTACACAGTGATGGCAGTACCATAACCGTTAAACCCAATGAAACCAAAGAGTTAACATGGAAATTTACCAAAAAAGACACGGTGATGTTTGCATGCAACATTCCAGGGCATTTTGAAACGGGAATGCACCACACGATTCTTATAAAGTAGAGGTATTCCACAAATAGTACACACAAGCGTTTTATACTGCCATTATATTTTTACAAGGAGTAAGTGATGAAGAAGATATTAGGAATGTTCCTAGCGGTGGCGTTAAGCCTTGGTAGTGCTTTTGGTGCAGAAGCGCTTTCTAAAAAAGGTATGGCGGGCAATTTAGAAGTCGAGTACAGCACGCTAAAGCCTATCTCTCAGGGGATGAATCTCATCAAAGTCAAAGTTATGGATGGCGCTAAAGAGGTAAAAGATGCGAAAGTGAGCGTCATCGCTTCAATGCCAGCAATGCCTGGAATGCACGCGATGGAAGAAAAAGCAGATGCTGTATATAAAGACGGTGCGTATGAAGCTAATGTGATCTTTTCTATGAACGGTACATGGCAGATCAGCATCGTGGTTGAAACCTCTGATGGCAAAAAACAGCGCTTAAAATCAAGCGTGAACCTCTAATGAAACGAGCTCTTTTAGTCGTAGCCCTAGCGGGCTACGCATGGGCTCAGAGTGAGCTTCTCTCTTTAGCATACAGCCACAATCATGAATTAAAAGTACTTGATACAGAGATACAAGCGCTCGAAAAAGAGGTTGATATAAGTAAGATTTGGGAAAACCCGATGCTCTCTCTTGGGGTCAACGACATCTTTTTAAATGAGCCTCTAAAGAGAAACCAAGAGATGCAAAATGAGGCTATTTCGCTCTCTCAAAAAATTCCACTGGGTGGAAAACTAGACATCAAAGAGTCGATTGCTCTGCAAGATGTTGCCATCAAAAAGTTAGAGCTTCAAACCAAAAAGCTAGAGATGCAACAAGAAATTGCTACGTTAGAGCAAACGTATGTGCGCATCACACAAGATTTAGCATTGGTTGCAAAGTATGAGAAAATCCTAGAAGATCTTAAAAACGCTCACCTTGCTTACAATACCACGAGTGCACACTATGTCGATACGCTGAACAATACTATCTTGCAGAAAAATCTCTCCATAGAGAAAAAAACACTGCTTAAAGAGAAGGCTTCACTTGAGCGAAAACTAGAGAGTATTTTGGCGACTTCTATGCCTGAATTACAGGCAAAAGAGGGGCTTTTAAACTATGGGCTAAGTGATGAAGAGAAGCGTTTGGAAAAAGCACCTAAATTACAGCTTCAAAATCTTCAAAGTGCCAAAGAGCTTTTGAATTTACGCTATGAAAAAGCGACCAAAATCCCTGATGTCACCATCAGCTTAGGTTACAACCGAAGACAAGGACGAGATGACTACGCCTTTTTAGGCTTTGAGATACCACTGCCTATCTATGGCAAAGAAAATCTCTCCATTCAAAAAGCAAAACTGACCCATTCAGCTTCGGAGCAAAGTGTCTTAAATACGCAAAAACAGCTTCTTTTTGAGCTAAAAGACGAGTTACTCAACAAAGAGTTACAGTACGACAAAATCGCTCTTTCTAAAGAGGTGTTGCATGAAAATAAAAAGATGTATGAAGTGCTTCAAAGTACAGCGCTTTCTCAAAATGACGCTCTTTTGAGCCTTTTAAATGTTCTAACACAAATGCTTGAAGCACAAAAACAGATCAACGCCAATACCTTTGCGTATAACGAGTCTATCATCAAAATTTACACGCTTTTAGGAGAGCCATTATGAAATACACCCATCTTATTTTAACAGCGCTTTTACTTTTAGGCTCCCAGCTTGACGCTAAGCAGGTGTTTAATGTTAAAACCATCGAAGTAAAAAAAGTCCTTGAAGGCTCCGCAAAAGAGTTTTATGGCTACACCAAAGCCAATGAAGAGAGTGTAAAAGAGATTGCTCTTCGTTATGACGCATTTATCGAACAGCTTTATGTCAACAAGAGTTTTACCAGCGTGAAAAAAGGCGAACCACTTGCGAAGCTCTATTCGCAAGAGATTTACACCGCAGAATTAGAACTCATCAATGCGCAGCGCATTAAAAGTGAGAGTATGGTGCAGAGCATTATCCAAAAGCTGAAACTTTTAGGAGTCGATGAAAAGACGATTCAAAAAATTATTGCTGAGAAAAATGTACCTGAAAACATCACTATCGTTTCGCCTTACAATGGCATCGTGACAGCAAAAGCCATCAATCAAGGCTCATTTGTTCCAAAAGGAGCAAAACTGTACGAGATCAGCGACTATACCAATTTATGGCTTATCGTCAAAGTCTATGAAAAAGACCTAGAGTTTGTTAAACGTGCACAAAATGCCGACATCTTTTTTGATATGAGTTCAAAGCCTTATAAAGCCAAAATCGATTTTATCTATCCTAAGGTTGACCCGCAAACCAAGAGTGTCGATGTACGTTTGGTGATAGACAATAAAGAGCTTGAAATCTACGAAAATGCTTTTGCTAAAGCGCGTTTTGGTACTGCTAAGCGAGAGTACCTCGCCCTTCCAAAAAGTGCGGTGATGACCAAAGGTGCGAAGACGAGTGTTTTTGTCAAAGGCGAATTTGAAGGCGAGTATGAGCCACGTGACATTGAAGCAAAACGCCTGAACAACGACACTTTTGAGATTATCTCTGGACTGAAAGAGGGCGATGTGGTTGTAGCAAATGCGCTCTTTATGTTTGATGCCGATGCCCAAAATAACGGAGGGGCAATGCAATGATAGAGTCTATCATTGAAAAAAGCGTCAAAAACAGGGCGCTGCTTCTTCTAAGCCTCATTATCGCTGCTTTTGTCTCTTTTTGGGCGATAAAGCAAACACCTTTAGATGCTTTGCCAGACCTCACGCCACCGCAAGTCATCGTGAATGTGAAGTACTTAGGGCAGTCACCCAAAATCATCCAAGATCAGCTCATTTATGAACTGACCAATGCGCTGTTATCGGTCGCTAAAACTAAAACCGTACGTGCGTTTACGTCGTATGAAAATGCCATCGTTTACATCATCTTTGAAGAGAGTACTGACCTTTACTGGGCGCGAGATAGGGTGAATGAAGTCATCCAAAACGTCTCCAAAAACGCTCCTAAAAATGCGACCATCAAGCTAGGTCCCGATGCGACGGGCATTGGTTGGGCTTTTGAGTATGCGCTGACCTCTAAAAACAGAAGTTTGGATGAGCTTAGAAGTATTCAAGACTACCTTTACCGCTACGCGCTTTTAGGTGTGGAAGGGGTGAGTGAAGTGGCAAGTGTGGGCGGTTTTGTGAAAGACTATGAAGTTACACTGCGCTCGGACGCTCTCTACAAATATGACCTAAGCATTGATGATTTGATGAACACACTTTCAAAAAACAACAGTGATTTGGGTGGTCGTGTGGTGCTTGAAAACGGTTTTGAGCAGATCATTCAAGCCAGAGGTTTTGCTGTTTCCATAGATGATCTCTCCAACAGTACTATAAAAACGGTGAGTGGCATTCCGCTTAAACTCTCGGACATCGCTGATATTCGTGTGGTTCCAACCTATCGAAGTGGTATGGCAGAGTTAAACGGTGAGGGCGAAGTAGTCGGAGGCGTTGTGGTTGTTCGCCACAAAGAAAACGCGTACAAAGTCATCCAAGCGGTGAAAGAGAAGCTTTCACAGTTGCATGTGAGTGACGTGGAAGTAGTCACGACGTATGATCGAAGCGACCTGATAACAAAGGCAATTAATAATCTCAAACGAGCCCTCTTAGAGGAGAGCATCGTCGTTTTAGCGGTGGTTATGCTTTTCTTGCTGCACTTTAGAAGTGCGCTTGTTGTTATTATCGTTCTGCCACTGACCATTGCTTTAACCTTTTTATGTATGAAACTTTTTGGGTTGGAGTCAAACATTATGAGCTTAGGTGGTATTGCCATAGCCATTGGTGCGATGGTCGATGCGTGTATCGTGATGATTGAAAATGCCCATAAAAAGCTCACACACACTGAAGTCAAAGACGAAGAGGAGCGCAAAGCCCTCATCATCGCTTCATCCAAACAAGTGGGGCGCCCTATCTTTTTTGCACTGTTGCTCATCGTCGTGAGTTTCTTACCGATTTTCGCGCTCTCTGGTCAAGAAGGGGCACTGTTTAAACCGTTGGCGTACACGAAAACCTTTGCGATGCTCATCGGCGCATTACTCTCTATCACGTTGGTTCCACTTTTGATGCTGTACCTCGTCAAAGGCAAAATCCTTGAAGAGCATAAAAACCCGCTCAATAACTTTTTCATCTGGCTCTATGCACCGCTTTTAAAACTGCATATGCGGTTTTGGTATGTTGCTATAGCCCTATTTATGGGCTTTTTGGTGCTTGGGTATCACACCTACACCAAACAGCGTTGGGAGTTTATGCCGCCACTCAATGAGCAGACATTTATGTATATGCCTGTTACTCCTTTTGGCATCAGCATAGAGATGGCAAAAGAGTATGCACAAAAGAGTAACGAGGTCATCAAAAGTTTTCCAGAAGTAGAGAGCACGTTTGCTAAAGCAGGCCGTGCGGAGAGTGCGACAGACCCAGCACCTTTATCGATGATAGAAACTATCATACAGCTCAAACCAAAAGAGCAGTGGCGTGTTGGTATGACCTATGAGAAACTCAGAGATGAGATGAACGAACAACTTCAAATGCTGGGGCTTACAAACTCATGGACATACCCAATTCGTGGCCGTATCGATATGCTCATCACAGGCATACGAACCCCTCTTGGCATCAAACTTTACGGTGACAATGACCAAGCGTTGGAAGAGAGTGCGAATAAAATAGCAAGTGTGCTTGCAAACTATGAGGGAACCAAAAGCATTTTTGCGGACAAAGCCAACAGCGGTTACTACCTCAATATGACGTTAAAGCCCGAAAATATCGCTGCGTATGGGATTACCAAAGAGGAAATCCTTAATTTTGTGGATAATGCCATCGGTGGCTCAAAAGTGAGTACCTTTTACCAAGGCATCGAGCGTTATGCGATTACACTAAGGCTGGAAGAAGAGAGCCGAAAAGACCTGAATGCCATTGCGGAGCTTCCTATCAAAACAGCGTATGGGTTCCAGCGTTTAGGGCATTTTGTGGAACTTAGTTACGACGTCGGTGCGAGTGAGCTGAAGTCTGAAATGGGCAAAAAAGTGAACTACATCTACATCACCCTAAAAGAGGGCTTTTCGTCTAAAACCTATAAAGAAGAAGCAATCAAAATTTTAAAAGAGAGTGTGGAACTTCCAACAGGTTTTTACATCGGTTGGGCAGGGGAGAGCGAGTACTTGGAGAGTGCCATGGAGCGCTTGCAGTTCATTTTACCACTCACTCTGCTCATCACGTTTATGCTCATTTACTTAGGGCTTGGCTCGTTTAAAAACGCGCTTTTGGTCTTTTTAACCTTGCCACTCGCTGCTGTGGGTGGGTTTTTGTATGTGGACTACTTAAATTACAATCTTTCCATTGCCGTTATTGTGGGCTTTTTAGCACTCATTGGCATTGCGGTGGAGACGGCGATTGTTATGATTATCTACCTTGAAGAAGCGATGGCTCATGTGAAAGAACGAACAGCTAAAAATGTTCAAGAAGCCATCTTTGAAGGTGCCGTTTTAAGGGTTCGTCCCAAACTGATGACCGTTTTTGCGATTCTTGGAGGACTTTTACCCATCATGTGGCTGGATGGTGTCGGAAGTGAAGTGATGCAACGCATCGCCGCTCCGATGATCGGTGGCGTGGTGAGTTCAGCAATACTCACGCTTTTGGTGATACCTGTATTGTATTATCGGATGCAGAAAATCGAGGAGTGAATAAAATTGTATATGCAGAGCTAAAAGTTATGTAAATACGGTTTTGAATAGGAATTCAAAAAGACGAGCGGAGCCGCGCACTTGTGTTGAAAAATTAATCGAGTGCTTCAAACTATCCAGTCTGAAATCGCTTCATTAATCAAGAGATACAACACAACTCCATCATATGGGTTATAAATAACACGCCAATGGTGTTGCACCCATTAACGAAGAATTCTTTTTTCGCAAAAAGAGAGTTCTTCCATACAACTTGCTCTAATTACCCCCTTATTGTATCTATCTCAATAGTGCAACCTAATGCACAAGTTCGGGGTAGCTATAAAGTCAGCCATAAGGCGCTCCTTAAAGGTTACTCCTGATAAAGGGTAAGAAATTATATCATATACGAAAAAGGAAGTGTGGGGATAAATTTTCTTAATTTATAAGAATGTTTTTTGCCTTAGCACCTCTGCCACCTCTTTATCAACAATCGTCTGCCCAATCGGAGCAAGGGAAATGACAGCCAGTTTAAGGTGTTGAATAGCAAAAGGAATGCCGATGATAGTGATGGCGCACGCAAAAGCAGACATAATGTGCCCAATGGCAAGCCAAAACCCTGCAAAAATAAACCAAAGAATGTTACCCAAAAGCCCCAATGTTCCCGTGCCAATATCCTCTTTTTGATGCAGGGCTTTTCGGCTGATGGACTCTTTGCCAAAGGGGAAAAAGGTAAATTGACCGATGACAAAGCAGGCTTTTGCCCATGGAATGCCTATAATGCTAATGAGTGCAATCACACCAAAAAACCACCATGCCAATCCCATGAAAATACCGCCAAACAAAAACCAGATGATGTTACCAAGCAGTCTCATATATCAACCTTGTTTTTTTGAGGTATTGTACTAGAATATAGGTTAATGGTAAAACGTCGCAAACTCACTAAGAGCAATGCGCGGTGTTCGGTAGCTGTTGATGAGCGCTTCTTTGTCCTCATAACCCATGGCGATGCCACAGAGTAAAAGCTTATTGGCTTCGATGGCTAGTTCCTCTTTAACGATGCTTGGAAACTCAGCCAAGGCGGCTTGTGGGCAGGTCGCTAAGCCTTTTTCTGTGGCATTTAGCATAATGGACTGTAAAAACATACCATAGTCGAGGTAAGAGCCTTTTTCTAAACTCGCATCGATAAAAAAGTAGAGCACGACGGGCGCATCAAAGGCACGGTAGTTGAGCTTCCACTGCTCCATCTGCCTTTGTTTGTCCTCTTTGGCAATTCCGAGTGTGCTGTACATCAACAGCCCAGTTTCCTTGCGCCTGCTTTTATAAGGCTCTTCCCACATGGAAGGGTAATAGGCATAGTCCATCACCTCTTTATGCCCGCTCTCAAAAGCTTCGATGACTTTTTGCGCTAGTGTGCGTTTTTTCTCACCACTCACAACACATACACACCATGGTTGCATATTGACACCAGAGGGTGCATGTTTGGCATCTTCAAGTATTTCTTCTATCAGTGCTTGTGGTACAGCTTTAGGCAAAAAAGCTCGGGTGGATTTTCGTGTTTTTAGTGCTTCCGATACGGTCATCATCTAGCCTTTTCGTGTTTTATGTATTGTACGAAACTTTTTTGAAATTAAATGAAACAGCTTAACATTAACTTCCATTTTTTAGAAAGAAAACATGGGGTATAATTCTTTTTTGTTGAAAGGATGTAACGTGGCTTCTGCAGTTGATTTTTCCATTATGGCGCTTTTTCTTCCCACCTTCTTTTTTGTTTCCGTAACCCCTGGTATGTGTATGACACTTGCGATGAGCCTTGGCATGAGCATCGGCTTAAAGCGTACCTTTTACATGATGATCGGCGAGCTAATCGGTGTTGGCATCGTAGCGCTCTCTTCGGTGGTCGGTGTCGCGGCGATCATGATAAACCATCCTGACATCTTTACCATTTTTAAGTATGCAGGTGGACTTTACTTAGGCTTTTTAGGGGTACAACTCTGGCTCAATCGTGGGAAAATGGCACTTTCCACTAGCGAATGTTCCGTAAGCATCTCCGCAACTTCTTTAGCGCTTCAGGGCTTTGTAACAGCCATCGCAAACCCAAAAGGCTGGGCGTTTTTCATAGCCCTTTTACCGCCTTTTATCAACCAAGCAAAACCGCTTGTTCCTCAAATCTCTGTGTTGTTAGCCATTATTTTAACGCTTGAATTTATCTGTATGATTATCTACGCGAGTGGTGGCAATACCTTGCGGATTTTTTTGCAAAAAGGGGACAATGTAAGACTGATGAACCGCATTGCAGGTACTTTGATGCTGGGTGTTGGGGTGTGGTTGGCTTTGGGTTGAGGTTTTGCATGTAAGGAGTTCCCTTACATGCAAAGTGTGTTTATTCGACGTTGTCTTGGTTGTAGATTTTCTCGTCCAATTCGCCTTCACCTTTAGCGACGATGACCGCAGTCATAGCATCACCTGTGATGTTAACGGTTGTTCGAGCCATATCTAAGATTCTATCGATTCCCGCGATGATAGCGATACCCTCTAACGGCAAGTTAACCGAAGTTAAAACCAATGAAAGCATGATGAGTCCTGCACCTGGAACGCCCGCTGTACCGATAGACGCTAAAGTAGCCGTCAAGATGATGGTCATATAGTTAGCAAATGTAAGATCAACTCCAAATGCTTGCGCCACAAATACCGCACAAATACCTTGGTAAATCGCCGTTCCATCCATGTTGATAGTCGCACCTAGTGGTAAAACAAAGCTAGCAATTGGTTTAGAAACACCAAGATTGTGGATGGTGTTGCTAGTAGTGACAGGCAGAGTTCCTGAACTACTGGTGGTTGTAAACGCAACGGTTTGCGCTGATGCCATACCTTTGAAAAATTTGATAGGGTTAAGACGTGCGAAAATCGCGATACCGCCACCCATAGTAAGTGCCATATGAGCAAGACATGCAATGTAAACACAACCGATAACTTTTGCAAGGCTGATAAGTACATCCACACCATACGAAGCAGAAACCCATGCCATCAAACCAAAAACACCGATAGGTGCGAAAGAGATAACGATCTCTGTTAGTTTAAACATAACCTCTGAGAATGACTCAAAAAATGCAGCTACAGGTTTGCCTTTTTCGCCCGCCATGCTGATAGCAATACCCAAGAAAATAGCAAAAACGATGATTTGTAAAATGTCACCTTTAACTAAGCTATCCATCGGGTTGGTTGGGATAAGCGCTAAAAGCGTATCGATGAGTGGTGGTGCTTTTTTGGCTGCAACCGCTGTTGTATTGCTCAGTGCAACACCTGCACCTGGTTCAAAAATAAGACCAAACGCCAAACCGATAGCAACGGCAATCGCAGTCGTTACCAAATAAATCGAAAACGTTTTAATACCAATACGGCGCATTTTACTCAAGTCTTCCATCGACGTGATACCCGTAACCAACGTAACAAAAACCAAAGGCACGATCAACATTTTAATCATATTGATAAACAGGGTACCTACTGGTTTGAGCATCAACGCGACATCTTTAAACAGAAGTCCGACGACCAAACCTAAACAAAGACCGATAAAGATCTTTTTCCATAACGCTAAGCCTCTCCACCATAACATCATGTGTTATTCCTTTTTTATAAGATAAAGTGATTTTAAAGACACAAAACGACTTCAAAGCGACTTTTTTGAAAAAAACGATGCTTGCGATAGGTAAAATGTGTCGATATGACACATCAATGTGTAAAAAAACGTTACACTGTTTCTTTTATACACATAAAAATGTAAAGAAACGTTACAAAAGCTCTGAAATTTTCTATCAAATTACTTTAAAAATTTTAAATATCTTTAAAAAACAAATCGTGAAGTTATAACGAAAGTGGTCTAAAAGAGGGTTTAAGCGGTTTGCATGTAAGGATTTTCCTTACATGCAACTATGGTTTAAAATTTTTAGCTAAGAGACTCATTTCTTTTTCAAATACCTCAAATTTTTTATCGAGTTGATCTCTGATTTTGGCTTTTTCGGCAGGTGTTAAAAACGAATAGTCGATGCTGTTATAGACATAGGTTTTAATGGTCTTATAACTTGGATGGTAGCGACTGGCAAGCAAAACATACTCATGGCTTAGGTTGTTCCTTGAAACACCTGAATCATCTGTAGAAATGACTATAGGCACACCATAAGCAGCATAGATACTGTAAGGATGTTCGTTACCTTTAACGCCTAAAATAAACTCATTGCTGGTAAGGTTTATTTCTACGGCTGCATAGTGTTTTAATGCTTCTAAAAGGGCAAGTGACTCTTTCTCATACACGATGTCCACGCCATGCCCGATGCGTTCTGCTTTGGCGATGTTGTGCGCTTGCGTGATATGAAAAAGAAGCTCTTTTGGTTCTACCATACCGATGGTAAGCTCTCCCGCATGAAGCGAGCGGTGTACTTGTGGGTATTTTTTCACAAGGTAGTTGAACATACGCATATGCAGCGTGTAGTCATTAATCGCTACGGTGTTGTTTTCAGGTGCGACGATGTTTACGCCTACAACAAGGGGAGAGCTAAGGACGGCTTTATAGCCTGAAAGCAGGTCAGTATAGACTTGTAGCGGCTCAACGACTCGGGTTGCATAGGTTTGGTAACGCATCGTAAAGTGTGCATCATCGATACCTTGATGTCGGCGCGCTACTTCACTGACAAAATTTTGTACTTTTGTGTTAAACGTTTGATTACGTTCATAAACCGTACTGATGCGCTCTAGTAACGCATTGACCTCGTCTTGTGTCGTAGCATTACGTAGTTCGTTGTTAAACATTTTGATTTCATCGGTGTTAAAAAAATCCGAGCTGTTGATGCCAACGCGTGAGAGCATACTTTCGATGTAAGAGACATTTTCACTCTTTGCGCGCTCTTTGATGAGGTTTAGCCCTACATCCATGTAGTGGTTTGAGATGGGAGAAAAGTAACCAAAGGTGTTGAAAAAGTTGCTATCAGGAGGCAGTTGGTCATGGCTGTGGTTGGAAAAGTCTTTGTCTGACCACAGCGTGAGCAGTTTGCGATAAAGCGTGTCATTGGCGATGAGTTCATCGACACTGAGGGCTTTGCAAGCATCGTTGCTTTTGGTTTGGACGATTTTGAAGGTACAGCTATCGATATACCAGTGTTTGTTTTTCACCCACTCAAGGTAGGTCTCCGCATAGATAGAACCAGAGTAGTGGTGGTGCAGGTCGCCGCCTTTGGGCATTTGGGTGAAAAAGAGTTTGAGCAGAGCAACATTGGGCACGCCAGATTCAAAGGAGCGCTCATAAAGTGCTGAAGTTGCGCCTTCATTGTCACCTTGCGGCAGGTTGGGTGTGGTACATCCTACAAAAAGAGAGAGTAGTAAGAAAAGACTGAGGTTTTTGAGGTAACGCATGGTAACTCCTTACCTATAAAACGTTTTAGAAGCTTAAACGTTCAATACGATCATTCGCCTCTACAATGCGCTCAAGCGAAATCGCACCGTTTTTTACTTGTACAAAAATGGTCTCTACGATCTCATCCGTTTTGGTTTGAGAAAGCTGATTGCCAAAAAGAAGCATATCGATGCCTGAATTGATCGCCAATGTCACGGTCTCTGTAAGACTATAATACTTCGCAATCGCTTCCATCTGCAAATCATCACTTATCAATACGCCATTATAGTGCATTTTTTCACGCAGTAGTGAGGTGTTGATAGCATAAGAGAGGGTTGCGGGGTAAGTTGGGTCAAGTTTTGCGTTAAAAACGTGTGCTGACATGATCATCGAAACACTGTTGGAGGCGATGAGCTTTTGGTATGGTTCTAGCTCTTTTTCACTCCATGTTTGAGTCACATCCACAAAGCCTAGATGCGAATCGTCCAGTGAAGAGCCGTGTCCTGGAAAGTGTTTCAGCACGCTGATGACACCATTGCTTTTAAGTGCATCGATAAACACTTTGGCAAATTGTGTAACGGTTTCACTCTTTTTTCCATACGAGCGTTCTAAGCCCACGATGACACTGTTTTTATCATTAACCGCTAAGTCCACCACAGGTCCAAAGTCACAGTTGATGCCATGCTCTTTGAGCATCTGCGCCATTGAGGTATAAACATTTTGAGCATATTCAAGAGAGGTTTTCGAGAGTGCAAAAGCGGAGGGAATTTCTGTAAAACCGTAGCTTGGTTTAAGTCGTGCAACTCTGCCACCCTCTTGGTCGATGGAGATAAGCAGTGGTTTGTTTGCAAAGTGCTTGAGCTGTTTGGTCAGCTCTTTTAACTGTTCGGGTGAGCTAATGTTTTTCGTGCGATTTCTCTCTTTGTAAAATCGATCGAACAAAATGACCCCACCCAGCTCATAGGTTTGCAACTCTTTAACGATGGGGCTTTGCGCGTTAATGGTCGCCTCATCAAAGCCAACAACGAGCATATGCCCTATCATTTTTTTGAGTTCTGCATCATTGGGAAGTGCCAGTAAAGAGCTTATAAGGCTCAAAAAGAGGAGAAGAAAACGCAAAAAAATCCTTTTTGTTTTTAGGAAATTATAGCGCAGTTACGATTTTCTAGGCTTGAATCTCACCGCTTGGTGGAGAGGGTTTTGGATGCACTGCAATTGATAGTCAATCATCGCATGAAATGGAGTAAGAAACGCTTTTAATTTGGTTGGCTCTATAGATTCTATCTGCCAGTGTGTTAGCAGTTCTAGCACCGTGAGCGTGGACTCGATGGTAGATAAACAGTACTCTAAAGGTTGCTCTTTGATTTTAAATTCTGAGCGTTTGGTCGAATCAAAACTAATGTGTGAAAGCGTGTGCAAGTTCTTACTTTCACGCATCAGTTTGAGCGAACACGCCCATGTCGAATCAATCAAAAAAATCGCCATAGGCTTTTTTAGCGGTGAAGACTTTTGCGTCAAAGGATTTTCATGACTGAGGTTGATCGCATGTTTGGAAGGGTAGAGAATGAAACTCTCATGTGTAGCGATAATCTCGTTAATGCGGGCATTATCGCTAAAGTCGATACCCATAAAAAGCTCGGAATTAGGGAGTGAAAGATGCGTAAAATGACCCGTGCCATTTTTGGTTTTTTTAAACTCTTTGGGGTGCATCAAAACGATGAATTTAGTTTCTGTCTCAATGGGTCTAATGTATTCACACATACACGAACTTTGGGGTCTGTGACACTGATAACATTTTGCTCTATCGCCGTAAATGGTTTGCATTGACCGCCTTAAAATAATGGGGGATTATACCAACTTATAGGCTTTTTTGGTACAATAAAGCCAAAATTAAAGGAGGGCTTTCATGAGTGAAAAAGAGCTGATTTTGCAAAAATTATCTGTTTTAAAAGCACAATTTGCTGGGCATTATCACATCACATCACTTGCCCTTTTTGGTTCAATGGCACGAGGTGAAGCAACGGAAAAAAGCGATGTGGATTTGCTCATTGATTTTTCACAGACACCTGATTTATTGACATTTATTGAGCTTGAAGAAAAACTCAAAAGTGCATTGGGTAAAAATGTCGATTTAGTCCCCAAACGAAAACTCCGTGCCGAACTCTCCCAAAACATCCTTCAAGAAGCGATTGCGGTATGAAACGTAATTATCTTTTGTATCTGGATGACATTCTCAAAAGTATTCACAAGATAGAAACTTTCACTGCTGGCTATGATTTTGAACGCTTCAAGGCTGATGACAAAACAGTCAGTGCCTGTGTTCGAGAACTTGAAGTCATCGGCGAAGCTACCAAACAAATTCCTGATGAAATAGCTTCCAAATACCTTCAAATTCCATGGTCACTCATGGCAAAAATGCGCGATAAACTCATTCATTGGTACTTTGAAATCGATGAAGAGATCGTTTGGAAAGTGATTACCGAGCAGTTTCCAATGCTTAAAACCCAAATAGAAGTGATGAAAAAAGAGTTAGAGGCAACGCTCAAAGTTTAGGTTTTCTAAACGCAAATCATTTTACATAAGACATACCATGAACACAAAAGAGTTACTAGCACGCTACAACCTAAAAGTTCCGCATAGCCTTGGTAAGGTGCTATATGTGCAACCCATTGAGATCAAAAAGCACATTTTTTCCCAGCTTGGCGTGCGCATCGCGCAACTTCTTTTTTGCAGTTTTGGCTTTGCCATTTCCTTGGTGATGCTCTACAGTGGGTGGCAAAAAGAAAATCTATGGCATGGTCTTATTGGAATTTTATTTTTTCCATTTTTCTTTATGATAGTGTTAATTCTCAAAGACTTGTTACGCACAACACTGATCGTCGTATGCGATAAAGGAGTTGCTCGGTACACGTTCAATTACGCACTTAAAATCTGCCAAAGCGAGTTTTTAGACTTCAAAGAATCAACACATTGTACCCAAGAAGAGGGCTTTGTTGATCCGCACAGTCCTGTCAATAAAAAAGGTTATCGCATCGCGACGACATGGTTTAAAGGAACGCAAAAATGCTTTTGCATCAGCTATTTCAAAGAAGATGAAACGGCTGGTTCGCACCCCGAAAAAGAAGCGGCGCAAAAAGCAAGAGAAGCTTATGAGCTCTTTTGTGCTCGAAGTGACTTAAAAAATAGAGGGTAGAGCAATTTATTTACACCAGTACAATCCCCATAAATTCGAGAAGACTTAGTGCCTCAAATCGGCTAAAGATAGCTCCTTTGAGGTGGTTGGTGCGTAGATCAAGGTTGATATTGTGAGCATCGGTGAAATTGGCGCCTTCAAGATGGGTGTTTCCAAAGAGTGCGCCTTTGAAGTCTGAGCCTCGAAAGTCTGCTTTTTCAAGCGTAGCATTTTGAAAGTCCACTTCGGTGATACGGCAGTTTCTCATCACTATTTCGTGAAGTTTTAAACCAAAAAAAGTGCTGTCATTCAAAAGGCAGTCGTGAAATTGCAGAGGCTCGATGGAGAGAAGACTTTCCCAGTTTGCCATCGTCCAGTCGATGCCTATCATTTTGCATGAGGAGAATTGAACAGCGTTCATTTTAGTATCGGTGAGTTTCATAAGGCTTAAGTTACAGTTTTCAAAACGACACCCGATAAATCTGCATGACGAAAAGAAGGTCTCACTAAAGTCGCAGGAGATGAAGGTGCAGTCGTCAAACTCAGCTTTGGTGATCTTTTGTTTATGCAGATTCACACCCGTGAAATTTTCTGCAAATACGTCCATTTTGTCGGTTATAGAAGAAATCATACTGTAAAACTTAGTGACTCGTAATTTCTTGGTATAGTTTCATCGCCAATGCTACTGCTTCATCTTTTTCTTGGAGTGAAACATCGGGGAAAAACGCTTTGAGCCCTTCATTATGGTTGGTTTCTACAAATTCCATCATCAATGCGTACCCTATGATAAGACCATCTTTCTGATCGAAATGTTTTTGGAACCTATCTAATAACATTACCCTAAGTTGTGCCCATTTGACAATGAACTGTTTGATAAGTTCTTTGTTTTTTCGAATAGAGTTTTGGATTTCAAGAATCTCTTTATATGCTGTAAATTTATTGATAATATTCAGGGTAAAACTGATAATAGCTTCTTGCATTTGCTCTGAAAAAGCAACATTTTTTAATTTTAATGTTTCAATGACATACGTTTCTATCTCTTCCAAATCGCTTGATTTTTCGATGAAAAGTTTTAGGCTTTCCGCGTTAATGTCGGTATTTTCAAAGCCTTGTTTGGAGATGGTCTCAACATAATTGTGGATGTCGAGTTTGAGCCTGCTAAATTCATCATCGGCAATTTCAAGTATGCTTGCGATGCGTGAGAATTTTCTGCGAAATTCTCTAGGAACGGCGATGTTGGACTTGTACCCGATGTCATGCTCTATCTCTGCCCATGCGTGCTGTAAAATGGTTCGTACTTGGATTTCAAATTTGAGATCTTTGTAGTTTTTATACTCTCTTAGTTGCGCTCTTTCATCGTTGATGGAGCAGATGATGTGGTAAGAGAGGTAGCCAAAGCGGTCAGGATCTAAGATTTTCTTTTTGTCGATGGAGTTTACTTCGTCTATTTTAAACTCTTTAAAGAGGAGTGCTACGATCTTTTCAACATCGATTTCAAAGTAGCTGATGATGCGACATCCCACAATATCGGTGATTTCACTTAGGTTTTGGTATTTATTTTTGCCGTCTATCTTTTTTTCCAAGCTGTTTTTTTCTTTGACTCTATTTTCAATGGAGTGGTAAGAGATGTTTTCTTGCTCCAGTAGTTCTTTGATAAGGATGTTCATCTTGTCACTAAAATTTTCATACTGCTTGAGCTCTTTTTCAAACTCGGTGATAAGATGATGTTTGTTGTTTTCCAAAAGGGCTCCTAGTACGAGATAAATCATTTTATTTTATAGTATGCGAGCTTAAGATTGTGCGAAACAATGCTTTACATGTAAAATAATTTATCTTCAATTCATCCACAAATAGCCAAATTTTCTCCTATTTTTCCATTACATTAAAAAAGTACTGTAAGAGAAGTTTAAGTACATGACTCTTATACTTCATGCAGAACTTAACACAGAAAGAGTGCAGATGAAAAAAATTGTTTTAATCGCAACATTGGTTTTGAAAGATTCAAAAAATGAAGGTGTTTTGGAAGCTTTAACGGCTTTACATAAGGCAACCCATCAAGAAGATAGAGGCTGCTTACAGTACGATGTGCATAAAGACAAGGAAAAAGAAAATACATATGTCTTCGTAGAAACATGGGAAAGTGAAGCACTTTTGGCGGAGCACATGGAAAAAGAACACTTCAAAACGTATAAAACATTTTTAGGCGATAAAGTTGAGAGCTTATCTCTACAGAAATTAGAAAAGATTTTATAGGAGAGTTCATGGAAAATCCAACCATCAAGCAACTGCAAAATCGTAAATCCATTCGCCAATTTACGGGCGAAGCTATCAGCGATGCAGATTTGGAGCTGATCTTTAAAACCGCTCAACGCGCTGCAACGTCTATCAATGCTCAGCAAATTAGTTTGGTATATACTCGCGATAAAGCCAAATTAGCACGTATCGCTGAGCTGTGTGGTGGGCAAGCTCATGTTGCTAAAGCAGATGTTTTTGTAGGCATTGTCATTGACTTTAACCGTACCAGTGCTGTGGCAGAGAGTTTGGGTAAACACCAAGTGATTGAACAAAGTGCGGAAGGCATCATCATCGGTGCAGTCGATGCGGGAATTATGCTGAACCATCTTCAAAGTGCTGCAGAGGCATTGGGCTATGGAACAACATGTTTAGGTTCTGTACGCAACAGTATGGAAGAGTTTATCACACTCTTTAACCTTCCAAAAAAGACACTTTTGTTGGTGGGAACGACCATTGGCGTGTCAACAGAACAGGCAAAAAATGCACCATTAAAACCACGTGTCGCATTGGATAGCTTTGTAATGGAAGATCGCTACGATAGTGACAAAGTCCGCTCGAGCGCATTGACGTATGAAAAAGAGTTCAAAGAGTTTCGAGAAAAAACAGGAAGTAGCGCAGTACCTAGTTACTCAGAAAAAATTGTCAGTAACTATACCGATGGATTTTACCGTAAGACAGGTGCTACTTTTCAAGCACAAGGATTTTCGTTTAAAGACGAATAACATAAAGAGGAGGGTGACACCTCCTTTTTTACAAAGAACATACTGCATTTTCGTTACAATACCCCTCCAAAAATCTTTACACACACATGAGGAAATGACTTTATGAACCCATTGATTAGCACTCTCGTTCAAAAAACAGGTATCGCTAAAGAAAATATTATCAACATTTTAAAACTCCTAGAAGAGGGCGCCACTATTCCTTTTATCGCCAGATACCGTAAAGAGATGACAGGCGGAGCGAGCGATGAACAACTTCGTGAGTTTGAGAGCATTTATGCGTATGCGAAGAAACTGCATGAGCGAAAAGAAGAAGTTTTACGCCTGATTGCGGAGAAAGTTCAGTTAGGCGATGAGGTCAAAAAAGCGGTTGAAAAAGCTCAGACACTCCAAGAGCTAGAAGATATCTATAGACCGTATAAAGAGAAGAAAAACACGCGTGCTGCTGTTGCGATAGCAGCGGGTTTAACACCTTTAGCAGATATGCTAGAACGTGCCGAACTAGAGCTAGATGCGTTTGAGAAGAGGGCACAGAGTTTTGTCAATGATAAAGTAAGCAGTATCAAAGAGGCTATTGCTGGGGCGCAAGACATTATCGCGGAGCGTTACAGTGATGATGCTAAAGAGAGAGAATACTGGAGAGCGCAACTGCACGATTACTCCTCTTTTGAAATCAAAGCAAGTAAAAGCCTTAACGCAGATGGGCTCTACGCTAAACTTGCGGGGAAAAGCGAGCGTATCGCTTCTATTCCTTCCCATCGCTACCTTGCCATGATGCGTGGTGTGGCTGAAAAAGAGCTCAGTGTTAAAATTTTGTATGATATGGAGAGAGTCGAGAGTGCCATAAATCGCTACCGTATTCCACGCAATGCAAAAAGTTCTAAAAACTATTTGCTAGAGGCGCATATGGATGGTTTTAAACGACTTCTTTTCCCTTCATTGGAGCGAGAGATTCATGCCATCATCAAAGAAAAAGCCGATACAGGGGCAATTGCAACATTTGGTAAAAACCTCTCCCAACTGCTTAATACGCCACCTGTCACCAAGCGGGTGATTTTGGGCGTTGACCCAGCGTATCGTACAGGGTGTAAGCTGGCGGTTGTGGATGAGCATGGCACGTATCTTACGCACGCGGTTATCTACCCGACACCACCTCAAAGTGACTATGAAAAATCCGCCAAAGTCATCAAAGAGTTTACACAAAAGTACCAGATCACAGCGGTGGCGATTGGCAATGGGACAGCCTCTCGTGAAACGCAAGAATTTTTTGCCAGACTTAACAAAGAAACGGGCCTAAATCTCGCCTATACCGTCGTTTCTGAAGCGGGCGCATCCATCTACTCTGCATCTAAAATTGCCACAGAGGAGTACCCAAATCTTGATGTAACCATTCGTGGGGCGATTTCCATCGCACAGCGTCTGCGTGATCCGATGGCAGCTCTTGTGAAGATTGACCCAAAATCCCTTGGTATCGGGCAGTATCAACACGATGTGGACCAAAAACAATTAGAGAAAAAACTCCATGAAGTCACCGAAGACTTGGTCAATCGAATCGGCGTTGACCCCAACAGTGCTTCGGTATCACTGCTCTCTTATGTTGCTGGAGTAGGTGCAAAAATCGCCAAAGCCATTGTGGAACATCGTGAGAGCAATGGAGCATTTAAGAGCAAAAGTGAGCTTCTTAAAGTCAAAGGTTTGGGTGCAAAAGCGTATGAGCAGTGTGCGGGATTTTTCCGTATTCGTGAAGGGAAAAGCGTGCTTGATAACACAGGTGTTCACCCTGAGAGTTATGCCATCGCGCAGACGCTTTTGGCACGTTCTGATTTGGCGACGCTTAGCAAGGAGCAGATTATTGAAGAAGCCCTAAAATTGGGCATTGGCGAAGCAACACTTAAAGACATCGTTATGGAGCTTCAAAAACCAGGATTTGACCCTAGAGAGACATTGCCGCCGATTGGATTTCGCTCCGATCTTACCGATATTAGCGAGCTTAGTGAGGGCTCTATCGTCTCAGGAGTGGTGCGAAATATCGCTGATTTTGGGGCATTTGTGGACATTGGGCTTAAAAACGATGGACTGATTCACATTTCACAAATGAGCGATAAACGCATCGCCCATCCCTTAGAGGTTTTGAGTATCAACCAGCAGTTAACGCGTATCCGTGTGGTCGAAGTCGATAAAGAGCGTGGAAAAGTATCACTTAGTCTTAAAGAGATTTGAACAATTTGTTAGTTAACACTTGATTCACAGAAAAGGGCTACAATAATGTCATGTGATGTTAAGGAGTGACCGATGTATGTAAATCAATGGATGGGGCATGGATTTTTCATGCCATGGTTAATACTATTTCCTATTGTTTGTGTGCTTCTCTTTGTGTTAATGCGAAGTGGTAAATCGTGCCACTCTGAACCAAAAGAAGACGATGCGCTCGAAATCGCACGTAAGCGTTTTGCTCGCGGCGAAATCGATGAGGTAACGTTTGAGAAAATCAAAGAAAAATTGAGCGCTTAACGTTGTGAGAGTGTTTTGGCGAGTGCTCGCTGAATTCTCTCATACTGTGCATCAATAGGATGCCCTTGCGTTTCAAGGTTAGCCAGTGATTTTTCTGCTTCAGAGAGTTTTTTCTCCCACACATAGATCTCTTTTTGTTTGTTGGAAAGTGCAAGCTCAAGTTCTTTACTGGATTTATGCAGTTTTGCTTTTTGTTTGATAAGAGAGTCCTCTTTTCTAAACAGCTGATTGATGAGGCTTTTACGATCAAACAGTTTTTCTTCACCATCTTCTAAAAACTTAACCTCTTTTGCATCGGTATATTCAAGCCTATCAAGCGTTTGGTGAATGTGATCTAACTTTTCATCGGCTTCTTCGGTGGCTTTATGCTCTTTTTCAAGATGTTTTGTAAGTTCTTTTTGCTCGTTGCGATATGCCTCTAGTTTCTTTTTAATGGAAATAAGGTCATGTCGTTTGTCATAAAGTGTTTGTTTGGATTTTTTATGTTGAATCATGGTGGAGCGAATGGTTGTCATATTCCATGCGCGGTTACTCTCATCTAAAATAGGATTTGGTTTATAGCGATTGCCTTTTGCATCGATGGTTTCATGAATGCCAAAATGACTTAGAAATTCAATGGCTTTCTTCTCTTGATTGGAGAAGTGAAATAGAATATCTTCAGAGATTTTCAGCATCATGACTTCAAATATTTCACGTAAAAGATAGTAGCTAAGACCACGAACTTCACGCAAATCTTCTAACTCGCTGTACTCGATGACTACGATGTCAGCGATATTGACGAGAACTGGGATGAAAAGTGTGCGAAACTCTGAAGGGTTTATTTTTTTGATGTTGAGTGTACTTTCAATAGCGAAGCCTAGAAGCTCTAGCATACGTTCTTTGTATTCGTTATGCGGAAAAAACTGCTTTTTATAGGCTTCTAAGGTCTCTTTTGGAAGACCACATGCCCTTCTATCGGGGCTATTTTCAGGTGCTTCCACTTGGAAAAAGAGTTTGATATAGATGCTATCTTCGGTATATAAAAAAAGATCATTATTGCTCAACGAGAGTTTTTTAGCCAATTTCTCATGGATGACATCTTTATAAGTATGATACTTCTTTGGAAGCCTACACCCGTGGAGTGCCGTGAGGACTTCCGAAAGATCCTCTTCTTCAAAACGGTATAAAACATCTAAATAGACATATTCTTTTGGTTCAAATTCTCGTAAAAAATTTTCAATGATTTTTTCAGATTGGCTGAATGATGACTCTTCCATAACTTCCCTATTAACGCAAAATCGATCTTATTGTATCTAAAATAAATCAAATCTTGATAACTATTGTCGATAAAAAAACGTTTTTAAATGCTCAATGCTCGCATAGCCCATTGCTAAAATACTCTCTTTAGAGTTTCCTCCAAGATGTGGTGTACAGACTAAATTGGGAAGGTCGATGAGCTCCCAGTCGTGTGTAGGCTCTTCCAAAAACGCCTCTAGTCCAGCACCTGCGATTTCACCTGTTTTGAGCGCAATTTTGAGTGCTTCTTCATCGATAATGCCACCACGTGCCGTATTGATGATAAACGCACTTTTTTTCATTGCTTTAAATTCTGAGGTTGAGAAGAGATTCTTGCTCTCAGGTGTGAGTGGTAAATGAATTGAAATAATATCGGCTTCCTCCAAAATACGTTCTTTACTTGCATAGATAATGCCGTATTTTAGGGCTTCTTCTTCATTGTGGGTACGGTTGTAAACGAGAATGGTGCAGTGAAAAGGGGCTAAAAGTTCAACAACACGTTTGGCGATGTTTCCAAATCCAAACAGTCCGATGGTTTTGCCTGTAAGTTCACTGCCACCATTCACCTTCCAAATGTGCTGTTTTAAAAGCGTTGTAGCAACATGCAGATTGCGAATGAGTGAGAGCATAAGGCTAAGCGTGATTTCTGCGACAGAATTACTATTGGTTCCTCCCGTCCAACCAAGCTCTACGCCTCTTTTTTTCATGGCTTCCAAGTCTAAATTATCGAGTCCTACGCCATAACGTGAGAGCATTTTGAGTTTTGGGCACGCACTTAGGACTTCATCGTCTATCTCTTCGCGTCCGACTATCGCAGCATCGACGTCGAGTAAAAAAGTGATGAGATCGGCTTTGGTTTTAAGCGTATTATCGGCATTGTGTTTGACATCAGGAAAAAAAGATGTGAGTTCTTTCATAAGCTCAGCTGAGCGTGAAAAAAGTGGAGAGATGACAGCAATTTTCATAAAAATTCCTTTTGATGGATGAAGCGACTATTGCAAAAAAGTATAACATTCTTTCTTCAATCTTGGCTTATCATATTGATTTATTTTTGTTAAAACTCTATTTACTTAGAGAAGCTAGAATAGGATAATAATTATTAACAAAGGAATTCTATGAAACAACTTCTATATGCAATGATGTTACTTTTACCTTTTTCTCTCTTTGCAGAGGCACTGACAATGGGCGCTCCTATTCAGGCACCTGCTATCAAAGATCAGTTTGAAAAAAATGTGAGCATTACGCCTCAAACCAAGCAGATCATCATCGCGTACACTAAGTCTCAAGGGGATGTGATGAAGGCATTTTTAGAAGCAAATCCAAATTATCTGAGCGAAAATAATGCGCTTTATTTTATGGATGCAACATCGGTTCCTAGTATGGTTATGAGCATGTTTATGATGCCAAAGTTTAAAAAATACAGCTACTCTATAGGACTTTTAGAGAATGAAAAAGATGTGGTTTATTTTCCTAAAAAAACAGATCTACTAACGGTCATTACACTGGATAATCTCAACGTTACTGCGATTGATTTTAAAGACAAGCTTTAACAAAAAGGAGGAGAAGTGAATTTTCACTTCTCTTGTTCCGCTAAAAGTCTATTTTCTTCATCACTAAAAATGCGTGAACGTGTTATAAATTGGTAGCCCTCATCAATTTCGAGTGAAAAGGAGTTGCCAAATGCAGCTTTTTCTTCTTTGACATCTAAAATGATTTGAGAATATCGAAAGTATTCAAACTGCTCAGGGTCGATGAAAAATTCACATCCACCCACTTCTCCCATCTTGACATTGCGTGAAGGAACATGAAAATCTTTTTTCTCATAGCACATAGGTGCTGTACCATCACAACAGCCTCCGCTTTGGTTAAAAACAAGTTCACCGTACCCATTTTTGAGCATTTCAATGACTTTTAGAGCCTCAGGTGTTGCGATAAGACGATGGATGCTCATTTTAGCTCCTTTGCGTAAGGAGCATGGGTTTTAGCCCATGCTTTTACAGTTTAGAAAAATCCGAGTTTATTTTTATTGAATGACGTCAAAATGTTTTTCGTATGGCGATAGGCATTGAGCATCATCATGTGTGTCTCACGTCCGATACCTGATTTTTTATAGCCACCAAAGGAAGCATGCGATGGATAGAGGTGGTAGCAGTTGACCCACACACGACCTGCTTCGATGCCACGAGACATTTTATGGAGTTGATGCGCATCTCGTGACCAGACACCAGAACCTAAGCCATAAATGGTGTCATTTGCGATGGCAAGAGCCTCATCTTCATCTTTAAAGGTTGTGACACATAACACGGGTCCAAAAATCTCTTCTTGGAAGATACGCATTTTGTTATGCCCTTTGAAAATGGTCGGTTTAATATAATTTCCTTTTGGGAAAGTTTTGTTTTTGTACTCTTCTCCACCGATAAGGCACTGTGCACCTTCTTCTTTACCAATGCGGATGTAGTCTAGAATTTTTTCTTTCTGATTGACCGAAGCTTGTGCTCCCATTTTGGTTGCTGGATCAAGTGGATTTTCTTGCGTGATGGCTTTGACTCTTTCTAAAACACGTTTCATAAACGGTTCGTAGATGGACTCCTGGATGAGTGCACGTGAAGGGCATGTGCAGACTTCACCGCTGTTAAAGGCAAAGAGAACGAGTCCTTCAATGGCTTTATCAAAAAATTCATCGTCTTTTTCCATAATGGACTCAAAGAAGATATTGGGTGATTTACCACCAAGTTCCAAAGTAGAAGGGATGATGTTTTCAGTGGCATACTGCATGATGAGCTGACCTGTGGTTGTCTCTCCTGTAAAGCCTACTTTTTTGATGTCGGGGTGTGTAGAGAGGTGTTTACCAATCTTCCCGCCTGCTCCATTGATGACGTTGACAACGCCCTTTGGAAGGACATCTTGAATGATTTCCATCAAGAGTAAAATAGACATCGGAGTTGCACTAGCTGGTTTGATGACCACGCAGTTACCAGCGGCTATGGCAGGAGCAATCTTCCATGCGGCCATCAAAAGAGGGAAGTTCCAAGGGATGATTTGGGCGACAACACCCAGTGGCTCATAAATTTCTTGCGAAATCGTATTCTCATCAAGATCTGCCACACTTCCTGCTTCACTTCGGATGACAGAAGCAAAATAGCGAAAATGATCAACCACTAAAGGAATGTCAGCATTAAGTGTTTCGCGTACAGCTTTACCATTGTCGAGGGTTTCAGCAATTGCGAGTGTTTCTAAATTTGCTTCGATTTTATCGGCAATTTTCTTAAGGAGGGTGCTTCGCTCAATGACCGAAGTGTGCTTGTAAGATTCAAAGGCTTTTTTTGCCGCAGCAACAGCTGCATCAACATCGGCTGTAGATGATCTTGGAATTTTAGTTAAAAGTTCGCCATCCACAGGGGAAAGATTGTCAAAATATTCGCCACTCAAAGGTGGAACCCACTCACCGCCAATAAAGTTTTCATAACGAGATTTATACGTTGGTTTAGAATATGCCATTTTTGCACCTTTCTAGTTAAAGTTATATAAGATAAAAATTATCTCTTTAGAAACTCTAGTGCAGTAGGCTTTAACAACAAAGACAAAAAAGGAATTAGCTATTTTTTTTAGATTGGATTAATATTGTTTAAAAGTCCTATTTTAGGTATTTTAAACACGCTTCAAAGCTGGAAGCGACGACAATATGCGAAAACATTAGATTGTGCGTGAGTCCAAAATCTTCAATAGCCATACCTGTAGCGTCACAATTGGTATCACCTAAATGCAGGATAGATTGTGTTTTTTCTTTGAGCGTGCGCATATCGGTAGAGTAGGCTAAGACGCGTTTGCCTAAACCTTGCGCAAACCCCACTTCCCAAACCGTACCGCTGTCAGGCTCAGGGCCACGAAAGGGTGAAAGATTGGCGATGACGATGTCACATTCGTGGATCATTGCTTGATTTGCAAGGCGAATTGCGGTTGCTACTTTTAAGGGATTGTTTCCTGTAATGATATTATCAAGCGGAAAAAGTCCTTCATAGCCGTATTGTTGACACAGGAGTTTGTGAGAAATGCCTATTCCTAGGGCATTTTGGAAAAAGACTTCAGGTCCAGCGAGATAAATTTTTTGCATGAAATTCTTTCTATTGTAATTAAAAATATTGAAATTGTAACATAAGAAAGAGAGTTAATATTGAGAAAGAAAAGAAAAAGTGGTGCGGATAAAGAGACTCGAACTCCCACGCCTCTCGGCACCAGATCCTAAGTCTGGCGTGTCTACCAATTTCACCATATCCGCACATAACAGTAGTAAAGTTTGCGAAGCTGAAGCTCCGTCTTAAAAGGGTGGTACGCCCTACACGATTCGAACGTGTGACCTACGCCTTAGAAGGGCGTTGCTCTATCCAGCTGAGCTAAGAGCGCATCAGTTTCGGTTTTGGGTGGTGCGCTCGACAGGAGTCGAACCTACAACCTACGGATCCGAAGTCCGTTGCTCTATCCAATTGAGCTACAAGCGCATAAACCGCTCCAAAAAACAATGGGGTGAGTGATGGGGATCGAACCCACGACCCTCAGAACCACAACCTGATGCTCTAACCGACTGAGCTACACTCACCATATAATAAATTCAAAATAGTTTTGGGAAAAAGTGGTCGGGGCGAAAGGATTCGAACCTTCGACCCCCTGGTCCCAAACCAGGTGCGCTGACCAGACTGCGCTACGCCCCGACATTTAAAAAAACCTAAGTTTGTCTTTTTAAGGCTGAAATTCTAGCCAAATTCCAGCCTTTTGTCAAGGAAAAGTTTTTTAGGCTTTTGGTTGGAACTCTATAAGTCCTTCTGTTGGGGAACTTGCTGTTGCAAATGGTTTCTTTGCGATGCGTCCAGCAAGATAACTTGCACGTCCAGCAAGGACTGCATATTTCATAGCTTCTGCCATCAAAATAGGATTTTTAGCTTGTGCAATAGCTGTATTTGTCAAAACGCCATCGGCACCAATTTCTATTGCTATAGCTGCATCACTGGCACAGCCAATACCTGCATCTACAATGACAGGGATATTAACAGCTTCTTTAATAAAAAGAACGTTGTAACGATTTTGAATACCCAGCCCACTGCCAATAGGTGATGCTAAAGGCATAACAGCGGCACTTCCTGCATTTTCAAGTCGTTTTGCCATAATAGGATCGTCATTGGTATAAGTCATGATGGTAAAGCCGTCTTTGGCTAAGACTTCACATGCTTTAAGGGTTTCCATCACATCAGGGTAGAGTGTTTTTGCAGTATCACCAATAACTTCAAGTTTGATAAGATCTAAACCTGTTGCTTCTCTTACCATTCTAAAAAGGGTAATGGCGTCATCTGCAGTCGTACAACCAGCGGAATTTGGAAGCAGTTTTATGTCTGTACCTTTGAAGTAGTCCATCAAGTTTTCTTCATGAGGATTGGTGATGTTAACACGGCGAACAGCCACAGTAATGAGCTTTGAACCACTGGCTAAAGTTGCATCTTTTGTGGTTTGAAAATCAGGATATTTACCGCTTCCAACGATTAGACGGCTTGCAAATTCGATATTACCTACTTTGAGGATGTCATTCATTTTCGTTCCTATTGAGTAAATTTTTAACGGTTTCAGGTAGGAGCTCATGCTCTAAAGCATGGATTTTTTCTTCAAAATCTTCAAAACTCATCTCTGAATTTTTTTCAAAACAACGTTGTGCGATGATCTCACCACCGTCCAGCTCTTCACTGACATAATGCACACTGATGCCAGCAACTTTCATGGGTGAATCAAAGCTCTCCTTTATAGCATTGCCGCCCTTAAAAAGGGGAAGGAGTGAAGGATGTAAATTGATGGCTTTAACATGTTCTGTGAAATAAGGAGTTAAAAAGCGCATAAATCCTGCAAGAACAGTCAGATCAGCGCCACTGTTATGAATGGCCTCTACAAGGGCTTTATCGAAAGCTTCACGACTTTCATAGCCTGTATGATCGATGATGACTGGCTCAATGCCATAATTTCGTGATTTTTCAATGCCTTCTGCATTGGGACGATTGCAGATTGTTGTAGCGACTTCAATCTTACAGTGTTCAAAGATTTTGTTGTGCAGAGCAGCTAGTAATTTTTCTAAATTACTGCCTGTGCCACTAAATAAAATAGCGATTTTTTTTATAACCATTTAAGACCTTTACAAATATCTATCGGGGTAAATGCAAAATTGTTTCCCATAAATTTACGAGAAACGAGTGCATGTGCTAATGATGTATGGATGGCTGCATCTTTTGGACTATAACCTTGAGCAATAAGTGCTCCTATCATCCCAGCCAAGACATCACCGCTGCCACCTTTGGCTAATGCTTGTGTGCCATAGGTGTTGATGAAAAGCTGCCCATTGTGTGCAATGATAGTATTGGCACCTTTGAGAAGAAGTACCACATGAGGAAATGCAAGGCTAAAGCGTTTAGCGTGTTCAAAGCGGTTGGATTGAATCGTTTCAACGCTAATTTTCTCTTTACAGAGAAGCTCTAAAAGAGAACTAAACTCTTTAGGGTGTGGCGTTAAAACGACAGGCTTTTTAGACGCAATTATTTTTGTAATGAGTGGATGATGTGACAAAGAGGCGTCAATCACAAGGGGTAACGTATTGCCAAGGAGTAGTGATGTAATGGCTTCTTCATCAAAAGGCATTTCAAGCCCCATCCCTGCCACGATAACATTAGCGTTTTTAGGCAAAGTTTTACTGTTCATCAAATACTCAGGCAATTTTTTATTTTTTTCACCGACAAGCGTTACTAACCCTGCGCCAAAATGAAATGCTCCCATGCCAGCAAGGTGCGCAGCTCCTTCTTTAGAGCCTTGAACAATGGCAACATGTCCGAACGAGCCTTTATTACTATTTTTTTGTTCTCTAAATGGCAATTTAAGGTCGTTCTTTTGAAGTAACACAGTGGTGCTTGGAACTTCATACTGTTTTCGTGCAATGCCTAAGTTGGCAACGTTGATCTTGCCCACATTGTCTTTGACATTATCATTGAAAAGCCCTAATTTTAGGGCACCCATGGTTATTGTCTCATCAGCTTTAAAAACGGTTGGACTGAGTGTTAAATTGCTCAGAATGCCACTAGGAATATCGCACGCAATTTTGTAACCTTCTTTAGCATTGAGTGCTTCCATGAGCTGAGAGGTTGTTTTATCTAAAGGGCGATTGAGCCCTGCGCCAAAGAGTGCATCAATGTAAACATCAGCATTAATCAGTTCATTTACGATGACAACACCCACTTTTTGCGCGCGCTCTAATTGAAGTTTTGCAAGTTCTGATTTGAGTTCATAGGGCATGTAAATACTCACTGTGTAAGCACCATGAAGCATACGTGCTGCCACAATGCCATCTGCGCCATTATTGCCCATGCCACACACAAATAGAGCACTTTTTTTACGTGTAAGCCTCTTTTTTACAGCACGTGCAAGTGCAAGTCCTGCATGTTCCATCAAAATCTCAGGGGTTAATCCAAATGTGTTGTAACAACGCTCATCCAAACTGCTGGTTTCTTCATAAACATAACGCATGGCTCTCTCCTAACGTTTACGAAAACTAAGAGCTTCTAAAAGATGTTCTTGCAAAATCTGCTCGCTTTGTGCCAAATCAGCAATGGAGCGTGCTATACGAAGCACTTTGTGCATACTGCGCTGACTAAGACCCAAACGGTTTTGCGCCATTTCCAAACTCTCATGTGCTTTTGTTTCAAGTACACAAAAACGCATCGTGTCATGTTCATCAAGTTTACCATTCAGCTCTTTTTGTCCACGTTTTTTTTGCATGATAAAAGCTTTGAGTACTTGTTTGAGCATTTCTTCTGAGCTTAGTCCTTTTTCTTTAGAGTGCTCTTCACTCATTTGAATGTAAAGATCAATCCTATCCATAATAGGTTCAGAAATTCTTGATTTATAACGGTTGATTTCCACCTCACTGCAACGACATTCATGAACGTGACTAAAAAGGTTACCACAAGGACAAGGGTTTTGTGCTGCTGCAAAGAGAAATTTAGTTGCGTAGCTTATTTTTGTATTGACGCGTGAGATGAGGACTCGATGATCTTCCAAAGGCTCTCTTAGACTTTCTAAAACGGTTTTTGAAAAGTTAGGGAATTCGTCAAAAAATAAAATACCATTATGCGCGAGGGCAATTTCACCCGCTCTGCTTTGTGAGCTTCCCCCTCCAAAGATAGAAGGGCGAGAAGACGTATGGTGAGGAGATCTAAAGGGTCTTAGAGGGCTTAATTCAACATCTTCTTCTTGTAAGGATTGATAAGCGTTTGACTCCAAAATCTCTTCAATGCTTTGAGGAGGTAAAATGTAGCGTAAGCGTTTAATGCTCATGCTTTTACCGCACCCTGGGCTTCCTTCCATTAAAAGATTGTGCATACCAGCAGCAGCGATGAGCATAGCACGTTTGGCTCTGTGTTGACCTAAAACATCGCTAAAATCGAGTGGAAACTGAGTATTATAAAAATAGTGTTTACCTTCAATTTCTAAACTGTTTTCACAAAAACTTTGTTGATCTGAAGGTATTTTTGTGTCAAAACGTTTTTCTTTAAAAAAGAGTAGGGCATCTCTGAGTGTTTCAACACCATAAGCCTCAATATTGGGGATTTGTTGTACTTTTACAAGCAAGTCATTCGGAACCAAAACGCGTAAATTGGGTGTATGAGATGCTAATGAAAGAATAATGGGGAAAATAGTGTTTGTTTTTTTGACTTTTCCATCAAGACCTAATTCTCCAAAGATAAAAAAATCGTTACATGTAAAGCGTTCTTTTTGAATGGCGATGAGTAGCGCAATGACCAAGTCAAAGTGACTTCCCTCTTTTTTTAGGTCTGATGGCGAGAGATTGATCGTAATTTTTTGAGAAGGAAATTGAAAGTTTATACTTGAAAGTGCCGATTTTATGCGCTCGCGCGACTCTTGGATGGATTGGTCTGCGATCCCCACGATGCTAAAACCAGGAAGGGCTCTTACAAGCGTGGATTCGACATCAACCTCATAGGCTTTATTACCATAGAGTGTTGCACATTTAGCATGTTTAACTTTGGAAAGTGCTACAGCTTCTTCCACAGTTATTTACCTGCTTTTTGCTTTTTTTTCCACTCTTTTTCAAATTTTTTACGTTTTAAGTAAGAGAGCTTTTCGATAAAAAGACGACCTTTTAAATGGTCCATCTCGTGCTGTACAGCAATAGCCATAAGGTCTGTAAACTCTTCTTCATGTTGGTTACCATTTCTATCAAAATAATGTAGTTTGATATGCGCAGCGCGTTCTACTTCATCGTAATATCCTGGCACACTCAAGCACCCTTCTTGATAGATCGTTAAACCATCTTTTTCAACGATAACAGGATTGATAATTTCATAAAGATTTTCAATTTTTTGAGAACCCTCTTCATCGACAAGGTTAATAATCAATACATTTAAAGGTACACCTATCTGAATGGCAGCAAGTCCAATGCCCTCTCTACAGACCATCGTATCGTACATATCTTGTAAAAGAGTGTGAAGATGCGCATCAAAATGCGTGACATCTTTAGATGTTTCGCGTAGAAGCTTATTGGGATAAACTAATACCTCTTTAATCATAGCTCCTCGCTTGGAAGAGAAGGCGTACACACAATGTATGGAACATATTTTTTGCCCGTGTGAGGGAGTTCTTCAAGAGTTGCCGCAATGAACTCTTCTGCATTATGGTCGGTATCTAACGCGACAATGGAGAGTTCAATATCGGTTTCAACTTCTCCTGTTCCTACGAAGAAACTGGTTTGGTAAACGAGTTCGCTGATACGATCACACGCTTTTTTAGCACCCACAATATCGGTATGTTTGAGAATCATAGCAAAAACACCATCGCCAAAATGAGCCACTACATCGCTTCTACGCGATGTTTTTAAAAGAAGTTTTGCAATGTTTCGTACAACAGTATCTTTATCTTTTTTATTGACAATTTTCTCTAGCGTATCTTCTTTAACACGTGCTAACACCAAAGAAGTTGGATGCGCATAATTTTTAATCAGTTTGATCTCATCTTGAAGGGATTTTAAAAGATAACGACGATTGTAAACGCCATATTTCACATCAAAAATAGATTGGTTATCGACCTCTTGCAAAATAGTTGTTGTTTTTTGATAATACTCTTTTAAAAGATCAATTTGTTTAGTCGTTAAACCAAACATTTTATTGAGATCTTCACTTAAAGAAGAGATGATATTTTGGATGGATAATGGATTAGAATTTGTCTCTAATTGTGTCGAACGCTTTTTAATAATCTCTTGCATAACATTAAGGTTACGATACACCGTAGAAACAACTTGCATGATGTTTTTAATCTGACTAAAACCTTCTTTGACTTCACGTTCAATGCGTGCATGATTTTCATCATTATTGGTATTTTCAAGCTCTAAAAAGTCATTGATACGTTTTTTAAAAGCAGCAGGCTTACTCTCTAAAAGTTTGTCAAAATAGATCTGAAAATTGGTAGGTGTAGGAGGAATATTTTCATCTCCTAGCACCTTAAGTACCAATGCGGCAAATTTTTCAAGCTCAACATTCGATGCTTGGGTTACAATAGGCTCTTTGGGAGTAGGTGGTGGTGGAGCTTGCTCAATCGTATCATCTTTGACATCGATATTGTAAACACCTGTTTTACCTTTTTCTTTATTGAAACGAACCATTGTTTGCCTTTTTTACTATGTTATTTAAAACTTCTATCGAGTACTTTATCAATTAATCCATATTCACATGACTCTTCTGCGCTCATAAAGAAATCTCGTTCGGTATCTTTAATAATTTTTGGAAGTTTTTGTGAACAATTTTTCGCCAAAATTTCATTGAGTACGTGTTTCATACGCAAAATTTCTTTGGCTTGAATTTCAATGTCTGTTGCTTGTCCTTGCGCACCACCTAATGGTTGGTGAATCATGATACGAGCATTTGGCAAAGCATAACGTTTGCCTTTCGTACCAGAGCTAAGCAAAAATGCTCCCATCGAAGCAGCCTGACCAATACAAATGGTACTAATATCAGGCTTGATATAGTTCATGGTGTCGTAGATGCTAAAACCACTGGTAATAACGCCACCTGGGGAGTTAATATAAAGATAAATATCTTTCTCAGGATCTTCCGCTTCAAGGAACAAAAGCTGCGCAACGATCGAAGAAGCAACAACATCATTAATCTCACCGCTGAGCATAATGATACGATCTTTTAAGAGGCGAGAGTAGATATCGTAACTTCTCTCACCACGACCTGTTTTTTCGATAACGACAGGAACATAATAGCTCATTATTTACCTTTAGTAAAAAGCTTTGTGAAGAGTCTCTCTTCAATAATAGACATTTTAATTGCTGGAAGAACACCTTGTTTCTCGTAGAACTCTAAGTATTCTTTTGGATTAGCACCTTGTTGCATTGCTTCAAAGTAGATCATCTGAAGAACTTCTTGGTCACTAACGTTGATGCTCTCTTGTTTTGCTAATTCGTCAACAATGAAAGTGAGTTTAACACTTTTTTCTGCATCGTTTCTGAATTCTTCTCTTTTTTCTTTAATTTTTTCAGGATTACCTGCAAATTCTTTGATTTCATCTTCGCTAAGCTTTCCAAAAACACTTCTCATTTGAAGATCAATCTCTTGATCAACAATGTTCTCAGGAAGGTCAAGAGCAATTTTTTCTAAAACGTTTTCAACAAATTTAGGTTTAACTTCTTCATTGAAGAGTTTTGCCAATTTTTCGTTACGGATTTCAGTTTCAATTTGCTCTTCAAGTACTTCGAGTGTTGGGTTTTCTACACCTGGAAGAAGCTTTTTGATCATATCTTCACTTGGAGTCTCAGGAATATCTTTAACTTTGATCTCTTTAAGGGTTATTTTAAATACAGTTGGTTTACCTGCAAGGTCTTTGTTACCATAGTTTTCTGGGAAAGTTACAGCGATCTCTTTTGCTTTAGCGCTTACTTTCATGCCGATGATACCATCTTCAAAACCAGGAATAAATGAACCACTACCAATCTCAAGTGTATAACCTTCTGCTTTACCACCATCAAACGCAACACCATCTAAGAAGCCTTCAAAATCAATCACAACAAAATCACCTGATTTAACAGCACGTTTTTCTTCAACCGTTTTAAGTTCAGCAACCAGTGCCAATGTTTTCTCAAGTCTCTCGCTGATCTCTTTTTTAGTCACTTTTGGAGCTTTGTATTCAGGAACACACTCTTTATAACCTTCAACATTTACAGATGGTCTGAATGAAAGTTTCATAACGAGTTCTAAACCACCATCTTTTTCTTCAAATTTAGAAAAACTTGGCTCACCTACAACGAGTTCTGCTTTGACATCTAATTCTGCCAATGCTTTTGTGTAAAGCTCTCTAAGTGCTTCAGTTTGTGCGTCTTCTTTAAGTTGTTTGCCGTAACGTGCTTTAACGATATGTGCTGGAACTTTTCCTTTTCTAAAACCATCTACTTTCATATTTGAAGCAGCAGATGCAATCATCTTCTCTTCTTTTTTTTGCAATAGTGCTGGTGAAATGGTTGCCTCAACTGCAGCATTAGCACTATTAGTACGGTTAACTTTAATTTGCATAAAATCCCTTTTCGATATAAAATTTTGCTCAAATATACCAAAAAATTGCTTTTAAGTCGCTTTTTATCCATTAAAAAGCAAAAAGCAGATAAAATATCTCGTTTTAATTTTAATAAAAGTGACTGATACAATGCAACGAAGAGAAGAGTTTGAACAAGCGGTTAAAACAATGCTCGAAATTATCGGTGAAAATACAAGTAGAGAAGGGCTTTTAAAAACCCCAACACGCGTATTTAAAGCATATGAGTACATGACTCAAGGCTATCACCAAAGCCCTAATGATGTCTTAGGCGAAGCCCTTTTTGAGAGTGACAATAATCAAATGGTATTGATTAAAGATATAGAATTTTATTCGATGTGTGAACATCACCTTTTACCGATTATTGGACGTGCTCATGTGGCGTATATTCCTAATGGAAAAGTGGTTGGACTTTCTAAAATTCCTCGCATGGTGGACATTTTTGCACGCCGTCTTCAAATTCAAGAACAACTTACCGAACAAATTGCAAAAGCCATAGATGATGTTATCGCTCCTAAGGGAGTGGGTGTTGTCATTCAAGCACGCCATATGTGTATGGAGATGCGTGGTGTTGAAAAAACACACTCAAATACCACTACATCGGCTCTTCGTGGACTTTTTCTCAAAGCAGATACGCGAAAAGAGTTTTTTGATATCATCAATGCACCACAGGCAAATCGCTACTAATGCCACTCACTCGTCTTAGAGAAAAACTTCACGGTAAAAGCCTTTCTCCTATGTTTGGTACGATTACCAAAATTAGCTCTACAACCATTGAAGCGATGGGGCTAAGACCAAGCATTGGAGATATTGTCAAAATTGTCTCTTTAGATGGGAACAAAAGTGAACTCGGTATGATTACCGAAGTGGATCGTAACTCCTTTTTTATCTCTCCGTTTGGTTTTATCGAAGGTTTTAAAATCGGCGATAAAGTGTTCATTAGTGAACAAGGGATGATGATCCCTGTAGGGGAAGAGTTGCTGGGTCGCGTTGTTGATCCGTTTATTCGCCCAAAAGACGGCAAAGGAACGGTAGGTGCAACGTCTATGGCGCCTATCATGAAAGCGCCACTTGATCCGATGAAAAGAGGACTCATTAACGAGCCATTCCGTGTCGGTGTCAAGACTATTGACGGTCTTCTCACCTGTGGAAAAGGTCAAAAAATGGGCATTTTCGCAGGAAGTGGTGTTGGAAAGTCCACATTGATGGGAATGATCGTAAGAGGAAGTGAAGCGCCCATTAAAGTGGTTGCGCTCATTGGTGAGCGTGGACGTGAGGTTCCTGAGTTTATTGAAAAAAACTTGGGTGGAAATCTTGAAAACACTGTCATCATTGTTGCAACCAGCGATGACTCACCTTTGATGCGAAAATACGGTGCGTTTACCGCAATGAGTGTTGCAGAGTATTTTAAAAATCAAGGTAAAGATGTTTTGTTTATGATGGATTCGGTCACACGTTTTGCGATGGCACAGCGTGAAATCGGACTGGCTTTAGGTGAGCCTCCAACATCAAAAGGATACCCACCTTCAGTTTTAGCACTCTTGCCACAGCTTATGGAGCGGGCAGGAAAAGAAGAGGGTAAAGGCTCTATTACAGCATTTTTTACCGTTTTGGTTGAGGGTGATGACCTCAGTGATCCGATTGCCGATCAATCCAGAAGTATTTTGGACGGTCACATTGTTTTGAGTCGTGAGTTAACCGACTATGGCATTTACCCGCCGATTAGCATTCAAAACAGTGCTTCAAGGGTCATGGGCGATGTCATCGATGGAGATCATAAAAAAGCAGCGATGCGCTTTAAACGACTCAATTCCATTTTAAAAGAGAATGAGGTTCTCATTCGTATTGGTGCGTATGAAAAAGGCAATGATAAAGAGCTCGATATAGCGATTAGTAAAAAAGATAAAATGAATGGTTTTTTACAGCAAGACCCTGATGAGGTTTTCGAATTTGATACAACCGTTACTGAGTTAAAACAGATCATTGCGTAAATTTTTTTAGTATTTTTTAATATAGAAAGTAATAGTATTCAAAAAATTAATTAGGATAAAGTTTATCCTATATAGGATGGAGTGATAAGACGATGAGAGTCTATTTAGATAATAACGCGACAACGATGCTTGATCCAGAAGCATTTGCTCTAATGCAACCTTACTTTTGTGAAAAATTTGGTAATCCAAACTCTTTACATCAATTTGGTAGTGAGAGCCATCCAGCACTTCGCAAAGCTATGGATCAGCTCTATGCGGGTATTAATGCAAGCGATGATGATGACATCGTCATCACTTCCTGTGCTACGGAGAGTATTAACTGGGTCATTAAAGGAATTTATAACGACTATATTTTAAATGGTGATAAAGACCATATTATCACGAGTGAAGTAGAACACCCTGCCGTTGGCTCTTCCTGTAAATTCTTAGAAGAACGCGGCGTTAAAGTCACCTATTTACCAGTCAATACCGATGGTGTCATTAGTGTAGAAGATTTGAAAAACGCCATTACGGATAAAACAGCGCTTGTCTCCATTATGTGGGCAAATAACGAAACAGGTATGATCTTCCCTATCGAAGAGATCGGTGCTATTTGTAAAGAAAGAGGCGTATTATTTCATACCGATGGCGTTCAAGCGGTTGGTAAAATCCCAGTAGATGTCAAAAAAGCTAATGTCGATTTTATGAGTTTTTCGGGGCATAAATTCCACGGTCCAAAAGGCGTTGGTGGTCTTTATATTCGTGGTGGACAAAAACTAACACCTTTACTTCATGGTGGTGAACATATGGGTGGCCGCCGTAGTGGAACACTGAATGTTCCTGGCATTATTGGTATGGGAAAAGCGATGGAACTTGCTGTTGCTGCACTTGATTTTGAAAAAAGTACTGTAAGACGTCTTCGTGATAAACTTGAAGATGCACTGCTTCAAATTCCTGAGACAATCGTTGTAGGTACAAAAGAACAACGTGTTCCTAATACTATTTTGATTAGTGTTAAAGGTATTGAGGGTGAAGCGATGCTTTGGGATCTTAACCAAAATGGCATAGGTGCTAGCACAGGAAGTGCATGTGCGAGTGAAGCATTAGAGTCTAACCCTGTTATGGAAGCTATTGGTGCAGAAGCAGACTTGGCGCATACAGCGCTTCGTTTATCTCTTTCACGTTTTACAACCGAAGCTGAGATAGACTATGCGATAGATGTGATTAATAAAGCGGTTGTAAGACTTCGCGCAATTTCAAGCACCTACGCATACGCGCCAGAGTGGCACGTCAGTAAGCTATAAGCGAGTTCTTGTAGAACTCTTAACACGTTTTGAAAGCAAAGCTTCCAAAACTACGTTAACACTGGGTTTTCTTCGAAAGATCGCCCACGCACTTTTTAAGTGCTTTAAATGAGATGTTAAAGATTAAAAGGATAAAAAAATGGCAAAAAATAGTTTAATTGGCGGCTCCATTTGGGAGGAGTACAGCCAAAAAGTACAAGACCTTATGAACAACCCAAAAAATATGGGTGAACTCACAGAAGAAGATGCAAAAAATATGGGTGGTAAGCTCATCATTGCGGATTTTGGTGCAGAGAGCTGCGGCGATGCCGTAAGACTTTACTGGGTTGTTGATGAAGCAACAGAAATCATCAAAGCGGCAAAATTTAAAAGCTTTGGTTGTGGTACTGCGATTGCAAGTTCTGACACAATGGCAGAACTTTGTATCGGTAAAACAGTTTCTGAAGCGGTAAAAATTACGAATATTGACGTTGAAAAAGCGATGCGCGATACACCAGATGTTCCTGCTGTTCCACCTCAAAAAATGCACTGTTCTGTTATGGCATACGATGTTATCAAAGCAGCAGCAGCTTCATTTAAAGGCGTCGATGCGGCTTCATTTGAAGATGACATCATCGTGTGCGAATGTGCGCGTGTCAGCCTTGGAACCATCAAAGAAGTTATCAAGATCAACGATCTTAAAACCGTTGAAGAGATCACCAACTACACCAAAGCAGGTGCATTTTGTAAATCCTGTATCAAGCCTGGTGGACATGAGGCGCGTGAGTACTATCTTGTTGACATTTTAAGAGATACGAGAGCAGAGATGGAACATGACCATTTATTGGCTATCTCAAATGCACAAATTGCAGGTAGTAATACGGTTAATTTTGATGATTTAACTGTCGTTAAAAAATTCCAACAAATCGAAGCAGTTATTGATGAAAATATCCGACCAATGCTCGTTATGGATGGCGGTAACCTTGAAATTCTTGATATCAAACAAGGTGATGATGGAATGACGGATGTTTACATTCGCTACCTTGGTGCATGTAGTGGTTGTGCAAGTAGCTCTACAGGCACACTTTTCGCGATTGAAGCTGTACTACAAGAGAAATTAAGTAAAAATATACGAATATTACCTATCTAAATCAGATTGCAGAAGAGTCTAACTCTTCTGCAATTTCTTACATTTTATAAGGAACATTCGTGGCAAAAGTTGAATTTTTGGGCCCACTCGGACGCCCTAGCATTGAAGTAGATATTGCAAATCTGCAAGAACTCAAAACCTATTTTAAAGAAGACAAAGAACTCCAAGATTGGCTTGCCATCTGTGCAGTTGCTGTAAACGACACCCTTGTTTGCGACCTCAATATGCCAATTTCCAAAGAAGACAAAATTTCCCTTCTACCTCCTGTTTGTGGTGGGTGAGTTATGCTTGAACTTCACAATGGACCTTTAGCGGTCAACACGATTCTCGCGTCGTGGTACGATCACATTTGCGATAAAAACTATGGCGCATTCATCCCTTTTGTTGGCATTGTTCGTGACGAAGATGGCATCGAGGGGCTTAGTTTTGACATTTATGAGCCTATCTTAAACAGTTGGTTTAATGCGTGGCAAGAAAAAGCGAGAGAACAAAATGCGTATCTTTTGATGGCGCATTCCCGTGGCGATGTGCCAAACCACACTTCTAGCTACATCGCTGCTGTTGTCTCTCCTAAACGTAAAGTTGCTCTTAAAATGATTAATGATTTTGTGGAAGATTTTAAAGCCAATGCGCCCATTTGGAAGTACGACTTGGTGGATGGCAAACGTGTCTATGCCAAAGAGCGCTCCCATGTGCTCAGTGGTTCTGGGCTGTTGAAGGCAGACGTATGAGCAAAAAGACTTTTCTACCATTTGATGAAACCTTACAAGCACTTGAAAACTCCATAAAAACAGAAATCGGCATTGAAAATCTTTTCATTGGTGATGCTCTGGGTCGCTTTTTGGCTGTTGACATCGTTGCATTGGAGAACAATCCAACCCATACTACCTCTTCGATGGATGGCTATGCCATTCGCTTTGAAGACCAGCAATTAGGCTCACTGATCATTAGCGATTTTATCCCTGCGGGGACTGAGACACATGGAACGGTGCAAAAAGGTGAGTGTGTGAAAACCTTTACAGGTACGTTGATGAGCGAAGGTAGCGACACGCTGATTCCCATCGAAAATGTGGACGTGAAAGAGGGAAAGATTTACATCACTTCCGCTGTGTCTAAAGGCTTTGCCGTTCGCCCTGTGGGTGAGAACTATAAAGCGGGCGAAATACTCATCAAAAAAGGCACGAAGATCGGTTTTGCTGAGATTGGTGTCATGGCAGAAGTGGGCATGGTACAAGTCGAAGTCTTTATGAAGCCTCGCATCGCCATTCTCTCAACAGGCAATGAAATCTTAGACTTTGGTGAGCCAAAAGTTTCCAATGCTCAAATTCGCAGCTCCAATCATGTAACCGTTGAAGCCATTTTAAAACAGCTTGGTTGTGAGTGTATGCGCTTCAAACTGATCCGAGATGATCGTGATCTTATAGAAAAACAACTCAGACAAGCGCTCATGTGGAGTGACATCGTCATTACCACAGGTGGTGGTAGTGTTGGGGATTTTGACTTTATACAAAGCATCTTAACTGATATGAAAATCGAAAACATCATTGATGGCTCGTACATGAAACCAGGCCGTCACATTCGTGTCGTGAAAACAGGACACAAATACATTTACGCGTTGCCAGGCTTCCCGTACAGTGCGTCAGTCTGCACCTTTTTGTTCATTGCTCCATTGCTTCGCAAAATGCGTGCACAAACCTTTGCTCTGCCAACGATAAAAGCATATATGGGCGAACTCTATAAAAAACGCTCCAAATTTGTGGAGTTTACTGCCTGCAATCTTCGTTTTTGCGAGGGTCAGCTTGTCGTTGACTTAGAAGGCAAAAAAGAGGGTAGCAGCGCCATCCTCAATAATCTTTTAGACAAGCCTGTCCTTTTGCGTGTTGAAAAAGATGTCCAAAAAATTGAAAAAGGCGAGATGGTAGATGTGGTGTTGCTGGACTTATAAGAATATAAATAAAATTCTTTCTTTAAATTTCAGGGTGTTTAGAACAATGTAGTTAGAAAAGGAAGTATTAAAGTGAAAATAAAGAATGAGAATACAACAATAATAGCATTAATTATAACTATATTAATATACGTTTGTTTATTTACTATTGTGCCTGTATTAACGAGTAAATTGTCTGTATTAGACCAGTTCAAAGCTTTTTTGAAACCATCTATTGAAAGTACAATAAAAAAAGATGTCAAAAGACTTTTGGAGGCATTATCTAAAACAGAGTATTTAGATTGTTCAAAATTACAACCCTTTTTGGAATTAAAATGCACTCAGAAAAATAATATTCTTTTTGTATCTTCAAATGAAGACGCGAATTTAGTCTCATATTCATTGCAACAACATCTTGGTATTAATACCAAAAATACTTATGATATTAATATCAATATAGTTGGAAATAGCCAAAAAATTGATAGTATTTCTTCTTCATTAGACAGTTTATTTACTTTCCCACCAAAACGAGTTGGTGAGAATTATTATAATATTGATGAATATAAGGCTCAAGAACCAATAATAAAGTATCGAAGAAGTAGTGTCTTTAGTAATATGGATGTAATCTATTTAATTAATATTAAATTTGGTGATTTAAAAGTTAATAATTAACAAGGATATTCGGATGGCAA
>CAYXNJ010000002.1:0-100652 GCA_964466465.1 uncultured Sulfurospirillum sp.
ACGATAGCTGCAACAGATCTGTCTAAAACTCTATGGTCATACGCCTTGAGTTTAAGTCTAATTTTTTCCATTTAGGTACCCCTGTAAAGAACTTGTCATCGTGATGATGACCTAATTAAAGGACTGTGATTTTACTATAATAGATAGTGAAAGTCAAGAAATAAGGGCTTTTTTGCCATATATAAATATATTTTATTTCCTTTTAATAAGGAAAGTAATAGGCTTTTGTTATTGATTTTTTTGAAAAATATGTGAAAATTTGATTGAAAAATCTTTGGCTTTTGAAACAAAAAGAGGGAAAATAGATGCAAACACTTCAAGCTTTTTATGAAATACCGTATAAAAACAGTCTCTTTTTTGATCGAAAAGTGATTATTGAATATAAAAAAACCATTTTATACGGACCACGAAAAAGCGGAAAAAGTCATCTTATTATTGATCATATTAGTCATTATGAGAAAGGAAGTTATCTCTATATTGATTTTTTAGATGATCACGTAGTTCCTCATTTAGTGGCTGAAAATTTGCCTCTTTTTGTGCAAAAAAATCGTATTAAACTACTGGTAATTGAGCATTTCGATTTTTCATTTGAGCTTCCAAATGTCGATGAAATTCTTCTTACAACCTCTTCATCAACACATAAGCTTGAGGGTTATGAAACATTAACACTTTATCCATTGGATTTTGAAGAGTTTATCTCGTTTGATAAAAAACATTCCAACATTGAGCACCTTTTTAATCTTTATACCAATCATGGAACGTTCCCGCAAATTGTACAAAGTGTCGAACTTGATTACCAAAAACAAATGCAAAACCTGTTACATCTTATTTTAAGTGATGCAACGACTTTTCTCATTTATAAACGATTTTGTGAACTGCAAAGCACTAAAGTCTCTCTCTTCCAAATCTACAATTATTTAAAGGCATTCACAAAAATATCGAAAGATAAACTGTATGCTATTACATCAGAACTCGTCAATCAAAAGCTTCTTTTTTTTGTTGAGAAATACAACCAACCAACTTCGGCAAAAAAAGTCTATCCCATTGATTTTGCGCTCAAAGACGCACTAACGTTTAAAAAAGATTTTTTAAAACGTTTTGAAAATATGGTATTTTTAGAACTTGTTAAACGTGGGAAAACCATTTATTATGAAGAGGGAATTGATTTTTTTATCCCCGATGAATCCCTAGCGGTTTTATGTGTGGGATTTGCAACCACCGAAGCGATTGAGATGAAACTTCAAAAGCTTTTGCCTACATTTTGGGCATTGCACATCAAACGCATTGAGGTTGTTACACTTAGCAGTGAAAGTGCTAAAGACATTGAAGGCTTTAGCTTTTCCATTGCTCCTTTTTGGGAGTGGGCATTACAGCTCTAAAACAGGTGTGATGAACTTTTGAATGGTAATGGCATTGCCTTTTTTATTGAAATAGAAATGGTCTAACAGTTTACGAATAATCACAAAACCACGTCCATTAAATTTCTCAGCATTAATGACAATATTTTTAAGCACCATTGTATCAAAGCCTTCTCCTTGATCACTAATGGTTGCCTCAAAGAGTTCTCGCTTTCCATTAGGAACAATTCCGTAAACAATTTTAATTTTTTTCTTATAGTTTAATTGTTCAAGACGGAGCATTTCATCATCAAATTGATTGTGTTCTATCAAATAATTTTTACGTGCCTTATCGACACCAAAACTGCCATGTTCTAAGGCATTGAGTAGTAACTCAGACAATGTCAGCATAATCTGACTGGATGTTTTACTATCAACATGATGCGACCGAAGATAGTTTGCAACACTGTGCAATGCTTCATCAATGGCTTCATAAGTACTAGGAATGCGCAATACTTTAAAATCTTTGGAAATTTCTAATTTTTGAATATAAATATACGTGAGATCATCATCACCTTGACCAATACGCATCGCTACTTTATCGCGAAAATCTTTCACACAAATCGAATCTGTAAAGTCCTCTTTTAAACATGAAGCGTAAAGTTTTCCTCCTCGCATAAGGCTTTCACTAAGCCCATCGCTGTAACACAGCATTTTTGCAATAGGAACGGATGGCAATGAATTAATGCGAACATTTTCCGTAAAAATACTCAAAGGTGGATTATTGCTGCGTATGGCTTGAAAATCGCCATTTTCACTGATAATGAAAAACGCTGGCATACCGCATGAAGCATATTTTATGACTGATTCATGAATATTATACTCCACTAAGACAATACTCATAATCTCTTCATCAAAGAGGTTTTTCTGTAAAAATTTAAGCGTCTTGTGTATCCAGACATCAAAGACAAATTCCTCTTCCTCTTCCAACTCGTCAAAAAAATAATTGAGAAAACGTGTAATTGCCATAGCACTCATCGCAGCAGAGAGCCCCTTTCCCATGGCATCGGCAATAAAACCTACCAAACGACCATCGTTTGTTTTACGAAGTGAATAGGTATCGCCACTGAGTGTGCTGTGGGGTTTGTACGAAATATCGACACGTAAAAGCTCTTTTTTGCCATTTTTCGTCAGATCAATTTGTTGGTAATACAGGTCATTTTTAATAACAAAGAGTTCTTTATTAAATGCTTTTTCAAGATCTTCTTTTTCGTGAAACATAACGACTCCTTTGAGACATTTTAGCAAATCTACACTAAACTTCGTTGAGAGAATCAAGGAGTTTTGATGTTATGTGGTATTGATGAAGCAGGACGTGGCTGTTTAGCAGGTCCTTTAGTGGTGGCAGGCGCTATTTTAAAAGAGCCTATTTTAGGGCTTAATGACTCCAAACAGCTTAGTGAAAAACAACGCGAAACCTATTTTGAAATCCTACAAAACAAAGCAGAATTCAAGATCGTTTTTTGTGATCATATAATGGTAGATACCAAAGGGTTAAGTGCTTGTCTTAAATACGCCATAGAAACCATTAAAGCACATTTTGATGGGCATGACATCTTAATGGATGGTAATTGCAATTTTGGTGTGCATGGCATCACTACGATGATTAAGGCTGATGCAAAAGTACCTGAAGTCAGTGCGGCAAGCATTTTAGCCAAAGTGAGTCGTGACCGCTATATGTGTGATATTGCCTCCACTTATCCGCACTACGAATTTGAAAAACATAAAGGGTATGGAAGTACCTTGCATGTTGAAAAAATCAAAACATTTGGTTACTGTGAAATTCACCGAAAAACATTTAAACTCAAATCACTCTCGCAACCAAGCCTTTTTTAGATCACCTCTCTTAAGTTGATAGCGACAATCAAAATAAAGCTAAGTCAAAGCTTTGTTTTCCTATTATTTCAATAATAATTATCAAAACCTTGCTTTGCGTGTTTAGGTATGCTGGTTTTGATGAAATAAAGGAGAGAAAATGGTAGATTTATCGCAAATCAACAAAAACCAAAAAGTGCTGATTAAGCAGATTCATGCACAGCAAAGCCTCAAAAAACGTCTCTTTTCACTGGGTCTTGGTGTGGGTAAAGAGGTCGAAGTTGTCGAAACAAGTCTTCAAAAAAATACCATAAAAGTCACCCTTGGCTTTAGTGCCGTGGCATTACGTTTTGATGAAGCAAAAACAATCGAAGTAGAGGTAGCATAGTGAAGAAAATTGTTATTGCACTTGTAGGACAACCCAATGTTGGTAAAAGTCATCTTGCTAATGCTATGAGTGGCTCAAACCTTAAAATCGGTAACTTTGCGGGCGTTACGGTTGAAAAAGCGACTGCACGCCTTAGCACTGAAGATTTTGCAATTGAATTTATCGATCTACCAGGTCTCTACTCTTTAGAAGACTTTTCAGCCGATGAGAAAGTTACGAAAGACTTTTTGCTCACAGGTGAGTACGACCTTATCCTCAATGTCATTGATTCTACGAATTTAGAACGTAATTTGATGCTCACAACAGAGCTTATGGAACTTCAAAAGAAAATGGTCATCGCCCTCAACATGGACGATGAAGCTACTAAAGAAGGGATTAACATCAACTCCGATGCCATGAGTAAAATCCTCTCTATTCCTTGTGTTCGCGTCTCGTCTAAGACAAAAACCAATATTGATTTTTTGGTTGAACAGATTCTCTCTGTGGTTAAAAACCCTTTAGTTGCGCCCAAACTTATTTACAGCGATGAAGTGGAAGAGCAACTTCAAACTATTGTACGCTTTTTAGATGACAAACATTTTCGTTCACCCAATTCCCTCTCAAATCGTCAAATTGCCGTAGGTCTTTTGTGGCAGAAAAAAGAGATTTACGCGCTGATGCACGAGCAACCACTCTACATCGAGTTACAGCCTCTGCTCAATAGTGCCCTAGGTCATGTTTATATGTACTGCCAATGCGATGACATTGAAGAGGTGATCAATCGTCAGCATACCGCTTTTGCAGCAGGGCTGAGTGCGGAAGTACTTAGTGTTTCAAAGGCAAAAAATAGAAATCTCACCCAAAAGATCGATACAATTTTGATTCATAAGCTCTTTGGGCTTCCTATCTTCATCTTCCTCATGTGGGGACTCTTCCAGTTGACATTTACACTAGGTGAAATTCCTATGGGCTGGATCGAAGATAGCTTCGGTTGGTTAGGAGAGACCATTGGCGAGTCCATTAGCAACGAAGCACTTAAATCACTCATCGTCGATGGAATCATCGCAGGTGTGGGCAGTGTTGTGATGTTTTTACCAAACATTATGATTCTTTTCTTAGGTATAGCCCTTCTTGAAACCACAGGTTATATGTCAAGAGCGGCGTTTTTACTTGATGGCTTCTTCCATAAATTTGGATTACACGGTAAAAGCTTCGTGCCTTTGGTTACAGGATTTGGATGTTCCGTTCCTGCGTACATGGCAGCACGTACCCTTAAGAATAAAAAAGATCGTCTGCTGACCATGTTTATCATCGGTTTTATGAGTTGTGGCGCTAGGCTTCCTGTGTATGTACTGTTTGCAGGTGCTTTCTTTGAAGAAGAGATGGCAGGAAATGCCCTTTTTGCTATTTACATCATTGGCGCACTTTTAGGGCTTATTGCGGCTAAAATTTTACGTGTCACTGCCTTTAAAGGCGAAGATGAGCCGTTTGTTATGGAGATGCCAAAGTATCGCCTTCCAAGCCTTAAACTCCTGTGGTTTGTGGTTTACTCAAAATCAGCAATGTATATCAAAAAAGCGGGAACGTTTATTCTTTTAGCTTCGATGCTCATCTGGTTTATTAGTACATACCCTCACAATAGTCTTATTGAAGAAGAGTACACCACAAAAATTGAGGCACTTCAAGCACAACTTGAAGAAGCAGCTCCTACTGAAAAAACAGAGGTAAACGAAGAAGTAAAAGCTACAGAAGAGAGCAAATCTGAAGCAGTGGTCGCTAATGATGCTGAGGCAAAAGAGTCAGCATCTATCGAAGATGCCATTGCAGCACTTGAAAACGAGAAAAATGAAAAAATTATGGAACACACCTATCTAGGCATGATGGGTAAAACCATTGAACCTGTCTTTGCGCCACTTGGCTTTGACTGGAAAATGGGTGTAGCAACACTGAGTGGTTTGGCTGCAAAAGAGGTCATCGTCTCTACCCTTGGAGTTCTGTACTCATTAGGTGATGAAGTCACAGAAGAAGACACCTCTCTTCGTGAGATCATTGCTTCTAATATGAGCTTTGCCTCTGCAATGGCGTTTATCGTCTTTGTTATGGTTTATCTGCCATGCCTAGCCGCAACCGCTGTTTTTGCAAAAGAAGCTGAGAGTGCTCGTTATACCGTTTATCTTGTCATCTTTACGTTTGCAACCGCATGGATACTAGCATTCATCACATACAACATCGTTAACCTACTGGCGTAATGCAAAGAGGTGGTTTATAGTCCGCCTCTTCTTAAAACCGCCACTGCGCTCTTGCATAGTAGTATGCTCCGTTATATCCAAATGGAGCATACTGCGAGTACTTCACAATCCAATCTTGCGAATTTGGCCACGTATCAGGCATTTCATTGAAAATATTTTCTGCTCCAATCGCAATACTAAAATCTTTATTTATATGAAAGACCAACTCTGTATCAACCGTCCATTTGGCATGAAATTTAATCGGTGTATAATAATAAGTACTTTTAAAACTTCCAAAACGATTGATGTTGACAATCCAGTCAAACGCTTTGGTTTCATACTTATTCCAAAGCTTGATCGAATCAATCGGCTGCCCTTCTTCAAGCGTGATTTTTACAAAAGGATCGACGATAAGGTCTATCATCGAAACACCCAAAACAGAAGGTGCCTCGTTGAGTTTTGTGATATGGGTTTCAGACCTATTGTAGGCTAAAACGTGCTTCATTTTAGCACCTGAATCAAGGTCGTATTTATAGTCCATACGCACATCAAAACCGCGTGTACGTGTGGAAAAAGCATTGGCAAAATAGACAGCGCCATCAACATTATTGGCACTTAAAATACTTTGCGCGTATGCACTCAAACTAGAGAGCGTATAACCGCTGATATAGCCTGTTGCCATAATGCGGTCTTGAATATCGGTAATAAAATAATCCGCACTGATCGAAAAATTAGAAACAGGCTGATACACAAAACCTATCGTATAATGCTGTGAGGTTTCAGGTTTTAAGTCCGTAGCCCCAAGTGCACGTGCGACAGGATCATCCACCGCATAATTTCCAAAGGTGACGATATTGCCGCCATCTTCAATCATTTGCGTATAAGTAAAATGCGATTGTGCTAAAGAAGGAGCACGAAAGCCTGTACTTGCACTGGTGCGCACAAGCCAATCTTCGCTGGGTTTAGCTCGAAGCGCGATTTTTCCATCGAGCGTTGAGCCAAAATCATTGTAGTACTCGCTGCGCAAGGCAACATCACTGGAGAGCCAATCGGTGAAGGCATACGTGTTATCAAGATATGCCGCAACATTGTAACGTGAAGCATCCACCTCATTTTCAGGTCGAAAACCAGGAAAGCCTTGCGCACCCGAAGCGGAAGAGAAGCTTCCTAGCGCATACGACGCTGCATCGCCACTGTAAATTTGATAATTCTCTTTGCGCAGTTCCAAACCTCCAGCAACCTGCCATTTATCAATGGTTTTGGAGAGATCAACATTGATGATTTGCTCTATATAGCGTGTACCACCACTGTCAAACGAATGAGGAGAAGCAACGCCTAAAGAACGGTTGAGCGTATTGTCCACATAAAAATGGTAGTCGTTGTATCCGATGGTATAACTGGTGTCCCATTTTAAACCACTTTCTAGTACACCTTTGAGTCCACCTGTCCACGTCGCATCCATAATTTCTGGATGGATGGAAGGCAGATAGCCATTTGGATACACCGAAGGAATGTTTCTAAAGTCAGCAGGATTGCGGAAATAAGCCCCCGACCTACTATGTCTATCATCAAAATTGCCGTGCATATACCATATCAAATCCCCTTTAGGCGCTTCGAGATTGAGCGCTAAAAGCAGGTCTTGTGTATCGGCATCGCCAAAATGGGTGTCAATGAGATTGTTGTTATAAATATCTGCCGCTGCGCGATTGGTGGCACCCCTGTCTTTGGCTTCAAGTGTAAGATTGGCAAAACCATCCTCAGGCAAAGGAAGCGAATAAAAAAGATCACTTTGGCGCATAATGCCATCGCCCTCATGCGTTGCACCATAACTAAGGGTTGCAACATTTTCGCTACCATAGCCTTTAAGTACGATGTTGATAATCCCTGCAATCGCATCAGAGCCATACTGTGCTGCCGCACCATCTCGTAACACTTCAACTCGCTCAATAGAGCGGATGGGGATGGTGTTTAGATCGACACTTAAACTGCCTCGTCCAATGGTTCCATTGACATGCAACAGTGAACTTTGATGCAAGCGCTTGCCGTTAATCAACACTAACACTTGATCGGGATTCAGACCACGTAAGGTAAATGGCGGAGAATGGTCTGTTCCATCGGCAATGGATGGTCTAGGGTAGTTAAAGCCAGGGATGAGTTTTGAGAGTACTTTACCTAATTCGGTGTAACCACTGCTTTGAAGCTGCTCTTGGGTGATGACATCAATCGGCACAAGCGCATCCAGTGCATCTCTTGCACCACTGCGAGAGCCGACATTCGCCTTTGCTTGTGTTTGAACATTTAAAAGATCTTCTAACGATTTATTATAATACGCATTGCGCTCGCTCACCGTTTGTTCTTCTTGTGCATACACGCCAAAACAAAGCAAAGATGCCGCGATACTCAAAGGCAAGAGTTTCATGGCTTACCTCCTTGTAAAACAGTAGCAACAGAAAGCAGAGGTGAAGCGATTTTGATGTGTGAACGCATTGCAGCATCATAATTGATCTTGATGCGAATTTTTTGATCGACAAAGTTAAGCTGAATGATGCCGCCACTTTCGGCAAAACCTCTGGCTTCACTGATACTTAAAATGGAATGTTCTTGGGCATACCGAATGGCTTCAAGGCGCTCTTTTTGTGTTGTCAGTGTTATAAATAGAAGATCGCTGACTCCAATGTCTTCTACCTTAGTCACTAATCGTACGAGAACAGGCTTTCCTTTCACACGTTTGTCCACATAGAGTTTATCTAAAATGGTTCCAAAAGGATTTTCATCGATGAGGGTGATAATAAAATATTCTTGTGATTTGGCTTCCCATTCAATATAACTAGCAAAACGCCCTAAAAAAGCGGCTTCCAGTTTACGTTCTTCATCACTACCCCACCCTAAAACAGAAACAAAACATAAGAGTAATACACCACATATTAAGCGCATGCACTCCCTTTGACCACCACGCAATTGCGTCCTTGCATTTTCGCTTCATACAGCGCATCATCTGCAATTTTAAGGAGAGGCTCGATATTATGAGAACTTGGAATATGTACATACCCTCCCACACTGATGGTGACATGAATGAGCGATGTTTCATAATGTATCTCTTTGGCTTCAACGGTAGATCTAATGCGTTCTGCTATGATAGATAACGCATGATCATCGCATCCTTCACACACGATCAAGAACTCTTCACCACCCACACGTGCGACAAGATCATACTCTCTAGCAGACTCAATAATCAGTTTTGCAATCACTCGCAGTACTTCATCGCCTGCCATGTGTCCATAGGTATCATTAATAGCCTTGAAATGGTCAATATCAAGCATAATCACACTGATAAATCCTTGATGTCTTAGTGCTTTAGCCACCAAGGTGTGCATCATTTCCATTGCATAATAACGATTAGAGAGCCCCGTCAGACTATCGGTACTCGCAAGATGCAAGAGGCGTTCATCTCTCTCTTTGATCTGAGCAAGCATGGAATTAAAATGCTTATATAAGGTACCAAATTCATCTTTTTGCGTTACAGAAACAGAGGTAGCATAGTTTTTTGTCTTCGCAATGTTTTGAAATGTTTCAATCAAAGAGATAACAGGTGTAATAAAAGGCTTTTGAAACCACCATGAGAGCATAAAAATGATAGCTAACGTCGCCAATGAAATGGAAAATTGTATCGTCATAAAATCATACATCATCATTTCAAACTGTGCTGTATCGTTTGCAATCACCAACACACCAATGGTACTTCCTTCATATACAATAGGCTGTAAAATAGCCATTGCATGCTCACTGGTGTAGTGATAACGTTGTTGTTTCTCAAAAAGATTCTTTTGTTGGGATATTAGGAGCGATTCTAACTCGGTATTTAACGTGTCAACCTCTTTGGCTTTATGCGTTTGAGAATTAAAATGGCTCAGGATTTTACCCTCTTCATCCACAACCCAAGCACTCATGATATGAGAGTTATTTTCAAACGATGAAAGCATCTTTTTGGCACTGATTTCATCACGAAATAACACTGAAGCTTGGATGTTAGTGCTCATAACATTGGTATATTGTTCAAGGTCATTTAAAGAGTGGGTGTATTGTGTTTTTTGCGTATAAAGGATAATGAGACACGAAGAGATAAACAGTGCAAGAGCAGCACTACAGGCTAAAAGCACTAACAACTTGTAACGAATACTCAAGTGCTGTAATATCATACCTTATCTCTTTTATCCTTTAGTGTACACACGTTTGATGTGTTCCATATTAGCGCCAAGGTTCAGTAAAAGAAGATCAGCTATTACCAAAGCAGCCATAGACTCAGCAACCACACTACCACGCACGGCAATGCACGGATCATGCCTGCCTTTGAGGTTGCAGGTTAACTCATTACCCTCTTTATCAATCGTCTCTTGTGAGATAAAAATAGAAGGCGTAGGTTTAAAATAGACTTTACAGCTAATGGTATCTCCATTGCTCATGCCACCTAAAATGCCACCGCTATGGTTGGTTACAAATCCTTCTTTGGTGATGGCATCATTATTTTTTGAACCTGTCAGTGAAGAGGCACCAAAGCCTTCACCGATTTCAACGCCTTTAACGCCATTGATGCCCATCATTGCTTCGGCTAAAAGAGCGTCAAGTTTGTAGTAAATCGGCTCACCAAGTCCTATAGGAGCACCAATAATTTGTACAAGCGCTACACCACCTACGGAGTCATGTGCGTTCTTAGCCTCTAAAATAGCCTCTTTTTGGGCTTCTTCCACACTGGCATCCAGAGCGTAAATCTCACTCTCACTCACACGTGAAAAATCATAGCTTTTGGCTTCAATACCACCAATCGCGCAAATACCACTTTGCACTTTAATAGATAAAGAAGAAAGAAGTAACTTAGCAATCGCACCAGCTGCAACGCGTGCTGCGGTCTCTCTAGCACTAGAGCGCCCACCACCACGATAATCTCTGATGCCGTATTTGTGAAAGTAGGTAAAATCTGCGTGACCTGGACGGAAAAGGTCTTTGACACTGTCATAATCACCGCTTTTTTGATTTTCATTGAAAATCACCATAGCAATCGGTGTGCCTGTACTTTTACCTTCAAAAACACCGCTTAAAATCTCTATTTTATCGCCCTCTTTTCGGGCTGTTGCGTATTTGTTCTGACCTGGTTTTCGTCTATCTAACTCACTTTGTATAAAAGCTTCATCGATCTCTAAACCTGCTGGTACGCCATCGACGATACAGCCTAGAGCTCTGCCGTGTGATTCTCCAAATGTCGTAAAACTAAAATGTCTTCCAAATGTATTGCTACTCATCGGATCTCTTTTTTTAAGATGTCAAGGGCAAGCATCGCGGCTTTTTGTTGCGCCTCTTTTTTACTTTTTCCACTCGCAAGTGCTAGATCACGTCCACGAACCGATACAGCTATTTCAAACTCTTTTTTATGGTCAGGTCCAAAGGAGCGTACCAAACGATATTCTGGTGTCATACCAAAATGTGCTTGCGTCAACTCTTGCAACGTCGTTTTATGGTCTCTAAAGATTGCATCCATATCGATTTTTGGGTATGCCTCTTCCAAAAGAGCAATCGCTAAATTTTTAGCTTTTTCAAGTCCTGCTTCAAGGTAAAGTGCTCCAATAATCGCTTCAAACGCATTGGAAAGTAAAGAAGGTTTTTCACGACCATTGTTATTTTCTTCCGCTAACGAGATGTAAATGTACTCACCTAAATGAAGCAAGCGTGCCAGTTTCTCAAAACTTTTTTCATTGACAAGTGAAGCACGAAGTTTAGAGAGCTCACCTTCGGCTACTTCAGTAAATTCGTGGTAAAGATACTCACCAACGATGAGATCAAGTACCGCGTCGCCTAAAAACTCCAAGCGCTCGTTGTTGTAGGGTTGTTTAGAACTTTTGTGCGTAAGTGCCTCGATTATCAGATTTTGATCTCTAAACTGATAACCCAAACGCTTCTGTAACGCTTCTAGTCTTTTTTGCATTATCTTTCCTTTGTCATTTTTATGACGCTTTTAGGCAAAGCCTAAAAACTACGTTAGCCACTAGGGCACTAAAGCTAGCCTCTTCGAGGCAGAAAAGCTACTTAGCCTATTTTTACTTTGGTTGCTTCTTCTTTAGCGATTCTATCGCACATTTCATTCTCCACATGGCCATCGTGTCCTCTTACCCAAATGCCATGAACTTTATGGCTTTTTGAGACTTCAAGATAACGTTGCCATAGTTCTGGATTTTTCACTTTGGCAAAATTTTTACGCCTCCACCCCTCTAACCATTCGTTAATCCCTTTAATGACATAACTCGAATCACTGATAAGTGTTACATCACATGGCTCTTTAAGCGCTGCGAGTCCTTCGATAACCGCTAATAGTTCCATCTGGTTATTGGTAACATTTGCCATTCCACCACTGACGATCTTTTCCACTGTCCCAAAACGTAAAATCGCGCAATAACCACCTGCTCCTGGATTTCCAAGAGAAGAACCATCACAGAAAAGAGATATTTTCTTCATCATCAGCTTTAATGAGCGTTGTTTGAATCGTTACAGTATCGATGCTTTGACAGTGAGGGCATCTGTAAAAATGGATAGGAAAAACCTGTTTACACTCAAAACAGAGATACTCAAAACCAAGCCCTGCTTTGGTATAACCAATGTTGTGAAGTTTTCCAAGAACATCGAGTGCAAATGGTGCTTCTTGTTCTGTTTCCGTGTAAGGAATAAGCCCACGCGCCATAGCGACTTGCTGTACCAATGGATCTTTTGAGTCAACAATGTTGTAAACCATCGGATCGACATACCACAAAAGATCGATCATATTTTTAAATGGCAAGGTCTCAAAAAAAGAAGCTTCAATTTTAATGCCATTTTCTTGCATGTACTCAAACACTTTTCGTTTTAAAAAAGGAGCTATTTGGCAGAGCTCTAACAGTTTTTGAATTTTTTCACTCTCTTTGAGACGACTCTCTTTAATTGTAGCGAGTGCTTGTAGATAGGTTCTTTGAAGGGTAACTTTTGCACCCAACTCTTCCAGTGAATCAAGTACCTCTTCAGCCTTAGCGTACTCTTGAAGTTGTTCGTAGGCTACGGTTAAGTACTTCAAAGATTCTTCGTTTCGTGGATGTAGGCGCAAAGACTCTAAAAAAACTTCTGAGCTGCGTCTTAGAAAGCCTGCCTTAAAATACGTTTTTCCAAGCGTAGAAAGCAGATACTGTTTTTCATCCTTTCCTTTAACGCGCTTCAGTGTCACCAGATAAATATTGATCGCTTTTTCATAATCACCGCTTTTTGCATATGCATGCGCAAGCAAAGCTAATGATTCAAGTGGAATAGAAGCATCTTCTAAAAGCTTTTTATACTCGTTTTCATCGGTGACAATCTCAAATTTTTTAACAAATTTATCGATACTTTGCTTCTCTTCTTTGCTTTTGAACACTCCCCACCAATAGTTGGAAAAAGAGATCACAAAGACAATCGCAAACAAAATGATGACACCAAAAAGAGGATCGCGATACGCTATAAAAAAATTATCCAAAACATAAACCTTCGCATGTAAAAGTTTGTAAAGATGTCTATTATAGCAAACTTGATATAATAAGACCATGATAGATAAAACATCCATAGAAAACCTCAAACAACGACTTGATATTGTTGATGTCGTAGGCTCCTATTTGGAGCTGAAAAAAAACGGTGCAAACTATAAATGCGTATGCCCTTTTCACAACGATACAACACCTAGCCTTGTTGTGAGTCCATCAAAACAGATTTACCATTGTTTTGCCTGTGGCGCAGGTGGAGATAGCATCAAATTTGTCATGGAATATGAAAAGCTAACTTACCCTGAAACCATTGAAAAATTGGCAAATATGGTTAACTTTTCACTCACCTATACAACCAACGAAGGTATCAAAAAAGAAGATCGTAAACTGATGGAAACGCTCAATCTTTTTTATGTCAAACAGCTCGACAAAACGCCTTTTGCCAAAGAGTACCTCGCCAAACGAGGCATTTCTGAAGCTTCAATTGAAAAATTTGAAATAGGCTATGCTCCTGCTTCATTTGCGACACTTGATTTCTTAAGCAGCCGTGGTTACGCCATGAGTGAGAGCATCGAGTATGGTGTAGCAGGCATTGGTGAGAGCAATCAACCCTATGCACGATTCATAGAACGGGTTACCTTTCCTATCTATACGCCGAGCAACAGGCTTGTTGGGTTTGGTGGCCGCACCCTTTCGAATCATCCAGCAAAATATGTGAATTCGCCTCAAACCAAGCATTTTAATAAATCCCAACTACTCTATGGGTATCACCTTGCAAAAGAGAGCATTCATAAACGAAAAACCATCATCATCACCGAGGGTTACCTCGATGTCATCATGCTCCATCAAGCGGGATTTACCCATGCAGTGGCAACACTTGGAACAGCACTGACCAACGAGCATATTCCGCTCATAACCAGAGGTGATCCTGAAGTGATTGTGGCGTATGATGGCGATGATGCGGGTATCAATGCAGCACTTAAAGCTTCATTGCTTTTAAGTGGTCACGGTATAAAGGGAGGCGTTGTTCTTTTTGGCAATGGAATGGACCCTGCCGATATGGTACAAAACAACCTCATTGATGCACTCAATCATCTTTTCCGTACACCGCAGCCCTTCATTGAGTTTGCATTAGAGCGTATGGTTAAAAAGTACAATCTCAAAGATCCTTTAGCTAAACAGCAAGCGCTCAATGAGGCAATGAGTTATCTTAAAACCCTCCCACAGGCTATTCAAGAAAGCTATACAGGAATGCTCTCTGAAAAACTGGGCTTGCATCACAATTTGGTGAAAATTCAAACGCATCAAAAACCTCAAAGACTCGATAAAAAAGAGCGTGTGTTTGAAGATATGCTAGAGCTTACCATTATCAAAACGATTCTCAGTGAGCCAAGTCTCATTGACACCGTTCTTGATACCATCGATAGTTCGATGTTCAAGACACACCAAGAGGAGTTTTCGCTGCTTTTGGAGAATCAATTTGAACATCCAAAACTCAGACGCATTATGCTCTGGGAAGATATTAAGGTGTACGATGAAAAAGCATTGATCGCGTCAATGGTGGCATTTTTATACCACTACTACAACGAAAAATTCCAAGAAATTAAAATGGCAAAAGAGCTGAGTTATGATAAAAAACAGTTCTTGATCCGAAAAATTCAAGAAAAAATGATGAAATTAAAACAAGGTGAATTGGTTCCGTATGAAAGCATTAGTACTCTATAGCGGCGGGCTTGACAGCATGCTCGCCATGAAACTTTTAACACGTCAGGGCATTGAAGTCATTGCCTTACACATTAACATTGGTTTTGGTGTCAAAGAAGACCATTTTGAAACGCTTAAGCGACGCGCCCAAATTGCAGGTGCCACGCTAGAAGTCATCGATGTGCGTGACGAATACCTTCAAAAAGTGCTCTTTAGCCCCAAATACGGCTATGGTAAACAGTTTAACCCTTGCATTGACTGTCATGGGTTTATGTTCAGTGTTGCAAAATCGCTTCTACCACGTTATGGCGCTTCATTTATCGCAACAGGAGAAGTCGTAGGACAGCGTCCTATGAGTCAAAATAAAGATGCTCTACGACTCGTGAAAAAGATAGCGGATGATATTGATGAAGACCTGATTCTTCGCCCCTTATGTGCTCTTGTGATGGAAGAAACAAAACCAGAGCGTGAAGGCTGGGTGGATCGAAGCAAACTTTTAGGCATTAATGGGCGTGGACGTCATGCACAACTTGCTTTAGCGCAAGAGTTAGGCTGGGAAGATTATCCAAGCCCAGCGGGTGGATGTTTGCTCACAGACGTTCAATTTAGTGCACGTTTGCGCGATTTTGTGGCCCATGATGACTTTGCAAAAGAAGATATCGAAATACTGAAAAATGGCAGACATTTTAGACTACCAGATGGCTCAAAACTCGTCATTGGACGTAATGAAAAAGAAAATGAGATCCTAGAAGCGTTGAATAATCCAAAATTTACTCTTTTACAAGTCAATGAAGCGATGAGTGCGCCTTCTTCTTTACTCAGCCACAATGCCTCAAGCCCAGATGAAGCACTTGCGTGTCGTATTGTACTGACATTTACAAAAGCCCTTCCAACACAAACTTATGCGCTTTATCTTGGCGAAAAAAGTGTAGAAGCATCTCCTTTTGAAAGTAAAGATGATGCTAAAAAATATCTTATATAGTTTTTTAAAGATAATTTTTGTACCATTTAATCTATAGAATTTAAATATGAGGATTATGAGATGAGCTTATCAAATAAAATGATTTTTTTAGTCGTTGACGATTCAAAAATATCACGTAAATGGCTTATTGAAATGATCCCAAAAAAAATTGTTGAAAATGCTGAAATTATCGAAGGCTGCGATGGAGAAGAAGCGATAACACTTTATGAAAAACATCGACCTGATATCGTTTTTTTAGATATCACCATGCCTGTTATTGATGGTTTTGAAGCGCTTGAGCGCATTCGTGCCATCAACCCAGAAGCATTGGTCGTGATGATTTCGGCGGATCGCCAAAAAAGCACCAAAGAGAAGGTTTTGAGCCTTGGTGCTTCAGCCATTATTTCCAAACCTATCGATGAAGAAGAGTTTAGAACAACACTGTTAAAGTTGGTATTTTAAATGACAAAACACTATTTTAATCCACAGCAAGAAGATGTTTTAAAGGAGTTGATTAACGTCTCATTTGGACTTTCAGCCTCTTTAATTGGTGATATGCTCGATAATCATGCCAAACTTCATATTCCTGAGATTTCAAGCATTGATATTCACAAATTAGACGATAAAATTATCGAGGTTTTGGAAGAAGAGTATGAATTCTACCTCACTAAACAACGCTTTCTCGGCTCATTTAATGGTGAAGTACTCTTTGTGTTTAACAACTACTCTGCACGTGCATTTTGCAATCTTTTACTCAAACAAAATGTAGAAGATGAAGGTGATATTAAATCTTCCATTATGGAGCTGACCAATATTATTACCTCTGCGTGTATTGGCAAATTCTGTGAAATTATTCATGGAGAGACGATTTTTAAAGTGCCTTCTATTGAAAAACGCGAAATTTCAGAGATGGACAAATACGAGAAAATTGAGGGATATGACAATGTTATTGTCATTAAAACGGCACTTGATATTGAAAAAGAGAATATCTTAGGGCACATGTTCATTCTTCTTAACAACGAGATGCTTGAGCAACTTAAAAGCACTATTGATAAGTTATAATCATGATAAATTGCGAAAAAATTATTGATTCCATTCATGTGGGTATTTTAACGATTGATGCTGATCTCAATATTTACTATGTCAACAAATGGTTCGCGGTACATAGCGATATTGAAGCTAACAGTTGTATTGGGAAAAATCTCTTAAATTTGTTTGATCTCTCACCAGAACGTCTCAAATCTCTTAAACGCCATATCAAAACAGCGTTAACGCTTAATGGTCCTTCGTTTTTTACGGCAGATTCTAACCACTATCTTTTTCCGATGAAAAACTCCATTACGACCAAATCTATTTTTGAATTTATGCAACAAGATGTCACTATCATTCCTTACAATCTTGAGAAAAAACAGGTAACGGTGCTTATTTATGATCAAACCAGTTTGATGGAAGAAAAAGCCAAATGCAATAAAGAAAGTGAAGAGCTCGCGCGTGCAATCAGAGTGGCTAACGCGACCATTAAAAAGCTTGAAACAGCTAAAAATAAACTGGTCAAACAAAAAGATATCATTTATAAACAAGCGCATTATGACCACCTCACGTCACTAGCCAATCGTACTCTGCTTAACCAAAGACTTCAACTCTTAGTCGAAAACAATCAAAGCAGTGGACGAAAATTTGGTGTACTCTTTTTAGACTTGGATAACTTTAAAGAGATTAATGACTCACTCGGCCATGATGTAGGCGATATGATTTTGATTCATGTGGCAAAAACACTGCTACTGGCTACACGCAAAACGGATACGGTTGCGCGTTTTGGAGGCGATGAATTCATTATTTTAGTCGATGATATTGAAGATGAGAAGAGCCTTAAACATATTGCAAACAAACTGATTCAAGCCATTGCACAACCTATTAGAGTGCGTCATCTTGACCTCGCGGTTACTACTAGCATTGGTATTAGTCTCTTTCCAAATCATGGAACGGACTTCAATCAACTCATTAAAAACGCGGACCTCGCACTTTACGTCGCTAAAGCAGAAGGTCGCAATACCTATAAAATCCATCATCAATCTTAAAAAGAATGCCACTTCTAAAAAGAGGTGGCATACTCCCTTTTAGAAAAACTCTATATCGTCATCATGATTGACATCGACACTTTTTTCTTCAAATATTGCTTCAATTTGGATACATGAACTTAAAAGTGAAGAATCAAGGTAGTGGATATCACGTGCTACTTGGGTGATAAAGACATTTTCTCTCCATGATGATAAATCATGTAAAAGGTTGAGAAGCATTGCAGCAAGCCGTTTGGATTTTTCCGCATCAAATTGCTCTTCCGTCAGCGTTCCTAAAAAATTGATAAGCGTTTGAACGGCAAAACCCAAATGCTCAAAATCCATCAGCTCCTCAAGTATATCTGCATACTCTTGGAAATTCTCATAAATAATCGTTAGATTATGTTTTGTCGGTTCTTTTTCAAATACTAAGATAGCTTTATCTGTCTCATCGTTAATCATCTCTAAACCATCGATTTTTGAGAGGAAGGAGATAGCTGTATTGTTGATATAATCTACTGCACTAAGAACATTATCGTGTGTTTTTGAGAGAATTTTTTTTGCTTCATCACTGACTTCAACAACCCCATTATTGTGCTTAATCTCTTTGTCTAATTGAAAGGTCAGCATATCGTTTGAAAGAATATACTTAGCGTTTGGGAAATGCTTAAGTAAGATATTTTTAATGATATTACTACGAAGAGGTTTAACTTGTAAAAGCATCATATACATTTTTTCTTCATTCTCTTCAACCACAATACTGCACTCATAATCATGCTTTAAGAGCCATAAGCTAAATCCATAGATAAGGCGTACACAATCGCTTAGATTGATAATATTTTTTTCGCCATTGAGCCAATAATCCCAATATTGCGCTAGTGCTTCTTCATCGTCAATACGAAACGTTATGTTTCGGTGAAAGACATGCGCATTAAAAGGATTGAGGGCTTTTGGAAATTTATGAATTTGTTTATTGCGTAATTCAATGATACGCAGATACTGTTTGATACGTTGTAAAAAATGGTCTGCGTTTAATGGTTTTGTGAGATAATCTTCTGCACCTAAAGAGAGCATTTTGTGTTTAGACACCTCATCATCCAAAGCACTAAGAGCTATAATCATGCACTTTTTATTGACTTGCTTGATGTATTTAGTCGCTTCAAATCCATCAAGATTAGGCATCATAATATCCATAAAAATCAAATCAAAATCATTTTTGACACACATCTCTACCGCAACTTGTCCATCTTCTGCTTCATACACTTCAATATCTTCTACCTCTTCAAGCAAAAGGTTGAGCGTGAGTCTGTTGTTATCGTTATCATCAACAATCAATACTTTATACATTTTTCTGCTCCTTTAGTCGCTTCGTTAAAATAAATTTAGCCCCACCAAGTGTGAGTGAATCTTCAATTTTACACTCTAATTTTAGCCCTTCACACAATAGTTTTACAAAATGAAGTCCAATGCCTGTCCCTTTTTTCTCGATTCCACTAGGACCTGAAGAACTTTGGGTATAAAGCTCAAAAACTTCCTCTTTATCTTTGATTCCTTTGCCATCGTCTTGTACAATAATCTCTATTTTTTCACTATCAGAAATAAGGAAAATTTCAACAATGGTATTACCATATTTGATTGCATTGGAGAGGATGTTGGAAAGAATCTGTTTAAAGCGATATTCATCACTGGTCAGAAAAGGATCGCTTCCATCACTTTGAAAGAGCATTGTTCTCTTGTGTTCTAACGCCAATGCTCCATGCTTTTCAATGACATCTAAAATGCTCTCTTTGACATTAAAGAGTATGAGGTTGTAGTGCAATTTTTGATGGCGCAATTTTCCTAGATCTAAAATATTGGTCACATTCTCCAACATCGAAGATGCGCTTTTATAAATTTGTTCTAAAAGATAAAGCCTTTTTGCTTTAGGAACTTCATCGATATGTGGCATGTGTTTATAGAGATACTGTGCAAAATTTAAAATAGCATTGAGCGGTGTTTTAAGCTCATGGGTAAAAAGAATTAAAAACGCATCTTTTGCTTCAGAAAGTTTCATCTCTTCATCGGCTTGAATCTGTTTTGCGATAATCTCTTTTTTTTCAGTAAGCATTTGTGTAATATCACGTCTAATCGCAAGATACTCCACGATTTCTCCTGTGATTTCATCTTGAAAAGGGATGATGATCGTATCTGCCCAAAAGTCACTTCCATCTTTGTTGCGATTGAGGACTCTTTCTCTCCACACATTGCCTTTGGTTATGGTATTCCATAAATCTTGGTAAATTTCGACCCCATTACTAGGATGTTTTAAGATATTATGACTTTTACCTAAAATCTCCTCTTTAGTGTAACCTGTGATTTTTGTAAAATTATCGTTTATGAACGTTACGTTACCTTCAAGATCCGATTTTGAAACAATGGAATGTTCAACAAAGGCACGAAAATAAACTCTAAATTGATGATACACTGCTTCATGAAGTGCCAAAGAGATACTCTCTTCTAATTCTGTTAAAATCGCTTCTTCTTTGGAGTCCGCATAACAATATCTCTGGCACTTCAAATCCATAATCTCGTTTAAGTAACGCATATGCGTTTCATCAAAATAGAGTGTGATATAGGTATTCATTTTGAGTTTTCTAATCCACGAAAGTGCATCCAAATAAGATGTCTCCTCGTGCGTTACTGAGCCAAAAATCAAATTAGGGTAATGAAGATAAACAAGGTTTAAAAGTTCTTCCGCATTCTGTGCTTTAAAAACATGATTGCAGAGCATATGTGCCTTTGCTACAACGATAGGGTTATTCGCCATACTACCGATCAAAACAATGGATGGCTTTTTGTTAAAAAAATCTTCTATCATAGCTCTTTACTCGCTTTTTAATAGATTAACGATCTCTTGACTTATCTCACCTAGTGGCACGACTTTATCGACACCGCCTTGTTTAATCGCCTCTTTGGGCATTCCAAATACCACACAACTCTCTTCCGATTGGGCAATGGTTTTAGCACCCGCTTCGTGCATATGCAATACCCCACGCGCACCATCACTTCCCATCCCTGTTAAAATCACACCAACGGCATTGCTCCCTGCTACTTTTGAAACAGAGTTAAATAACACATCCACGCTTGGGCAATGCCCACTCACTTTTTCTCCCAAACCAATCTCAATAAAATACTTTGCACCTGAGCGTCTTAGCACCATATGTTTACCGCCTTGGGCAATATAGACGGTTCCTGTTTGTACAAACTCACCATTGCGTGCCATCTTCACATCAACAGCACACATCTGATTGAGCCTTGTGGCAAACGACTCAAGAAAACTTTGCGGCATATGTTGAACCACCAATACCGCAGGAGCATTTTTAGGAAGTCCTCCAAGCACAACCTTTAACGCCTCTGTACCGCCTGTACTCGAACCGATAACAACGACTTTATGGGTTGTCTCTGCAAGACTTGCACAATTTATTTTACCCTTGAACTGAGGGATTTTTTTTTGAACCCTCGCATGCGAGGCATTAATGACCTTGTGAATCAACTCCTCTTTGATCTCATCTTTTCCATCATAAATATACGAATGGGGCTTTGCCACATAATCCACAGCCCCCGCTTCAAGCGCATCCAGCGTGATTCTAGCACTGCTACGCGTTAAAGAAGAAACCATCACCACAGGAATTGGATAATGAAGCATCAGCTTTTGTAAAAATGTGACACCATCCATACGTGGCATCTCCACATCCAAACAAATGACATCAGGTTTTAATTCCACAACCATATCACGAGCGATGTACGCATCTGCCGCCAAACCCACTACTTCTAACCTCGCATCACTCTCCAAAATTTCTCGAAGCGTGTGACGAGCTGTCGCACTGTCATCGACGATAAGGACACGAATCATTCCATAATCTCATTTTGAACGTATTTCAATATAACACGATTCGCATCGCTAATCATCATAATCCGTCTTCCGTTATTGCCTCCTGTATCTTCGGCTCTGATAGGGATATTCCATTGTCTTAGAATCTCTTTTGCGATTAAGACATTTTTTTGGCCTATGAGTTGTCCTTCTGAATTGGCACGATGTATATTGGCTCCTCCAAAAATCTTTGCTTCCATATTGCGTCTAAGACAGCCTATGTTTTCCATATTTTCAATCAACTTTGGAATAGCCACATTGCCATATTTTGGGCTTTCTAACCCATTGCCATTCCACAAAGGTAACAGATAATGGTTCATCCCACCAATGAGTTCCACTTTGTCATACAAGCATACCCCAACACATGAACCGAGCACGGTAACAATCTCCGTTGGCTTGATACCCACAAAAATCTCTCCAACATGGATAAATTTACGAGGAAGCATCAAAACTCTTTCATCTCTTGAGTATCATCAAACATAAATTCATTGGCACTCTCACTCATCAGTGCTTCTGCTTTTTCATTATCTTGAAGTTTCATTCTAATGGTAAAAACCGTTGCTTCTTCATTTGAACGATAATCCACTTCCCCGTCAAGCGATTCAACAAGCGCATTGACGATACTTAGCCCTAAACCTAACCCATCAACCGATGTTCGTGCCTTGCTTTCATGCACATGCACTCTCTTAAAACGGCTGAAAATCTCTTTATTGGGATCTTTATCAATGACATCCCCTGTGTTGGTAATACTCAACAACAAGGTGTCGCTATTTTCTACTGTAATATCAATCACAACTTTTTGATGCGGAAATGAGTATTCGCATGCGTTTGAAATGAGGTTGGCAAAAATCGTATGCAGCTTTTTAGCATCACTTACAATGACGCGATCAACACTGATATGCGAAATAAAGACAAGCTCTTTCTCTTCAATCAGATAATTAAACGCCTCTTTAACCTCTTCCAAAAGAAGCCTCAAATCCACTTCACTCCAATAATTGGCAATCTCACCTGCCTCAATCTCTGCTGCTGTAAAAATGTTATTGAGCTGAAAATCAAGCTTGCGTAATTCCATATCTAAAAGCAGTTTCATCTTTTGCGTTTTAGGCGTGTCCTCATTTTTACGCATCATCGAAGAGAGATTAAGCAGTGAACTCAGCGGATTATTGAAAACATTTTTAATCAATGAGAGAAATTCACCCTTGATGGAATCATGCTCTTTAAGCTTCTCATTGAGAACATAAAGCTTTTTCGTTAAAAATGCCATCTCTTCAAGCGTACTGTTTTTTTGATCAAATCTACGTTTGACCTCTTCTAACAAAGTAGCATCACTGACATCATCAAAATTTTGTATCGGACTCATGTTACACCTTTTGATAGATTGAAGCACTTTTAGATTTGAACTCTCTTTTCATATCGGTCAGTGCTTCTGAACTTCCGATAAAAAGATACCCCTCTTTATGTAAAATCGAATGAAACCGATCCACAAGAGCGCTCTGGGTTGGCTTATCAAAATAGATCATGACATTACGACAAAAAATAATGTCAAATGCTTTGTTCGCAAACAAACGATAATCTCCTGTGACCAGATTGAACTCACGAAAAACAATATTCTTCTTAAGCTCTTCACTAATGCCATAGTGCGCTTCATCACCAAGCATAATGGGTGTAAAGTACTTGCGAACATACTCCTCTTTTAATGACAAAGCCGCTTTTTGCGGGTAAAGTCCTGCCATAGCTATTTTAAGGACTTTTGAGGAAACATCTGTTGCTAAAATTTTTATATCATACTGCCTATAATTGGGAAGATGCTCTGCTAAAAACATCGCGATACTATAAGGCTCTTCACCACTTGAACACGCCGCAGACCAAATGCGTAACCTGCCGTTTGAGCGTGCAAGAATGGAAGAAAGATGGGCCTTTAAAAACTCCCACTGTTTCTGTTCTCTAAAAAATGAGGTCACATTAGTTGAGATTAACGAAGAGAGATACTCAAGTTCTACCCCTTTGGTATCAGCAACTAAATAGTCATAATACTCACCAAAACTCTCTAACCCCAACTGTTTGACGCGTTTAGCCAGTCTGGCTTGTACCAAATAGATCTTGTGATCACCTAAGCTAATACCGATATGCTGATAAATATAAGCCTGTAAAAGCGTAAATTCTTTGCGCTTTAAAACGAGCCTTTCCATCAGTACAACTCTTCAACATTTAAGATCAGAGCTATTTCGCCGTTGCCCATCACAGCTCCTCCACTTACTCCCTCAGTTTTCGCTAAAAATCCACCCAACGTCTTGATGACGACCTGTTGTCTTCCTACAAGTTCATCCACTAAAAGTGCAAATTTACCTCGAACATTTTCAATACAAACCAATGTGGATTCCCAAGGATTTGGCCTACATTCGTCCAATTCTAAAACGTGGTTTAGGCGAACTATTGGCAGCAGATCTGAACGCAACTGCACAAATTCCTCTTTGCCTCTCGCACTATGAACACTCTCTTCATGTGGTCTAAACGACTCAGTGATGCACAAGGTTGGAATGATAAAAATTTTATCACTGCAACGAACAATCATACCATCGATAATTGCAAGCGTTAGAGGTAGCACAATGGAAAAGGTTGTCCCTTTACCCTCTTCTGAGCTAATATCCACTTTTCCACGCACCGCTTCTATGGCTGTTTTAACCACATCAAGCCCTACGCCACGTCCTGAGATATCGCTCACCACATCCGCTGTTGAAAAACCTGGCTGCATAATAAGCCCATAAATTTCAGATTCACTGAGGATGTCATCTTTTTCAATAATGCCCTTTTCTAGGGCTTTTTGATACACTTTCGCTTTGTTAATTCCTCGTCCATCATCTTTCACTTCAATGATGATATTACCACCTCGATGATAGGCTCTGAGTGTTACAATGCCCTCTTCACTTTTACCTGCATTGAGACGCTCCTCAATGGAACTTTCAATGCCATGATCAATCGCATTGCGAATAATGTGCACTAAAGGATCAGAGAGCGCTTCCACCATCGTCTTATCAATCTCGGTCTCTTCGCCTTCAAGTACTAAATGAATTGGTTTATTGACTTTTTTAGACGAATCCCTTACAACCCGTTTCATTTTATCAAATGTGTCTCTGATAGGAATCATCCGCAAACTCATCACGCGATTTTGAATCAAACGTGTAATTTTTGAGAGATTTTCAATCGTCTTCGTTACTTCTGCATCAGCGATTGCTTTGATTTTAGTATTTTCACCCAGATAATTTTGCGCAATGACTAGCTCACCAATCGAGTCAAACAACTCATCCAATTTAAGGGCATCAATTTTGAGGAAATTTTTAGAAACAATGCTACTTTTTTTCGTCTCCTCTTTCTCTTCCATAGGAGCGCTTTTTTGCTCTAAAACAGCACTTTGCTCTAAAAGAGGTTTAGTTTTAATGGCTTCGACCCAAAACTCTTCTTCTTCCAAAAAAGCGAAAATATCAGCAACACTCTCTTGATCTTTGGTACTCGCAAAATAGACAATGACCTCTTTGATCACATTGCGCTCTACATCAAAGAGCTCTTCATGCAAAGGCTCACTCCAATACGAAGCTAAAATCCTTCCTATATGAGAAAGATTTTTGAAAAACAAGAAATGGTCAAACCCACGCAAATAAATATCTTCATCGAGTTTTAACCCAATTTTATACAGCAATTCTCCTTCGTGAAGATCACTTAAAAAAGCCTCTTCATCCAAAGTGCAAGGTGCTGATGCAAACGCTTCATTGCCAAACTCTAAAGAAAGATCGTTGTTAGAGCTCTCTTGCAAGGATGAACCATCATCTACCTGTGCAAGAATGTGTTGAATTTTGAGAAGGCAAGAAGCATACTCTGAAGGAAGGGTTGCACGCTCTTCAACCTCACACACAAGTGTCTCTTTGATGACATTGACACTTTCTAAAAACAGATCTACATCACTACTATGCACAATTGCATCACTGTTTCTAAATAAATCAAGTACATCTTCAAAGTGATGAACGAACTCACCAAGACGTGAGAAGTTAAAGGCATTGGCACTGCCTTTGAGCGTATGAACCCCTCTAAAAATTTCATTAAGAAGCGCTTTATCACTAGGTGATTCTTCATAATTTAAAATGTCAACATCCATCTTTTCGATGATTTCATTTGCCTCTTCAATAAAGATTTGTCTTAGTTTTTCTCTACTCATGGGCAATCCAATTCATCATTCCATACGACTCAAGATTAAGATTCATCGATTCGATAAACTCAATCTTGATGGAAGGTTTTTTGCGTTTTATCCAAAAAAGCAACGAAAAAAGTGCTGACGTAGAGGGAACACCATCACGAGAACGCAATAAAACAATCTCTTCAATATAATTTAGGCGATCTTGAATGAAGAGTTGAAGCGTTTTAACCTCTTCTAAATCCATCTCGATATCAAGTTCTAGCACATCTCCATCTATATACATCGCGTACCCTTCTTACGGTTTCAAAATAAAATCAGAACTCTTTTAAATCATCTTCGTCTAAAGGGAACACCTCTTCATTACTGCGTTTTGTGGTAGAACTAAACGTTGGTTTCGCTTTTTTAGGTGCCATACTTATACGTTTTGGAGGTATGCTAAGGCTTGCTGTTGAAATACGTTTAGAAGGGTTGCTCTTTAGAGCTTCTTTTCCCATATCGTATCCTGCGAGGGCTGCAATTTCCGCAACACTCTCTAACATGGAGAGCGCTTGAGCATTGAGCTCTTCTGCGGCAGCTGCTGTCTCTTCAGAAGCGGACGCGTTTTGCTGGGTAATTTGATCGACTGATCCCATTGCTGTAGCGATTTGATTCATACCTTCAGCTTGTTCTTTGGCAGAAATAGCAATCTCACCAATAAGATCCGATGTTTTCTTGATACTTAAGAGAATTTCACCAAATGACTCTTTGGTACGATTCGCAACTTCTGTTCCTACTTTCACTTGATCAATACTTGCCTCAATAATACCCGTAATCTCTTTAGCCGCTCCCGCACTACGCTCAGCAAGATTTTTGACCTCTTCTGCAACCACGGCAAAACCTAGTCCATGTTCTCCCGCACGCGCTGCTTCAACAGCTGCGTTAAGTGCTAAAAGATTAGTTTGGAAAGCAATTTCATCGATGGTTTTAATAATCTTTGCTATTTTTTGAGAAGAGTCTGTGATCTTCTCCATTGCAATCATAAGGTCTGCCACTTGTTGATTGCCTTGGCGTGCCGCATCGTTTGAGTGTTGGGCAAGAAGGTTAGCTTCACGACTGTTGTCGGCATTTTGATTGTTACTAGCGGTTGCTTGCTCTATGGTTGCACTCACTTCTTCCACACTGCTCGCTTGAGAACTTGCACCTTCTGCCAATGAAACAGATGCAGAGCTAATCTGCTCACTTGCACTGACCACTTGTGCGGTACCTTCAGAGAGTGATTTAACAGACTCAACCACAACTCTCACAATGCTTCGAATCAAGAAAAATGCGATAAGAATACTTAGAACCAATCCTACCATGACGCCCACAATCATAATCCACGATGCTTTATCTAGTGAAGTGCTAGATTCATTAGCGATGTCAACAATCGTGCTAAATCCCTCCTCAATAATGGCATCAATCGCGGTGTTAAGTTCAGTTCCAATTTTAGCGCGTGTTTTTTGCTCTTCATTGGTCTCTTGCATTACACTCACAAAACCTTTAAGAGAGTTTTCATACACTTTGACAGAAGCTTCCATGGCACTAAGATAGCCTAAGTTGAGCGTATCGGTTGTTTGAGCTCTAAGCGTACTAATGTGTTTGTAAATAGCATCAAATTTTTGAATAGCACTGTCTAAAACAGCAGGATCACGTAACACTTGTGCTCGTTGTCCATACACCCTAGAATAGGTCGCAACGTCTAAAATATCCCCTAATTTTTCGAGTTTTTCATAACGTTGTTTCAATACCACAGGCGTTGCACGCTCATTAATCTCTTTAGCAAAAAGTTCTTCTTGAGCTGCACGATACTCCGAAGTACTTTTAAGAAAAATAGCCGCATTACTGACCATGGCTGCATCTAATGTTTTCTTCTTTGCAAGTGTTTTTTCACTGCGCTCAACCGATGCCAAATAATCTACAAGTGATTTCGTCGCATTTTTTTGATGCTCTAAAAGCTTTTTAAGATTGTACTTTTTGCCTAATTCCTCGGCTTTTGCTAAATTGGTTTGCAATTCAGCAAAATTTTTCTTTGCTTTTGTGAGTGCATTTTCATCATCAAGGTCAGAGAACGCTTGAATGTTATAACGTCCAGCACTTACATTTTGCAAAATATCATTAGCAATGCTCACTTCAGGAACGTAAATTTGTGATAAACGTGAAGAATCAGAAGAGGCACTACGCATATTTATAATGCCTGTGAGTCCTATAATCAAAACGATTGCTATTAAAACCCCAAATCCTAACGAGATTCTAAATCCTAATGTTGCGTGCTTCATCACTTCTCCTTTGCTTGTTCACTAACTGTTTTACTAAGATTTTGTACCATATTTAACTCTTCTTCTCCAAACAGAGCGAGAAGATCTAAGATCATCACTACTTTTTGTTTATGTTGCGCCATATTTTTGATAAACCTTGTATCGATATGCCCTCCAAATTCAGGAGGGAGACTGAGGTGTTCATCATCAACATTAATAACCTCTTCCACCTTATCAACAATAAAACCAATTAACTTTTCTGCTAGTTTAATAATGACGATTGCGGTGTACATTTGCGGAGGAATGGTCGGCATATCAAATTTAAGACGCATATCAACAACAGGGATAATGTTGCCCCTTAAATTCATAACACCTTTGATAAACTTGGGTGTTTTTGGCACGGGAGTCGTCTTCATCATCGCAATGATCTCTTTGACATCACCGATGTTCACTCCATAGATTTCATCTTCCAAATAAAAAGTCAAAAAGCGATTATTCGCCCTTTCTGCTCGTTTGGCTGGTTCCATTGTTATAACCCCAGTACCATATTGATCGCTTTGACAAGTTTGTCATCGCTAAAAGGTTTGACCATCCATCCAGTCACACCAATGGCTTTGCCACGTGCTTTCATTTCAGGAGAGCTTTCTGTTGTCAGAATTAAAATAGGTCTGTTTTTAAATTTTTCATGACTTTTAAGTTCGGTTGCAAGGTCAAGTCCACTCATCTGCGCCATATTAATATCGCTAATAAGTAAATCATAATCCTCACTGCCATTTAAGAGAGCATCACGTAATTCAGCAGGGTTGAGATAGGTAGCAAACTGGATGTTCCCCTTGTTAACCATCTCCTCCAAAGCCATTTGTGCTGTTGCGAGAATTGTTTTAGAATCATCCACTAAAATCACTCGTTTACTCACGTCATCTCCTTTCTATTAGTCCAAGACATTTTCAATTTCGTGACAAATGTCACGTGTAGTACCTGAAAATATAACTTAAAGAATATTAAAAATGCGTTAACAACGGCGAAAAAAAGGCGTTTTTGAAAAGGAATTGATTTTGCTTTTATTTCAAGCAAAGGAGAAACTATGAAACTGCATCTCACTTCTGATTCTATTACCATTCATGTTGCAGAAAACTCATCTCACTATTTACACATATGCCGCGTCTTAACACACGCATTAGGTCGTTCTTTTTGGGTCAATGAAACACTGATTAATTTTGAAATATCGCATGAGTGGCAAAGACGAAAAGCATTTTTAACCTCTTTGTATTATAGCTGCGCTTTTGCTTCGAAAACCCACAATGCCACTTTTTTAGAAAAGCTTCTTTTAGCTTCTAATAAGCCCATCAAACTCGTTAAGAAAAAACGTCAACACTGCCCTACGCAAACGCGTATGAACTCTAATGATCCTTACAGTATATTGAATGCAAATGAAACAGAAAGCTTAGAAAGTATTCGCCAAAAATACCTTTCACTTGCTAAAGCTTATCATCCTGATAGCATCGCATCTAAGGATGCAAGTAGTGTGAAAAATTTTACAGCAAAGTTTCAGAAAATTCAAGAGGCATACTCCGCTATTAAGCTAGAAAAAACGAAAAAACATGCCGCATAAAAACCAATCTTTAAGGTTCTCTTGGTAAAATACTCTCTTTCTTCAATGGGGTGTTAGCTCAGCTGGGAGAGCGCAACGCTGGCAGCGTTGAGGTCAGGGGTTCGATCCCCCTACACTCCACCACGTATTTTAAGAATTTTAGTTCATTTTCTAAATTGATTCACCACAAAATCTCCCACCAAATTTTTTCGACTAAACTTTGAACACTCCGTCACAATAAAATCAACAACCCACTCAACGCCTTCATCTTCTTTTTCACCTAGTAATGTGATATTTTTTGTATGTGGGTATGTCCATCTCCCAAGCGTTGCAAGCGCGTATCCTCGCTCTTTTGCCTCTTCAAGCTTTGTTTTTCGTACCGCATCCCAAATGACCAGCGTAGGTTTTTCAAATGCCGCGGCAATGTGTGATGGTCCTGTATCAAACCCAACGTACACATCACTTGCCCAGATCAGTGCCATCATCTCTCGTACTGTTGTATGTTTGGGTGTAAAAAGAGGAAGAGATTTATGATGAAATTTATCGTGCCCTACTTGAAAAAAACTGACGTAATTCTCAAGCTTTTCAATAAGTTTCAACCACTTTTTTTCATACCAAGCGCTCTCTTTTAACGGTGATGAATTTCCATAAGGACATAGTGCAACTAAAGGTCTGGGTAAATGACTTAACATCTCAAGAGCCTTCTGTTTTTCTTCTTTTGTAAGGTATAAATCCCCATGTAATTTTCGTGGCTTTAGCCCCCAAGGAGCACAGATATTTTCAGTAATATGCCCAAGTTGTGGGAAATTATCCATTTCGCGCGAAACATGACGCATGATTTTAAGGTCAATAAGATCGGCATTGACAATTTCTTTGATGTAAGGGTTTTCATCTAAGATGGGATAATACGACTCGTTGATAGCAATACTCTCTTCGGTGTAAAAGTGAGGTGCCGTTAAGATTTTCAGTGCTCTTCCAAGACGGAGTGCAAACGCTTCGATCAAACGTGTATAAACCACCATACTTCCAAGCGCTGCCCAACTGGGAATGGCAAGATCACATCCATATTGCACTGCGTATTTTTTACTGTAATAAAAAGGCTCCTTCGTTAAAAAATGCTTTTCCATGCTATTTGTGGCTTACTACCACAGGCATCATAGGGCTTAATCCAAAAGGATCACTGTAGCCATAAGCTCTAAAGTTAGAAAATTCACCATTAAAAAACTCTGTTCTTAGCTGTGCTCTCCAAGGACGAATTGGCATAGAATTTTCATCTTCATAATAGATTTCTTCTGCATTAAAAAGCTCTTGAACCACATAATGATCAGCTTCATTTTGGAGAATTTCTTCCATTTTTTGAAGTGTTGGCTGAATGTAAACACCTTGTGTATGGAAGTTGTCAATCGGTTTTAAAACCACACGATTCGTATTGTTAAAAGATTCACACACTTCTCTAGCACTTGAAAACTCACTCATTAAATGGGTTTTAAGCGTGATACCTTGTAATATTTCCACCTCATGCGCATTTAAGCCATAATCACCCGCATAAAGGTGTGAAAGCCGTGTCAAAAATCGTTTATCGCCCATCGTCCAACACCAAGGGTTAGGAAAAAAAAGGTCAGGTACATTTTTATAAAGCTTTGTATAGTTTGCAAACACTTTGCTATTGTGCTCCCAAATACGAGGAATAACAATGTTAAAAACACCATCATACTCCTCATCTTCCCACATAGGTTTATTTGATGAAGAAAGTTTCGCATCTTTTGCATACACGACTGTAGCGTTTATACCATAGGCGTTCAAACACTTTTCCAGATATTTATAGTGTTCGAAGTAGTGCACACTCAATCCCATATGATTGACCGCCAAGGCAATTTTAGTGCCCAAAAATCTTTTTTTGAGAAAGTTGGCTAACTTTTGCTCAAATCCATCGGCAAAAATTTCAAAAGGGTAATCAAAGTTTTGGGAGAAGAGCTTAGGAAAAAGCTCTACAAATCCTATATTGCCTGGCAAAAAGAAGTTCAATTCAATGAGTTTTACCGCATCACCCTTAATGTGAAAGTCCGCACACCCCACAAAATCTTCTTGTGTGATAGCAACTTTAGGCAAGAACCATCCCCTCTGATAGACACTCTCTTGATATGCCTTCGAGCTTAAAAGTTTAATGAGTATGGGTAAAATCTCATTTTTGATCTTTGCAGCCATAGATGCTTTCACAAAATAAGGCGATGTTGAGAGGTTATACAACTTACCCGATTGCGCTTCAAAGTCATTTTGATACTGTGTATAACGCGCTTTGCTGAAATGTTCACTGTAAAATTTTTTATATTCGCTGTGCATTAATCATCCAATGTTATGAAGTAAGGGTCATTATTTTTGGCTAACAATTTGGCTAAATCATCGCGTTTGATTTTGCCTAAATCTGTTCGTGGAATTTTCTCTTCAAAATAGATTTTTTTGGGGATTTTGTAACGATACAAAGGCGTTTCATCTACTTTAAATTTTGTTTTAAGCAGATGATATATCTCTTGGCTTAACTGCTTTTTATCAGTCATCTGATCAAGAACAACCACAAGTCCTATTTGATGAAACGAACATTCGTCGCTTAAGGGACATACACCCGCGTCTTTGATACTTCTATGTTCAAGTACAACATTTTCAAGCTCAGAAGGAAAGATTTTTAACCCATCAATGCTAATGGTATCTTTGATACGACCCAGTACTTGAATAAGCCCATTTTCATGCACTCTGCCTATATCACCACTCTTAAACCATTCATCGATAAAGCCCTCATCTCCTCTTCCAAGATACCCTTTCATCACATTCGCACCTCTAATGAGAATTTCTCCTTCACCTTGTGCATTAATGCTCTCAATCTTTATCTCAACACCCTCTACCACACGACCTGTAAAATGTTCGTAACCACTATTGTTTCGGCATACATTCACAATACATCGACTCGCTTCAGTAGAACCATAATAGGTACAAAAATGAAGATACGGCAGTAAGCTCAACAACTCTTCAATCACCTCTTTTCGCATTGGTGTTACATTGGCAAGGGCATAATGAAGCTTCTGCCCTACAAGAGCAAATTTCGTTTTATGCTCTTTTAAAAGCTTTACAATAATGCTAGGAGTGAGTAACACTCCTGTAATATTTTCCTGCTCAATGACATCTAACAACATCTCAAGACTCTCATGATTCATATGCGCATAAAAGCCTGGTAAAAGGCGTATCGAATTGCCCAGCATCAAACACGCATGAAAATGCCCCAAACCACCCGTAGAACCTAAAGGCATAAAAATGACCTCTTTCTCTTTTTGCTCTTCCATACGAGCCATATGTATGAGTGTTTGTGTCACAAAGAGGATATTTTCATGTGTTGTTTGTACGGCTTTTGGAGTGGATGTTGTGCCACTCGTAAACATCAGATACGCAACCTCTGATCTATCTCCATTGTTAGCGTTCAAAGGTTTATACGCATCATAATCAAGCCGATTAATCACAATACACCCACTCAATAACTCTTTAAAATGTGTACTAATAATCGCTTTAGCATGGCACACTTTAGCGGCAAATATGACGTAATCATTTTCTCGTTCAGGATAGAGATGCACACAAATAGCACCTATCTGCAACAGAGCCATGTACGTTAAAAGATGCTGGCTTTTCTGCTCCAAATGCACCAAGACATAATCGCCTTTTACAATCCCTTTTGTTTGCAACAACCTGCTTAATTTTAAAACATCCTCATAAAAGGTTTTAAAGCTCCAACACCTATCTTCTTCATACACAAAAGGGGTATGAGGTGAGAATTTTGCCCATTTTTGTAAATAATCAACGATAGAAAACATCTATTTCCTTGAATCTGTCAAAGTTTCTAAGGTAAGAATTAAGGGATCAAAAAGGGTTGTTGAACCTAGATACTCTTGTATATCATACGGTGCTTTTTGCTTGAGCGAATCCACAATAATAGGAATTTCGGTACATCCCATTAACAATCGTGTTGCTCCATAATCTCTTAACGCTTGGAAAACTTTGATTGCATTTAACAACATACTGTTTTTATCAAAAGATTTGACACCTTCAATAGCTAATGTCAGCTGTTTTTGGTACTGAGACAAAGAGGGGATCATGTGTAAGGAATAAATATGCCTAGAGTCTCCATACACGCTCATTTGTGCCGCAAAACTGGTTTGTAAAGCAATACATTTAAGCTTTCCAAACCGTTCACTTGTTTTTTCAACAGACGCCTTAAGAGAATGAAAACGTATTTTTCTCTCTTTATGAGAGCTATGCGTGTAAAAATACTTTAGCGCCATCTCCATATAAGGATGAGCGCTATTGCATAAAACAATCAGTTCGATACTTTTATGCTGAGGGCATTGTGACACTGCAAGATCCAGTGCTTTAAAGAGACTGGCAGCTATATCATTGAGTGAGTCTCGCTTTGGGACAAAACAGGCTTGAAAAAGGGTAATAGAATACTCATCTTTTAAAAACTCTAAACATGCTTTCATCCCATGTGCCCCTGCTAAAGGTCCCATGCCACCTAAGAGCAGTATATGAGTATGACATCCACCCCCTAGAGGAATATAGGTCAATACCCCTGAGCTAAAACATTGATCGGCAAGGCTTTGATGGGATTTTTTAAGCTGATCAGCCTCTTGATGCAAACGATCAATATACGCATCTAAATAGCGCATAATCTCTTCTGAATTATTGAAAAGAGTGGTATTAAATGCTAAGGTAGGCGACTGGGACATCATTACACTCCTTCTTAGAGGTCTTTACCAAATTTTTGAGATATTGCCTCAAAGGCAAGCAAAATAAGATCAATATATGTGTTAATGACCTCTGAAACTAACGCTTTTGTTATCTTCTCACCTGAAGCCTCTTCGTATTTTTGAATAGCATTGAGAACAGCTAAAAAGTGATGAATCTCTGTTTCATACTGGTTGTGCACATCAATGTAACGAATAGCGTCTTCAAGCACATTTCCTTTTAGGTCATAAAATTTTTCCATGCTGTATTTGAACGTTTGATAGCTGTATGCGTATTCGGCATGGTTGTAAAACTCAGAGACCATGTTGATACATAAAGCATAAGGAATCGTATTTAAAAGCATACTGCGATAAACCCACTCTGAAAAATCATTTGCCTCATTCGTATCGTAATATCTTAATTTCCACTCATCACTTTTGAGCATCGCATAGGCGAACTCATCGTACAATCTTCCGTGTGAAATTGCATCAAATCCAAGCCCCAAATCTTCATGACTTGTACTTGCATTAAACGCTGAAGCTTCTAGGTAATCTAGCTTTTGATGAGGATTTTTACACTCAAAACCTAACGTATTGAGTCTGCAAGAAAGCCCATAAATAGGCAACATTTTCAAGTGTGTTGCTTTCCAACCGTTGAGAAAAAAGCTCATCGTTTTATTGGGATATTTTTTAGAACACACTTTTCTAAAGATAGATTCAATTTTTGCAAAGCTCTCTTTTTTACTTGCCATTGTCGTTGCAATCGCTTCTTTGATAATGCTTGGCGGTAGCATATCTATCACATCTTGCATCGTCTCTAACATAGATCTTTGTACTTGAAGGCTCATTTTTTCCCCTTTCATAATAAACGTTTCATCCATTATAAAGAAAGCGCGTCACAGTTTGCGTCACAGTTTTGTTTTTTTTTAAAAAAATCTTTTTTTTTCAGCACTGTGACGCAAACTGTGACGCGCGTGAAGTAGGATGACTCTATCTACACCAAAAGGAGATGTCATGATTTACCTCAACAAGAACAGTGCTATCACACAGATTAAAGAGCTTGAAAGTCAAAGAGTTATTGCTCACACTACCTCTTTAAAACGCCATACAAAAGCTTTAGAGTTGTTTCAAAAAAGGGCTTTTTTGGAAGAGATTATCGAGGAGAGTATCGCGTTTAACAAAACATTGTCATGGCAAAAGGAGCAACAGCTAAAACTCACAACAACCGCAGAAGCGCTTATAAACGTGTTCAAGCTACGCAGTGAAGTTTACGGCGCAAAAGGGTACCAATGTGAATTTAAAGATGCGATTGAAGGACTCAATTTTGATACATATGACACACATTCTGCCATTTTTTACTACCAAAGTGGACACGAAGTGACTGGTTCTATTCGACTCATTTTCGATACAAAACACGCTTTACCCACAGAAAAAACACTCTCTTTTGATTACCTAAGAGCACATAAACTTGTAGAACTCTCAAGGCAAGTGGTCAAACAAGATGGAAAAGGGCTTGGTTTAGAATTTAAAAATTTTTACAAAGGCATTTATGAATTGGTGATGCAAAATTCAGATAAGGTCAATCTAATTTTAGCAGCAATTACAAACGATCACTACCCGTTATACTCAAAATTTGGAGGAATTAAAATTGAAAAAGAGCTTGAAGCGTATGGCAATCTTGATAAAGCCATTTTTGTTTTATCGTGGAATATTCAGGAAATTTCAGCGTTTTTTACCAAATGTTTTTTACGCTAATCTTATGAACATGGTGTAAGCTTACACCCTACAAAAGGAATCGTTTCAATAATTTTATACTCTAACTTGGCTCTGGTTCTGTAAATAAGTGTTCTAAGAGTACTTCTACTGATCGTGTTGTCAGGCCATAAAAAGTACTCTAGCTCATTAAATGTAACCACTTTTCCTTTAGCCTCTATCAAAAGTTTTAACAATAAATTCTCTTTACTGCTGAGTTTGATAGGAATTGTGCTGTAAAACAATTGGTCGTTGCTGAGATCATAACTATAATTCTCCCCTAAAGCGATAAAACTAGGATCAGCAATGACCTGTTCTGCTCTCTCTTTTTTATGAAGCCCTAGCAAAATCGTTGATTTAAGCTCTTCGCGCTTAAAAGGTTTGATAAGATAGCCGATAGGATTCGTATTGACCGCTCTACGGATGGTCTCATCATCCGCAAAAGCCGTCAAATAGAGAATGGGGATATTGGCTATTTTTTGAATCGCTTTGGCCGTCTCAATACCGTCTTTACTATGGTTTAAATGAATATCCATGATGATAATATCAGGAAGTATTTTCTTAATAGACGCAATGGCTTCCTCTTCATTTGTAGCGCACGCAATAACGTCATAGCCTAGTTTGAGCAACGCATTTTTAATATCCAGCGCAACAATGGCTTCATCTTCAACAATTAATACTTTTGTGCTCATCCTGCTCACTCCACATAATTTCTACCGTAACACCGTGCGTTGAATCAATACGGATTTCTCCCTTAAGTTGCTGAATCGCCAAGGTTTTAACCAATACCAAACCCAACGCATTGGATGTTTTATCTTGGTTATACCCTATTCCATCATCATTGATGCGTAAATGATACGCTCCATCTCTTTTTTCCAAAAGAATATAAATACTTCCCTTCCCATCAGGAAAAGCGTATTTAAACGCATTGGTTACAAGTTCATTGAGAATCAACCCACAATACATCGCTTGGTCAATTTTCAAGTCTGTTTTGATATCAAAATGAATTGTAATCTCTTGTTCAGAGCTCTCTTCAAACTCTTCCATTAACAGTGAAAAATAGTCATACGCATTGACATGTAAAATAGTCTCTTGCTTATATAAAAGCTCATGCAAATGGCTCATGGCATTAATTCTGTTGTGAACGGTTTGAAGAATATTTTGTAACTTTTCATCGCTAATTTCATCTTTTTGCAACCTCACAAGAGAAACGATCATTTGCATATTGTTTTTTACACGATGGTTGAGCTCTTTAAGAAGTAACTCTTTTTCTTCCAGCGCAACATTGAGATTTTTTGTCTTTTCCATCACTTTAAGCTCTAAACGCTGTTGCTCATTTTTTTGCTGATGCAGCAATCGTTCATTGGCATGCTCTTTATCTTTTTGCAACTGTTTAATCCTATCGGCTAACGCGATAGAAAAGATAAGAGCTTCTAGGACAATGCAAATCTCAATAAAATAACGCATATGCTCATAAATGTTAAAAATACCCGCACTAGAAAGGTACATAAAGAAAAACGCTATTAAGATAGCAACCCACCCAAAGAGAATAAAATACGCTTGTCTATTTTTCTTTATCGCGGCATAGACAGCCACCATGAAAAGATACACCAACAATGAGATAAAAAAGATGTTTCGGTAAGGGTGTAAGGCATTTGTCAATAATGTTGCAAAAAGGAAAAGCGCAAATACACCAAGATATACAGTGAGTATTTTCTCCAGTAACGGATACTGCTTCATACGTAGAAAAGAGCGCGAAAAAAGAGCTAATGCAACGATAGGGAAAGCAACAATCAAAGGAGACAAACCAATAAGCCAGACAATCCATTGATGATTTAAAATATAAATATTGGCAAGTCCTACATAAATACCATGATGCACCATAACACCAACGATATAGAGTACATAATAGAAATAACTTACATCTTTGGTAAAAAAGAAAAGAAACAGGTTATAAATCGCAAGAATACTTATTGCCCCAAAAAAGAGCGCTAAACAGAGTTGATGCGTAATCTCTTTTTCATAAAAATCTTCACTCTCCCACACATTGAGTTTAACAATAAGTGCCGTAATGTAAGAGCGAGCTTTAAGATAATAGGTTTTTGATTCATAAGGAGAAAGCGAAATTTTAAAAATGGGGTTAATGGTTTTACGCCCATCGTTAATGTAGTAAAGTCCTTCTTTACGGCTTATGAGATTAGTGTCTTCAAATAACTCAATTTCAGAAGTGATGGTATTATCGTATTCAAGTATCTTTTCTAATGTGTAAGCGGTTTCATTTTTGAGTGTAAATTTCACCCATACATCAAAGTCTGGAGCATATCCAAATCCTAAAAGTTTTTTATCATTATTCAAAAACTCTTTTTCTTTTGTTTGAATACCTTCAAAGCTAAGGGAACGTGTTTTATCGATATAAATTTGAGCATCTGGTAAAAGATCATAAAAAGGTGTTTGTGCATCAACACGAACAGGGCTGGCACATAAAAACGATGAAAGCAGTACTAAAAACACTATGTTTAGAGGCAACATTCCACACATACCTTTAATGCTGAATTGATTTAGTAAAGGCAAAGAGAGGTACTTTCTATAGGCACTTTTAATTTTAGCGCATTTTAGAGGTATTTGCAGTGCCTAAGCATGTTAAGAGTGTTTTATAGTTACCTTAATCCATTTTTGTTTTGGTGCGTGTGCGTCTTTTAGGCTTTGTTGGAAATGGCTCTGCTGAGCTTTTCGTTTCTTCTTTCGCCACTTTTGAACTACTTTTTTTAGAAGGTTGGTAGAGCATATGATGCCAGAGAGAAAAGCCCACTAGAGCAACTCCTGCACCGATGTGAAGGTTTTTCATCACTTTAGACTTCATTCCAAACGACGTTCCTACGACGATTGCCATAGAAGCAGTCATACCGATCTTAGCAACCTCTTTTTTGGTGTCTAAATCCCATGTTTTAAAGCTTGGCAGTTTTAGCTCTTTTTTTGTCAAATTTTCGTTTTGCATTTTTTCCTGTCTCATACGTTAACGCCAAGGTCAAGACCGCGGCAATTCCAAGGGGAAAGAGAAGAGGTATACATATCCTTTATGATATAAGTTATCATAATTATAAAACCTCTCCCCTAAGACTCAGCTTAGTTTTTCTCAATACGAATTTTTTGCATGGAATTAAATAATAATCCAATCGTCGTTCCATTGTGCAAAAACGCTGTTTTGACAGGACTTAAAAGCCCTGTTGCTGCACCCGCTAGAATGATGCTGTTAATGCCAACCGTCGCATTAAAATTGCCCTGAATACGTGCCATTGTTTTATTAGCTAGCACTTTTGCTTCTACTACGGCTTCGATATCATCTTTGAGTAAGCTAATATCTGCTGTTGCTTTAGCGATATCAGCTCCTTTATACATACTAATACCTACATTGGCATTCATGAGTGCTGGTGCGTCATTGATGCCATCGCCTACAAAGGCAACATGCTTTCCACTCTCTTTGAGTGCTTGCACGATGCTTGATTTATCGGTGGGCAAAAGCCTTGCATACACGGTGTCGATGCCTAACTCTTTGGCTAAGGCTTGGGCTTTATCTTCCACATCGCCTGTAAGCATGACGATCTCTTTAACACCCAAATCTTTGAGTTTCAAAAGCGCTTCTTTAGCATTTTCACGTACACGGTCTACCATGCCTATGGTGCCTAAAAGCTTGTTGTCATACGCGATGTAGAGCAAAATCTTGCCATTTTCCAAACATTTTTCTATCTTAGCTTCATGCTCCAAAAATGAGACCTGCTCATCTTCTTCTAAGAAGTGACGGCTGCCAATAATCGCTTCTTTACCGTTGATTTGGGTACGAACGCCATGTGCGACGATAAATTCGACCTCTTCGTGGTGCATATGCACGAAACCACGCTCTTTCGCCGCTTTGACAACCGCCTCCGCTACAGGGTGAAAGTAATGCTCTTCTGCACTGGCGGTGAGGTTTAAAATGGCATCTTCACTCCATGCCGTATCGAACGAGCAAATCTCAACCACTTCAAGCTCTCCGTGTGTCAATGTACCCGTCTTATCGAAGATGAACGTATCGACATGCGAAAGTGCTTCCAAAGCTTTTGCCCCTTTAATGAGAATGCCATGATGTCCCGCAATCGAGAGCGAATTTTTAAAGGCAACAGGAGTTGCCAATTTAAGAGCACATGAATAATCTGCCTGAAGTACCGCTGCAACGCTTGCCATATCACGACGAATCAGATACGAGAGCCCTGCAAGTCCTAAGGTGACAGGAACAAGCTTGTCTGCTAGCCTGGTGGCTTTAAGACCGATGGCAGATTTTTCATCGAGTGAATTTTTGATGTAGTGCCTAATGCGCTGTGTTGCGGTATCATCGCCTACGTGTTCCGCCCAGATACGAATGCGCCCAGCCTCAACAACCGTGCCAGAGATAACGCGACTCCCTCGCTCTTTTTTCACAGGCTCCGCTTCACCTGTCATTGAGACTTGGTTGATAGAAGCAGTTCCATCGATGATATGCCCATCAATAGGGATGGTATCGCCTGAGCCTACAATAACGATATCGCCTACTTTGACCTCCGAGGTACTGATGCGCTTTTGTGTAATTTTACCTGCTTCTTCAACCTCTATCCACGCCTCTTCCACATTGGGCTTTGCAAGCTCTTTGATGAGATCATCGCTTTTATGAACCGTTGTTTCTTCGATGTACTCACCAATTTCAAGCATGACATTGGTGCTATTGGCTGCGGTGTAATCACGGCGTGCTAAAGAGACACCCACTGCCATCGCTTCAAGTACTTTGGAGGTTAAGCCTTGCTCAAACAGCTCATACACGCCCTCTTTGAGTAAAGGAATACTCGCCAGCGTACTTACGGCTAACTTGATATTGGGCTGTGGAATAAAGGGCTGAAACGCAAGTGCCATACCTGAACGTACAATGCCCTGAAGACTTGGCTTTTCATCGTGATCGTTATAACACGCATTGATCGAAGCATCACAGATTTGATACGCGCTGATATCCAGTTCTTGAAGGTATCTCAAAAGAGCCGTTGCATCTAATTGTTCACCTTCAAACACAACTGAGCCGATTTTAGCGTTAAGGCGAACGTTACTTACACCTTCAATTTTTCTAAGATCTGCACTGAGCGCATGGGCATTGATATGCTTCAAAGCAGGGCTCACATAACGCAATCGCTGCGACGTTTGGTGAATCAGGCGTGTTGTGTGCATAAAAAATTACGCTTCTTTCGCCGCTAATTCAGCTTTAGCATCTTCAAAACGCTCTTTCATCTCTTCGATGCCTGCTTGAAACATCTCTGTTCCTTTAGCGATGGTTTTAAAAAGATTTTTTTGCGCTTTTTCATTGGTGAGCAAATAGGCTCCAACAGCTCCGATAAGAGCACCTATGACAAATTGTTTTGTATTGAACGCACCTAAAAGATGCTCAGGGTTTGCCATCATACCACCCTCGTTTTTTGCTTCATTGGCAGGCTCGCCGCCGATGTAAGGGTTTTTATCCAATGAATTTAACAGTTCCATTATTTCACTTCCTCTTCAGTCTCTTTTGCATACGCTTTACCATAAAGTTTTTCAACACCATAAATTCCTGCAACACCCACCGTAAGTGAGCCCAAAACGCCCAACCAACTGCTACGTCCAAGCGCATTTGCCGCTGCGATGGCACTTCCTGTTGCGATGCCACCTTGAAGGGAGAGTTTAAGGCTTTGTTTAATCGCTTCTTCCTTGCCAAGCTCACCTTGCTTGTACTTTGTATAAGCAAGTGCCGTTGCGACCATACCAGCAGCCAATGCACCACTGACAAGATTGCCTGTTACACTGCGAGGCGTACCTGTATTGATCGTGATTTTAGGCGTCATTGTATTTCCTCTTTTTTAACCTTCGTGCTAGTACTTTTTTTAGATTTAATGCACTCGATGGTTCCATCAAGGCTTTTTTTCACCTCTCCTGCAACTTCTTTTGCTTTGCAAACGCCTTGTTCAAGCCCTTCTTTGAGCTCTTTTTTCTTACTAAATGCAAGCACCGTTGCTGCTCCTGCAAGTGCTCCTACGATAAATGGTAACATGGTTCTCTCCTTTTTAATCATTGAGGCTTTCATCCTCATTTTTTTCTTCATCATCTTTTTGTAAAACACCACCCATAACGCTTGCTCCAACAACCCCTAAAAGGGCTCCTGCAATAAAGGAAAAATTGGAGTTTAAAAGCTGAGTGATCTCTTCTTGAGAGACTTCGCCTTTAGCAATTTTTTGCGCCATCTGGCTAAATTCGCCCCACTGTCCCATCATGCCTTCAAGTGCTGCCATAGGATTCGCCATAGCCTCATTACTAGAAGGAGTAGCATACGAAATCACGCATTTTCTAAAAGCGGGGAGATGGTTGTTATAAGAAGCGGCTTGAAGTCTGTAAAACAGATCTTGCACTTCTGGATATTCACTCACCGATAAAAGAAGTTCATTGTAGAGTTGAATGTTTTGAATCTCTGCAGCAACGCCTAGTTCACAACACTCTTGAACTGTTTTAGGAAGGCTTATCGACTCTTGCTCGTTGCGAACAAGTGTAATTTCATGCGCCGTTGCAATGGCTACAAGTGCGTTTTGATGAGTTTGTTCTGCTTGAACGATATTAACAAAAGGAAAAACTGCGCCAAATTTTTCTATGACCGCATTATAGGTCGCATACGCTCTCACTTCATCATCAAAGGCACGTTGTAATGCCTCTTCAAGACTGAGCGTTTCTATGACTTTTTGAGTCGTTTTCATATCAGACGATCTCCTTTGCGAGTTTGTCGATGATGGCAATAATTTCATCCAGTTCTTTGCCTTTGACTAAATTTTCCCATAAATGATGTGGAAAAACATGGTGGTCGTATTCGATGGTGACAGAGCCAATGATTTTATTGATTTTAATCGATTTGATGCCATTAATGCGAGCAGGCAATGCCTCGATGTCTTCAACACCTACATGATGCTTATGCTCTTTAATTTTAGGACTCACACGCAAACGAATGCGCCCTTTGATATGATGAACAATGGAAAAGTAACCTCCAAGTTCAATGAGTTTTTCTGCCGTAACGTTCATTTTTATCCTTTGATACATTGAATTCTAAGTGGATAGAATAAGGATTGGCTTAATATTTTTTAAGAATTATTATCAGTTTTAAACATTGATGGTTCTTCTTGATGCTGACACCTTTCACACACGCCATACAATGTCAGGGTATGATGTGTTCCTTTAAAATGATGTGCATCTAAGATCTCATCTTGTATCGCTTCAATGGTAGCATGAAAAAAGCGGGTGATCTCGCCGCATTTAAGACACACCAAATGGTCATGGTGCACGGCTCGTTTGAGTTTGTATTTTTTCATCTTGTTGGGGTAGTTTATAACGACACTCACAACATCCACACTTTCAAAAAACGTCAAGATTTTATAGATGCTTGCCAGTGAAATTTTGAGGTGACTCTCATCGTGTAGTTTCGCTTGTATCTGCTCCGCACTCAGATAAGTGTCACAAAGAAATAACGCACGAAGCAAGGATTCACGTTTGCTAGAGTAACGAATCCCTGCTTTGTGCATTAAGCGTTGGAAGTGATTGTAAAAGTGTTCAAAGGAAGAAGAGCAAAAATCCTCTTGCTCTTCTAAAGACGTGTTAGACAACGCTTTTCCTTAGAACTTATACGCAACGTGTGCTTTGATGGCGTTGTAGCTGTCATCTTTAACATCATTGTCAACATTGACGTACATTAAAGAGGTTTCAAGATTTTTCATAAACTCATAACCCACAGAGAAGTTAAACTCTTTCTCTTTCAGCTTATCGCCTGATGTGCTATCTAAATATTTTGTCTGTCCGTAAATGGTCGCTAACGTGACACCTTCGATCTCATATTCTGCACTGATATAAGGTGTTTTAGCATCTGCATCCATCGCATGATTGCCCTCTTCAAATGGCAACTGATCGCCAAAACTTCCAAGCCCTGCCATACCGTCTTTATCGACTTTAATATACCCTAAGGCTACTTTTGCACCAAAGAGTTCCACACCTTGTTCCACTTGTGTGAATGAACCATCTTTAGTATCCGCTACATCACTGTTAATGGTGACATAATGCGCCATTGTGCTTGTTTTGATCTCTTCACTCAACTCTAAATTAAGCGTTGCTTTCAAACCATAAGCACTTAACAGATTATCGCCATAGTAAAGGTACGGATTAAGCTCTAGCGCTTCGATTGGCGTGTATTTAGCCTCTAACATATAGATACCTTTGCTGCCATTGAGCTTGGTAAATTCCTCAGAAATTTCATCAATATCAATGGTTGCTTGCTTGCGTGCCCACGCCATGCTCACCACAAGGTTTTCTACCGCACTTATTTCAGCGCTCACACCATCGATATAGTCTGTTAACCAATTAAAGTCAACTTCTTGACGCCCTAAAACCATTTTTCCCATACCTTCATGCTCAACTTTTAAGTACGCTTGAGAAAGTACGCTTTGGTCAGCGATAGCACTTTTATAGTCATCATCGTTTTTTTCACTGGTTTTAACACTACCCCAGCCCGAAACGCCTACGCTGATGCCATGCAGTGGTGCTGTTTCAAATCCAACATTGAGGTAACCATTTGAAAAACCACTGTTTGGAGTATCGCCTTTTGCATCGATATGTTGCCCAAACCAACCAATAGTACCAGAGAGTTCACCTTGTGTGAAAACCTCTTCCAAATTTGTTGCCTCTGCTGCAAACCCGATAGAACTGCCCAAAACTATTGCCGCAAGAACACGTGAATAGACCAATTTCATCCATTATCTCCTTTTTAATTATTGATAATTGTTATCGAATAATAGACAAAAGGAGCTTAATGTTTTATAACATGATACTTATTATCAACAATAACTGTGAGTAAAGGTAAAATAAGAGGCTTATATTTAATAGAGAAGTTACAGCGTAAATATCACTTGGGAGAGAATGACGATGGCAACCATCAGCGCAAACATAGTGTGGTGGTACATCGTCTTGATTTTTTGCTTTTTTTCTCCCATAAAGCGGTGCATAATGAGAGGTGCGCCAAAGAACATCGCGATAACAATAAGCCCTAATGTCATTTTGAGATGCAAAAGCACGTTGCTTGGCTCAAAGTACGTGTGTGCTAAAAAAAGACCACTGAGGAGCAATAGTGTGTTGTTCACTTTGCCAATCAAACGTGTGCGAGGAGAGAGTGCACTCTCCATCGCTTCAAACTGAGCGCTATTAAGCGCAAAACGTGCACGAGGTAAGATAAGGGTGCGAAAATAGACACACCCGATAAACAGTATGGCAGAGGCGATGTGTATCAGTTTTGCCACAATCAGAAACGTCATGGTACTTCCTTGAAGACTATTTGATGGAGTATAGTCTATTTTGCTCTTTTTTAAAGCTGTTTTTTGCCTATTTTTTCGCCATAGAAAGCTTATGTTTTCGCTTCCACCATAAGTAAAATCCGCTCAAAACAAAAAGCGTTGTCACCACGCCTAAGATGGAGAGGACGATGCGATGGGATAATCCCCAGATACTGCCTTTATGAAGCCCTTCAAGCCACTCTGTTAACGTGTCACCACTGGCTTTTTTGGTAGGGATAAAAGAGGCTTTGAATACTCCAGAATTGCCATCAAAATAGACCGTTGTTCCCCCATGATCGATCTGGATATCGCGTGAACTTCGCACGCTATAGATGTAAACGCCTTTAAGGGCATCATACATAATGGAAGACTCTTCGTAAATTTCAAATCCCTCTTTTTGAGAGAACTCTTGCATCAAAGTTCGCCCTATATCACGGGCTTCTACCCAGCCAAGCGTTGGTTTTAGACGAGGTCGTTTAAGCTCTTTGATTTTGTCGCTTTCGGTTTGAAAGTGCATCACAGAGCCAAGTAAACGCTCGTGTAAATCATGCAAATTCAGCGCAAATGACGACCACGCTAGCAGAAGGAGAAACGGTAAAAACCACAGCCCTGCTGTTTTGTGTAACAGATAATTTTTCGATCTCAAATCGCCTTTAAAACGCCATTTCCAACTCTTTTTCCATTGGCTCAAAAAAGCAGAATTCCACTTAGGAAAGGTCAACCAAACCCCACACACTAAGACTACCAACCACAGCAATGCGGCTAGTCCCATCACCAAAACACCGATGCTTCCCAAGGAAAGCGAATAGTGCAGTTTGTAGATGAAAGGAAGCAGATTTGTCCAGCCTTGCGTGATCTCTCCCCATGAGCGCATGCCTTTAATGTCGCCACTGTAAGGATCCACATAAACTTCATTGTTTGCAATGGGTTTTGCCATGCTCAGTGGCGCTAAAAAGTAGTGCCAGCTACTTTCATGGCGTAAAGAGAGGCTCAACCAGACCACTTTTGAACCTGCAACACTTTGCTCTATTTTGGCTATGTGAGAAAGAGGGTCACTCGCACGTTGCCCTTGAGGTGGAGTGCTGATTTGCCATGGATTTATCTTGGCATCCAAGCTATGGTAAAACGCTATCACCGAGCCACTCAGCGCTGCGATAAGGATAAAAAACCCTATCGCAACGCCTAAAGTACTGTGCCATTTAAAACTAAAGCGTTCTTTCATTTCCTAAACTTCTTAAAATGAGTATTTCACACTAAACATCGCGTTCAGTGGTGCACCATAAACCATGCCATCAGAGCCTATGCCTTCATAGTATTTTTTATCAAAAATGTTATTGACATTAAACTGGAGTTTGGTGTGTTTATCCATCGCATACGAGATCATGGCATTGGTGAGTACATAGGCATCTTGTGTGATTTCAGTTGCACCGCTTCCTGTATAAATTTTACTTCGATAATTAAACCCTAACCCAAAACCAAATTTTTCAAGCGTGTATTTGGTGAAGAGGTTTGCCATGGTTCGTGAAGACTTTGTTTCGACTTTGTTGCCATTGGCATCTTCGGCTTCAAAATTGGCTATACCAAAGCCTACATTCCAGTTATCGGCAATTTCACCGTTGATGTCAAGTTCAAACCCTTTGCTCACCACACCTGCAACGGCTCTGTATGCCGAATCGGTCGAACCTGGAACAAAAACACCCGCAATTTCTTCTGCAACATTCTCTTGTTCGATTCTAAAGACAGAGAGTGAGGCATTGAGGCGTTTGTCAAAATACTCTCCTTTAATCCCTGCTTCATAATTGTTCCCTGTAATTGGATCTAAAAAACTCCCACTGGCATCTTGTTTATCTTGCGGTTTAAAGATGCTGGTATAACTCACATACACCGAATGATTTTCATTGAGGTTATAAACCAATCCCGCATACGGTGTAAGCTCATTTTTGAACGAGCGATTTCCTGTGCCTGTGTCACTGGTGTATTTCCAATCCGATACCCTAAGCCCAGAAATAAGTTTGAGCGAATCACTCAAAGAGAATTTACCTGCCACATATGTTCCAGTTTGTGTCGTTTCATGCGGTGTGGTCGCACTGCTTAATACAAGGTTTGGATTGGAAATATTGATGTTATTGAAATTAATCACAGGCGTTGCAAGGCTAGAGATGGGAAAGTCCATACCCCAGTTGTCATACTTCATGTCACTTGTGTTCCGCATCACACCAAACACCATTTCATGCTCTAAGCCTCCCAATTTAAACGGAGCAGAAACGTAAAGATCGATATTTTGCTCATTAGTCAGCGCATCATTAGCATAACGATACACATACCCTTCACCTATCCCACTCGCCGCATCAACGGTTCCTCCAAAATAGAGCAAGGACGTTTCACTGTAAAGTTTACGGTACGAATACGCAAGATTTAACGAAATATCGTTATAGACATACTGTTTAAAATCTAAATAAACCGCTTTCGTTTCACTGTTCCAGTACGTCCAGTCTTCACTCACTGTTTGCGATCTGCTAAAATTGGTGCGTGTTCCATCGCTGTAAAATGCAGGCAAACCACCCCATCTGATGCCACTACGATCCAGTTTTTGATACTCAGCCGCCAAAGAAAGGTAGGTGGTTTCGGTGATATCCATATCCACAACACCGTAAAAAACATCGTTCGTTTTCTCATAACCGTTCATATAGGAGTTCTTATCTTCATGTTTCGCCACAATTCTGCCACGAACCGTTCCCTCTTCATTGAGTGGTGATGCAACATCCATAGAAGAGCTGTACGCATCCCAAGAACCCGCCGCTACTTCAACATTGCCTTTGACCTCTTTGGATGTGGCGTGTTTGCGCACAAAATTAAGCCCTACTGCGGGGTTTCCAGCCCCTGTCATCAGACCATTCGCACCCTTAACCACTTCAACACGGTCATAAATAGAAAGGTCAATGTCATTTGCAGCACTGTCAGAGATAGAATAGGTTGGCATACCATCCAAGAGGTAATAGTCCACATCAAAACCGCGTGCTGTAGGGTAAATTCTCTCATCCCAACGGTTTAACGAAACACCTGTGATATTATCTAACATCTCTTGGTAAGAGCTTACGCCCAAATCTTCGAGCTTTTGGCTCGTCATTACGGTGACAGACTGGGGTGTTTCTCTACTGGAAAGATTGAGTTTTGTAGCCGTACTCATACTTTTACTGGTGTATGAGCCTGTGCCTTCCGTAGTACCAGATTGTTCTTCGGCTTGAATCGTAATGACACCCAGTGCCACTTCAGACGCATTTTGCGGTTTGATGACCATCATGTCACCCTCGATGGAAGCCTCTAAACCAGTACCTTTGAGCAATTTCGCAAGGGCTTCTTTGAGACTCATCTCTCCTTTAAGAGCAGGTGCTTTTTTGCCTTCCAGCAATTTTGAGTCTGCGACCAGTTGTAATTTAGACTGTTTGGCAAATTCGCCAAGGGCAGAGCTGAGGCTTTGAGAAGCAATGTTGAGTTGCAAAGGTTGTGTACTCTCCGCCAAGAGAGGGGATGTGAATGCTAAAGCTGATGCTAATGCAATGGAAAGGTGACGAAATTTCATAACGGGTCTTTCTCCTAATTTGATAATTGTTTTCATATAAGAGAAGACGTAAGAAAAACTATAAACCTGACATCGGTTATCAAAAAATTAAATTTTTTCGATTATTTTCGTTCAATGACAACCGCATGAGTCTCTTGAGTCACTTTGACAGGCAACGCTTTGGGTAAAAGTTCTAAAAAACTTCCGAAACGTTCAATTTCAAAACTACCCGAAAGGGGCATGGAAGCAAGTTCAGCAGAAGCAATGAGTGCAGGCTTAGCACCATAACGTTCAAACTCAAACAACGCATCTTCTAAGGATGTTTTATCAAATACCAACCGACCATTGCGCCACGGAGCAACGGAGTCATTTTGCATTTTTGTAGAAGAGAGCATGAAACCTCGCTCATCTAAGGTGATCTGATCTTTCGCGTGCAACGAAGCGAGTTTGATGAGACCCCCATCAAAAGGGCGTTTGTAAGAGACATCCACACTGCCCTCTTCCACGCTGATGCGCACGTCATCTTCCACATGACGCACTTCAAAAATGGTTCCTGTGACACGCACTTGAACATTTTTAGCATCCACAAAAAAAGGACGTGCAGCATCTTTACTGACATGCAATGCGATTTGCCCTTGATGCAGTTTGATGAGACGTTTGTGCGCGTAGTACTCAATGGTAGCATTGCTATCGGTGTCCAAAAAAAGCTTTGTACCATCACTAAGAGTGGATTCGCGCATAGCACCTATGGGTGTCGTAACATTTTGTGCTAATTCAAGACGTGTTGAAAAAGTATTCCATTGGAAAATACCCACTGCTATGCACACCAGTGCGGCAACACAGGCATAGCCCCACCAAGGCTTAGCTCTCTTGTTACAGGTTTTTGGAGCAAGCTCATCGATTTCTTCCCACAACCCTTCAAAGGCTTGGTATGCCTTTTGATGGGCTGAGTTTACACGCAACCATCTCTCAAACGCATTTTTTTCAGACGCGCTCATGCCTTCTTGCGCTTTAATAAACCAAGAAGCCGCCATTTCATCGATCCACGCTTGGCTCATAGCTCCTCCTTTCGCATGGCATCCACGCTTTGCTTACACGCCAAAAGCGCTCTGATGATGTGCTTTTCAACCGCATTTTTACTAATGCCCATCATTTCGGCAATCTCTTTGTGTGAGTAACCGTCAAATTTATGGAGTTTAAACGCTTCTTGAGCGCGAGGGGGTAAAGCGTTGATGGTTTGATGCAGGGTTTTCATGCGATTCGAAGAGAGCAGATGCTCCAAAGGCTCTTCATGCTCGTGACTCACGTATTCTGCTTCATGCAATGCCACAGAGGTAAAATGTTTGTTTTTACGCCACTCATCAATGATGATACGTTTAGCCGTTTGGTACAAAAAAGCACGCGGCTCTAACACCGCATCAGCCCTCTCGCCCATAGCACTGATGCGAAGATAGGTCTCTTGCACCACGTCTTTAGCCGCTTCCGTGTCATTCAACGTTTTGCTAAAGTAGCCAACCAACTCTTTATAGTAGCGTTCAAACATCACAATTATCTAAGTTTAAAAGCGATAGGCAAAATAACCGTACTCAAACTTTTAGGCTTTGGAAGCTGATCGCCTTTGAGCTTCAGTGCAGCCTCTAATGCGGCATCATCAAGCATCCCTCTTCCTGAACTTTCATGAATCGTCGCACTTACCAAGCGTCCATTGGTGTCAATCACCAAGGCTACCTGCACCACACCATTCCATCCCATGCGACGTGCTGTACTTGGGTATATCAAACGTGAGAGGACTTTATCGCGGATGATCTCAAAGTCAGTTCGTTCATACGGCTCAGCGCTGGTCGAAGTCGGTGTAATGGGAGCTGCTTCTTGTACCACGCTAGACTGTGCTGCTTGCACAGGTGTGGGAGGGGTTACGACCTCCTCATGAACCTTCTCAGGATTTACCACCTCTTTTTTGACGATGGGTTTTGGAAGCGGTTTTACTTTTTCAATTGGCTTAATAGGCTCAACTTTTTTGACCTCTTGCACAGGCTCTGGAGGAGTCGGTTCAATGGGCTTTGGTGCGACACGCTCAATGTTGGATATTTCTAAAACAACGGTTTTGCTTTGCATCATTTCAAGTGGTTTTTGGTATAAAAACAGGAGATAAAAGCCAATGACACTGCCATGTAAAAGGATCGAAAGCATTAAAGAACGCCCTTCGTAGGTTTTTGCCTTGGTGTAGTTGTTACTCATTTTTATTCACCACCATGCCAATTTTTTCGATCTCTTTTTGTTTTAAAAGATCAATGACGTAGATAAAATCTTCATAAGCCGCCATTTTATCGGCACTAATGGCAACTGAGTCTTCTTTGCTCAGTGTTTCAAACTTCGCCCCTAAAGCATCCCTGCTCGTAAACTCACCGTTGATAAAAAACTGATGATCTGCTGTAATGCCAATCTCATAAAATTTAGGCTCAACTTTCGTGAAGTTGCTTGCTTGGGGAAGGGTTATCTCGATTTTGCCAAGGGCAATGAACGAAGAGACGGTTAAAACAATGGTGAGCAGAACCAGCATAATGTCGATGAGTGGGACGACATTGATCCCCTCAACTTTTTTTAATGCTCTCATCTTCCCACTCGCTTACTGCCACATCGACTTTACGTAAAAATGCACCGTAAATCATTGTTGAAGGAATCGCTACGATAAGACCTGCTGCTGTTACTTTGAGCGCCAATGCCAAGCCTACGATAACCTTGGAGGTATCCAGAGCACCTCCACTGATGCCAATCTCATAAAAGACCACCATAATACCGCCAACCGTTCCCAAAAGCCCTACATAAGGAGCGTTTGAGCCGATCAAAGAGATGATGGTCAAATTCTTTGAAACATCACGTTCAAGGCTATTTTTACTTGCATACTGTTTGACTTGCAATGCTTTAAAAAAGACAAAACGCTCTATCGCATACCCCACAACCAAAATGCTCATCAAGAGCAAAATTCCTAATGCACCGTAATCTACGGCTAGTTTAATATTTTCCATTTTTCCTCTACTTGTTAACTGACGTGTTCGCTCTTTGCAATGCTGCACAAAGCCAGTTATATAATAACCATTCTCATAATGTTAGACTTTTTGAGCTTAATTTCCTATGAAATTAATAACTCTTATCAAATTATAGTGATTTATTTTTCGTCATTTCGATAGACACAAACGCGGTTTTTTCCACTCTTTTTAGCTCTATACATCGCCTCATCTGCTCGTTTGATCGCCTCTTCAAAAGCATGATTTTCAACTACACTTACGCCAAAACTGCATGTTACACGTAAAGACTCAATGCCCGTATCTGCGATACTTTGACGTATTTTTTCAGCGATTTGCGAACCTTTGTCTAATTCTGCTTCTACCCACATCACAAACTCTTCACCACCAAAACGGGCTATGACATCACTGCCTCGAAGATTTGCCACAATGCGTCTGCTCACACCTTGCAAGACCTTATCACCTTTGTCATGCCCATAGGTGTCATTGATCGTTTTAAAATTATCGATGTCTGCAAAAATAATGCAGCCATTTTTACCTTCTTGAAGCCTCTTTTGAAGGGTTTCATCAAAGCCATTGCGATTGAACAGTTGCGTAAGAGGGTCTTTTTGAGCCAAAGCTAAAATGCGTTCTCTCTCGCTCTGGCTCTTTTCGATAATGCGCAAATACTCCTTTGCTTCACGTTTCATTTGCACATAACACAGCGTATCGTCTAGGTCATTTTCAACCCGAAATGCCGAGATAAAAACATCTTTATACCCAAGCTTGGATGTGCTTTTAAAGATGCCCGAAAACTCTTTAATGCGGTCTAACTCCTCTTTAAGAAGTACCTCTTTGGTATTGATGTAAAAGGAAGCTTGACTCTTTTGCAATTCTTCCAATTCAAGACCAAACAGAGCATGATGACTTCGGTTTTGCCAGATGTATTTTCCCGTATTATCCACAATGCTAATGGCATCATTGGAGTGCTCAAAAATCGTTTGAAACAAAATAAATTTCTGCCCAAACGCATAAAAAAGCATATAGGCACACAGGCTTAAAAAGAGAATGAGAAGGATGAGCAACACGAAAAAAGCGCCTCTTTCTTCATAGCTTATCATCTGAGCTATTTTACTAACAATGGTTCCTGCAATTCCTAGTGAAAAGAGACTGAGACCAATAAAAAGAGGTGTTTTTTTCGTGCGCATTTTTTAGTATCCTATAAAAGCAAGCAGATGAACAACACTGTACGCCAAGACCCATGCCGTAATATTGGGGAAAAGCAGATACAACAGACGCCATTTTGTCTCTTTCACTTCACTAAAAAAAGCACCCATAGCGGCAAAACATGGCGAATAGACCATCATCAAAATCAAAAAAGCGATACCCGCTTTAAAATCAATAGACTCTCTCACCACCGCAATTAAACCCTCGTTTGGCTCGCTATCTTCCAGTTCCACCGAATTAAGTGCGGCTAAAGTACCTACAGCAACCTCTTTAGCGGCAAGCCCCGTAATGGCGGCTATGCTCATCTTCCAATCAAACCCTAAAGGCTCAAAAACAGGCTCTATCGCCCGACCAATGGTTCCGATGTAGCTCTGCTCTAAAGGTACCGATACACCCTGCTCATCCAGTGGATACGTACTTAAAAACCAGATCACCAGTGAAGCACTACCTATAAAAAGACCTGCACGTTTTAAGAACAGAATGGAGCGAATTTGAAGCTCTTTAAGAAGCGCTAGTAAGGAAGGTAAACGGTATTTTGGCATCTCCATCACAAACGGTTCGCTTTGACCCGAAAAAATAAGCCCTCTTAAGATGCGTGCCGCAATAAGCCCCAAAATAGCACCAATCACATAGATGGCAAACAGCAAATTCCCCGCATTTTCAGGCTCAAAAAAAGCACTCACAAACAACACATACACAGGCAATCTTGCGGAGCATGAAAAAAAGCTGATGACCAACATCGTGATGAGTTTATCTTTGGGATTTTTAAGTGTCTTGGTTGCGATGTAGGCAGGAATGGAACATCCAAAGCCCGTCACAAGGGGTATAAAACTCTTCCCATGCAAACCAAAGCGTTTAAAAATACCATCGAGCAAATACGCCGTTCGTGCCATATAGCCTGTCTGTTCTAACAGATTGATACCCAAAAACAAGATGATAATATTAGGCAAAAAGCCAATGACCGCTCCAATAGAAGGGATGACACCTTCGCTGATGGCTTGGTTGATGACACCCTCAGGTAGCGCATGTTTCACCACGTCCGCAAACGCTCCAACGACTTCCTCGATCCATCCCATAGGGATTTCACCTATGACAAACGTGACTTGAAACAGAAGCCACATAATGGCAAAGAAGAGTGGCAATCCAAACAATTTGTGAATCAAAAGTGTGTCTATCTTGCGACTTAGCGTATCAAGGGAAGGTTGTTTCACAGCAATCGAAGATAAAAATTTGATAATAGAACTGCGTGCCGATGCCATCACAAAAGCATGGTTCTCTTCTGCTTCAAGAATCCCCAGTTTGGCTTGTTCATGCAGCAACACTTCGTAAAACTCTAAAAAGATGGGCTTATCGTGAATCAGTCGGTAGATGTCTTTATCATTTTCCAACAAACGAAGCGCGTAAAAACGCTTATGGGGCGCTAGCTCTTCATCTTTTTCCAAAAGTGCGCATAAGCGTTCCAATGCCATCTCGATATTGCGGTCATACACAAGATTGTGATTGGCTTCGCCAAAGGCGTGCATCTCTAATATCTTCTGAACCAGTGCATCAACACCCCGTTTTTCTTTAGCAGAGACCAACATGACAGGAACACCCAGTGCCTTTGAAAGCGTCACATTGTCGATGGCACCACCGCTTTTTTCAACCTCATCAATCATATTAAAGCACAAAATGACCTTGGTATCCAGCTCCAAGAGTTGCAAAGTCAAGTCAAGATTTTTGCTCACAGCGTTACTGTCGATGACGTTAATAATGAGATCATACGTCTCTTGCAGTAAAAAGTGCTTTGTTACCTCTTCATCAGGAGCATAGGCGTTCAGCGAATAAATCCCTGGCAGATCGGTGATGATAATCTCATACCCACCTCTGCTCACATGCACCTCTTTTTTCTCAACCGTTACACCTGCAAAATTACCCACTTTAAAACTAGCCCCTGAAATGGCATTAATGAGCTCACTTTTACCTACATTTGGCTGACCAACGAGTGCTACACGAACAGTCTGGCTCATGCGCATTGCTCGATTAAAATGGCTTCGGCTTCTTCTTTACGAAGCGCTACAATGGTACTTTCCACACGCACATCAAAGGTTCCCTTGGCGATGGTCATGGCTAAAAGCGTGATGGAAGAACCAAGTGAAAATCCCATCGATAAAAGACGGTAACTTAAAGGTGCTTTGGCTGTAATTTTGGTGATGGTATAGCTCTGATTGAGCTTGGCTTCGGAGAGTTTCATAGGGCATCTTTTGAGGTAAGATTGAGATGTTTAAAGATGTAACCTTGCACAAAATCAACGCCCAAAGACTTTGCAATTCTAAAGTCCTCCTCACTCTCAACCCCCTCTAGCACACTCTTTTTACCTTGTGCTTTGGCAAAAGATAAAAAGCCTTTGAGAATCTCTTGATAATCCTCGCATGCTCTAATTTTTGAAAGCCACGTACGGTCAAACTTTAAAAACTGTGCCCGCTTGGTAAGATCAAAGCAAAACGGTTTTTTATCATTGCCAATGTCATCTTGCGCGATGGGGATGCCACTTTTTTGAATCTCATCCAAGCAGTGTGAAAGCAGTGTGGTTTGCATATCATCCGTATTTTCAGTGACTTCAATGCAAATATCTTGCACCTCTTCAAACAGATCATGCCAATACGCGATCTTCTCGCTATCGCTAAAATTATGCGGATCGATGTTGACAAACAACATACCACCTTCTTGTGGGCGATGGGCTAATTGCATGATTTTTAAGGCACGCTCTAACCTGAAAAAAAGCTCTTTGACTTGATGCGCTACTTGAAGAATGGGTGTTGGAGGGATTTGTTTGCCATTTAAAACAAAACGAGCGAGTGCTTCGTAACCGTAAATATCGCCATTTTTCATATCGATGATGGGTTCATACTCGACCCAAAAACTTTGTGTCTCGATGATGTTACGTATATCATCGTAATTAAGGAGTTGTTCATATGCGGGTGTTGGAATAGACATCATAAAACCTTTGGAAATAGCTAAAATGAGCCCTAATGCACGTTAGGACTCAATATGAAGCGTTTATTTTTCGAGCATACATCCGCCATTAGGATTGTATTTTTTACAGAGTTCGCAAAAGACAGAGCTTTCACTTCGTTTCGCGCAGATAAATTCAATCGCTTTACGCTTGGCTTCGTTTTTGAATTTATTCATGGCATTATGGTTCAAGAAATTGGTGAGCATAATCACCAACGTCACATCTTGCGGAATCTCTTTTTTTACCACAGAAGGATTTCTCGCATCCCAGTGCGTGACCTTCTCAAAAGAGAAATCCTGTAAAACAGAGGCTATGGAATCAATTTTATCGCCACCTATGACAAGTACTGCTGACATCACTTCTCCTTTTTGATAATTATTATTGAAATAATAGGATAGTTAACCTTAATTTCTTTTAAATTTGAGAATAGTTATCAGTTAAAGCAAAAATCTCTTTATCCTTTTTACAATGGGAGTTCGCTAAAATAACGTTTACTTATTTTGGAGCTACCATGACACTCTCTTCCATTGCCCTTACGTTTGCCGAAGCCAATCGTTATTTCAATACCGAACTCTCTGCGCATTTTCGAGCTATTGATGAGGGAAGCCTTATGCCGATGCTGCTCATCTTCGCACTCTCTTTTGGGTATGGTGTCGTTCATGCCATAGGTCCAGGTCATGGCAAAGCCCTTGTAGCGGGTTATCTACTTGCCAATCCTACCAAACGCTCACATGTGTTTCAAATAGGCTTTATGATCGCCATGGTTCATGCACTCTCTGCTCTTGTGGTAACCCTTAGTGCAACGTATCTCATTCACATCAGCGCGATGAAACTTTTTCGCCAAGTCAATCCACCTTTGTTTCAAATCTCAGGAGCGCTTATCGTCCTTATGGGTTGTTGGCTGCTCTATGATGTGTGGCGTTCACGACGTATCACTAAAGAGAGTGTTCGCCCTCACAAAAGCCGTTTTGGTGTTGTGGTTTTAGCGGGCATTGTACCTTGCCCTGGTGTCATTACGCTCTGCTTTTTTGCCATCACCCTCAGCCACATGACTGTTGGTATTGTTGCAGCCGTCTTTATGAGCCTTGGCATGGGACTTACTATCTCACTTGCAGGATTACTTGTGAGTAGTGTACAAAAAGCGCGTCCTATCGTAACACAACCACGTTGGTTCTGGGCACTGCGTTTTATAGGTGTTTTATGTGTTATTGCTTTAGGGATTTGGTTCTTACTCAATCCTATGTCCACACGAGCGTTTTAGTTCATGTTGAAAAAATTTCTTTTAACCTTTCTGTTTTTAGTCTTACCCTATCAGCTCTACGCCTGTGCCCTCTGCTCGCTTTATACCCCCTCTGCAACGGTGAGCATCAACCTAGAAGGCACACCTACGAAGATAGAAACCGTGACATTTCAATGGAGTTTTAGCCAAGATTTTATCAACACGCTTTTAGAGCGTTACGATGAGAACCATAATAAAAAGCTTGATCCTAAAGAGTTGGAACGCATTAAGGTCATTTTGGAAAATTACATTGCCAAACGCCATTATCTTACCAGCATTGAATGCCTAAGCGCATCACGCCCCAATCAAGAAGATATTAAAAAGCTTCCTCTTAAAATCATGAGTAAATCGTTTTGGCAAGAAGCAGATACTCTCAATTTTCGCTTTACCACTTCGCTAAATCAAGAAGTGACAACAGGCGATGAGCTTTCGTTTGTGATTGAAGATAAAGAAGAGTATTTTAAATTTTTAGTACATACGGTGACACATACGATTGCTGAGCCTTTTGCACTCGAATTTAATCTCTTTAACCACATCGCTTTTATGAAAATAACCAATGGCACAACGACTATCCAAGCCAAAGAGCTTCCAAAAGAAGTCATCACGCCACAACCGCAAGAGCAACCCAAAGAGATACCACCTTCAATGTCATGGTTACAATCGCGTCTTACGCATATGCAACAAAACATCCAAGAAGCCATCACCACGTTAAAAAATGAAAGTACATTCACAGCCTATGCCCTATTTTTGGGCATTTCTTTTTTATACGGACTGCTTCATGCCGCTGGACCTGGGCACGGTAAAGCGCTTGTCAGCTCTTACCTCTTTGCCTCCAAACATCGCTACAGCAAAGCCCTCAGCATGGCAGCACTCATTGGCATCGTGCATACCTTTGCGGCTTTTTTGCTCACCCTTGTCATTTACGCCTTGTTCGATCTTTTCTTTAATGCCTTTTTTACCAATGTCACCTATTATGCGACCAAACTCTCTGCACTCATCATTATAGGTATTGCGGGTTATTTGGTGTTGGGGAAAATCAAAGCGATGCGAAGTACTCCAAAAATTGTCTCGTTTTCAACACATCCTTTTGCGTGTCGCTGTTCAGCGTGTTCGCCCAAATCTCAAAGTAGCGATTGGGGCGTGGTACTCAGTGCAGGCATCATCCCCTGCCCTGGAACCATTACTATTTTTATTTTTGCGCTCAACACGGGAGCTTATCTTTTAGGCTTTTTAGCAGCCCTTAGCATGAGTCTTGGAATGAGTTGTGTTATCGCTCTAACTTCCCTAGCAGCGGTGTTTACTAAAAATCGTTTTCAAACCAAAAGCCCTAAAATGCTTATTTACAGCGAGATGATCAGTCTTGCCATTATGCTAAGCCTTGGCTTCATACTTCTCATTGCTTAAGGAGCAGATGTGTTTTTTCGCTTGACTTTTTTTGCCTATTTTCTTAGCACCTTTTTAGGGGCACATCCCCATGTTTTTATCGATACCAAAGTAAATGTCTTACCTGAGAAGATCGTTTTAACATGGAGTTTTGATGAGATGAGCTCTGCTATGCTAATGGACGATTACGATAAAAACAAAAACAAAAAACTGGATCCTGATGAAGTCGCTTTTATGGAAAAAGATCACTTTAGAACATTAGAGCCTTACACCTACTTTACCCATATGTTTGATGGTAAAGATGAGTTTGATTTGAAACGTATTATCGAATTTACAGCCTCGTTTGAGAACAAAAAGCTTATCTATACCTTTGCGATTCCCAAGCCAAAATTTAAAAAATACGAACTACGTTTTTACGATGCGGAGATGTATGTAGCACTCATTGTGAAAAAAGAGTGGTTGCGCTGTTCTGAGGGCATTAAATGTAAAGTAGAGAGTTATGATGCGGACTTTTACTACGCTTACAAAGTCGTTGTTCAAGAATAATGAGAAGGCAAAATGCCTTCTCTTATTTTAGCACGTGCATTTGCAAAAAAGCAGACGCTCTTTCGCACTTTTTTTGCTATCTGTTTCAACTTTTTTTGATTGTATGAAAGGCACAGTGTTCGATTGAACATTTACACTCAAGTACGCACTCATGCACACACCTTTAATGAAGCGTTTAACTGCTCGCACCATGTTGCGATACGGTTATCGCTTAGTTCACTTTGATTGTCTTCATCAAGGGCGAGTCCCACAAATTTACCGTCAATCACGGAAGCCGAACTCTCATAGGAGTAGCCTTTGTCTTCCCATGCACCAATGACTTTAGCCCCTTTTTCGACCACCATGTCGTATATAAGACGCATACCACTCACAAAATCACTTCCATACCCTTCTTGATCTCCTAGCCCAAAAAGAGCTACGACTTTACCACTGAGGTCGGCAGATTTGAGGTGGCTCATAAAGCTATCCCAGTCATCTTGCAAATCACCGTCGTACCATGTCGATGTGCCTAAAATGAGCATGTCATATTTGGCAAGATCATCACCATTTTTGAGTTTACCCACATCGTAAATATCGGCATTCAAATGCTTTTGAATTTTCAAAGCCGCATCAGCAGTATTGCCATTGGTGCTTCCGTAAAAAATAGCTGTTTTCATATAACTCATTCTCCTTTAGTTAAGATTTAATAGATGGTATAAGGGACTAATTTTAGGGTGTATTCAATGCCTAGAGCATCCAGTTTTGGGCTACGAATCGGCACATGCTTTCTGAAATTTTCATTTCTAGGAAAGAGCAGATAGATGTGCTTGCACTCTTGTGATTCCAAGAGATCAATCGCACGGTTTATCTCTTCATGTGCTTCAAGGTCAACCCTATGCTCAATCGTTTTCCATGTTGGATACAAGTGTAATGCCTCAGCACACTCATCACTTTGAATCACAATGCGTGAGCTCTCCTGAGTGATTGCGATATGAGGGTTTTGTCGTTTGACACGGCTAAACACATGGTGCGTAAAAAGCTCATAACTGTTGATGGTAAAGCAAAGATTGGGATGCTTCGCAAGCAATGCCAAATCTTGACTGTCAAAACGTTTGCTGATTTCATGTAGGGTTGAATGCGCTTCGGACATCGGTCACCTCTTTTTGTTTTTGAAATGATAACCGTTTTCAAATAAGAAGTCAATATCTTTTTATTCAATTCGCTGTAAAATATTCTTTTAACTTGTAAGGAGGCGTTTATGCCACTGGATCTTTGGACATTTTTAATTGCTATTACGCTTCTTACCATGACGCCAGGCGCGGACACGATGATTGTTATTCGCAACACCTTAAGAGGGGGTGCTAAGGATGGGTTGGTGTCAAGTTTGGGAATTTGTTCAGGTCTTTTTGTACACGCAACACTCTCAGCAATAGGTATTTCAGCGATTTTACTCTACTCTGCAGCTGCCTTTACCGTATTAAAAACGCTGGGGGCACTTTACTTACTTTGGCTTGGATTTAACTCGCTTAAATCTTTTTGGCATACCAAAAAAATGCACCAAAAAGCTGTTGAACAAAAGCCCTTCTCCTTTAGAATCTCTTTACAAGAGGGCTTTTTATCTAATGTTCTCAACCCAAAAGCGGTTATTTTTTATATGGCGTTTTTACCACAGTTTATCTCACATGAACATTCAGCACTTCTACAATCACTTTTTTTAGCGTTCTTGCATTTTAGTATCGCAACGCTTTGGCAAGCGATATTGATCTATACGATTGTTTCAGCCAACGGTTTCATTACGAAAAAAAACGTACGCCAAAGCTTAGACGCCATCTCTGGCATCGTTATGATAGCTCTTGGCATAAGGCTTTTTTTGGAAAAACGTTAAGCAAGTATCTTTTTTAAAGAGCTCTCTAGATCAGGGTATTGGAAGACAAACCCTTTTTCTAAAAGTGCCTTAGGATGGGCTTCTTTACTATCGAGTAGCACAGTTGAGCCTTCACCAAAGAGCATTTTGATGATAAAAGAAGGTACGGGAATAAACGTTGGTCGATGCAGTACTTTGCCTAAGATTTTGGTAAAGTGAAAATTGGTAAGAGGTTCTGGTGCAGTCGCGTTAAAGATGCCTTCACATTTCTGATCTAGCACAAACACATAGATGGAAACCAAATCATCAATATCAATCCAACTGGTCACCATTCTTCCATCACCTATAATGCCTCCAAGCCCCATTTTAAAGGCTGGAAGCATCTTCTCCAGTGCCCCTCCATCGCGTCCTAAAACCACACCAAAACGCAAGATGGTTGTACGTTTGGTACACTTCTGCGCCTCATGCTCCCAAGCAAGGGCAAGTTGTCCTAAAAAATCTTCACCAAATTTTTGGGTGCTTTCATCGCATGGAATGTTGTTAGGATAAATACCTACAGCAGAAGTAGAGATGAAATGCTCCACATCACTTTGATTGATCGCCTCAACCAGTTTTTTGGTTGTATCAATTCGGCTTGAGTAGAGCACTTTTTTATACGCTTCATCCCACTTCGCCACAATCGGAGCACCTGCAAGATTAAAGACAGCCTGCACGCCAACAAGTTTTTGACGAATCGCTTCAACATCATCACCACGTTCAATGACCACAAAATCAGGAAATCTCTGTTTTAACGCATTGGCAACAAATCCACTCGCCCCACTCATCGCTACTTTCATCTTAGTGTCCTTTTAATTGTTGTCGTACTTTTGGGTCGCTCATGTTTTCACCTCTGAGCATACGAAGGCGCATTTCATTAAAGTCTATCATACCCTCTTTTAAACGCTCATACGCTCCAAATCCATAGTGCATCGGCGTTTCATCATCACTGTTATAGCTTGCTTTTAAGGCATCGATATAGCGATTGGTATCATTACTAAACACCCAAAACGTAATGGTGTGTGGCTCTACCTTTTGCTCTTTCAGCCATAAAATAGCACACCCAATATCATCAAAAAAATGTGTCTTAAGATCATTCGTGATGATCTGCGCGGTATGTTTTTTACCCACAAGGTACATATGACACTGTGGGCATTGAACGCTATTATCTTTAAAGTCTAGCGGAACCCTCTCTTTATTGGTGATGTCAGAAGGCAGCTGATTTTTAAGATGCAGCGTGTAAAAAAGTCCCCCTAGCGCTAAAAGCGGAAACAAAATTAAAATACTTATTAAGACATTTTTTTTCAAAGCCAGACTCCATTACGTATAAAATAGACTATCGGATAAAGTGAGATGATGACAACATAGAGTGCATTAAAGCCCACAGAGAGCTTGCTAAAACGCATCTTATCTTTGGAAATCAGCGATAACACCGCCCCACCCATCCCATAAAACGTTCCTAAAAATAGTAGGGTATAAAGCAGATACCCCACGTAGTAATAATCCTTTTGCAACAAACAAAACGGACAGCGATGGGTTGGCAATTCATACACATACGGACTAAAAAAGACAATCAAAGCAATCATCGCAAAGATAAGAAACATCGCATTGCAGAAGGGGATTAACACGTTGTTTTTTAGCCAAAAAGCCAGCAAACTCATCGCAAAAAAGCCATAAAAAAGCCCTACCCACAGCAATTCATCCACCACAAAAAGAAGTGAGATATACGAACTGCTGGCAGCGGAGAAAAGTGTACCGCAACAGCTCACGATTTTGCTGATATTGAGGCTTACAAAAAAAGCTATTTCAAGCCCAATTTCCACAAATAAAGGAAGCGCAAACACCCCAAAAAGAATAAATTTAAGCCGTGTATAGGGTAGCTTTTCACAACGTATATCCGCATAATGAAGCAGTAACCAAAACCCAAACAGATAGAGATTACAGAGTTTAAACAGTGTAAGATAAAGCCCAAAATCCACCGAATTGACAACACCACTAGCACACATCGCCCCCGCTATGATGTTGGAAAGCTTATCGCAGGTGTAGATAAAAAAGAGGAACAGAGGCAGTTTGAGCATAAAGATGTATTTGATGATGACAGCAACCAAATAGCTCTGTTTGGTGAGGCTGTACTGAAGCGGTGTACTTGTGTCATTATTCCAATAAAGAGCAAGCCTAAACGAGAGAAAAAAAGCAATCACGCCAAAGAAAAGAAAAATAGCATCTAGCGTTAAGAGTGCGATAATCTCAGGCGTTAAGCTCATAAAATCATCTCACCATTTTTAATCTCAATAATACGATCTGCAAAGGGTAACTCAAAAAAGAGTGGATCATGCGTTGCAATGAGTAAGGTCACGCCATTTTGTTTCAATGTTTCAAGTGAGGCTATGAGTTCACGTGAAAGTGTTTCATCAAGGTTTGCTGTTGGTTCATCCGCAAGAATGATGGAGGGATGATTCACCAAAGCTCTTGCGATGGCGACGCGTTGCTGTTCACCCCCTGAGAGACGGTTCACCCGCATCTTCGCTTTATGGGCAATGCCGCATTGCTCCATGGCAGTTTGAGCCTTGTCTTCTAAAACGCTTAGGGGTAAGTTGTCAGGAATCAGAGGAGCTATCACATTTTCAAGTGCTGAGAGATGGGGGATAAGATGAAACTTTTGGAAAATGAACCCAATTTTTTCACGCCTTAACTGTGCACTAAAGGACTCAGGGAGTTTTGAGATCTCTTTGCCATCGACACTGATTTTTCCACTGCTTGGTTGCATAAGCCCTGCAATAAGGGAAAGCAAGGTACTTTTCCCACTACCGCTTGAGCCTTTAAGCACCACACATTCACCTTTTTTAATCTCCAAAGAGACCTTTTTTAGGGCATGCGCTTCTTCGTCCCCTTGCATAAACTGTTTACATACCTCTTGAAGGACTATCATCGCATCACCTCGTCAGCATCAAGTGTTGAAGCTCTCCATGCAGGAATGAGGGTCGCTGCAATGTAGATGGGCACACTGAGCAAAAAAAGTAAAACAAGCATCGAAACATCCACACTAAAAGGAAGTGCAAAAGAGGGTTTGAGTGCAGAATAGCCCATAAAAAGGTTACGCAACAATGGGGCTTGCAGGGCGTACACATAAAAAAGTGAAAAGGTAATGCCCAGAAAGAACGCACTCAAAGAGAGTGTAAAACTCTCGTAAAACTTCTCTTTTAAAATGTCATCATTGCTCCAACCAATGGCTTTTAAAATGCCAATCTCCCGCTTCTCTTCAGAGCTTAGTCCACTGGTTTTATCGTAAATGATGATAAAAAAGGCAAATGCACAGATGCTAAAGAGTGCTAAAAAGAAGCCACTTTTATAATCAAAAATATTCTGGTAACTCACTCGAATATCATCTTGGGTGATGGCTCTCATATCGGGGTAGCGTTCATTGATTTTTTGCACGATGGTAGCAATCTCTTTAACATTGGCAACTTTTACGATGATATCGGTGGCTTTGCTCTCATCCATCCCAAAAATAGCGTAAGCAAGCTTTTTAGGAAGGATGATGAGATCATTGGATTCTAACGCCAAATCGGAGTGAAAAACCCCAGCGATGTGTACGCGTTGCCATTTTCCTTCACTCGTGATAAAGTTAAAAAAATCAGTGTAGTAATTCTCACTAAAAACCTTTTGAACACCCTCACCGATGATCATACCATTCTCTTTTTCCAACAGCTTGATATCGAAATGCTGTGTGAGGTTAGAGAGTGTCTTTGAGTACTGTTCTTCATACGCATCAATGCCTACAATGGAGAAGTTCACCCCTGCTGGTTTAAAGTAGTAGTAACCCCATACACGAGGCGTCACTGCCGAAATACCTTCTATATCCAAAAGTGCTTCTACTCGCTCTAAGGGCACATCACTTTGTTTCCCTGCAATAAAACGCTGCAAGGTAATTTGAGGAAGGGTTTTAAGGGTGGTATTTAGCTCTAACTTAATGGCATCGGCAATCATCAAAACTGAAGCGAGTACAAAAATCAGCAGGCTTAAGATAAAGAAAATAAAAAAGCTCTTACCAAAACGACGCATTAAAGAGCGAATGGCATAATCAAGTAGAAGAAAGTTAGGTTTAAAAGACACGTTCTATCCTTGAAGGATGAGAGTAAGGCGCGTAACGATAGACAAACGTGGAAGGGAAATATTCTAACAGTTCAGGCGATTCATTGAAGTAGGCAAACACACTGCTAAGACTTCGGTGGCGTACATAGTGTGCTTCATTCACAAGGGCTAAATCGGGTAGGCCAACAAGAGCACTGAAGGTCTCTTTTTGCGTTATTTTTTCTGGGTTTAATGCGTGTGCGGAAGAAAAGTAAAATACCTGTGCCATTAGTGTGACACCCAGTAGTAATAACAGTGCAAAAAACGTGTACCTAGCGTGCATTGCTTCTCCTCTAATCTAAGAGAAGATTGTACCACACACCACCTCATTTATCAATACTCTAAGTCATTTTGGACTACAATGAGGTATCTAAAACGCAGGTGTGAAGGATTTTTATGCAACTTGATATTTGGTTAACGATGCTTGTCGCATCTATCTTGATTAGTGTCTCTCCAGGAGCGGGTGCGGTGGTTTCGATGAACTATGGACTCAAATACGGACTGAAACGCTCGTATGCTGCTATTATGGGGCTTCAAGTAGGTCTTTTTGTGCAAACCTTTGTCGTTGTCATTGGACTTGGTTCACTCATTATGAGCTCTCTGCTTTTGTTTAACATTATCAAATGGATTGGTGTTGTTTATTTGGTGTTCTTGGGAGTCATGAAATTCATTGAAAAGCCGCACTTGCCTGATGATACCGCCAATATCAAGGCGTTTTCAGCCTCTAAAGCGTTTATGCAAGCCACACTGATTAATCTTACAAACATCAAAGCAACGGTCTTTTTGGTGGCATTCATTCCCCAATTTTTAAATCCGAATGAGCCTCTTTTAGGGCAGTTTGTCATCATTTGTGCTACGTTGATTGGCGTTGACATCATCGTGATGACAGGCTATAGCTCTTTGGCTTCTAAGCTCAAACATGTCATCAAATCCATTCGTGCTATTCAGATTCAAAACAGGCTTACGGGTGCTTTTTTACTCTTGGCAGCTTTTTTTATATCAACTGCCAAACGTGCTTAACTAAATTTTTGAGTATAAACCTCTTCATCAAACCCAACCAAAAGCGCTCCATCTTCACACTCGACGATGGGGCGCTTAAAGAGTAATTGTTCCCTTAAAAGCCAGCTTTTTTTCTCTTCATCGCTGATCTCTTTACTAAGTCCTAACGTTTTAAATTTTGTTCCTTTGGTGTTGAAAAGAATCGACATCGGCTGAGAACTCAACCACTCTTTCAGTTTTGCCTCACTGATTTGCGTACTTTTAAGGTCAACAAACGTATAAGGAACAACCTTCGCTTTAAAAAACGCTATGGCCTTTTTCACACTGCCACACGTCGTAATGCCATACACTTTTACCATGACTACTCCTTAACTAAACTCTATGCAATTGCGACCTTTTTGCTTAGCGCAATACATCGCCTTATCGGCTTCACCAAAGATATGCTCTTTATTTTGTTTATCATATCCAAAAAGTGTTACACCAATGCTTGCGGTACACTCATGGGTAATCATTTTATCATTGCCTTCCTCATCCATTAAAAGAACATAGGGAGCTCTTACATGAAAGAGTATTTTTGAAGCCACTCTCATCGCTTCAGCTTTAGCACTCTCTTCGTCTTTGCTTAAATCACCAAGTGCTATTATAAACTCATCACCACCAAAACGCGCCACAATATCACTTTGGCGCACACACGCATTCAACCGTGCGGCGACATCTGTAAGCAATAAATCGCCTGCTTTGTGCCCAAACGCATCATTGAGTGGCTTAAAATTATCCAGATCAATGACTAAAAGTGCACCCCAATGATGATGACGTTTTGCTTGCGCCAAGAAAAAAGTAAACTGTTCATCAAACATTCTTCGATTTGGGAGTTTGGTTAAAGGATCATGAAAGGCAAGCTCACGAATGAGCTCTTCTGTTTTTTTACGCTCAGTGATGTCTGTCGAGATACCGCATAACGCATAGATACTACCATCCTCTCTCAAAAGAGGCATTTTTGTCGAAAGATAGGTCGTAGTAACGCCTGTTTGTTTATCGGTATTGGTCTCTTCAAGGCTTATTTTACGTCCGTATTCGATGACTTCATTGTCAATTTTTCGGATATTTTTAGCCGTTTTTGTATCGAAAAAGTCAGAATCTTCACGCCCTATAAGCTCATCGAGCGTTACACCGAAAAGATCACATGTTTTTTTATTGGCATACACATAGCGATAATGCGCATCCTTAATGTAAATAAACGCTTCAACACTGTCTAAAATCGTATTGAGTTTAGCCTCACTTTGTAAAAGCCCTTTGGTTCGCTCTTTTACGATTTCTTCTAATGCACTATTGTTAGCGCGTACATACTCTATCATAGCGATAAACTGTTTGGAAAGTTCCTCTATCTCGGCTGTTCCAACAGGTTTGAGATCAATTTCATATTGACCATGTTCAATTTTTTGCATCAAAATTTTAAGTTTTTTAAGAGGGTTTAAGATGAGTGAATGCAGTTCTATACTCACGGCAAAAAGCGCCACTAAAAAAAGAATGCTCAGCATAGGAAGTATCGAAAAATCTTTAATAATCTCAAGCTCTTTTTCATCAATCAGCGTTAAACTAAACCAATCCACTTCTTTCAAGTAACTCATGCCAAGCAGTTGTTTTCTGCCATCATACTCTACCCAAAATGTACGAATTTCATGAGGGTGTTCACTCAAATATTTGATGGTTTCGCTAATAGCATCACAATCTTTTTGGTGCAAAAATAACGCATTAATTTTTTTATGGCTTCCATCCGCTTTTTGTAAACTTTCATAGACATTGAGTTTTGTGTCACGTTCCAGTTGAATGTCTAAGTGACGGTTGATAAAGAAATTTCGCACACCTTCTTGCTCAATACCCACAGACTCTCGCACAAAGCGTGTAAAATCCATACCCGTGCCGACAATACCCACAATCTGGTCATTAACCTTTATATCGTAGTTAAGCCATACATACGTATTGCCCAAAAATTCATCGGTGTCAACATTGATCTGATACGCTTTGTTATCAGACAGAACCGCATAAAACCAAGAGTCATTGCTTCTTGCTGAAGAGAGTTTATACTGCAACTCTTTGCCAGCATAGCTGTTTTTAGCGTCATTAAAATAGTAATTTTCACTCTTCACAAATGCTGCAAAATAACTTTTGCTTTGAAATTTTTGACGGTACACTTCTAGGATAGCTAAGCCTTTTTGACGGTTTATCTCATCGGTGTCATCCAGAGCCATAGCAAGCAGAGCAGGCTCTTTAATCATCTCTTGGATGATCTCAATCTCATGGATCAATGGAAGCAACGTTCGATTTTTATCAAAAATAATCTGCTTTTTGATAAATCGCTCTGCCCATTTTTCATTGATTTTAGAAAATAAAATCTCGGAGTAAGACCAAACACACAAAGAGAAAAAGATAAAAAGTGCAAACATAAAGGTAAACAGTTTCCCTTTGAGACGCATTCGGACTTCCTTATATTCCTTATTTTTTAGATTATAACAGTTTTTAGTAACAAATAAAAATGAATTGATGGTTTTAATTTCATCATGTAAGTATCTTTAGCCTATAATACCATCACTCTTTTACAAGCTGGAACCCATGAATAACCTCTCACAAGAAGCACAAGGCTACATCTACGCTGTTTTAGCGTTTGTTTTTTGGGGCTTAGTGCCTATTTATTTTAAACTGATCTCCACTGTCTCAGCCACAGAGATTTTGGCACACCGCATCATCTGGTCGGTTGTACTGCTCTTTGGTATGATTCTTCTAAGCCGTCAGTTTGGAGCGTTTAAACTACTTATTAGAGATATTCACAAAATAAAATACCTTGTTCTCTCTGCCTTTTTAGTCTCACTCAACTGGCTTGTTTTCATCTGGGCAGTGGGTCACAATATGATTGCCGAATCAAGCCTAGGCTACTATATCAATCCCTTAGTCAATTTTGCGCTAGGTATCTTCTTTTTTAAAGATCGCCCCTCGTTTTGGCAACAAATTGCCATTGCATTAGCGTTTATCGCTATTTTTTATCAAGTCATTACATTAGGCTCCGTACCCATTGTTTCGCTACTGTTAGCCTTTAGCTTTGCCTTTTACGGACTAATTCGCAAACACATCAATCTGCCATCCATGACAGGACTTTACATTGAAACACTCATTCTTTTTCCTGTGGCGCTGCTCTATTTTGGTTACCTCGTAAACACCAACCATAACGCTTTTGTCTTTCCACCCAATGCCATCTCATGGCTTTTAATGCTTGCAGGTGTGATTACCGTTGTACCTTTGCTGTGGTTTAATGCCGCAGCAATAAGGATTTCACTCGTGCATCTGGGCTTTTTTCAATACATCGGTCCGACCGTTTCCTTTTTGTTAGCTATTTTTGTTTATGATGAAGTTTTAGTTCCCGAAAAACTGACCAGTTTTGTACTGATTTGGATTGCACTTGCCATTTTCAGTGTTGACGGGTACTTCAAGAAAAGAGCTTCAAAAGAGGGTTAGATGAAAATTTTAGTCGTTGAGGATGATGCTAAAATCGCTTCGTTTCTCAAAAAAGGACTCGAAGAGGAGTATTTTTGTGTTGATGTCTGCGACAACGGTGAAGATGCACTCTATTTAGCAGAAGTAAACACTTATGACATCATCATCTTAGATATTATGCTTAAAGGTGCTCATGGCGATCACGTTTGTGGGAAGCTTCGCGAAAAGAAACTTACAACGCCTATCATTATGCTCAGTGCCAAAAGTACCATCAGCGACAAAGTAAACCTACTCAACTTGGGAGCAGATGACTACCTCACCAAACCCTTTAGTTTTGATGAACTGCTGGCACGCATTCACGTGCAACTGCGCAAAAGCAATGCCAAAGAGTCTTTGCTCAAAGTAGCTGATTTGGAGCTCAATCCTCTTACTAAAACCGTTAGTCGTGCAGGTGAGCTCATTGTCCTGACGGCAAAAGAGTACGTGCTTTTAGAATACCTTATGCGCCATAAAGGGGCTATCATCGAAGAGAGCACCTTAGAAGAACAACTTTTTAGCAGTGAGCAAAACATTAACAGCAATATTGTCAATGTCTATATGTACCGCTTACGCAACAAAATCGATAAAAGTTTCGAGTTAAAACTCATCAAAACGCACCGCAATTTAGGATATTCTATCAATGAAAACACTTTTTAAAAGCCTTAAATTCCGCCTTATAACAGCCCTTGGACTTATTTTATTTGCCCTTTTTTACGGCTTTGGATACATCGTCATTCATACTCTGGAAAGCTCCTATAAGGAGAGCCTTGAAGCCTCTTTATTCACCGTTCTTAAAGACATTAGACACGATTACACAGAAGCCCCTGAGAAAGAGTTAGCGCTTAACGAGACCAAAGAGGAATTTGAGCTTCCCGTTTTGTTTACACAAATTGTCGCCTATGATAGTATGTCCAACAAGCCACATATCCTCAACCGATCCAATGATCTTAAAGAACAAAACCTCCCTATAGAGCTTAGCACCATTCAGCAAATTTTTGAACACCCCAATGACATTATTTTTTCAATCGTACAAGACCCCAATAATCACGAGCGTAAAATCTATATGGGCACGATGTTTCTAGCACAAAAAGAGTTCCAAATGCTCTTTTTGCAATGTGCCCTACCCTACAATAAACACACACCGCAAATCCAAGATATGATAAAAACCCTATGGATAGGGCTTTGTACTCTACTTTTCATCATTCTTGGCTTAGCCTATGTGCTCATCTCAAAGTCACTCGCCAATGTTTTACATGTCACCAATGTCGCTAAAACACTTCATGGTCAAATAAAGCACTCTACCATTCCAAAATCACATATCGCTTATGAGATTGATGATCTTATCGAGACGTTTAATACCCTGTTGAGTGAGCTTCAACACGCTTACGCACAGGTACAACAATTTGGACAAAATGCGTCTCATGAGCTCAAAACACCGCTCACCATTATCAAAGGTGAAATTGAAATAGGGCTACGCAAAGAACGCTCACCCAAAGAGTATGTGCAGATTTTGGAAAAAGTGGGCAGAGAAGTTGGCTCTTTACATGAGGTTATCGAGAAGATTCTCTTCTTATCCAGTAGCACAAAAAATGATCTAAAAAAACATTTTCACGAACTCTATGTGGACGAAGTCCTTTTAGAAGCGATTGAAGAGAAACGCTCTTTAGCGGAGCAAAAACAGATTGCACTTAGCCTTGATACATTAGAGCCGCAAAATCTTAGAGGCAATGCTGCACTCTTAAAAATAGCCATAGCTAACCTCATCGACAATGCCATCAAGTATTCGCCTGCTCATTCGACCATTCACATCGCATTAAAAGAGCATGAACTTTCCATTCGTGACGAAGGCATGGGCATGAGTGAAGAAGAGATGGAGCATATCTTTGAACAATTTTACCGAACCAAAGAGAGCCAAGAAAGCACCAAAGGAAGTGGTTTGGGGCTTTGCATCGTTAAAAATATTTTAGATTTACACGACTTAACGATTCACGTACAAAGTGACAAAAAACAAGGAACAGACGTTCGTATCACCTTTTAATTCATCTTCCATTCATTCTCATTTTCTAAAATCTCCTTATCTTTTTAGCTAAGGAGAGCCTTATGCTCTTGTCACTTTTTACATCCCAAAGCCAACGCATTATCCTTTTGGTGGCAATAGGCATTGCAACACTCTGCAATATAACATTTTTTTCGAAACTCTTTCATTATGCCTTTGAAGAACATAACTATTTTCTAGCCTTGAGTGCGCCATTGATTCTCACATTGATTTTAGTTGGGCTCCTAAATATTCTTTTACTCCTTACCCATAAAACTCTTTTCAAAGGGGCAATTGTTATTTTGATTTTTGCAGGAACACTGAGCAGTTACTTTATGGATACGTTTGGCACGATCATTGATGCCAATATGTACACCAATGCCTTGCAAACGGATAGTGCAGAAGTGCTCGATCTTCTTACACCCAAGCTTTTTCTTTATCTAGGCGTTGCTGCGGTACTCTCTTTTTGGTTACTGTTTAAAGCACACATCTCCTTTTCAAGCTATACCAAAGAAGTGATGCAAAAAGCGTTTGTTAGCATTCTTTCACTAAGCCTTATTTGCGGACTCTACATGAGCCTGAGCAAATCCTACAGCGCTTTTTTTAGAAACCATCATGAGCTTAAGATGTACCTCAACCCAAGCTATCCTATTGCCTCGTTTATCAAATTTGCATACGCTAAGATTAAGCCAAAGCCTCAGTTTATGGCTATTGCTATGGATGCAACACGTCTTAGCAGTGAAAAGAAAAAATTGGTCGTGTTTATCTTGGGTGAGACAGCAAGGGCTCAAAACTTTTCCCTCTCTAGCTATGATGTGCCTACCAACCCGCTTTTATCAAAGCGCAACGACATCGTTTTTCTCAACAACTTCGCCTCATGCGGTACTGCAACGGCGATCTCTGTTCCGTGTATGTTCTCCAAATTTGGAAGAATAAACTGGTCTGAAGAGAAAGAGTCATATGAAAATGTGGTTGATGTTTTAGCCAAAACAGGAGTACGCATCATTTGGAGAGACAACAACTCAGGTGGCGATAAAGCCATCGCCAAACGGATGAAGGATGTTGTGCAGTATGGTGGAAAAAGCTTCGATGATGTTCTCCTAAACGATTTTCAAGCTAACCTTGATAAAGCCTATGAAGACACCTTTATGGTTTTACACCAAGAAGGAAGCCACGGGCCTACCTACTTTAAGCGCTATCCTGACGCCTTTAAAAAATTTGCTCCAACGTGCGACACACAAGAGTTAGATAAATGCAGCCATGAGCAGATTGTCAACACCTATAACAACACCATTCTCTATACTGACTACATCATCAATGAAACCATCAATCTGCTCAAAGCCAATGAAGACAAATATGAAACAACCCTCATTTATGTCTCCGACCATGGGGAGTCGCTGGGTGAAAACGGTGTGTATCTGCACGGGCTTCCTTACATGATAGCACCTGAGGCACAAAAGCATGTCCCTGCCCTCTTCTACTTTAGCGATAAACAAAAAACTGCGCATTTAGCGCTGAAAGAAAATGAGCGTTTTTCACACGACAATCTCTTTCATACCCTCTTAGGGCGCTTTGCCATCACAACGATAGAATACAAACCAAACCTCGACATCCTGCGCTAAGGTTTGCTATACTAGGTTATCTAAAAAGCAAAGTGACACGTTATGCAACACCCTTTTGAACCCGTGTATGATGCCCATTCCAACGTGCTTATTTTAGGCACGTTTCCCTCTGTCAAATCACGTGAGCACCACTTTTACTATGGACATCCACAAAACCGTTTTTGGAAAGTTATCGCGGCACTTACCAAGAGCGAACTCCCCACAACCCTTGAAGCCAAAAAAGCGCTTCTTTTAACACACGGTATTGCAATTTGGGATGTCATTCACAGCTGTGATATTACAGGCTCAAGCGATAGCAGCATTAAAAATGTTGTGCCAATGGACTTTTCAACCATCTTAGCACAAAGCCAAGTCAAGCGCATCTTTGCCAATGGTGCGACTGCTGCCAAGCTCTATCAAACCTACTGTGAGAAAAATACAAGCATTCCCATCATGAAACTCCCTTCCACAAGCCCTGCCAATGCTGCTTGTTCACTCGAAAAACTCCTTGTGGCATGGCGTGTTCTAAATCTCTAATAGCCTTTCTGCAAAGCAAATCGCTGCTCTTTTTTTAATCAATCCTAAAAATTCATGCGTGTTATAATTATGGTTTACACCAACTAAGGGAAAACAGTGGTTTCAAAACTTATCCAAGACAACAGCATCTGCATCTATTTTCAACCGATTGTCTCTATTCGCAGTGCCAAAGTCATTGGACTTGAAGCTTTGATGCGTGCCCATGATGAAAACCGTGAGCCTCTTTCACCCATCTTTGTTTTCGACCAAGCTAAAAAAGAGAACCTCTCATTTGAGTTAGATAAATATGTCCGAACCAAAGCGCTAGAGAGTTTTAAACCACTTCTTGAAGCCAACAAAGAGCTTTTGCTCTTCCTTAACTTTGAATCACATCTGCTCGACAGCAAAATTAGCTTCCATGACTTCGCTTTTGGCGCTCTTGCAAATGACCTAGGCATTCCTCCTTCACGCATTGTTATTGAGATCAAAGAGTATCAGATTGAAGACAGTGATCGCCTCAAACAGTTTTGTGACTTTTACAAAGAGCGCGGTTTTCTGATCGCTCTGGACGATTTTGGGGCGGGTAATGCCAATTTTGACCGTATCTCCACCGTTCGCCCCCATATCGTGAAAGTAGATCGCTCCATCGTGTTTAATGTGCATCAGAACTTCATTCACAAAGAGATTTTAAAGTCCATCGCCAATATGTGCTTTAACATCGGCGCACTCGTTCTTGCCGAAGGCGTGGAAGAAGAAGAGGAAATCTTAAAATCGCTCAAACTTGACATCGACCTTTTTCAAGGATTTTGGTTTGCAAGACCCAGTGGAACCATCTACGACAAAACCATTTTGGATGATAAGATTGCCTATATTGGGGCTAAACACACTCACAATGTCAGAGCGTCTATGCAACATAAAGAGCTTCTCATTGAAAGTGCAAAAGCCTATACGCACACGATTATTGAAGCCATTAAAACAACCCATAAAACCGATCTGTTTGATTTTTTAAGAGAGTTTGACATCATCGAAGCCATCTACTGCATCGACGCGAACACGGGCATCCAAGAAGGAGATACCTTCATCAGTGCCGATACCAATGAGTTTTTTCAACCCGCCCGCCATGGCGATAATCACGCGCTGAAAGAGTACTTTTACATCACCAAAGAGTCCAAGCGAGGCAATTACCTCAGTCAAAAATACATCTCACGCGCCTCAGGGCGCATGTGCCGCACCTTTGCTCAAAAGTTTTCACTCGAAGGCTGCGAGAAGATTTTATGTCTGGACTTGAAAGTGCAAACGCTCTAACTCACACGTCATTAAATCTCATTTACACTATAATGTAAATATAAAAAATACATGTATTTACAAGGGATGGTAACATAGCTACTTCGATTAGACTTGAAGAGAGTTTTGAAGCGCGACTCACTCGTTTAGCAACATTAACTGATCGTCCAAAATCTTTTTATATCCGCAAGTTATTTGAGGATTACTTTGAAAATTTGGGAGATTATTATTTGGCAGAAAAAGCAGATCTTACACCTGAGAGAATTTATACGTTAGATGAAGTGGTCAAAGAACTTGATTTTACAAGTAGCAAGGGAAAACAATGGCAAAAGAACTTTTAGATTTGATTTGTGAGCTATTTGAAGAGAACAGACGCCCTGATGAAGAATGGCGTAAAGAGTGGGAATCGCTTACTTAAGAGATTGAAAAATCTAGTGAAACAAACGAATCTTACAAGTATGAGTATGACTGCACAAAGATGACCGATGAAGAACTCGAAGAAGAAGCGATTGATTTAGCAGGGGAAGCATGGCAAATGGTTTTAAAAGGATACGCGAAGAACCCTCCAGAAACCTTTGAGGAAATGGTTGAACACATGAAGGTATATCTTAAAGAAAAAGCCCTCAAGAACCAATAAATTCCTAGAGGGCAAAAGACAAACTCTTTTTTAGTCTATTACTCTTTTTAGAGCAGGTTGCCCCATCTCGACTAATTTAGCGTTAGATTGTTTAAAATATTCTTCCCAAAAGGTTTTTAAAGCATTCAATTTTTTAGGATCTCTATACGTATCGCCCTTAACAGGTGCAATAGTACCAGCACCTATAATATAAATTTCTGCTCCACCAAAATCACTCAAAAGATTATTGTTTTGAACTTTTTTTAACTCATCATTGGGAACGATCTGTCTTACCGCATTATTGGCATAAAACGAACTGATAGAAGAATTTTCGAGCATATCTGATGCTAAGATGACAATTTTGCGCTTCGCTTTAACCTCTTTTATGGCATTAAGACCAAAGTCATTTAAAGCATAAAAAATATCTGACTTTGCAATAGTGTTCGCAGGAGTTCCAAACGATTCATTAATGGCTTTTTGTGTGTTTGTTCCCACAAAAAGATACTCATCTTTGAGGCATTTATCGAGTTTTGTCAATGTGTCTTTACGCTCATTGTATTTTTCTTTTTCACTTAAAGGACGATCAAGCGTAAATTCAAAAACCTTTTTATTGTAGCTTTGATTGATAAAGGCTGAGAATTTTGCAACATACACGTAATTACCTTGTTTAAGATGGCGTAGCGCATTGTCCCAAACTTGTTGCTTCAGTGTTTCATCAAACAGTGTTGTTTCATCAATGAGGATAAAAAGAGCAGTCTCTATGGACTGCTCTGGTTTTTGCTCTAGCTTGTACATATCGTAGCAACTCTGACTTGCAAAAAGCGATATGGCAAAAAACACAATAGAAGCAAGTAACTTTATCATCTTAACTCCAATGCTTGCCCATCTTCTGCACAAAACTTAACACCATTTGTATAGACTTTACTACATTGTGGGCATGTTGGTACTTTTTCTTTTTGAATTGTAGAAGTACCACAATTTGGGCAGAATTTAGCTTCTTTTTCTAATGCTGTATTACAATTTGAACAAAGTGGCATCTCTTTCGCCACAACTGTTTGAGTCTCTTGTGGTTCTACATGTACACTTTTCATATTTGCTTCATGCTGTACATTTTCTCTATTTTGAATTTGTACATAATTTAAAAACGTTCTATTTTCTCTTTTTTTAATAATCTCAGATTGCTTCGCAGAAGTACCAATGGTTACAGCTTTATGTGCCATTTTTTGCTGCAACTCTTGAAGTTTTTGCTGTGCAATTTTAGCGATAACCTCTTTTTCATGTTTGAGATAATTTATAAATTCTTGTTTGGTACTAAATGCTGAACAATGTTTATACGCTTCTTCACTTTCTCTGCCAACAAAACCAAATCTAAAGCCTAACATAATCCCAAGAAGCTGAATGAATACAAAGATGATCGCTAAAACAATAAATGTCGCCCAGCCTCCTTTACGGTCTGAATCTTGGCTATCTTCTAGTGCTTTATGATCTGCTTTCTCTTGTGTTTTGGTTAAGGCGGAAGGTAAAGTACTAAAAACATTTGTTTGTTGATTATTGACTTCTGCTGTTAATTGTTTATCTAAAACTTGTCCTCTAACATAGGTTGCACCAATAGCAATACTGACAATTAAAAAAGCTGTGATAATGGTTATAACCCATGAAGGTGTAACGGTTGCATTTGCTTTCACTCTATTGAGTAATTTGATGTAATTTGGTTTTTGATCATCTCTGTAATCATGCTCCAAACTCACCGTATCATCTCGCTCTAAATTTGGCTTGCTATCGTTTCGATCATTAATAAACCAAACTCTTATTTTTTTAAGCAACGAATTATGATAAATCTCATGTCCAGCCCAATGCGTAAAGCCTACAAGAATAATCGAAATAATCAGAGCAATACCAAGTGCTCCTTGTTGTTGCAATGATTCACTCGCTCCTGGAATTGTCCAGCCAGCTAAAACATATCCAAACCCTAATGCCTCTAAAATAACTAAGATGCCCACAACAAACCACATATAAAAAGGAAATGGTTTTCGTCCAAGTTCATCTGCTTTGGAGAGATATGATTTAGAATTTTCATAGAGTGAAGCATCTTTATTAAATTTATTGTAATAACTGTAAAAATCCCCACAAAGAATCGATTCACTGTAAAACCAATTTTTATCATCCATTGTCTCTATATCTTTGGATAAAGAAGCAATTTTTCCAATAACGGGAAACTCCATCCACGTACACATTGCCCAAAATTTTATTTTTTCCCACCACTGACGTAAAATAATGACCGTTAAAAGTAATAAAACAACGGCATAAATGATGTATCGATATGCCTCAAGAAATTCTTTTGCCCACTCCAACTCATGCTCCTCTTATAATAGACTTAATATTAATTTCGACCAATTTCTTTAATTGAAAACTCTTTTTCATACGTGCCATCTTGAGCAACGTAATAAATTTTTCCTGCTGACTGATTGACATTTTTTTCATCAAAAACAATATCCATACATTTTATTGATTCATGGTCATTCACAAAAACTCTATAAAGAAGACCATTACTTCCTTGATATGTATTAACCGTTGTCATCAGTGTTTCATTAGGTTCTGCGTTCGAGCCTTGAATATAGTTTTTATACACTAATACACTAGGCGATGAGACCGCTTTTGAACCACTTCGCAATACTCCAATAGGCGTTACACCAACAAGGTGACCATTGAGCATCGTTGTCCAAGATGTTTCATTAAGCCCTCTTTTATACTCAGCTGTTTTATAGACAATTTTCTCTCCACTTGCAAGAGACTTCGTCTCGCCCCCAACACGTGGTTTATCTAAAGTACAATTTCCATAAATATTCATCTGCATATCATCGGCTTTTGCTTTGGTTCCAATACCCATAAAAGACTCTTTTTGTACAAGCTCTCCAAACGTTGCAGCATTTGCGATAGAACCTGTTTTACTTTTATTACCACCAAAATCTATAAAGTTTTTTACGCTGATAAAATTAGTTTGTTTTTCACTGCTTTTGTCATCTTCTTTTTTTACAGTAGTTGTGGGGGTTTTAGATAATTCAGACTTTGTTTCAACTTTTTTATTGATTGATGCAACTTTTTCAGTTTGAACAGGTCTGAAAAATTTTGGATTGGATGTTTTCATACTTGCGTATATCCCAATTTCTTCTTCACTGTTTAACTCGACAATTTCAACCCTTCGGTTTTTCATTGCACCTTCGGGATTATTATTATTGGCTATTGGCAAGGTCTCTCCAGCGCCCAAAAAGTAGATGTTTTCTTTTTTAACGCCATTGTCAGCAAAAAGTTTGCCCAAGTTTTTAGCTCTATCTTCGGAGAGCTTTTGATTGAGTGCGGAATTACCACTATCATCGGTATGCCCAATGATGAGAATCTTTTTATCTGCTTGCTTATAGGTTGATGCAACTTTAGAGAAGCTCTCTTTTGCTTTTGGTGTTAATTCGCTTGAGCCTTTGTCAAACTGGTTGGCTTCTGTAATAACAACTTGATCTCCAATTTTTTTATCTTGAGCTTGAGAAGATGAGACTTTTGGCATATCTGAAGCTATAACCAAATCATTGGATTGAATATCAGAAAATGTCATTTCCAACTGTTCTTTTTCTGCAATTTTACGCAGCTCTTCTCTTCGTTTATCTATAGAATCACCTATAAGATATCCAAACAAACCACCAACAGCTGCACCCACATACATACCCTTATCGCCTGCAACTTGTTTACCAATCACTGCACCAAGTCCAACACCAACAGCAGTTCCACCCACTTTACCAGCATTTTGATCTAAACTTGTTGCACACCCGCCCAATAGAAAACAACAAACAATAATTGATAAATGTTTTTTCATCATACATCTTTCATTAAATAATAACTTAAATAATAATTTTCCAGAACTTGATTTGTGCTGAATATGCTAAAGTTTTAAATAAAATATTTTTAAACGCTATGAGTCTCTTGGAAACTCTAGTATAAACCTTGCCCCAATGGTCGTGTCTTCATGGCTTATGTTTTCTACTTTGATGCTGCCACCAAAACTCTCTCTCATAATCATCGAGCAGATATAAAGCCCTATGCCACTGCCTTGCATCTTTCCTTTGGTGGTAAAATAGGGCTCAAAAATGCGCTCCAATACCCCCTCTTCAATACCCCCAGCATTGTCTTCCACGCAAAGATAAACGCTCTCTTCACTCTTCCATGCAACAAGACAAATTTGTTTAGGCTCAATCGATTTATCGATAAAAGCGTCCTTCGCGTTATTGAGAAGATTGAGAATGACTTGTTGTAATTCATTGGCTAAACCATGGACATGTAACGTTGGGTCTATATTGAATGCAAGCGCTATACCACCGTTTTGCAACTGAACATTCACAATATTGGTAGCATACAACACCGTTTCATACAGTGAAAAATCCTTTTTATCTTTGTTGGGTTTATAAAAATTCATAAAATCATTGATGGTGTTGCTCATTTGTTCACTCAAAGATTCCATAACGCCCAAAGCATCTTTTAGCTTTTCATCGCTGAGCGTGCCTAATTCTTGTTTAAATTTTAAATCAAGCGTGGTCATATTCATGACATTGAGCGGTTGACGCCATTGATGCGCTATGTGACCTATCATCTCGCCCATGGCAGCGAGTTTACTCTGCTGAACCAACATCGCTTCTTGCTCTTTTTGCACACGTCTTGCTTCGACCATCAAGGTAATATCAAAAACAGTCATAATTTTATAAGGACCGCCTATGATCTGCTCTAAAAGCCCTTCGGTCGCATACACATAAATGTGCTTACCCCCTTTACATAAGGACTCTATTTCTCCATGATACGCAATCGCTTCATGCTTTAAAAAATTCTCGTGGTGAGCTTGCATAATCTCATGCAGCATCTCAGGAACCAGCAGATTAAAATGTTTCCCAATTAGTTCTGCTTCGGAATATCCATAAATTTTACTGTATGCGGGATTGAGCGCTACAAAACGCCCCTCTTTATCTAAAAGAGCAATGCCCAAATTGGCGGTTTCAAAGATTTGCTCATAAAAAGCCTCACTCTCTTCCAAATCACTCTCTTCATACAACATCTCTCTTTGTTGCGAGTCAGCAATTTCTTGTGTTTCATAAGGGTTTTTTGCAGAAGGTATTTCCCAAAAAAAGACAACATACCCTTGCTTCGCACCATCTTGATTTAAAGGGTTTGCTCGCACATGCACGTTGATCCATCTGCCATCTTTGGTTAAAAAAACCTCTTCACTCTCATAGGGTTTACCTTGTAAAAACGCTTTGTAGAGTGAACATTGAAGCAGCCCTTGATTGCCATGATGTGCATGAAAAACAAAGTGACCGATTTTACCTAAAAGCTCTTCTTCGCTGTAGCCTAAAATCTTTTGAGCCGAGGGGTTAAAATGGGTGATTTTGCCATTATCATCAAAGGCATAAAGCCCTTCACGCATTGAGTTGTAAAAACACTCCAAAAAACTATAAGGCATGGCATGGCTCCTTTACCATAGGTAAGCGCACTTCAAAAACAGCACCCTCATCTTCATTGTACGCGCTAATGGTTCCATTGTTTTGTGTCACAATCTGTTGAGCGATATTAAGTCCTATGCCAATGCCTGAGCTCTCCTTTGTACTCTCAAATGGCTCAAAAATGCGTGGTAAAATCTTTTCATCAATTCCTCCTGCATTATCTTTAAAGCACACAACGATGCTGCCCTCTTCTTGAAAAATCTTGACATCTAAGAAACGTTTTTCAAACTTTTCGATTTTTATAAGTTCGTCCAACGCATTGTTCAAGATAATCACCCACACCTGCTCAATGCGCTGTTTTTGGACACATCCCATAAACGAATACTCTTGCTTAGGAAGATTAAAATCAAAAGGTTTATCGTTGATGGTGATAGCAACAATCTGCTTTGAGCGGTTATACGAAAGTGCTAACGAAGAGAGTAAAAGCTCATAAAGGTTGACATACTCTTTTTGTTCTCGACTCTTTTGTGACGCTTCGCGCATCGTCTCAATAATACTCTCAATGCGTTCAATGCCATCTTGAATGGAACGTGTGTCTTTCAGCATCAAGTTTTTGCGTGGTGAATCTGGTAAAACGGCTATGATGTCTTCCACTAGCATTTCAAAATTGCCTTTCACATAGGTCAAAGGGGTATTGATCTCGTGTGTAATGCCAGCTGCCATCTGCCCAATAGCGCTAAATTTGGCATTGCGAATCATCTCTTCTTGATAAATTTCTTGGATTTTGAGGTTTTTATCGAGCTCTTCACGAATGCGACTTTGCAGGTAATGCTCCTGCTTTTCCGCTTCTGTCATATCGATAAAAACACCCACAAAGCCATCAAAAACACCATTACGCATCATGCGTTTTTTTTGAATTTCTAACGTAATTTCCTGTTGATTACGATGCTTGTCTATCGTAATCTTATAAACTTGAAAACTACTTTCGTGCATTTCTAAATCTTTGGACTGATAGAGATTGGCAAGCTCTACAGGGTAAAGATCAAACGCTGTTTTACCTAAAATTTGCTCTTTTGAAAGTCCAAAGAAATTACAAAATGCACGACTACATCCAATGTAACGAAAATGACGATCTTTGATAAACACAGGCACAGGGATGATGTCTAAAATCGCTTCAATATCACGAAGTTGTTTTTGATATTTTAAATTGAGTTTAGCAATGGTATTACGTGATTTAACCCGAAGAGAGATGTCACGAACACTCCAGATACTCAAACGTTCCCCATCGTCTTCAAATGTTTTTCCAAACAGTTCTGCCCAGAAATTATGGCGGTTTTTTTTACGAAGTCTGTACTCCAAGTTACTCACACTCTCAAATGAACCCACACTTAAATGCACTTTCCACCATTTTTCATAGCGCTTAGAGGTTGTAAAAAGCTTACTTACATGTGAACCAACTATCTCTTCGTTGCTATAGCCAAAGAGATGTGAAAACGTCTCATTGACATCAACGATGTGTTGGTTTGCATCAAGAATCACATAAGCCAAATCAGAGTTATTAAAATAGAGCTTTGCCTTTTTAGCAAGCTGTTCCAACTCTTTTTTTTCAAGAACAGCGCACTCTAAGATGCGCCTATTTTGACTTTTTAGAACATCAATCTCTTGCTCAAGATCTTTGATCTTTGAGTGCAAATCTTTCATCTATAACACTACTTAACCAATTCGTAAATCTTCTCTTCTAACGCTTTCATGGAAGAAAAGGGCTTCATGATGTAGTGTGTTGCTCCTTCTCGATGCGATTTAAGCACTTTATCGAGCGTTGAATAGGCTGTCATCATAATGATTTTAAGTTCAGGTGCTTTTTCATGCAAGGTTTTAAGCACATCTAGCCCACCCATTTGTGGCATCATAATGTCTAAAAGAACGACATCATAACTTTTATCAATGCGGGAAATGGCATTGTGTGGGTTTGAAAAGGTGGTGACTTCAAAGCTTGCAGTACGACTGAGATACTTCTCAATCATATCTAAGATCTCTTGCTCATCATCAATCACAGCAACTTTAATCTTCTTCATCATCTTATCCCCTCACTTGTTTATCAAAAAGATGCTCTTTGGCTTCAAGCATCAAAGCTTTCGCTTTTTCATCAACCATCGCATCCAAGGTTTCAAAAACGCCTGCACTGGCATTTTCAATCTCTTTTACCATCGCTTCAATTTCAGTTTTAGAACAGATGGCTTTTTCACCTCCACACTCTTTGGCTAGGCGGTTTGCAATTTCATGGACTTTCGCATGTGGATTTTCAAGCTTACCATACGAAGCGGTTTTACTAAACTCTTCTTTACCTATGCCTCTCTCATACCAATTGCCTAAACGACACTCGTGATGCGTCGTTGCTTTAAATTCGTTATGTTCACCAAAGAGAAGCGCATAGACGTTGTTTTTATAAATGACATGGTCAATTTTGGCTAAGGACGCAAAGATTTTATCACTCAGGTGGCTTACTTCAAACATCGATCTGGTGGCATTTTTTTCAAAAGAGATAATCTTCATTTTAAGCTCATCAGTCTGCTCTTTTGTTGTATGTGCGATATGGCTTACCTCTTCCGTACTACGCTCTGTTTGAGATGATTCTTGTTGCATGGTTTGTACCACCATCGCGATCTCTTTGGTTGCTTTTTGAGTACGTTCTGCCAAATTTCGCACCTCATCAGCAACAACAGCAAAACCGCGACCATGTTCTCCTGCGCGTGCTGCTTCTATAGCGGCATTGAGAGCTAGTAAGTTGGTCTGATCGGCAATATCTTCGATGAGTTGCACCACACTTGAAATTTCTTGACTTCTGGTTAAAAGTGACTTGGCATTGCTCACAACATCACTCATTAAGAGGCTGAGCTTATCCATCGCAACGGAAGAATTACTGGCAAGACTGAGTCCTTCGCGAGATTCTTGAGAGATTTGAGAGGACTCCTCTTTCATGATTTTGAGATCATCTAAAATTTCAGAGAATGTTTTTTGAGAATTTTTCAATGCCCCTGTAATCGAGTTTTGATGCAGGCTTAAAATGTTACTGTCTTTGGCATTGCGTACATCGGTTTTGATAATGCTATATACCACACGCTCATCATTTAATCGCTTAGAGCATACAGAGCCTTGGCAGCCATCCATGCTCACACTTTCCATGGATTCACTCAGTACTGCTACAAGCCTTTGAGGATCTTTAATCATCTCTTTGGCTTTATCGTTTTGCATGACGATATTTTTAGAACGATCTACAACGATGATGATCTCTTCTTGAGAGAATTTCGAAAGCGCTAAAAGCTGTTCATTTTCTGCTTTGAGTCTCTCAACTTCGCTTCTTAGAGCATTAAGCTCTTCAGGCTCTTTTTTGGTAAAAAACATTGTGTGACTCCGCTTGAAAAGGTATTGAATAACATCTATTATAGAATGTTACTATAACATTAATATTACTTTACATGAAAAAACAACTGCTAAATTTTTAGGCTTTTTCGCAAAACTTGTTACAAAATTGACGTTTTTAAAAGAAGGAGGCAAAAAGAAAATTCCCTTTGCCCTAAAAAATAGTTTTATGCGTAGAGGAGAAGTGCTATACCAAAGAAAATACGGTAAATTCCAAAGCTCACAAAGGTAAATTTTTCCAAAAATTTTAAAAAGAGTTTGATGGTAGCGTACGCTACGATAAACGAAACCACAAACCCCACAGCAAGCACGCTAAAATTAGCATCGGTAAAGAGTTCACTACGGTGTTTTACGATGTCATAGCCTGTGGTCGCACACATAACAGGAAACGCCAATAAAAATGAAAACTCTGCACTGGCTTTACGTGTGAGTCCAACCAACATCGCCCCAATGATGGTGGAACCTGCTCTGCTTGTACCAGGAATAAGAGCGAAAATCTGCGCAATGCCGATCCATAGGGCTTGCTTATAACTTACTTTTTCTACATCATCCACAAAGTGCTCTTTAGGTTTGTAAAACTTCTCTACCGCTAAAAAGACGATGCCCCCAATGATAAACATCAGCGCTACAATCTCAACGCTAAACATCGCTTTGACTTGCTTCGCAAAGATAAATCCAACCACACCAAGAGGCACAAACGCTACGGCGAGTTTCATCCAAAGATTGATTTTTTTAGGGGAAAACTTCTCTTTGTAGTTTAAGACCACCGCCAAAATCGCCGCAAACTGGATGATCACTTCATACGCTTTGACTACACTGTCTTGTTTGACACCCAACCAATCCCCAACAACGATCATATGCCCTGTTGAAGAGACAGGTAAAAACTCTGTAAAACCCTCGACAATTCCCATAATAATTGATTGAAAAATATCCACACAAAATCCTAGCTGTAAAGTAAGGCGCAATTGTAACATATCAAATGTTATACTTTAAAGAAACGATACAAGAGGAAAGCCCTATGCTTTTAGATTTTTCAAAACTAGATGTTACGAGCATCTATAAACTCATCTCAAATACTGTCACCCCACGTCCCATTGCATGGATAAGCACTGAACACAATGGCATTGTAAATCTTGCTCCTTTTAGCTACTTTATCCCACTCTCCTCAGAACCACCCATGCTCATCGTCTCCATTGGGAAAAAAGAAGATGAGAGCCCAAAAGATACTCTTGCTAATTTTTTAGCAGGCTCAAAAGTGACCATCAACTTTGTGCATAAAGAACTAAGAGTCATTATGAGTCAAAGTGCAACATCACTGGATTATACGCAAAGTGAATTTGAGCACTTTGGTATCGAAGGAAAGAAAGTACTGGATGACTATCCTATGATGGTCAAAGACGCTAAAGCAGCACTCTTTTGTAGCTTTGTCAAAACCTTACCTATCGAAGGCAGTGAAACCACACCATGCCTTCTTTTAGTTGAACACGCTTATTATGCCGATGATGTTATCGATGAGCACTATCATGTGAGCCTCAAAAATGTGGGACGCGTGGGTGGTAAATTTCTTATAAACGGAGAAATAATCTCCTAATTTGGTAAAGTAAAATTTACCAAACTTTAATCTTTAGTAGTTTACAATACTTTAAATGCTGTTATACCAACCACAGCCAACTATACGTACGATAATGAAGCGAGTTTGATTTAGATTTGACGTCAATGTGACGAAGGAATAGCTAAAGCTATTTCAAGGAACAGTGGCGTCAAAGATGAGGCAAAATCGTTTCACCCTTTGGGCATCAAGAAAAAGGCTCATCTGCTTCGTTAGATTTTCTTACCTTAGCTTTGGCTAAGGCTTTAAAAATCTGCCTCGCATCTAAGCCTTTTTCTTGATGTTATCGTACGTATAGTTGGTTGTGGTTGGTATTAGTCTAAGGCTTAGACATACATGAAGTAGCACTCCTTTTTTCTGCTGACCACTTTACATGTAAACCCCCACAGCACTACAATTTTTCACAATAAGGGAAAACAATGGGTGTTGAACTCCACAAAGATTTATTAAGTAGTATCGGTGTTGACGTTGAGCGTCATGCAAAAATGATGGGTATGGGACTTGCGGGCTATCAAGCAGGCTTTATGAGCCAACCAAACCGTCCTAAAGCGATGGCATATTTTGACTGGTTTATGAGCGAAATTCAAGCAGAACGCATTGCTGAAATTAACGCGCTCAAAGCGCAAAAGAAACCTGCTGTGGGCACGTTTTGTATCTTCGTTCCTGAAGAGATTGTTGTAGGTGCAGGCGGAGCCTGTTTTGGGCTATGTGGCGGAGCCAATCCTCCTATCGCAGATGCCGAAACCGAACTGCCTCGTAACATCTGCCCACTCATCAAATCCGCCTATGGCTTTAAACTTCAACACACCTGTGCATACACACAATCCGCTGATTTTATCTACGGTGAAACCACGTGTGAAGCGAAGAAAAAAACATGGGAACTTTTAGGAAAACATCACCCCGTACACGTTATGAACATTCCTCACATGAAACGTGAGAAAGACCTTAAAATGTGGCAAGAAGAGATCAAAGAGTTTAAAGAGCACATCGAAGAGGTCAGTGAGCGAAAACTCAGCCTTGCGGAGATGCTTGAGGGTGTGAAAGTCATCAATGCTAAACGTGATGCAATGAAACGCCTTGATACGCTTCGTGGCATGTACCCAGACATCATGCCAATTAGCGGTAAAGACGCACTTTTTATCAGCCAAATGAGCTTCTTAGATGACCCTAAACGCTTTACACAAAAAGTCAATGAACTCTGCGATGAACTGGATGAGCGCATCAAAGAAAAAGTGAGTGTATTCCCTGAAAATACGCCTCGTATCATGGTACTAGGCACACCTATTGCGCCACCAAACTGGAAACTTCACACGGCTGTTGAAGGCTCAGGAGCGTGCATTATCAATGAAGAAGGCTGCATCGGACATCGTTATTTTAAAGACAACGTGGACATCGAAGGAGTACAAAGCGAAGACGAACTCTATGCACGTTTGATGAAGCGCTACTCAAAAATAGACTGTGCCTGTTTCACTCCAAATACAGGAAGAACCGATAAAATCGTACAAATGTATAAAGACCGCAAAGCCGATGGTGTCATCTACTACACCCTCTCCTTCTGCCACACGTACAATGTTGAATCACACCTTGTCACCGAAGCACTCGCCAAAGAAGGCATTCCATGCCTTGTGATTGAGTCTGATTATTCACCCGAAGATGCAGGACAAATCAAAACCCGTGTTGAAGCATTCTTAGAGAGTATCAACTTCAAGAAAAAAGCTCACGCCTTCGCAATCAACTAATGTTTTGGGGCGTAGATATAGGCTCAACCTATACAAAAATCATCGGTATCGGGAAAGAGCGGGAGATTGTCGATTCGGCAGTCATCCCGACCATCTTCAATCAAGATGCTATCGTGGGCGAGTATTTGGCAGATAAAGAAGTCAAGATGCTCGTCGCCACAGGCTATGGGCGCTATATGCTTGAAGACTCGCATGGAGCACCTGTCATCTCCGAAATCAAAGCCCATGCCAAAGGTGCATACTTTTTTGAGCCTAGTGTTGCCACCGTTATCGACCTAGGAGGGCAAGACAGCAAAGTCATTAAGATGGGCGAACTTGGCAGTTTTACCGACTTTCGCATGAACGACAAATGTGCAGCAGGAACGGGGAAATTTCTCGAAATCGCCGCGAATCGTTTGGGCTTGGAGATGGAAGCGTTTGCCAAAGCAGGGTTTGAGCACGACAAAGAACTCACCATCTCAAGCATGTGTGCCGTATTTGCCGAGTCAGAGGTCATCTCGCTTATCGCCAAAAAAGAGAGTTTGGCAAATATCTGCTATGGCGTGCATGAGTCCATCGCTTCAAGACTGGCTTCGATGGCTCGAAAATTTGTCTTCAAAGAGAACGAAACCATCGTTTTTACAGGCGGAGGTGCTCTCAATCCTTTCTTGCATCATATGCTAGAGCGTAAACTAGAGAGAACCATCATCATCCCTAAACATCCTCAACTCATGGGCGCTGTGGGTGCGGCATTGGCGGGGTTTGAAGCGGTGCAGTAAGTTTACTTGTAAAGGTTTGGGTATAATTTTCCATTATCAATTTTTAAGGATCTTCTGTGAATGATTCATACAAAAAACACCAAATTTTTATCAGCTCAACCTACGAAGATTTGACAGATGAGCGAAAAGCTATTTTTGAAGCTATCTTGGAAGAAGGACACATACCAGCAGGTATGGAGCTTTTTGCAACTTCTGAGAAAAGCCAATGGTCATATATCACAGAGAGAATTGAGGACTGCGATTACTATATTTTGATTGTTGCACATAGGTATGGAAGCGTCGATGATAATGGGATTAGTTTCACTGAAAAAGAATACCGATATGCCATTGAAAAGAACATTCCTATTATGGCATTTATTATTGATGAGAACGCTCCTACAAATGGCATGAAACAAGAGAAAGATACTACAAAATTAAACGGATTATTAAACTTTAAAGAAACTGTAAAATCTAATGGCAAAATGTGCCAATTTTTTCTTAACAAAGATGACCTCAAATCAAAATTTAAAACATCTCTTCATCAGTATGTTCGAGACTACCCTCGCGCTGGTTGGGTACGTAGCGATAGTCAAATGATTCAAGAAAGAATGATGGAAAATGACATAGAATTTGTCTATATGTTTTTGACATATCAACGAACAGTATTGACTACTTGTATTATTGAGTCAACAAATAAAATTGGTCAAAAAGATAATTCAGACGTCAAATATCAAGATATATACAATTTGTTTAATTTGGCTTCAGAAACATTTAACAACTATAATAAAAGCGTTTATGAAGTGCTGATTGAAGAGTCAAATAACCTAAGTCAAAGTCTTCAATTTTTACTTAATAACCAACGAATTTATTTAAGCCATGAGCTATCTTTGCATTTTTTTGAGTTCATCAAAAAGACAAACTTTTATCTTCCATTCATAAAAAAAATTGGTGACGTTGAAGAAAAATTTCAAATTGTATTGGAAGAAATTGTGAAAGCTATTCAAAATACAACTTCACCTCAGCTTACAGAGGATTCTATGATGAATACTTTTTATTACTACCATCAATATTTAGTATTTATCAATAATTGGATTATAAAATACGATGACCTCGTATATGAAATTCGTTCTAAATACAAACCAGTTATAAAACCTCAGCGAACTTTCAAAAAGTATTCTTTATAATACGCTAAATCGTACTATTAAGGATACTATCATGATAGTTTCAGCCAATGACATCAAAACCAAAGGGGTTACGCTGATTGACAAACTCTTTGAAACAATGAGTGAAGTCATCATCAATGTGCGGGGGAAAAACAAATACGTCGTCATCGACATTGAGCGTTACAAGCAGTTACGTGAGCTTGAGCTTGACCGCCTTTATGAAGAGACAATGCAAGAGATTAAAGAGGGACGTTTTAAAACACAAAGCGTGGAAGAGCATTTAAGCGAGCTACGCGATGCCTTATAACATCACGCGAACAGACGAATACTTTAAAAAATCGGTTAAGTTTTTCAAAAAACACCCCGAATTGCAAAGCAACTACGAAAAAACACTCACACTTCTAAGTGCCAATCCACACCATCCCTCCTTACGTCTTCACAAACTTCAAGGCAATCTCAAAGCGTTTTACTCCGTCTCTTTGGACTTGCAGTACCGCATTATTTTAGATTTTATCATCATTGATGAAGTAATCATTCTCTTAGATATCGGCTCACATGACGAAGTTTACTAATTCTTCCCCAAAGCTAAAAAGTAATCTTTTCCTCTAAAGATTTTGCAGTCATGAAGTGTTATAATTGCCACAAAATGAGACTTAAATGCAAGGAGCAAAAACGTGTCAAGCAGAATCGAACATGATCTTATCGGCGATAAAGAAATTTCAAACGAGTGTTATTATGGTGTTCAAACAGCGCGTGCTGTCGAGAACTTTCACATTACGGGTGTTACGCTTGGAAGTTTTCCCACGTTTATTGAGTCCATTGCCAAAGTAAAAAAAGCAGCCGCACTGGCTAATTATGAGCTTCATCTTTTGGCGGAAAACAAAAAAAATGCCATTGTTGAGGCATGTGATGCCATCATTGCGGGCAAGTTTCACGACCAGTTTGTGGTCGATATGATCCAAGGAGGAGCAGGAACCTCAACCAACATGAACGCCAATGAGGTCATCGCTAACATCGGCTTAGAGATACTAGGGCATAAAAAAGGCGAATACAAATTCCTCCACCCCAACAACGATGTTAACCTTTCGCAATCCACCAATGACGCCTACCCAACCGCTCTTCGCGTAGCACTTTATGAAAAGCTGGGCGAACTGGGTGAGTCCATGAAAATCATCAAAGACTCGTTTGCCAAAAAATCTGCAGAGTTCAAAGATGTCATCAAGATGGGACGAACCCAACTCCAAGATGCCGTACCTATGACACTAGAGCAAGAGTTTCGAACCTATGCGGTTATGATCGGCGAAGATATTCAACGTGTGCATGAAGCAAGGCAGTTGGTGCGTGAGATCAACATGGGAGCAACAGCGATTGGTACGGGCATTAACGCGCATCCTGATTATGCCAAGACCGTAGAAGCCAAACTCCAAGAGGTGACGGGGCGTCCTTTCATTACCGCGGGTGATCTTATCGAAGCGACGCAAGACACGGGTGCTTATGTACAAATCTCGGGTGTGCTCAAACGGGTAGCAACCAAAATGTCCAAAATCTGCAACGACCTTAGACTTCTAAGCTCAGGTCCACGTACGGGCTTTGGCGAGATCAATCTGCCTGCGATGCAACCAGGAAGCTCCATCATGCCAGGTAAAGTTAACCCTGTCATCCCTGAGGTCGTCAATCAAGTTTGTTTTCAAGTCATTGGAACTGACATCGCGGTTACGATGGCATGTGAAGGGGGACAACTGCAACTCAACGTCTTTGAACCGCTCATCGCTTACAATCTTTTCAATTCCATCAATATGATGAAAAATGCGTTTGAAACATTGGCATACACCTGCGTTGATGGCATTACCGCCAATCCTGAGAGATGCAAGGCATTGGTGTTAAACAGCATCGGGCTTGTCACCGCACTCAACCCTTATCTAGGCTATGAAAACTCCACCATGGTGGCTAAAGAAGCCTTAGAGAGCGGTGGCTCTGTGTATGACATCGTTTTAGCCAAAGGGTTGCTTGCTAAAGAAGAGTTGGATGAGATCATCAAGCCTGAAAACATGATACAACCTCGTAATTTCGGGCTTTCTGAAAAAAGTAAATTTGTAAAACTTTAAGAAAACGGGGGATTGTGCCCCTGTTTTTTCTCACATATGTAACCTCTCGTATCATTTAATTTTTATATCTTCAAATTAATTCCATTCTTTCAAGCTTTTTTTAAAATCTTTTATAAAAAGTCATTTTCAAGTCTCTTTAGAGGTTTAAACTTCCATCACCTTTAAATCTTAAGGAGACAAAATGTCAACTAGAATGGAACACGATCTAATCGGTGATAAAGAAATATCTAACGAATGTTACTATGGCGTTCAAACAGCACGTGCAGCTGAAAACTTCCACATTACTGGAATTACACTTGCAAAATTCCCAACGTTTATTACTTCTCTTGCAAAAGTAAAAAAAGCGGCAGCTTTAGCAAACTACGAATTAGGCCTTCTTGCTGAAAACAAAAAAAATGTTATCTGTGAAGCATGTGATGAAATCATCGCTGGAAAATACCATGACCAATTTGTGGTAGATATGTTCCAAGGTGGAGCTGGTACATCTACAAACATGAATGCAAACGAAGTTATCGCAAACATTGGTTTGGAAAAAATGGGTCACAAAAAAGGTGAATACAAATACCTTCACCCAAACAATGACGTCAACCTTTCTCAATCAACAAACGATGCTTACCCAACAGGTCTTCGTGTAGCACTTTATGAAAAACTAGGCGAACTTACAGAGTCTATGAAAATCATCAAAAACTCATTTGCAAACAAAGCAGTAGAGTTTAAAGACATCATCAAAATGGGTAGAACTCAACTTCAAGATGCTGTACCTATGACACTAGAGCAAGAATTTAGAACGTATGCGGTTATGATCGGTGAAGACATTCAACGTGTGACTGAAGCACAACAATTAGTACGTGAGATGAACCTTGGTGCAACTGCGATTGGTACAGGTATTAACGCTCACCCAGATTATGCAAAAACAGTCGAAGCAAAACTTCAAGAAGTAACAGGACGTCCATTTGTAACAGCGGGTGATCTTGTTGAAGCAACCCAAGATACAGGTGCTTATGTACAAATCTCTGGTGTTCTTAAACGTGTAGCAACCAAAATGTCAAAAATTTGTAACGACCTTCGTTTGTTAAGCTCAGGTCCAAGAACAGGATTTGGCGAGATCAATCTTCCAGCAATGCAACCAGGTAGTTCAATCATGCCAGGTAAAGTTAACCCTGTTATCCCTGAAGTTGTAAACCAAGTATGTTTCCAAGTTATCGGTACAGACGTAGCGGTTACGATGGCATGTGAAGGCGGACAACTCCAACTTAACGTATTTGAGCCAGTGATTGCTTACAACCTTTTCAACTCTGTAAACATGATGAGAAACGCATTTGAGACATTGGCTTATACATGTGTTGATGGCATTACAGCAAATCCTGAGAGATGTAAATCACTCGTACTTAACAGTATCGGTTTAGTTACAGCGCTTAATCCATTTATCGGTTATGAGAACTCAACTTCAGTTGCTAAAGAAGCGCTAGAGACAGGCGGTTCTGTGTATGACATCGTTCTTGCGCGTGGTCTTTTAGAAAAAGCTGAGCTTGATGACATCATCAAACCAGAAAACATGATTAAACCTCGTACATACGATAAAAAATAAGTTTTCCATTCGCTAGGGTTTTTCACACTGAAAAGCCCTAGTTTTAGCGTAGTTTTTAAAGTTTTGAAAATTACGTTAAGGGTTCTTAGCGAACTCTAAGTTGATCGTGTAGTTGTGCCATAAGAGAGAGATACAACTTCCTTCCTCTCCCACACAAGCTCTCTTGTGGCACCTGATTGCTTTGAAAGCTTTTTCATAAAGCCTTCAGAGGAGTTTATGAAACTTAGATAAAGGAGTTACCATGTTATGGTTAGAAGTTGTCATTGTTCTTGCCGCCATCTTTTTTGGTGCAAGACTCGGTAGTATTGCTATCGGTTATGCTGGAGGTTTAGGCGTTTTAGTCTTAGCTCTTGGTATGGGTTTAAAATTAGGATCAATTCCTATTGATGTTATCCTCATTATTATGTCTGTTATTGCGGCGATTGCGGCAATGCAAGTTGCGGGTGGACTTGACTATATGGTCAGTATTGCTGAGAATATTCTTCGTAAAAACCCTAAACAAATCACATTTTTAGCTCCTGTTGTTACCTACATCATGACGTTTTTTGCAGGTACAGGTCATACAGCGTTTTCAACACTTCCTGTTATTGCTGAAGTGGCAAAAGAGCAAGGCATTCGCCCATCTCGCCCTTTAAGTATTGCGGTTGTTGCTTCACAAATTGCTATTACTGCTTCTCCTATTTCTGCAGCAGTTGTCTTTTTAAGTGGTGCATTGGAAAAACACGGTGTAGGGTATTTAGAGCTTTTGGCTGTTTGTATTCCATCGTCTTTCTTAGCATGTATGGTAGCAGCGTTTGTCTCTAACTTTTTAGGTAAAGAGTTAAAAGATGATCCTATTTATCAAGAAAGATTGGCAAAAGGCTTAGTAAAAACCAGAGGTGCGACAAAACTTGAAGTTAAACCAGGTGCAAAACTCTCTGTTGTGATTTTCCTTGTAACAATTTTAGCTGTTGTTGCGTATGCTACGATGATCAGCGGTAAAGTAGGTCTTATTAAAAACCCTGTTGTGGGTCGTGACGCTGCAATTATGCTTTTCATGTTAACAGGTGCAACATTTATTACATTCTTTACCAAAATCGATTCAGCACAAATTCTTAACTCTGGTACCTTCAAATCAGGTATGAGTGCATGTATCTGTGTTCTTGGTGTTGCATGGCTTGGTGATACATTTGTTGCAAACCACATCAATGAAATCAAAGCTTTTGCGGGTGATCTTCTTAATGTGTATCCATGGATGCTAGCGGTTGTTCTTTTCTTCGCAAGTATGCTTCTTTATTCTCAAGCGGCAACAGCAAAAGCATTGATGCCAAGCGCGTTACTTCTTGGTGTTTCTCCATTAACCATCGTTGCTTCTTTTGCAGCGGTTAGCGCTCTTTTCGTACTTCCAACCTACCCAACACTTATTGCAGCGGTTGAGATGGATGATACAGGATCAACTCGTATTGGTAAATTTGTTTTCAACCATCCATTCCTTATCCCTGGTGTTGTTGCAATTTCACTCTCTGTTGCATTTGCATTTGTCATCGGTGGCATGATTCTATAAAAAACCCTTGTAGGTTTTTTTGATAACGGCTTTGGGGCAAAGCTCCAAAGCCTACGTTAGCACTGCGGCGCTAAAGCTTGCCTCTTTGAGGCAGAAAGAATATTGCCTTCTCGCCTTCTCGCTCGGGTCTTTTAGACCCGATTTGTTTTACATGTCAAACAACTTTTTATAAGGAGAGTATTGTATGAATTTTTTTAACAAATCTATCGTTGCGTTGGCACTTATTGGTGCATCTTCTTGTTTGATGGCAAAACCTACTATTGCCATTTTAGCCACTGGTGGTACCATTGCGGGTGCTGGTACATCTGAAATCAAAAGTTCTTATTCAGCAGGTGCCGTGACCGTTGATAAACTACTTGCTGCTGTTCCTGCGATCAATGATCTAGCAACGGTTAAAGGCGAGCAAATCTCTAGCATTGGTTCACAAGAGATGAACAACAAAGTATGGTTAAAACTCTCTAAAAGAGTCAATGAACTTCTTGCACAACCAGACATTGATGGTGTTGTCATTACTCATGGTACTGACACAATGGAAGAGACAGCCTACTTCTTAGACCTTACTGTTAAAAGCAAAAAACCTGTTGTTTTAGTAGGTGCTATGCGTTCTGGTACTTCGATGAGTGCTGATGGTCCTATGAACCTTTTCAATGCAGTTCATGTTGTAACAAGTAAAGAGACAGCTGGCAAAGGTGTTGTGGTTGTTATGAACGACGAAATCCACAGCGCACGTGAAGTTACAAAAATTAATACAAGTTCTGTTAACGCATTTGCTTCTCCAAATGCAGGTAAAATCGGTACCGTTTACTATGGTGACGTTAAATATTTGATGCAACCAACTCGTAAACACACTGTAAACTCTGAATTTGACATTAGCAAACTTGAAGACCTTCCACGTGTTGACATTCTTTTTGCTCACCCAGAAGATACAGACAGCTTAGTCAAAGCAGCGGTTGCTGGTGGTGCTAAAGGTATTATCCACGCTGGTATGGGCAATGGCAATCCATTCCCTGCAACTGAAGCTGGTCTTGGCGAAGCGGTTAAAAAAGGTGTTGTTGTAGCTAGAAGCTCACGTGTACCAACAGGTAGCACAACCCTTGAAGGTGAAGTGGATGATAAAAAATTCGGCTTTATCGCGGTTGATAGTCTCAATGCACAAAAAGCACGCGTTCTTTTGATGTTAGGTTTAACAAAAACTAACGACAAAGCGGCTCTTCAAAAGATGTTCTTAGAGTACTAAAAAGTCTTCCATCTCTCCTCTTGGGGAGATGGAGCCTCATAACTTGTATGCTATAATACGAATTCTTCTGCCTTATATGAGGCAAGCTTTAGTGCCACAGCGGCTAGCGTAGGCTTTTGGGCTTTGCCTAAAAGGCGTGATAAAAAATTCTAATAAAAAAGAGAATAGTTTCATGAAAAGATTAGCCCTATTTTTGATGGTTTTTGTTTTCTTTCTCTCCCCTTCTCTTTTTGCCCACGATAAAAAAATCCTTATTATCAACTCTTATCATAGAGGCTTCCAATGGAGCGATGATGTCCTTTTAGGCATGGAAGAAGTTTTTTACAACCATCCTGAAATTACAACCAACATTTTATACATGGATTCTAAGCGTATTAGCTCTGAGGAGTACTACGCTAAGCTTAGAGAGCTTTACAAAATGCAACTTCAAAATCAAAAGTATGATCTTATCGTTGCCGTCGATAAATTTGCCTATGATTTTTTAATCAAATACTACCATGAACTCTTTACGGATGAACCTGTTTTATTTACAGGTTTAGAGCAATTTAATCCAGAAGATGTTCAAAAAATAGGAATTGATGACCGCATTTATGGCATTTTGGAAAAACGTGCTATTCCTGAGACGATTCCTATGATCTCTCATATGATGCCAAATCTCAAAAAACTCTATATCATCAACGATGCGAGTGCTAATGGTGACGATAGCGAGCCTTTCATTCGCCAAGCAATGGAAGAACATAACGATAAATTTGAAATTGAATACATCCGAAAGTCAACCATTGAAGAGCTCAATGAACGCTTTTCCAAACCAAACCCTGATGAAGCAGTCTTTTTTATCCGCTTTTATAACGACAAATACGGCAATCTCTATAAAAACAGCCAAATCGCTACCATGATTCATAAAAGCGCTTTGCCTGTTTTTATTACCGATACTCTTTTTATAGGAAAAGGCGCACTGGGTGGTAAACTTGTTCCTATCCAAGAAGTCGGTGTTGCTACAGGAAAAATGGTCATTGACGTTTTAGATAAAAAAATTCCTCCTTTGCATGTGGAGACCTTTATAGAATACCACTACCAGTTTGATGTACAAAAAATCAAACAGTTTAGCATTTACCCAAATTCAAGTCTCAAAGAGTATGAACTCGTCAATGCACCCCTAACCTTTTTTGATAAGCATCGAAAATTCATCGATGCGGTTTTTCTTATTTCACCGTTTTTACTTTTCCTCATTATAGGGCTTATTCATAACATTTACATGCGTATTCGCAGTGAAAAAGAGCTCAAAGCCATCGAGCTTCAAAAAAACAAACACCAGCAGTTCATCATTCAACAGTCTAAGCTTGCAGAAATTGGTGAAATCTTCTCTTCCATCGCCCATCAGTGGAAAAACCCGTTAGTTGAGATAGCGACCATTACGCAAGAGCATTTTTATAGCACTGAAGATAGCATCAATGAACAAAACAACCAATACGTCCATGACATTATGGTGCAAGTACGTTATATGACCGACACGATTAATGATTTTCAAAAATTCATTATGCCTTCTACACAAAAAACTGTTTTTGATGTCAGTGAAGCCATAGAGACGATGATGAAAATCATCAATCACAATATCAAATATAACTATATTGATGTTACCATTGATGTCAGCAATGCCACGAATCTCATGGTCAGTGGTTATAAAAATGAGTTTATGCAAACCTTGCTCAACGTTGTAAATAACGCTAAAGAGCAGATCAAAGAAGCACGCGAGAACAAACAGATCAAGAGAGGTTCCATTTTCATTCAAATTTACAACTATTCAAAAAAAGTTATTATTGATATTAAAGACAATGGTGGAGGTATTCCTATCGATAAATTGCCCAATATTTTTGATGCGTACTACACCACAAAAGAGCAAGGGCACGGTATTGGACTTTACATGTCAAAGCTCATTATTGAAGATAAAATGGGCGGAAAAATTAGAGCAAGCAACACCGATGAGGGCGCTTGTTTTACCATTACACTAGGAAATGTAACATGAAAATTTTAGTTTTAGAAGATAATGAACGCTTAGCCAATGTTATCAAAAGCGTTCTCATTAAAGAGGGTTATCAAGTTGATCTTTTTATGGACGGAGAAAAAGCATTAGATGCCCTTAATCACGGCTATCACTGTTTTATCTTAGACATCAACGTTCCTTCCATTGATGGACTTTCTATCTTGGAGACCATTCGCATTTACCATAAAGAGATACCCGCCATCATCATCAGCTCAAACCATGACTTGGAGAAAATCCAAGCCTCGTACGAAATTGGCTGTGATGACTACCTCAAAAAACCTTTTTTCATCTATGAGCTGGTTCAAAAAGTGAAAAAGCTATGCCATAAGCCTTCTCAAACGATTCAGCTTTGGATAGGCTATACCTACGACTATGTCAATCACCGCTTGTTTGACCCCACCAATGAAGAGATAAAACTGGCAAAAAAAGAGGGAATGTTCTTAGATCTTTTTATTAAAGATCGTCATCGTGTCGTCACGTTTAGTGAGCTAGAAGAGTATGTGTGGGAAGGCGAAGAGACCAGTGTTTTAAATATGCGTGCACTCATCAAACGTCTGCGTAAAAAACTTCCTGAGGGAGCTATAGAGATGATTAAAGAGGTAGGATACCGTTTGGGCGAGCTATGATGGGTCGCGGTAATAGAGCTTTGTTTTATCTTTTTGATAGGAGCTGTAAAGCTTTTTAAACTCTGCAAAAACTTTAGCAGAGTAAGGGTTGTCGTTAATTTTGCCATTGTACGCATTGATGGCATCTTTATTGTTCTTATGTTTTGCAAAACAGGTCGCTAGGATGTAGGCGCCGACTTGAATGTTGATCTTGGGGTCAAACAGGTCGTAAAATGAAATATTGGCTTTATCAAGTAGTGGCTTGTGAATGGAGTTAATCTGCATAATGCCCATGTCAAAACGTGGGTAATTGTTCGTATAGAGAAAATGCACCACATGGCTTGCTTCATACTTGTTTTTACTCTTAATCGCAATGACCTTCGTGTGCATTTTACTTTCAATCCCTTTTTGCTTTAAAAAGGTACTGAGTCTTTGCGCTTGTTCTGGGGTCATTCTATCGGCACTAAACGCAACCACATATCGGTCAAGATCGCTTTCCACTTTGGCAATAGAGTAAAGTAAACGCGGTTCAATGCCATAAATCTGCCCTACTTTGACCCAAATATTTTCACCTTGATTGGCTTGAGCTGCCCACATCAAAAAAGGCAAACATAAAAGTACAATAAAACGAAACACTTTACATTACCTCCTTTATATGAACTGTTTCTCATTATAAAGGAAGCTAACTTTATTCTCTATAAAGCATATCTTGGTTAGAATATTTATCCTTTTGCGGGGGGTATGTGACTCTGGTGTGCACCACGGGCTTCAAACCCGATTGGAGGGGCGGTTGACCGTCTCTTGGTAGGTTCGATTCCTACACCCTCTCGCCATTTTAATCCCACAAAATTTACAAAAAACCTTCTTTTGCATGTAACGCGTTTACAACAGTGCTTCGGTATCA
>CAYXNJ010000003.1:0-96201 GCA_964466465.1 uncultured Sulfurospirillum sp.
TACTATAATTTTAAAAATAAAAGGAATATTTTCCATATTGTGCAAATAATTTATATTGATATAATGAAAAATGACATTTATGTTGAATATTCAAACCATAATTTTGAATATGTATCATTTACAAAAGCAAAAAAGCTTATAGCAATCCATAAGCCCAAACAACTATCATTTAATTGTGTTGATGAAGAAAAAAGTGTTGCCTTTTTAAACATACTTCTAAATTCATACAAAATTATAGACAATATATTAGAAATAAAATAACTACCGTTAGATTATTGCACAAGAAATATTATAGTTTAATGAATATTCACACTCCTTTCTGTTCCAATACAGTCGTTTTATACAACTTCACAAACTGCTTATGAATCGTAAAATGGCACCCTAAGATATCTGCTACACTTTTCTGATTTACAGTTTCTCCAATACTTTTGAGGTATTTAATTGCACCTTTGACTTCATTTTCACTGATGATTCTGCCAACTGTATCTTGTAAAGGGATAAATTGATCGATTTCCTCTTTGAACCAAAAAGGAGCTATCTTTGTGCTGTGCAAAAAATCTCGATGTGTCAAGTTATTGTCTTTTGCAAATTGTATTAAGTTTATTGGAAAGTTTTGAAATAGCTGGTAAATCATCGCTGTAAGATAAAAATTTTTATAAATAAGAGTTGCTTTTTTTGAATGGTAACGCGCTTCTTTTGAACACAATTGTTTATAGGCATCAATCATAGGAAATGCTTCAAAACGCAGCGCATCTTTCAATGAAGCTATTTTGTAATAAAGTAGATTATAGACATGAAAGACAAATAAAGAGGATATTTTTGTGTTATTAATCTCAAAATACCCCTCTTTTAATCCTTGTTCAAACCATTCAATCGCTTTTATACCAAAAGATTGTTCCATACTTATAGGGTGCGTTAGCGTTTGTCTGAGATCATGCTCACACCTGCTGCAGTACACTATCTCTTCCGATGGTTTCATTTTTGAAAAACGAACTCGTTCATAACACGCCCAACAACGATCCGTTAAAAATACACGATGCTTTGGACAAGCATTATAAAAAAGATACCGCCATTGCTTACGCCAATACGGTTGTGAATCTTCAGCTAGACACTTTGGACAAAACATCAGTCCATAGTGTGTTCGCTTATCTTTGAGTTTTCGAATTTGCTTTGGCGGGTATAGGGTGACACTATCTCCCTCAAAAAGATACCCTTCTTCGCTGCGTAGGCTTAATGACTGGAGTGTTTGCACATTCAAGTGGCATTTGGAGGCAAGCTGGCTTATCAATGCCTTAGTGTCATTAAAATCTAAGTCTATACGACTAAGTGCACTGCCATCATGTTTGATAAACAAAGAAAGGAAGGTTGTTAGAGAATAGCCATGAGCGAAAGCCGTTCGTGTTAACCATGAACTCAACAGTTCATTAGGATAAGGATGAGGAATGATTAAGCAATCATACCCATCAACCCATCCCTTACGTCTCATAATTTTGGTAAATACTCAATCTCAGCAGCAGTTATTCTTTCGCGACCCGATTTAATCGCTTTTACAGCTGCTTTTTTCATTAAATTGACAGTCTTACCAATTAATCCTTCTGATTCTTGGTAAATAATATCCACTAAAGGTAGATTATCGGCTATATTTGATGCTTTCTTAAGCGGTAAACAACTCTCATACGAAGCAAGGAATGAACGAAATTTTCTATTATTGCTCCAACGCGGTAGTTCTACTGATGGGAAGCGCGATGCAATTTCATCATTAATTGTTAAAGCAGAAAAGGCATCGCGTGTTCCTGCAAGAATAATAGCAAGAGAGAGTTTATTGCTGATGTGTTTTAAATCATTGATAAACGTTCGTTGTTTATTGAGGTTGCCTGTTAATGCGCTATGAATTTCATCAATTAATATCATTTTTGTATTAAGTTTACGCAGATAATGTTCTACTAAGCGCGCTTTTTCCATAGCTTTTTCACTGACTTTATGTGGAACACATAATTCATCGAGGATGAGAGAGTAGAGTCTACCTTCATCGGGTATGGATGGGGCTTCAAAATAGATAATTGGAATTTCATGTACTGATTCTTCTTTAGCATTTATTGTTTCAAAGGAGGCTTTATGCTTAGTATAAAATTTTTTTAAAATAGCTGTTTTACCATTATTATAATCACTATAGACCAATAAGCCTTCATTTCTCAATTGACTTGGTTCATGAAACTTATCTTCTAATATTTCAAGAAGTTTCATTGCCGAAGCATAAGTAATCCACTGGTCTTTTTTACAATATGCTACTCTTTCTGCATCACTTTTTTCTAAATAGCTTAGGGCCGCTTTTGTGAGACGTCGACTACTCATAATACTTCATCCACAGGGTAATAATCATACCCTTCTCTATCATCATCATCTATTTCTTGAATAATCAGCTTTTCATCACGAGATATTGGCTCTTTTTTCAAGATTTTCTCTTCGTACTCAAGTATCTTTTTCGTATGTTGCTTTGAACTATTACGCCTTAGTGTAGAACGCTTTTCGCGTTTTGCTTTTTCAACATAGGTGCTCAATCTTTCATAACTTCTAAAAATATCATGCATCTCTAGTTCTCGCCCTATAACTTCTTTTTTTGCATCAGCAATAGATTTTCGAAGCTCTGATAAATTGATTGCTGGTTTTCGAATATCACTATAGGGGACAATAATATAATCATTAATATCTGGATCATACACATATAATTTACTAATATCTCTAGGGTCTCTTCGGAACATGACAGATTTTGTGTGAATTTTAGCAGAGAGTTTTTTATATTCCGAAGGAACAATCCACTTCCGAAGCGTTTCAGAAAAATACGTAATGTAATCAATGGTAATGCCATTTTTCTGAACAGTGCGCTCAAACGCTGGTAAAAGAGCCATGCGAAGCTTTATTGTATTTGCAGGGGCTGATGGCAAAAATGGAATTGTTCCATCACCCACACCTAAAAACGCTTGGTAAAACTTTTCCTCAGGGCTCATTCCAAGCGAACTGTGTTCAGTTTTATGATAAATATTAATCACAAAATCAAGATACCATTGCTCTAGTTCTTGAATTGTCATGCTTGCATGATATTCAGAATCATAGGTACCTTTTTGTTTTATGTTGGAGAATGTGGTTCCTGGCAATTGATGGACTGCTTTCATATGCGTTTCAATCACACGTTCAATCATGCCACCGTATTCAGGGTGTGCCACAGGTCGGTATTGATTTTCGATGCTGTATTCTTGACAAAACTTCTCTAATGAGGTTGAACGAAACTCTTTGGCATTATCCATGTGTACTTTGCGAGGCAAGCCATACACTGGCCATTCTCCTTGAATGTTGTGGTAATGCAGAAGATCTTCTTTGGGTAAAATCGCATTCAGTAAGCATTGTCCTACACTAAAAAAATTAATTGATTCTAATGAAATATAAAAACCGTAAATCATTCGGCTATAAACATCAATTGCAACCGTAATATTAGGTCTGCCAATCGTTTCTCTTGTAATTTCATCTACGAGCATAACATCAACTTTTGTGTGATCAATCTGAATAATATCTAAGGGCATTTTGACTTTTGGGAATTTTCCAGGCATTCCTCTTGTATCGCGCACACTAACATTTTTACGATATTTGGCAACTAATTTTGGATGTATTTTTTTTAGACGTGTACGAATAGTATTATCAGTAGGTGGAGTTTGATTGGCATAGCGACACTTTTCAACTATTTTTTGATAGATAACTGAAATAGGATATTGTTGCTCATCCAAATAAAAATCTTCAAACACAGACTCAATAATTGCCTCAACAGATTTATCTAGGCGTCCTTTCAATTTTCCACCACAATTTTTATATGCCGTTGCCAATGAACTCACTGTTCCATAGGTTTCATATTTCTCTAGCCATCGATAAATAGTAGCCACCCCTTTGCTATGCTTATCGGCGACTGCTTGTATATCTTGTGTTGATCGTTTTTCAATATCAAGTAGTGGTTTTATAATATGATATCTCTCTAGTGCCTTTTTGTATTCTTTGTCATCCAAATCAACTAGATGCTCAACCTTTGAAGTTGCATTTTTGGATTCTTTGATAAGTGTATTCACCTTAACAATGCACTCTTTATAAGGCTTTTCAACAGATTTCAAAAGCACTTCATTAAATGATGAATACGCTTTAATCGTGTAAAGTTTATCTTGATGAAACACGCTTGTGCCAATTTTAAAGCTAATAACGTTCATGATTTATCCAAACTAGTGAATTCATTGTCAATTCATCTTGATAAAAATCTGTGCATAATTTTCCATTGGACACTAGGCTCCAAATAGCATTTGCAACTTGCAAATATTCCATCTTGGATTGAGCAATCAAGTTAGCTAATTGAAAAGCAGTCATAGGTTCTTTTGCAAAATCCAAAATTTTTTCATCATTTCTAGTATCTAATGATTGTGTTTTATAGCGATATAAGAAGTCAAGATTTTCAATATAACTTTTTGGAAAAGTTTCATCAGTGTAGAGTATAAATTCCATTCCCATATATTCTACGGATGCTTGAATACTTTTAAACTTTTGTTCAAATTTTTCTTTGTCTTTATTGATTTCAGTAAGATATTTCACTTCAACGATAGTCTCTTTTTTCAAAGTATCTTTGCAATATTTAATGAGGCAATCAGCACTGTATGTTCGTATACTACCATCATAATCAATTTTAAGTTGTGGCTGTTCTATGTAAGTTTCTACTGAGTTGTCAAATTCTAGCGTCAAGAAGAGACTTCTTTCCAGAAGTGACTCAAAAGCTATAGAGGATTTATTTTTTACACTTGGGAAAGATCCTGTAACAGAGCGATAATTTTTTGTTATTTTACGCTGAGAAAATACTTTATGATCTGCTTCCATGGCTGATATTATCTCCTTTGGATAATTATACCACTTAATCAAGAAAAATATTTTATTTCTGCGCATTATCAAACTTTAATGCAAATATATTAGACTATTTTTTTTTAAACAAACCTGCTTTACTTACAATTGTTAATCTCAGCCAATATAAAAATAGTGTACAATGGAACAAAATATGAAAATATAGATTATCAAACTTTATTTATATCAACATATTTAATAAAAAATAAAATTGTAACAAATAGTTAATGACGTACATCATAGATTCTTAATAAAAGATGCGATAAAATTGTCACAAATTAAACTACACGAAAGGAAAAAGAATGGCTGTTGAACAAAGCAGAAGAGACTTTATCGGCATGGCATTCGGCGGTTTTGCAGCGGCGGGTGGCGTAGTAGCCCTTGGCGCTATGAAAAAGACTTGGGATCCACTTCCAAGTGTACAATCTGCTGGATTCATCACCGTTGACCTCTCTCCAATGAAAGAAGGGGAAGTCCAAACGATCCAATGGAGGGGCAAACCTATTTTCATTTTGAAGAAAAGTGCAGATATGCAAAAGAATGAGAAACGTGACGTTGTTGCGGGTAAGAACAGCTATACCGTTGTCATTGGTCTTTGCACACACCTTGGATGTATTCCAACATGGACACCTGCGACCAAGCAATTCAAATGCGCCTGTCATGGTGGCGAGTTTGACGCTAGTGGCGTAAACACTTTCGGTCCTCCTCCACGCCCTATGGATATTCCTCCATTTAAAATTGATGGTGAGAAACTTGTCCTTGGTGAAGAAGGTCCTGAGTATAAAAAGCTAACAGCTAAAAAAGCGTAAAGGAGGCAGCCATGGCAGAAATTAAAAAAGCAGAAGGCATTATCGACTGGCTCGATCAACGCTTGGCAGTGAAAGTATTGACCAAAGTCTTGATGACAGAGTATTGGATTCCTAAAAACATCAACTTCCTTTGGGCAATGGGTGTTGTTCTTGTTGTTTTGTTTAAAATCCTGATTATCTCAGGTATTTTTCTTTTAATGTACTACAAACCAGACATTAAACTCGCGTTTGACAGTGTTAACTACACGATTATGCAAGAGGTAGAGTACGGCTGGTTATGGAGACATATGCACGGTGTTGCAGCGTCTGCTATTTTCCTTGTCATTTACATCCATATGTTTACAGGTATCTATTACGGCTCTTATAAAAAAGGTCGTGAAATGATCTGGCTTACAGGTATGGCACTCTTTGGTATCTTCTCAGCAGAAGCGTTTAGTGGTTATATGCTTCCATGGGGACAGATGAGCTACTGGGCAGCACAAGTTATTACCAACCTTTTTGGTGGTATTCCTTTCATTGGTGAAGCACTTGTTATTTGGATCAGAGGTGACTTCTTGGTTGCTGATGCAACATTGACACGTTTCTTTATGCTGCATGTTCTCTTATTACCATTAGTAATTATTCTTTTAATCGCAATTCACTTCTACTCGTTGAGAATCCCTCACGTCAACAATCAAGAATCAGAAGAGCTTGATTTCGATGTTGAAGCGAAAAAATATTTAGAAGGTAAAAAAGTAGAATCTAAAGTAGTCCCTTTCTGGCCAGTGTTCCTCTCTAAAGATTTCTTTGTTGTAGGTGTGGCATTAACACTTTTCTTCTACCTTGTTTGTTTCCACTTTGATTTTGCAATGGATCCAATTAACTTTGAACCTGCAAACAATATGAAAACCCCAGCACACATCTACCCTGAGTGGTACTTCTTGTGGAGTTATGAAGTGTTACGTGGTTTCTTCTTTGATGTCGGTGGTATTGCCGCTATGGATATCGGTCTTGCAGCATTTGGTTTTGCAAACGTTATCTTTATGATTCTACCATTCCTTGATAGAAACACAGAGCATACAGCACCTGCACACAAACGTCCAGCATTCTTTGTATGGTTCTGGTTATTACTCATTGATATGATTGTTTTAACGGTTTATGGAAAGCTTCCTCCAACAGGTGCAAACGCATGGGTTGGATTTGGTGCTGCGCTTACCTTTATCGTGTTATTTATTGTTCTTCCAATCATCACTAAAATGGAAGCTAAATGTAATGGGGGTTGCAAATGAGAGAATTAAAAATATTAGCGGTTGTAATCTTCTTTACAGCTGTTGTGTATTGGGGCGTAGAGCCATTTGCTCATTCACAAATGCACCCTCATGTTGCTCCTGCTGATTTTACATTTAAAGATCTTGGTGCTTCTGCTAAGAAAGGTGATGCCGCAAAAGGCGCTGAAACCTTCATGAGTGCAGGCTGTATTGGTTGTCATAGTGTAAGCTCTCAAGGTATGGCTGCGCCTATGGACAATGCAAGTGCTTCTGCAAGCTTTGGTGTTACGCCACCTGATCTTAGCAGTGCAGGTGCAATCTATGATAAAAACTATTTAGCTGCGCTAATTAAAGAGCCAACAAAGGCACTTAAAGTAGAACATAAATTCAACGAAAGTCGTCCACATCCAATGATTGCATTCTTTGGACTTGGTGGAGACATTGATCAAGAAGTAGCAGACATTGTTGCGTATCTTCAGAGTATCGCACCTGTTGCTCCAATGGATGACAAACAAGTGTATGCAGATGCGTGTCAGAGATGTCATGATATGAAATATGACAAATTGATGAGCACTACAGATAAAGCAGCATTAATGGCATATATGGGCACCTTGCCACCAGATCTTTCAATGATGATTCGTTCAAAAGGGAAAGAGTATCTTTCAACCTTTATCAACAATCCACAAAAACAACTTGCAGGCACTTCTATGCCTCGTGTTGGTTTGACTGAAAAAGCTCAAAATCAAGTCATCGCCTATATGGAAAAAGTAGGTGATCGCAAAAAAGCTGAAAGAGAAGACCTTGGGTATAAACTCATTGGTTATATGGTTCTCTTTACGCTTTTAGCATATGCTTGGAAAGTTAAAATCTGGAGAGAAGTTCACTAAGAACTTTTGACTCGTTTTAAGCGCCTTTATACTGCCTCTTTTCGACTCTTAGGTCAATCACCTAAGAGTCCTGCCTTTTATATAGAATTGATACTATAAATGTTCATATCTGCGACGCAAAAATGGTTTTAAAAAAGGAGGAACTTATGAAAAAATACACACTATTACTTACTTCTCTCGCTCTATGTAGCGCTCTTCATGCCTCAGAGGCTGAAAAAGTCAACGCAATGGTAATGCTCAATATGGAAAATGGTTTGGCAAATATTCAAAAAGGCTTTTTATACAACAATCTTGATTTGATTAAAAGTGGTGTTGATATTGTTCAAAAAGAGAATGCAACGTATCATAATCGAGAAGTTATAAAGTCGATTTTGCCTGATAATAAAAAACAGATGGAAAATTTAGCACTTATTACATCAAAACGTATTGAAAATGCTGCAGATGAAATGAAAAGCTACTTGGCACTTAAACAGATGAAAAAAGCTCATAATGCCTTTTCAGATATGGTAAATGCTTGTACAGATTGTCATACACTTATTCGTGGTTGGTAAGTAATTTACGTAGAAAAGAAGTAAAACGCTAAGAGAAAATCTCTTAGCGTTCCTCATATGCTCCAATAGAAGTAATTCTCTCATAACGCTTTGCCATTCTCTCATCGGGACTCAGTTTATCAAGTTCTTCTAAAGATTTTAAGAAATACTCTCCAAGTGCTTTGGCTGCGCTCTCTTTATCACGATGTGCTCCAATAAGTGGCTCATCAATAATTGCATCAATTAGGTTTAACTGGTGTAAGTCTTCAGCTGTAATTTTCATCGCTTTAGTCGCATTTTCTTGCTTACTTGGGTCATTCCATAAAATAGCGGCACAACCCTCTGGAGAAATAACAGAAAAGACAGAGTAACGCATCATAGCGACACGATCGCTCACACCAATAGCGAGCGCTCCACCACTTCCACCTTCTCCAATCACAACAGAAACACTTTTTGTGTTAAGACGACTTAACTCAAAAAGGTTCTTAGCAATCGCTTCACTTTGCCCTCTCTCTTCTGCAGCAATACCAGGATAAGCACCTGGAGTGTCAATTAAGAAAAGAATTGGAAGATCAAATTTTTCTGCCATTTTAGCAATTCTAAGTGCTTTACGATAACCCTCGGGATGCGGCATACCAAAATTTCGTTTAATTTTATTTTTCGTACCGCGACCTTTTTGCTCACCAATGACAAGCACTTTTCGTTCGCCAATATACCCGATGTAAGCAACAATGGCAGCATCATCCGCAAAGTTACGATCACCATGAATTTCGTAGCCGTCTTTTAAAAGAGCACGAATATAATCTAATGCGTATGGACGATCAGGATGACGTGCAAGTTGCAGTTTCTGGTATTCACTTAGATTTTTATAGGTTTTAGAAATTTCTTTTGCGAGTGTTTTTTCTAAAATTTCAACGGCATGGCTATCGCCTTTGATTTTGGCGTTAGAAATATCCTCATCAATTTGTTTAATTCCATTCTCAAAATCCAAATAAGTAGCCACTAGAATTCCTTATACACGCTTGAAGATTACTGAGCCATTCGTTCCACCGAAACCAAACGAGTTACTCATCGCATATTCTACTTTGCATTTACGCGCTACATTTGGAATGTAGTCAAGATCACAGTCAGGATCTGGATTTTCATAGTTAATGGTTGGAGGTAAAATTTCATCGCGCATTGCCATAAGACAAACGACCGCTTCAATTGCACCAGCAGCACCTAAACAGTGACCAATTTGACCCTTAATAGAACTTACTGGTGGAATATTTGCCCCAAAGACTTCTTTAATCGCTGCTGTTTCATTTTTATCATTTGCAGGTGTACTTGTACCATGCGCATTGATATAATCAATTTTAGGGAAACCAGCCATTGTATATGCTGCTTTCATCGCGCGAAGAGGACCATCTAAACTTGGAGAAGTAATGTGACTTGCATCGCCACTCTCACCGAAACCAACAACTTCACCGTAAATATGAGCACCACGAGCAACTGCATCTTCATACAATTCAAGTACAAGAGCTCCTGCACCTTCACCCATAATAAATCCATCGCGCTCTGCATCAAATGGACGAGAAGCTTTTTTAGGGTCATCGTTACGTGTTGAAAGTGCTTTCATAGCAGAAAAACCACCAATACCTGCTGCGCAGATTGCTGCTTCTGCACCCACAACGAGCATCTTTTTAGCGCCACCTGTCATGATTGTTTTCGTAGCATCGCTAATAGCGTGTGTACCTGCGGCACATGCTGTAACAGATGAAAGATTTGGTCCTTTTAAACCATATTCAATTGATACCATTCCACCCAGCATATTGATAAGTGCAGAAGGAATAAAAAATGGAGAAATTTTACGTGGACTTGCACTGTTTACAATCACAGAGTTTTTCTCAATAACAATAAGTCCGCCAATACCAGAAGCTGAGCTAACGCCAAATGTTTCATCAGCTTCAAATGCTTCAAACTTAGCGTCATTCATCGCTTCTTTAGCAGCAGCAAGACCTAATTGAATAAAACGATCAGCTTTTTTAACCTCTTTAGGATTCATAATCGTATTTGGATCAAAGTCAGTGATTTCACCAGCAATGGTAACAGAATGCTCGGTTGTGTCAAACGAACTAATGCTTTTAATGCCACATTGACCTTCAACGATAGCTTTAAAAGAACTCTCTTTATCCAAACCTAATGAATTAATCATTCCTATACCAGTAACAACGACTCTTTTCAAATTTTTATCCTCTTTAGTGATCTTTTGTGGGAAAGGGGGAACCCGCCTTGGCGGGTTATATGTGTTATAAAATTATTTATGTGCTTCAATGTAAGACATAGCATCTTTTACAGTGACGATTTTCTCAGCGTCAGTGTCAGGAATTTCAATGTCAAATTTCTCTTCAAGAGCCATAACGAGTTCTACAACGTCCAAAGAATCTGCACCCAAATCTTCTACGAATTTTGTATCTTCTTTTACCTCGTCATGATTTACATTTAATTGTTCAACAACAACCGCTTTTACATCATCAAATAGTGCCATTTAATAGCTCCTTTAAAAAATTTCCACTATTTTATCAAAAAAACCTTTAATTTGAATTTTATGCACGTAAACTCCCGTTTACATGTACATACCACCATTCACTTTCAAGACTTCACCTGTGATATAACTTGCGCTATCACTTAATAAGAAAGCAACAGATTCTGCAATATCTTTTGGACTACCAAAACGTTTAAGTGGGATTTTGGATGTATAACTTTCTTTAATTTCATCGCTTAGCTTATCGGTCATTTCTGTTGCAATAAAACCAGGTGTTACTGCATTAAAACGAACATCTCTTGCGCTTCCTTCTTGTGCAAAGCTTTTTGTCATGGCAATAAGTCCACCTTTGCTTGCACTGTAATTGACTTGACCCGCATTGCCTGTTTCACCCACGATAGAAGCGATATTCACAACTGCACCAAAACGTTTTTTGCTCATGATTTTAAGTGCTTCACGACAACCCACAAAAGCTGAAGTAAGATTAATATCAATGACAGAGGTAAAATCCTCTTTTTTCATACGAATAGCAAGTTTGTCATTAGTAATTCCCGCGTTATTGACAAGATAAGAAAGCTCACCATCGGCATCCACAATCGTTTTAATCCCTTCAATAAATGCTTCTTCATCCGCTACATCAAAGCCAATGACAGCAGCCACACCGCCGTTTGCTTCAATCTCAGCTTTAATTGTATCTGCCGCTTCAGGGCGAGAACGATAGTTAATCCATACTTTAAGACCATACCCTGCCAAAGTTAATGCTAACTCTTTACCAATACCGCTTGCTGCGCCTGTAACTAAAACATTTTTTCCACTAAATTTCATTATTAAATCCTTTTAAGTTATTTTAAAATTCGACTAACGGCTTATCCATTTCACTAGGAATTGGAAGTCCCATCAATTTTAAGACCGTTGGGGCGATGTTGTTCAATCCACCCTTTTCCACTTTGTTCACGCGTTTATCCATAACAAATCCATACACATCAAAGGTTGTATGGTTTGTCAATTTTGAGCCATTTTCATCAAACATTTGTTCACAATTTCCATGATCGCTTGTTAGAACAATAGAATAATCTAATTCTTTCGCTTTGGCAAACAATCTTCCAAGCTCTATATCAACGGCTTCAACAGCACAAATTGCCGCTTCCAAGCTTCCTGTATGCCCTACCATATCGCCATTGGCAAAATTGACCACAATAAAATCATAGGCTTCATCCATAGCTTTTAAAACAGCATCGCCAACAGCTGGAGCACTCATTTGAGGTTCCAAATCATATGTTTTCACTTTTGGACTTGGAACAAGTAAACGTGTTTCATTTACTTTTGGCTCTTCAAGCCCACCATTAAAAAAGAAAGTCACATGCGCATATTTCTCTGTCTCAGCCGTGTGAAACTGAGAGAGTCCTGCCTCTGCAACGACATCGCTCAATGTATTTTGTGGTGTATCGGCTTGAAACATGATAGGAAATGGATAGCTACTATCATACTCTGTCATGGTAATACACGTAACACCATTGAGTGTACGTGCAAACTCCGTAAATTCACTAAAGCCAATCGCTTTGGAGAGTTCTCGCATACGGTCATTTCTAAAGTTTGCAAAAACAACACCATCTTCTGCCTTCATACCTACAAAAGGCTCAAATGCGACAGGTTCTATAAACTCATCGGTAATGCCTTTATCGTACATGTTCTGCATATATTCATTTGGAGATAAAGAGATTGTTGGTGTCGCATCAACCATCACGCGATATCCTTGTTCTACTCTTTCCCATCTGTTGTCACGATCCATACTAAAAAAACGCCCTGAAATAGAGGCTATTGAGATCGTATCATTACAGATACGTAACAACTGTTCAACAAAGTCCAATCCAGAGGTTGGAGAGACATCTCTACCATCTGTAATGACATGCAAATAGACTTTTTTGCCCTTAGTTGAAACAATACGTGCAAGGTCAATAATATGATCAATATGTGAATGAACTCCACCATCGCTTACAAGACCAATAATGTGAATAGCACCTTTCACATCTAAAAGCTGTGTCAATGCCGGATTGCAAGCGAGCGTTCCATCTTGTGCCGCCAAAGAAATTTTGACCAAGTTTTGGTACAAAATACGCCCACTGCCAATACACATATGTCCCACTTCACTGTTGCCCATCTGGCCATCAGGAAGCCCAACACTTAAGCCCGAGGTTGCTATAAGATTGTATGGAACCTCTTTAAAAAGCTTATCGTACGTAGGTTTATGTGCTTGTGCAAACGCATTTGCGGTATTGCTACTGTTGTGACCAATACCATCAGTAATAATCAGTAATGTTTTTTGAACTTCTGGTTTCAAAATGATACCTTTTGTTATAAGCTTATAAGTAATATCTTACTAAAATGTTGCTTTTATAAAAATATATCCCAAAACTTTGGAACGTTATTAATGCTATATTCTTTCTATAAACTTATGTCCATCAATCTTTTTCAATATATTACTGTTCGTGCAGGAATCGCCTTCTTTTTAGCCTTCATTTTAACCATCTATTTGATGCCAAAATTTATCAAATGGGCAAAATCACGCAACGCCAATCAACCTATTTATTCCCTAGCCCCTCAAACACATCAACAAAAGTCTAAAACCCCAACCATGGGCGGTATCGTCTTTTTATGTGCCGCAACGCTTTCTATTTTAATGTGTGCGCGTATGAATAACCTTTTTGTTCTCTCAGCGCTAGCGTGTATTTTACTGTTTGGGCTTATTGGGATGAAAGATGATCTTGCTAAAATTTTAGGCAAAAGCAATACCGCAGGGCTTACACCTCGTGCCAAACTAGGTTTTCAAATTTTAGCATCTTCTATTGTTGCGCTCATTTTATACATTGCTGTTGATCTTGATACTACTTTTTTTGTTCCATTTTACAAATTTCCACTCTTTGATATGCAGCTCTTAGCATTAGGTTTTTGGGTTTTAGTCATGATCTCTGCGAGTAATGCGGTAAACCTGACCGATGGACTCGATGGACTTGCAACGGTTCCAGCGATACTTTCTATTCTTTCACTTGCTGTTTTTGTTTATGTGGGTGGCAATGCCTTCTTAAGCGGTTATTTACTCCTTCCAAAAGTTGGAGGCAGTGGTGAAGTGGTCATCGTAGCAACCGCTGTTATGGGCTCATTAGTGGGCTTTTTATGGTTTAACTGCTACCCAGCAGAAATTTTTATGGGCGATAGCGGAAGTCTTAGTATTGGGGCATTTATCGGTTATATGGCGATCATCTCTAAAAATGAGATTCTATTATTGCTTATCGGTTTTGTCTTTGTTTTAGAAACCGTTTCAGTTATTTTGCAGGTGGGAAGTTTTAAAACACGTAAAAAACGTATCTTCCTTATGGCGCCAATTCATCACCACTTTGAAGTGAAAGGTTGGCCAGAAAACAAGATTATCGTGAGATTTTGGATTATCGCTCTCATGTCAAATCTTTTAGCACTTACGGCACTTAAAATCAGATGATAACACTATTTGGACACGGAAAAACAACTAAGGCTATTGCAAAGCGTTTTGCAGGACAATGCCAAATTTTTGATGATAATTTTGTCACAAAAGAGACAGATGCGTTTGGTAATCTCTTATTACCTCCTTCAGAATTCGATCCTAATACAAGCGATGTAGAGATCCCAAGCCCAGGCTTTCCAACCAATCATCCTTTAATTCAAAAGGCATTGCACGTTACAAGTGAATATGACTTTTTTAAAGAGCAAATGCCCTTTTCTATTTGGATCAGCGGAACCAATGGTAAAACGACTACCACACAAATGTGTGAATTTCTCCTTCAAAAACAAGGTGCCCTTGCAGGTGGAAATATCGGGACACCCCTAGCAGAACTAAGTGAAAATGCACCAATTTGGATACTTGAGACCAGCTCATTTACGTTTCACTATACAAAAGTCACAGCACCCGATATTTACCTACTGCTTCCTATCAAGCCTGACCATTTAACATGGCATGGAAGCATGGAAGCGTACATTGAAGCGAAACTTTCACCACTTTCTCGTATGCGAGAAGGAAGCGTTGCGATTCTTCCTAAAGCACATGCAGATGTTAAAACACTCGCACATGTTATTTCCTATGAAAATGAACATGATTTGGCAGAAACAATGGGTATTGATATTTCAAAAGTAAATTTTAAAACGCCATTTTTACTGGATGCAATTCTTGCTATGAGTGCACAAAAAGTTCTCTTAGATACTGTTGACTATGAGCTTATCAATACATTTAAAATTGACCATTATAAAATTGAAGAATTTCGTGATAACCAAGGTCGCCTTTGGGTGGATGACTCTAAAGGAACCAATGTTGATGCCACAATAGAAGCTCTTAAGCGTTATAAAGACGATGAAATTCTGATTGTTTTAGGCGGTGATGACAAAGGTGTTGACCTGCAAGAGCTCTTTGACTTTATGCAACCTTTGCGTGTGACTATCTTTGCAATAGGTTCTAACACTGAAAGACTTGCATCTTTTGCCCAAAAAGATGGCATTAAACTTCATAAATGTTTTGTGATCGAAGAGGCAATGAAACAAATTCATGCCGTTCATACCACTCAAAGCGTCGCTCTACTTTCCCCTGCAGCAGCAAGTTTGGACCAGTTCAAATCGTATGCTCACAGAGGTGATCGCTTTAAAGAATTAGCTTTAGCCTAGTTATAAGCTAGGCTTAAAGTTTTTAAGCTATAATTTCAACTCTTCAAAGCGTGGCTGGATAGCTCAGTCGGTAGAGCAGGAGACTGAAAATCTCCGTGTCGGCGGTTCGATTCCGTCTCCAGCCACCACTCAAAAAAATCAATCTGCAAATTTGCATCATCCTTATGTATTAAAAGCTTTATGATTTAACCACACCCAAATCAACACACGCAATATGGCTTGGAGATGTCTTAGCACTCTTTTTCAACACCCCAAAAATTTCGTTTAACTCGTTATCATCCAAATCATGCTGATACCCAAAACCATGACAAATGACCGCTGCACTAACCGTCATAAGAGGAAAAGGCTGAATCACGCCATCACGGTTCTTTGCCATAATGTAGCCAGAATTGAGCCCTTGTTCACAATAAAAACTCTTAATATCTTCTGCAAACTTCGTGACTATTTCTGACACAATGCCATAGACTTTCTCAAAGGTATCTTCCTCTTTGAGACTCCAGCCCAAAAAAAAGTCATCGCCACCCACATGACCCACCAAACACTCATCAAACCCTACAGAACTTTTCAAGATGTCAGCAAACAGGGTAATCGCACGGTCTCCTTTGCGAAATCCATAATAATCATTAAACGGTTTGAAGTTATCAAAGTCAAAATACGCCATCATCACTTTCTCTTTACCATCCATCGCATTAGCGACAAATTCATTGATGATGCGATTGCCTGCAAGCCCTGTGAGCGGATTTTGGTCTTTAGCATCAACGATATTCTTTTCATTCACAATGTCTAACAGCACTTTGGAACTAAGATAACCTACATATTTTTCATTTTCAGTAATTAAAATCGCATCATTATCATCATCAAAGGCATAGATTTTCAAGATTTTTTCGATGGGATCATTGATGTCCGCTCTGCCACAATGCGAGATAATCTTTTTGAGGCTTCCTTGTGTGAGATTATACAAAAGAGCCTTGCCATAATTGGAGTAGATATACGCTTTTATATCGGTATCTTTAATGATACCAAGCGGTGTCATATCACGCGCTAACACAGGTACAAAGTGCGTCTTTTTATCGGCTTTAAGCACTTCATACACTTCATTGATATGTGAATCTACAAACACCGTATGACTTTTTTGCAGGTACTTCTCAATATTGGTAATTTTGCCACTTTTGCGTTTGTCGTGTTGCGAAACATATTTGAGATGCTCATACGAAGAGATGATTTCGTTAACATCTCTGGTAGGCTTTTGTACGAAATAGCCTTGCACCATATTGCATCCTAGTTTTTTACACTCGATGTACTCCTCTTCACACTCTACGCCTTCCGCAATCGTGAAAATGCCCATCGCTTGGGCAATTTGAACGATGGAACTGACAAAAAGCTTCTTCTTTTTACTGAGATGAATTTCGCTGATAAAAAAACGGTCTATCTTGATGAAATTAGGATCGGCATTAAACAGCATTTGAAGCCCTGAAAAGCCTACACCAAAATCATCAATCGCCATCTTGTAACCTTGTTGTTTGTAAAGGTTCAGCACTAACTTATCAACACCTGCATACATACCCACTTGGTGTTTTTCGGAGAGTTCAAAACAGATGTTGGATGTGTCCATCTCATAGGTTGAAAGCAGTTCACACGTGTAACCTGACTTAAAATCGGGCATCATGGTGATGCGGTTGTCTAGGTTGTAAAAAAGTTTGATATGTTTGGAAAAAGGAAGAAGTGAAAATTTATGAATGGCTTTTTCGCGCAGTATCACATCAATCGCATAGAGCGTTTTTTCACTGTATGCTGTATCAAATATGCAGTCAATTGTCGTAAATCCAGCAGGCTCATAATTACGAATCAGTGCTTCTACGGCATAAAGTTTACCTGTATAAATATTGACAATGGGTTGAAAGGCAAAATCAGCAACTTCTATAAGCTTTTGCCATTTTTCGTTGAGCATTACGTACAAATCCTTCATTGCAAATGAAGAAATCATACTCTCAAGCGATTACTAAATCATTACATTTAGAAACTTTAGTCGCAGTTTTCCACACACATTTTATGCGGTATCACTTGTCCCCCACAGCCCACAAAGCAGTTATCATAGCTTTGCTCACAGCCACAGTTGGTCGTACAAAAGCTTTGTTGGTTAACTAAAATTTGCTCAAACGTTGGGCGAGATGGAACCCATGGTTCACGAGGTCTATCATGGCTTAAGCGGTTCATGTAGTGGCGTAATTCATCGCGTTTTTTACACGCATAAGAATCTTTGTCGCGCTCACACTTGCTTTGATAATGACTTAAATCCCGACTGTAATCGTAATAATCTCTCTGCCAACGGTGCATCTCCATTTGGTAAAAGCTATAATTCATTTGATAACGACTGTATGCTACCTCATAGGCACGTTGCTCATCAATCTCCACTGCTTTTGCCTTTGCATAGGCATCATCAAGACAATATTGATAATTTTGTTGACATATATTTTGGCAATTTTGACGGATGAGAGAACAGTTGTTTAAACACGACTGAGACATCGAAGAAGCGGGAGGAATGTACTGATTTTTAATCACATAACGAGGACCACACCCAACAAAAAATAGTGCAGCTAACAACAAAAATACATACTTCATCGAACCTCTTTTAAACGTTTTGGCGTATTATAGGGTAAAATTGTGAAGTTTTGGTGAAAATTAGGGCTGAAGCATCTCTCCTCTAAGATAATTCGCCACAATACGATCATACATGCTACTTCCTTTGCCATCAGGCTCTTTAAGACGATTAAACTGTGCTTGCATGATGTTAAATTGCTCTTTAGGAATCTCTTTACCCACACATATATAATAATCTGTATTGAGAATCACATGTGCCATTTTGTATTGGGAAATATCTTGTCCTTCTGTAATGAGATGATAGACAAAAGGAACATCGGTATAAACAAGTGCATCAATTCTGCCATACTCCAACATTTTATACGCCTGAATCGGTGTTGAAACACGGGTAATATTTAGCCCATGATTCGCTCCAATTTCTTTAAAAAGCAATTTCTCAGAGGAAGTCTCTTTCACCGTTGCAATCCTCAGTGGTCGTAACACTTCAACAATGGTTTGTCCTTTTGGAATTGGAGTCGATCTTTTGCTAATCAGCCCCAATCGAACCGTCGCAATGGGTCCCAGCCATTGAAATTGCTGTTCTCTTTCTTTAAGCCTGACCATGGTCACTAAAAATGATTTGGGATGTTTGAGCGCTTCATCATACATTTTATTCACAGATTCAAGTTCTATTTCTTCTTGAGAAAAACGTGGTCTTACATTGACAAGACTTGCCTCTAAAAGATCGATACTTAAACCTTGAACAGCACCTTTCTCTCGAAAACTAAACGGGGGATTTGGTACGGCGTACAGTGCCGTTTCTGCGCTGAGAAGCGATGGTGTTCCCAAAAAAATGAACATTATTCCATAGAAAAGATAAGCTAAAAGACGCATTGTTGAGCCTTGTGGAGTAATTTTGAAAGGCAAAGAGTCAATAAACTTAAAAATACATTTAAAACATTATTTAAAATTGTAACACACACAGACTTATGCGAAACTCAAAGTGTGACAAAAATGACGAAAAAAATTAGAAAACGACGTCACTCTTCTTTGTACGTCATGTAAGAGAGATAAACAATGTTGCTCATAGCACCGCTGCTTAAGATCATTGCCATCACAACAATCTGGTAACGTACTGCAATGAGGGGATCAACACCTGAGAGTATCTGACCTGTCATCATTCCAGGTAAAGAGACAAAGCCAACCGCTAAAAAAGAGTTGATTTGAGGCATCATGGAAGCTTTAAAGGCAATGGAGCGCGCTTTGTATTTATCGTGGTGTTCTCTCTCTTTTTCATAGCGCTCTGCAGCCAAAGAGATTGCGTTCATAGCGTTGGCATAAATCATCCCAGCAAGAGGAATAACATAGCGAGGATCAAATGGATTGTCAAGTTCTAACACACCCCATAAAACGAGCGCTAAATTGAGTGTTCCGCCTAGTGCTATGGAAATTAAAATGACTGCATACACTTCAACATCTTTACGATGAATATTTCGCCTTGCAATGAGGGATGCCGTCGTAATCATCACGGCAACCAAAAGCGCTAAAAGCCAAAGTGCATTGGTTTGAAAAAGGGATGTGAGTACATACCCAATCACGATCAGCTGGACGCTCATCCGAAGTGTTGCAAACGCAATTTCTGTTTTTTTGCCAACCCAGGTGTAGTAAAAAAATGCAACGATAAAGAGTGGAGGAAGAAGATAGAGTAAGTTCAAAAGAGAAATGGTGTGCATGTAAAATCCCAAAGAACTTTGGAGAGTGCGGTTACACTCTCCAAAGTAGAATTACTTTTGTTGACTCATACGAATCGCAGCAGCAATAGCCGCAATTCTCTCATGTTTTGCCTCATCTTCTTCAAGATGCTGGATCGCATCCATTGTAAATGTCGGAAGTTTTTTATCAAGGTACGTTGTATTGAAAACACCCTCTTTAAAATCTTCATCACGTACAATTTCACGGTGAAGTGGAATATTGGTAGGAATACCTGCAATAATAAACTCATCTAAGGCACGTCTTGATTTACGTACCACGCCATCCCAATCCAAACCTGTAACGATGAGTTTACCGATCATCGAGTCATAATTGGTTGGAACAATATAGTCTTTATGCCCGATAGAGTCCATTCTAACCCCTGGACCACCTGGTGAAAGATAGGTCGAAATACGTCCTGATGAAGGGATAAAGCCATTTTTAGGATCTTCCGCGTTGATACGAAACTCTATAGCATAACCACGGAATTTAATATCTTCTTGCATGAATGGCAGCTTTTGACCTTCTGCAATACGAATCATACGGTAGATAATGTCCACACCAGAAATCGCTTCGGTGATAGTGTGTTCGACCTGAACACGGGTATTCATCTCGATAAAGTAGAAGTTGTCATCTTCATCGACCAAATACTCAACCGTACCAACACTCTCATATCCTAGTTTGATCATCGCTTTTTTAGAAGTTCTAAGAAGCTCTTTTCGCACAGAATCATTAAGGCGTGGACTTGGAGCAATTTCAACGACTTTTTGGTGTTTTCTCTGAATAGAACAGTCACGCTCCGCTAAGTGAATCACGTTGCCGTATTTGTCCGCAACAATTTGAATTTCAATATGACGAGGATTTGAGAGATATTTCTCGATAAATGCGTCACCACGTCCAAAAAAGCGCTCTGCTTCTTTGGTTGCTGCTTCAAACATCGGAATGAAATCTTCCTCTTTTTTGACGATACGCATACCTTTACCGCCACCGCCAAATGCTGCTTTGATGATAACAGGAAAGCCAATCTCTTTGGCAATTTTAACAGCATCTTCTATGTTTGTAATAGGCTCATCTGTTCCTTCAATAACAGGAACACCTACCGCTTTCATCGCAACTTTTGATGCCATTTTGTCACCAAAAAGCGCGATATGCTCAGGCTTTGGTCCAATAAAAATAATGCCATTGTCAATACAATGTTGTGCAAAATCAGGATTTTCAGACAAAAAGCCATACCCTGGATGAATCGCGTCCGCACCTACTCTTTTGGCCACTTCAACGATATTTTTGTAATCCAAATAGACCTGAATAGGGTCACCCTCTAGTAAAACACTCTCGTCTGCTTTACGTACCCATACACCAGTGGCATCTATTGTCGAAAAAATAGAGACGCTTTTTATATCCAGCTCTTTACAAGAGCGAATGATTCTGAGTGCTATCTCCCCACGATTAGCAATCAACACTTTCGTAATTTTCTTGGTCTCCATTACCAGACTCCCTCCTCAAAATAATCCGCAAATTATATCACCCAATCTTTAAACAAAACTCTGCTTTATAAACATAATTTTGACATAATTTTTTAAAGCCAATCTTCACGCTTGACATTCTCGTCTATATCGCGTCCCATGCGTTGATGCAATGCCCAATAATAATCTACAAATGCCTTCACAGTATGTGACTTTGGCATATAAATTCCTTCTTCTTTGAGAGCAAATTTTTCTAAAAAGAGTTTGGCATCGCTTTTTGAAAGATAGTGCTTCAAAAGTTCTGTATAAATTTTAAGATACCATGCTTTGAGTGCTTCATATTTTTCTAACGAGAGATCTATCTGCAATTTCTCTTCAAAGCTGAGTACCCCCGTTTCAAAAAGTCCTGTAAGGTGAATCAGCCCTTCACAATAATACGGTTCCACTTCACCTGTTTTCATCCATGCGATTAAACCGACAGAGCGCTTAATGGTATCACGTAAGAGTGCCATTTTAAGGCTTTCGTCTTCATTCATAAAAAAGGCGACAAGCCCTCCTGTTGTAGCTTTAAACTCTTCGATATTTTTAAACACACCGCTTTGATTCATCTTGGTTTCAGTGTCGTTGTCCATCCATAAAATGTGCCCAAACTCATGTCCGATGGTGCTGACTTCATACACGTGATGCCATAAGGGCGCTTGATGGAAAATGAGTTCTCTCTCTGCATCCATAAACGCTTTTCCAAAGACCTCTTGATTGATTTTTAAAAAAGGTTTTGCGCGAAGAGAGTCTAAGATGTTATCAGAAAATGCAAAGATTTTTTTGCCCAGTTCTTGACTTACCGTTTCATCATTAGGAATCACTTGTGCTGAGAAAAGTCCATTAAATTCAGCGGCATAGAAAAACGCTGGACGTCCGATGTAGAGTTGAACACGTTTGAGATTAGAAAGCACATTCTCTTTAACTGTTAAAGCTCCTGCTCCATTTTGATCAAACAAGCGAATAAACATCTTTAAAATGCGATCAAATGTCTCATATGCACCCTTGTTCTCAGGGTTAGAAACTCTCACGTCCCATTCAAGGGCTACGGCTTTTTTGTAGTGGTCTTCGTAGTATTCAAGAGGATGTCCGATTTGAATAGGTGCAGTAATTTTCATCCATTGACGATCCACATCTGCCCATTTTGCGATAAGCTCGCTACGTTCCTCTTCACCAAATGCAGCATCTAGCGCTTTAAAATAGTCGATGTAAAACGCTTTTTGATCCCAATCAGGATCTTCCATCTCGCTTAAATCATCGCATAGGCTTTGTAAGGCGTTTCTAACCTGATTGACCTCTTTAGGAAAAGCCGTAGCATAGGCTTTTGCAACATAACCACCCTCTACTTTCTCCAAAACAGAGTACGATCTATCGCCATCTTCACCTGTTGGAGAGGGATCAAGCAGACCTTTTTCATGCAACATCTGTGCAATGGCTTCTGAATTTTTGTTGTATTCAAGCTCTAAGAGTGGATTGATGGTATTGATGATGTGCTCATTCCACGAAGATTGCCATGTACTCATTGCCATGCCTACTTCATGAACACCACGCAAAATGCGGCGATAAAACAGTGAAAAGAGCCACTCTTTATCGATAAGAGCGAGCAATTCAGCATGTGATTTAAGATAAAATTCTTTTACCCAAAGATACGCTTTTTCTTTTGCCGCTGTAATAAAGACCTCATCTTTTCCCTCTTTTTCTAGGGCTTGTACCATCTGTTCATCACGAAGATTGATCAAACGTGTTAAGGCAGCTACTCTATTTTCGCGAATCAACGAAAGCTCAATACTCTCTAAAAATATATCAATAAACGCCTCAATGCGCTTGTCATAATCCTCAGACTCTACAATACTAAAATAACTCCCTAATGCTCTTTGGCGCTCACCTAAAAGTTCATAAAACCGTTTTAAATCATTTTCAAATTTTTGACTCATCTGTATTCTCTCATTCTTTTCGTGTTTTTTTAAGTATAATTTTATCTCCCCTTATATCATGAAGAGATTAAATGGGTATTAAGAAAATGAGCACTCTTTAAAGGAAGTAAACAATGATCAGCCGTTATGAATCCATTAACACCTACCTTAATCGAGGCATTATTGAGGCAAACATAGCCTATGCAAAGATGCACCAAAGCTCTTTTTCAATCGTTAAATTTGGATTTGATGTGGACTTGGAAGATGGTTTCTTTTTTAAAGACCTGATAGCCTTTATCCACACTGAACTTGGCTTTCACACCCTCTTGCAGCAAGGGTGCGACACATTTTTAATCATTCTTCGCGATATTAAAATCCATCATGCCAAAAAAGTGCTCAAAAAGTTAGAACACAACATCAAACAAAATTTTAAAATCGAGATTAAAAACATTGGTATCACGCTTTTTGATGCCACAGATTCCTACAAAAGCCTGCTGGATCGTTTGGATAAATACTATGTTATGTCACGCCTCTCAACCCGCAAAAAAATCTTTTATGGCACATTGGATTTTGACTTTTACGAAACCCAAAATAAAAACGATGTACTTGCTTCTATTTTACGCAAAGAAAAAACGGTCACCTTACACAATCTTTACAATGGCATTCCCATCAAAGAAGAGGCAACCATTGCAAAATTTGACGAGGGAATTGCACAACTTAAAATCACAACGCCTAAGATTTTTTACTATACCAAAGAGAGTTTTACGTTTATTCAGCATGATAAAATACCAAGCATCATCAAAGCAAAAATCATCAAGGTTGACCCTGCAAAATCCTTGGTAGTACTTGCTAATTTAGAATTTTTAGATGCTTCACCACTCGATCGTAGTTACATCAGGGTACAACCTCAAAAACCTATCAATGCAACACTTCTCCTTAATAAAATCAAACTCATTGATGGTACACTGGATACCATTTCAGAGAGTTCCGTTGTGTTGCATGTCAAATTGACAGATATTGAGAAAATTATTCATAAAGATCTTATAGAGCGAGACTTTGACATTGCTTTTCAAATACCAACGGAAAAAGGTTTTTTAACGATGATTTCGGCGAAAGCAACTATTTTTAGCATTATCAACGAAACCATTGTCATTAACATTCAACCCAATACGTTTATGAAATCCAAAATCAAACAATACGTCGCAATGCGACAGAACGCTTTATTGGTGGACTTAAGGCAGCAGCTTAAACATATGAGCTAGCAAGGCAACTGAGATATTTAGTAGATTTAAAGTGAATTTATACTACATTTCTCACCTGCAATAAATCATTACAATTCGATTACATAAAGGAAATGTATGGAGTTAAAATCCATCAAAGATGTTCAAAAAGCAGAGAGCTTTGGACTCAACGACCTCATGAAACTTGTCGGCGCAATCATTTTTATCCTCCTCGTTATTTGGTATGTCACAACACTTTCAAATGATATTCCTAATAAAAATATTCTCATCATTACCGCTATTTTTGGTGGTTACATGGCGATTAACATTGGAGCAAATGATGTTGCCAACAATGTAGGACCTGCTGTAGGTGCACAGGCGCTGACCATTTTTGGAGCCATTATCATTGCAGCGATTTTTGAGGCTGCTGGCTCACTCATCGCAGGTGGTGATGTTGTAGGAACCATCAAAAACGGTATTATTGACCCTAAAATGATTCAAGACACTAACACTTTTATCTGGCTGATGATGGCAGCTTTGCTTGCAGGTGCGATTTGGCTGAACCTTGCTACTGCTTTTGGAGCACCTGTTTCTACAACTCATGCCATCGTTGGTGGCGTTGCAGGTGCAGGTATGGCGGCAGCGGGACTTGATGTTGTAAACTGGTCTAAAATGGGTGAAATTGTCTTTAGCTGGGTACTCTCTCCGTTTCTTGGAGGCGTTGTCGCAGCGGGATTTCTTTATTTTATTAAACAAAGTGTCATTTACCAAGACAATATGCAAGAAGCCGCACGAAAAGTTGTTCCATGGATGATTGCCATTATGACATGGTCTTTTGGTACTTATATCATCCTTAAGGGCGTACAGCAGCTCATTAAAGTAAACTTCTTTACGGCATCAGCCATCAGCCTTGTTTTTGCTATCATTACCTTTTTCTTGGTTAAATCTTCTATTTCACGTAACGAAGAGATGCAAAATACCAGAGAGTCTATTAACAAATATTTTAATATTCCTCTCATTTTCTCCGCAGCACTTCTAAGCTTTGCACATGGAGCGAACGATGTTGCGAATGCCGTTGGACCTTTGGCGGGTATTTATGACGCATTGACCACAGGTGGCATTTCCACCAAAGCGGGCATTCCTATTTGGGTTATGCTAGTAGGTGCGTTAGGCATTGTTGTCGGTCTAGGACTTTATGGACCAAGGCTCATTAAAACAGTTGGCAGTGAAATTACAGAGCTTGATCAAATCCGTGCTTTTTGTGTCGCCATGTCAGCAGCACTTACGGTTATCATCGCTTCACAAATGGGGCTGCCTGTTAGCTCCACTCACATTGCGGTAGGTGCTGTCTTTGGCGTAGGTTTTTTACGTGAATATTTGATGAAAGACCATGTCAAAGAGACTGAAGAAGAGCTAAAACAACATAAACTCGACGATGAAATGCAAAAACTTGAAGAGTACAAACACTCTCTTGAATCTCTTGGAAAACTCAAAAAAGTGGATCCTATTTTAGTCAAAACACTTATGACAAAAATTAATGAAGAAAAAGCCATTATCAGCCATATTTATGAAGGTGAATTGGAGTTAAGTAAGGTCGAGAAAAAAGCACTTAAAGCTGTTCGTAAACATGAACTGGTTAAACGCTCAGCATTAAAAATGATCCTTGCAGCATGGCTTATTACTGTTCCTGCGTCTGCACTTTTAGCTGCTATTTTTTACTTTATGATTCGAGGAATGCTTCTGTAGTTTTTGAAGGCTTAGCATTAAATGTGCTAAGCCTTATCTTCATTTTCTAGTCTTAACTAGTGCTCATCTTCGATGAGACAACCCAAAGGAAACCCCTACTTCATGTTATTTTCACAACTCAACCTTAGTGCACCTATTTTAAAAGCAATTGCTGATGAAGGCTACACAAACCCAACACCTGTGCAAGAAAAAGCCATTCCACCTATCTTAGAAGGTCGCGATATGCTTGCGGGTGCACAAACAGGAACAGGTAAGACCGCTGGTTTTACACTTCCTATCTTAGAGCTTCTCTCAAAAAAGCCTCACAGTAAGGGCAAGCCTCTTCTTCGCGTGCTTATTCTCACACCAACCCGTGAACTTGCGGCGCAAGTGGGTGAGAGTGTCAAAACCTATGGCAAATACCTGCCATTTAAAAGTGCGGTTATTTTTGGAGGCGTTGGGATTCATCCACAAATTCAAGCACTGCGTTCTGGCATTGACATCCTTGTGGCAACACCTGGACGTTTGTTAGATCATGTTTCGCAAGGCACTATCGATCTTAAACACATCGACACGTTTGTTCTTGATGAAGCAGACCGTATGCTTGACATGGGCTTTATCAAAGATATTCGCCGAGTCATCGCCCTACTTCCCGCAAAACGACAAAACCTGCTCTTTTCAGCGACCTACTCGGATGATATTAAAAAACTCTGCGAATCGATCTTGAAAAACCCAGCGATTGTCGAAGTCGCACGTCGTAACACCTCCAGTGAACTTGTTAACCAACGTGTCATTATGGTTGATTGTAAACGCAAAACCGCACTTTTAGGTAAGCTCATTGCTGAAAACAGATGGGAGCAGGTGCTTGTGTTTACCCGCACCAAACACCATGCTAACAAAGTCTCTGAGTACCTTATCAAAATCGGCATCAGCTCCGCTGCCATTCATGGCAATAAAAGCCAAAGTGCTAGAACAAAAGCTCTGAGTGATTTTAAAAATGGTGCGATTAAAGTGCTTGTTGCAACAGACATTGCCGCACGTGGTCTTGACATCGACCAACTGCCACATGTGGTTAACTTAGAACTTCCAAACATAGCAGAAGACTATGTGCACCGCATCGGCAGGACAGGACGTGCAGGCAATAATGGTGAAGCCATCTCGTTGGTATGTGTGGACGAGCATGAGTATCTAGCGGGAATTGAAAAACTGACCAATCGTAAATTTAAACGCGAAACCATCGAAGGGTTTGAGCCAGACCCAAGTATTAAAGCAGAACCAATTCAGCAACGAAGAGGACAAAAGCCCCAAGGTCAACCCAAACGTAGAGACAATGCGCCTCGTGAATACGTCGAGAAACGAAGAGATAAACAGCGATGATAATCTACGTCGATGCCGATGCCTTTCCCAATGCACTCAAAGAGATTTTACTTCGAGCCGTGCTAAAGCGAGGCATCACAACACACTTTATCGCCAATAAAAAAATACCCCTTCAAGACTCTGCTCTACTTAGCATGATTATCGTCTCACAAGGTGCAGACGAAGCGGATCACTACATCGTAGAACACGCACAAAATTCAGACTTGGTCATCACAGCAGACATCCCCTTAGCCGACCGACTGGTCAGCAAAGGCGTGCTTGCGCTTGATCCAAGAGGGACGATTTACGATGAAAGTAACATCAAAAGCTTGCTTGCTATGCGAAACTTGATGCAAGAGCTCAGGGACGCTGGAGAGATAACAGGAGGGCCGAGTGCGATTGGCGAAAAGCAAAAACGCGCTTTCGCCGATGCACTCAATGCACTTTTGCAGAAAATACCTCTAAAACGTTAACGTCTTTCCAATGCGTAGTGCTCCAAATGTTGAAGTGACGCTTGGTGCATTTGGATGTAGGGATTTTCACTGCTTCCCACATATGCAAAAAGAGGCAATCCTAGAATTTCCCCTACATAGGAGAAGTGTTCATCATGCTTAATACTTTCAAGAAATTCCCGTGTAGCCTCTCGTTTTGCGAAAAAATTTTCAAGCCTTTTAGTGTAAAAGTCATCGCTTAGTTTTCCATCTTTGCAAATTACTTTACCTCCATCTTGACTGATAGAAGGACACGCTGTGTCCACCAAAATATGCTCAAAATAAGGACTAACAGGATAAAGCTTACATGCAGGTGTTCTATGCTCATAAATACTGCATTGCTTATCGACGTAGTAACGACAATGCCCTTTTCCATCATTAAGCAGTACATAGACAACCAACTCACCATCATTGATACTAAATAAAATTGGAAAATGCTTATAAACCTCTTCAAAATCCTCTAAAATGAGCGGAGAGGCCGCGAAACCTTTAGCACCGTTGCAACACATACCCTCACATGTTGAGCAACCGCTAAAAAAGAGATTATGTTTTTTGATATTGACAAAACTTCCAATGCTTTCCATCTAAACTCACTTTGCGTTAAACTGTATGACCACCTATAAAGCATTTTCAATTCCATATAAGTAGTTTTGAAAAAGTGTTGTTTCACTTTAGATGGAGCTTTGTCATTACCCAAAACGACCAGTGATGTAATCTTCGGTTTTCTTCTCTTTTGGATTAACAAAGAGTGTTTTAGCATCAGAGTATTCGATGAGATTTCCCATATGGAAAAACGCCGTATAATCGGCTATACGTGCGGCTTGTTGCATGTTGTGTGTGACGATAACAATCGTATAGTTCTTCTTCAAATCAAGCATCAAGTTCTCGATCTTCTCCGTTGAAATCGGATCAAGTGCGCTTGTTGGCTCATCCATCAAAATAACATCAGGCTCAACCGCAATCGCGCGTGCGATACACAAACGCTGTTGTTGTCCACCTGAGAGTGCCGTTCCAGGGTCTTTGAGTTTATCTTTGACTTCTTCCCAAAGGTTTGCCCCTTTTAAAGCTCGCTCGACCAGCTCATCGCACTCTTTACCCTTTTTAACGATGTCGTGCATCAAAGGTGCGTAAGCGATGTTCTCATAAATGCTTTTAGGAAAAGGATTTGGTTGTTGAAACACCATGCCCACACGTTTACGAACAGCAACCACGTCGATGTCTTTGTCATAAATGTCATGCCCATCAATGCCGATGTAGCCTTCAACTCTACACCCTTGCACAAGGTCATTCATACGATTGATACAACGTAAAAAAGTAGATTTTCCACAACCACTTGGTCCAATAAGCGCAGTGATTTTTTTGGTATAAATATCCATGTTAATAGAGTTTAAGGCTTGTTTTTCGCCATAAAAAAGGTTCAGATTTTTCACTTCAATTTTGACCGTTTCTTTAGCTGCATTGCTCTCTTCGCGATCCATCATTGCTGTATGTATAAAACCATTTTCCATTGTCATTACCACTTTCTTTCAAATTTTTTTCGTAAATAAATTGCCACGGCATTCAGAGATAACAAAAGCACCAACAAAACGATGATCGCTGCTGCCGTTCGCTCCAAATAGGCTTTTTCAGGCATCCCTGCCCATGTAAAGATTTGTGCAGGAAGCACGGTTGCCGCGTCACTAAAACTGGTCGCGGCATCGGGTACAAAGGCGATCATTCCTACGATGATGAGGGGTGCTGTCTCACCGATAGCACGGGCTATGGAGATGATAGAGCCTGTCAAAATACCTGGCATCGCAACAGGTAAAACATGGTCGCGTACGATCTGCCATTTAGTCAGCCCAAGCCCAAAGCCTGCTTGACGAATACTGGCAGGAACAGACTTTAAAGCGGCTTTAGAGCTTACGATGATGACAGGCAAACTCATCAAAGCCAACGTCATACCGCCTACGAGTGGAGAGCTTCTTGGTACGCCAAAGAAGTTGATGAAAATCGCCAAGCCTAAAAGACCAAATAAAATGGAAGGAATCGCTGCAAGGTTGTTGATATTGACTTCGATGATGTGGGTGAGTTTATTTTCTGTTGCAAACTCTTCAAGGTAAATCGCTGTCATAACACCGATAGGAAAAGCAATAGCAATGGTGACAATCATCGTAAGTAAACTTCCGATAATCGCAGAGTAAATACCTGAATTTTCAGGGATTTTGGAATCACCTGAGAGAAGGAAAAGCGTGTTGAATTTTAACTCCACTTTCCCATCATTTTTAAGCTCATCCACATACGCTCTATCTCTTTGTGACGTGCGAGACTCTTTGCCTTTAAGGTACTGATCGACTTCAGAGTTGGCAAGCGCCCAAAACTCTTGTTTGGTATTCATCCATACTGGATTGGCTTTAATCAAAAGAGGAAGATCTCTTAGCCATGCACGACTGATGATTTTGAGTTGTTTGCCATTTACCGCACCGTAAGGATTCTCTACAACCTCTTCGTTAATGTTGAGCTCTATTTTGACATACGTTTGCATAAAAGCAGGGTAGCCAGAACGTGCGATATCCACAAGGAAAAAGACCAAAAAAGAGATGGAAAAAACGATCGAGAAAATCGTAAGCCCTTTAAAAATAGCCGCTTTTTGGTTACGTCTTTTAATCTGTGGAATGTAAAAATAGTTGTCGTTTTTTTCTTGCATTGCTTAAGCCCTTAAAGTGTTGAAACTTTGTATTTTCTATGGAAACTTCGGATGGTATTGACTGAGATGATGTTAATGACAAGGGTCACAACAAAAAGAACAAAACCCAGTGCAAACGCTGAGAGGGTCAACGGGTTGTTAAACTCTTGATCACCTGTGAGTGACTCTACGATTTTAACGGTTACGGTCGTCATATCTTCAAGAGGATTCCATGTCAAGTTTGGTCTAAGACCCGCTGCCATAACAACGATCATCGTCTCACCAAGAGCACGAGAAACCGCCAATAAAATAGAAGCAATGATACCTGGCATCGCAGAAGGTAGAACAACAAACCGAATCGTTTCTGCTTTGTTCATACCTAAAGCATACGCACCATTACGCATATTTTGAGGCACAGAGCTGATGACATCATCGGAGAGTGAAGAGATAAAAGGAATAATCATAACCCCCATGATGATACCGCACGAAAGGGCATTTTGGTACTGTGCTTCAATGCCAAAGAGTGCAAAAAACTTGACAATCGCAGGCGCAATGGTCAAAGCGGCAAAGAAGCCATACACCACCGTTGGAATGCCTGCTAAGATCTCTAAAAAAGGCTTCACTTGAGCCCTAAGTTTGGGCGTTGCGTACTCTGACATAAAAATAGCCGACATCAACCCGATGGGTACTGCTAAGATCATCGCCATAATGGTGATGTAAAATGTTCCTGCAAAGATAGGCACCGCACCAAATTTGGCTTGAGCACTCGCAGCGTCAGAACGTCCAGCACCTTCTAAGAAAGCCGTGTCAGGTGACCACTCGGTTCCAAAAAGAAAGTAGCTTACACTTTGGGTTTGAAAGAAATGCAGTGCTTCAAAAATGATGGAGAGCAAAATGCCAAATGTGGTCATCACTGAAATCAACGAAGCAAATAACAACATTCCTTTGATGAAATTCTCCACACCATCGCGCGCTCTGGTTTTTGCTTCTACTTGTCTAAAAAAGATCCATAATGCAATAGCCCCTGCACTCAAAGCACCTGCTACAAGCACAAAAGGAGGAATGGCATTGATGCCAAAAAGATATAAAAATACTCCCACAAACCCTATCGTGATGATAGGAAGCCCTGTGTAAAGTGCGACAAACCAACCGTATTGGTCGGGTTGAGAGTGCATTTTAATACCTTTAGAGCGAATCGTGACAGCACGTGCTTTACCGATGATATAGCCTATAAACATCAGTGGAACAAGACCACCAAAAAAGATAAGATAGAGAGTTTGAGTGCTCACCAGAGTCCTTTGAATTAAAAGTGCAAGAGGCAAGTGCCTCTTGCTCATGTTACACGTAACGCTTAAGGTAAGATGGTATGTTTCTTAACCATCTCATCGGTCAATTTGGTTTTAGCCAAAACAGCCGCTTGTACTTTTTTAAGATCTTCACTTGTCATAGGAACCAAACCGATGGTTTTTAGAACACCTTTTTGACCTACCATTTTGTCATCTACATAAAGTTTAAAGAACTCATCCATGCCCTTCACTTCAGCTCTGTGAGCATTTTTAGCGTAGATGTAAAGGCTTCTTGAAATTGGGTATTTTCCACTTGAAATGTTCTCAGATGTACATGCGATACCATCGACTTGAGCACCATTGATTTTATCGCCATTCTCTTCAAGGAAGCTGTATCCAAAGATACCAAATGCAGCCGTATCTTTTGTGAGTTTTTGAACGATTAAGTTGTCATTTTCACCCGCTGGTACAAAAACACCGTCTTGACGGATTGCTTTGTACTTGCCTTTTTTGTCACCATACGCATCGAATTTTTTAGAAGCTGTTTCCATCACCATCTCATCAAAAGAGTCTCTTGTTCCTGATGTGGTTGGAGGACCGTAAACGGTGATTTTTCTATTGGGGAGTTTTGCGTCAATTTCATTCCATGTTTTGTACGGGTTTTTAATCAGTGATTTGCCATCTTTACTTGGCACTTCTTCAGCAAGCGCTAAAAAGAGTTGTTCTTTGCTGAGTGCAATTTCGCCATTGCTTTTAGACTGAGCAACCGCGATACCATCAAAACCGACCATCATACCAGTGATGTCAGTCACACCGTTTTTAACACATGTTTCAAACTCTTCCGCTTTAATAGGACGAGAAGCATTGGTAAAATCAGGAGTATCAAGGCCAGCACCTGCACAGAAAAGCTTCATACCGCCACCTGTTCCTGTTGATTCAACGACAGGGGTTTTATTGCCAGTTACTGCTTTAAACTCTTCTGCAACATAACTTGTAAAAGGATAGACGGTTGAAGATCCAACAATTTTGATCTGATCTCTAGCAGCCGCAGTCGAACACAAAGCGGCAACACTTAAAAGCGACAGGGCGCATGTTTTGATAGTCATTTGAACACTCCATTTCTAAAATTTGGTAGTGTCATTGTAAAAGAATTTGATTACAACTTGGTTACATCTCTTGTCGTAGATCACAGCAATATTTAGCATTGCCTGCTATAATGCCGCTATTGTTGCTCGATATAATAGCATCTACGATTTACTAGAATTACAAGGATTTTTCATGTTACAAACGATTCGCGCGAAACTCTTCTTTTTAATGGTCGTTGTTCTTTTTGGAACTGTCACTCTTAGCTATTTGCTGATTTCCAATGCAAATCGTGCTGAAAAAGCAACCGATAAAATTCAAACCACCGGTGAGATTTCAAAGCATTTCACAGAACTTCTTGCACATGCAAGAGGCTATCAGCTCTTTGCTAACCAAAACTCTCTTGATGCCTACACTAAGGCCTATAAAGATTTAACAGAGCATCTTGATGAGCTTAAAGGTTTGCTTGAAAATAAAGACAACCTTTCACTACTTGCACAAATTACGGATGAACTTAAAGCACATCGCGCAACCAATGATCATCGTTTTGAACTTGTTAAAAAATATACCACTACTATCAATTCACCTGAGTTTCTTTCCTCCGCTGATGGGAAAAATTTTCTACAAATCACTGACGAACTGAGAACGCAATACGCTTCAATCCAAACAAAAATAGAAAAGCTTTCCAATACCATTATGGACTATGAAGATGCTCAAGTAGAGAGAGCTCGCATGATTGGTATTATTATGGCACTGCTCGTATCAGGTGGTGCATGTTTTCTTTTCTGGTTTATTGCAAGTAAAATCAAATATTCCATTCAAAAAGCATCAGACGAGTGTGCTTACATCGGTCAGCATAAGGACCTTCATCATACCATCGACACCGTTGGCAATGATGAAATCGCACATATGATGCAAACGGTCAATACCCTTCTCTCACAGCTACGCCATGCTATTGATGATGCCAAACGCACCGCACTTGAAAATGCTGCTGTTGCCGAAGAGCTTTCATCCACCTCACTTCAAATTGGCAAACGTACCGAAGATGCAGCAAAAGAGGTCGATGAAACCGTTCATGCCACACAAGCGGTTGCATCCATCCTTAAAACCAGTGAAGAGAGTTCACAACACTCAGGAAAAGTCATTGAACACGTAGCCGATGAGCTTGGAAACGCTTCTAAAGAGGTGCTTGCTGTCTCTTCTGATCTTCAAAATATCGTTGTGAGCCAAACGGATTTATCAAGCCGTCTTGAACACCTCGATAGTGAAGTCACACAAGTTCAACAAGTCCTTGGTGTTATCTCTGACATTGCAGAACAAACCAACCTTCTTGCCCTTAATGCAGCCATTGAAGCAGCACGCGCAGGAGAACATGGACGCGGTTTTGCGGTCGTTGCCGATGAAGTACGAAAATTGGCTGAGCGTACACAAAAAAGTCTTGTTGAGAGTAACGCAACCGTTGCTGTCATCGTTCAATCGGTCAATACCGCAACTGAAATTATGAAAAGAAGCGCTGAAGAGATCCAAGAACTAGGACATCGTGCTGAAAATACGCAAACATTGATGATTAGAACAGTAGAAACCATGAATGAAGCAAAAACGTTAGCGCTTCATACCGTCAAAGATGCCCAAGCAGGTAGTGTCAAAGCCGATGAAGTGCTAAATCGCATCCATAATATTCATCAACTCTCTACAACCAATGCCAGAAGTGTCGAAGAAATAGCAAGTGCAGCAGAGCATCTCTCTAAACTCTCTGACAACCTTAGCCATGCACTTGCCACCTTTAAAACAGCCTAAGGAATGCGTATGATGGAGCGTATGCCAAGCCTCTTTTTGGGGCATGGCTCACCCATGAATCTTGTGTTAGAAAACAGCTTCACCGAAGGTCTTGAAGCACTTTCACGTGAGCTTCCAACCCCTAAAGCCATTCTTGTCATCTCAGCACATTGGTACACCAACCAAACGGCTGTCAGTATGAGTTCTGGCATTGCGTATGAAACGGTGTATGACTTTTATGGCTTCCCCCCTTCTTTGTATGAGCTAAGCTACAAATCACCGAGCAATAACACCCTCTCCAAGCGTATCGCAACGCTTTTAGATGCTCCTTTAATTGAGCGAGGGCTAGATCATGGTGCATGGATGCCTTTGTATTATCTTTTTCCTAAAGCGAGTATCCCCATCATTCAACTGAGCATCAATAAAAACCTACCATTGATCGCACATGTTAAACTGGGCGAGCAACTCCAAGTGCTACGCGATGAGGGCATTATGATCATCGGAAGTGGCAATATAACGCACAATTTAGGTATGGTCGATTTTTACAATATCAACGCACCTGCTGTGGAATGGGCACAAAATGTAGATACCTTTATTGATAAAGCGTTTAGAACAAACGATATCGAAAGCCTTATACGCATTGAAGAGCGATGCCCTGATTTTAAAACAGCACACCCTTCATTAGACCACTATGTACCACTCCTCTACATTGCGGGGACACGTCATGTAAACGATGATCTCACCAGTATCACCCCTCTTTTTCAAAATGCTAGCCTTTCTATGCGAGGATTTATGCTTCAAAGCAAAACCAGCTAAACGTATAAAAAAGTACGTTTAAACTCTACTTATCTCACACTAAATATCACGCATGACAACTACAATTTGTGTTTAATATAAAATTAAATACAAATTGTAAGGAATATTTTATGTTTAAGACAATCCGCTCCAAACTTGTGATGTTGTTTCTCATCATTTTAATGGGAACCATCTGTTTAAGTTACCTTCTTATTTCCAATACATCAAGCGCTGAAGTGGCTGTGCGAAAAGTTCAGGTGATTGAGAAAATCACACGTGATACGGCTGAGCTGTTGATGCAATCTCGTGGGTATCAAATTACTTTTGTGCCTATGTTTATGGAGAAGTCCATCGAAGCGGAGCGAACCCTTGAAAAACACCTTATAGAATTGCAACCTTTACTGACCAGCGAACGCGACATTGCTCTTTTTAAAGAGATTAAAGTAGGTGTTGACGCCTTTGCCGAATCAACCTTGCCTCGTTTTGAGCTTCTCACAAAATACAAAAAAGCCACCGATACACCAGAGTTTTTAGCAACAGCAGATGGAAAAAGGTTTACAGAGTTGACCAACAAAGGACGCGATGGCTTTATCATCATCTCCAAAAAAGCAGATGAGCTTTCCAAAGCCATTGAAGAAGAAGAAAAAGCATCGTTAGCCAAAGCCCGAAAATTGGGCATTACTCTTGCTCTAGTTGTTCTCATCATCACCAATCTCTTTTTCTGGTATGTGGCATCGAACATTAAGAAATCATTAGAAATAGCCACCAAAGAGTGTCAATACATTGGCGCAACCAAAGATCTTATGCACACCATAGAGACTCATGGTGATGATGAAATTGCGACCATGATGCAAACGGTCAACGCCCTGCTCTCTCAAATCAGCCATGCCATTGACGATGCTAAACGTACTGCTACAGAAAATGCAGCAGTTGCTGAGGAGCTTTCTTCTACCTCTATGCAAATAGGAAAACGCACCGAAGAGACCGATCAAGAGGTTGATCATGCGGTCAGTACGACCAAAAGGGTTGCGGGCATTTTACATGACAGCGAAGAGAATGCTGGACGCGCAGGCAGCGTAATGCAAAACGTGGCAAATGAACTTAACAATGCTTCATCCGAAGTCCTTGCGGTCTCTTCTGACCTTCAAAGTGTCGTCGTTAACCAAACCGATCTTTCAGCGCGTTTAGAACAACTTAACCAAGAAGTCACGCAAGTACAACAAGTCCTCTCTGTCATTGCAGATATCGCAGAACAGACCAATCTTTTGGCACTCAATGCCGCCATTGAAGCAGCACGTGCAGGAGAGCATGGACGCGGTTTTGCCGTGGTTGCCGATGAAGTACGCAAGCTTGCTGAACGTACCCAAAAAAGCCTTGTGGAGAGCAACTCCACCGTAGCCGTCATCACCCAGTCAGTTGCGACCTCATCCGAACTTATGAAGAAAAATGCGGCAGAGATTCAATCCCTTGGAAACAGAGCAGAAAATACCCAACAACTCATGCTTAAAACCGTTGAAAACATGAACGAAACTGCCAGTATTGCGCAGGGTGCGGCAAAAGAAGCCAAACATGGAAGCATCGAAGCCAATGCAATGTTAGAGAGAGTCAATACCATTCATAAACTCACCTCTACGAATGCCAGAAGTGTCGAAGAGATCGCCAGTGCAGCAGAACACCTCGCTAAACTCTCTACCAATCTTAGCAACGCCCTCTCTGTCTTTAAAACAACAGCATAAATCACTACAGCTAAGCCCTATTTTAGGGCTTAGCTTAATTTCTTACCTTTTATCAAATGATTTAACTCTTCTTTTACGCTTTTAATGCCTTTTTAAAAAAATCTACCGCTTCTAAAAGGTGCGTTTTTGTTTCACTCTCTGGCATGTTATGTAACCATATATTTATTTCATTCCAACCCCAGTTATATGTAACACCTTGATATTTACTCATCCATGCTTTTTTGGAGAGAGCATATGCACTGTTAAAGGCAATACCTTGAAGGATTTTGAGCATCTCATAAATCATCATTGCTTCTTTATTTTCATAGCAAAATTCTAAAAATTTGTTTTCATCCTTAAAAGGTTGATTGAGTATTAACTGAAGTTCAAATAAGTTCGTATAAGCAGCATTTTTTTGAGGATTAATCTCAATGGCTTTTTGATATGCAACTATCGCTTCTGCGTACTTCTCTTGATTAGCATACAAAATCCCTATATTGAAATATGCTTCATCTTTTTTTGGATTAATCTCAATGGCTTTTTGATACGCGACTAAAGCGTCCTTATAGTTTTTTTGTTCATCATACACATACCCCATATTATAATACGCTGAATCATTATTAGGATTAATCTCAATGGCTTTTTGATACGCGACTAAAGCGTTTTCATACTTTTTTTGTTTAGTATATGTGTTCCCTATATTGTAATATGTTGCATCATTATGAGGATAAATCGCCAGTGATTTTTGATACGCTTCAATTGCCTTATCATACTCTTTAGCGGAAGAATGGCTAAGTCCTTGCATAAATAGCTCTTCTGCTTTGGACTGGCTTTTAATCCCTTCTTTTGCGGTTTCAACAGCCTTTGCTATCTTCTCTTGAGCTTCTTTCTCAAGCTTATCGATGATGCTTTGAAGTGTTGTTTGAGCTTCTTTGTTTATCCATTCTTCAGTCTCTTTTTTTGCCGCTTCTCTAGCTTCTTCTTTGGCTTTTGATTTAACACTCAAATATGATACAAAGCTAAAACCTACTAACAAAACAGTAACTAAACCACCTAAGATGGTCGCAAGGACTCCAAATCTATCAACACCACCACTTATAATGTCCACACGACTATTCGCATCTTCCAGTCTGTATTTCAAACTTTCGATGCCTTGTTCGCTTTTTTTGGCTTCATCCACATCTTTTTTTAGCTCATCGATGGTTTTTTGAAGTTGTTCTATTTTGTAGTTGAGTAGCTCGGTATTTGGCGTTTCTTGTTGTGCGCCAAACACACAAGAGGCAAGAAGTAACACCATAAACATCGTTTTTTTCATCTCACACTCCCTAAAGCGGATACATAAATCTGCAAATGATAATACTCATTGTACCAAAATACGATTGGTTTGTCAGGGAAAGATGAAGGGCATATTATTGCCCTTCTTAGAAGTAGAGGCTAAGAGGCTTTGATATACCGTGCCTTTTTCGCCTCTTTGATTTTGGTGATGTCCACTAAAATGAAACTATCGACACAGTTCGCAAAATCTTTGTCGATGTTGAAGTCTAAAAAGCAAATGCCTCCCTCTTCGCACAGCTCAGTGTATTGTTTATACAGTGTTGGCACGCTCAGATCCATATGAGAAAGCTGCTCTTTAAGCACCGCAAAGTCCTCTTTATAGTCCTCTCCTTTGAAAAATGCCTGTGCTTCTTCTTTTTCAACCTTACTCATAAAAAAGCCATTACGAGCACTCACCAACGCTTTGGGCGATGTAAAATAGAGCGAATAAAAGGTGATGATCAGATTTTTAGCGATCTTTGGATACACATCACTGAGACTTACAGGCCCGTACATGTAACGAATATGCGGGTTTTTAAACAGATACGCCCCGATGCCCTGCCAGAGATAATCCAGCGCCCTTGTACCCCAATAACGCGGCTGCACAAAGCTACGCCCTAACTCAATGGAGTTATGCAAGTACGGTGTAAACTCTGGAGTAAACTCAAATAAGGTTTGAGAGTAAAACCCTTCCACCCCAAAATACTCACTGATATAATTGGCTTCTCCGATGCGGTATGCTCCCACCACTTCAAGCTCTTCATCGTCCCAAAGCACGATGTGTTTATAGTGTTTATCAAAGGCATCCACATCTCTTTTAGAGCCTGTTCCCTCTTCGACTTTACGAAACGTAAACTCACGCAAGCGCCCTATCTCTTTCATCAAAATAGAACCCGCCTCATACTCATAAAGATAGATCTTTTTGCCATCGCTGGTTTGTCCTAAAAGCGTTGATTTTTTGAGCTCTGCTCGTATGGCTTTACGCTCTTCGGGGTGTGCTATCGCCTTTTGGGTTGCAAAGATGCCCTTCTTGCCTCGACTGATTTTATAGAGATGCTTTTTAAGAAGATTAATCAGTGTTGTGTCGCCAAAACCTGAATTTTGAAGCGTTTTATAGGTAATCATCTCGCCGATTTTAAAGCTAATGACTTTTGAGCGCTTCTTAAACATCTCACGCGCAAGCAAGAAGGTCGAGAGCTTTTTATTGATCATCGAAAGCGTGTAAAAAATGGGTGAATTTTTCGCATCAATGAAAACAGGTAACAGAGGCGAGTTGCTCTTTTGGGCAAACTTCAAAAAACCCTTTTTCCACTTCGCATCTTTGATGCCTGTAGGATGGGCACGAGAGACTTCACCAGAGGGAAAGACAATGAGCGCTTCATCATTTTCCAGCGCATCATACACCTTTTTGATGGACTCTTTGGCGGTTGTGCCACTCAGGTTGTCAATGGGAATTAAAATGTTGCTCAGTGGTTCTATCTGCATCAAAACATCATTGGCTAAGACTTTCACATCGCTTCGTATCTCTTTGATGAGTGAGATCAGTGCTAACGCATCGAGTGCTCCTAAAGGGTGGTTTGCGATGATGATAACGCGCCCAGAGGAAGGGATGTTGGCTTTATCTTTATTGGAAACGGTGTAGCCAAAGTTAAAATACTCCAACACCGCTTCCACAAAATCAAACCCTTTATACGCCTCGCCATGGGTTAAAAAATCGTTTATCTCCTCTTGGTGCAGTAACTTTTTGAGAAGATACACAACGAAATTTCTCACCATACTTGGATAATAGGCAATAGTGGGGTACTTGAGGCTTAACGTTTTTTCGACATCGACCATGAGTGCTCCTTACTTTTTTTGGGTTGATTATAAGCGGAGCTCATTACGATACGGTAACGCTTGAGGGGTTTTTATGTTACCATATTGTAATGATTTCAAACTACAATGATACAAACTATTGTAAGGAAAATGTATGCTTCAAAAATATGAAGAAAGACTCATAGAAATCAAAAAAATGCTCGTTGATTTGGGTTCTGAGATCACAATGGCAAGTGAAAAAACCCTCAGTGGTATGGAGAGTTTGGACATTGCTCGTTTTGATTCAGCCAAAACCCTTCTTAAAAACATTGAAAATCAAGCCAATGCGATTGACAATGAAATTGTCGTTACACTCGCTCTTTTTGGTCCAGAAGCGAAAGACTTGCGCAAAATGGTGGCGTACCTTAAAATCACCAATGAACTGGTCAAAATCGCTGAAAATATCCGAAGCTTTAGTAAGCGTATGGCATTGCACCTTCAAGGCGATGTACCGTTTGTCTCGTTGCATGAGTACTCAACACATTTGTGCAAAACTGCTATCAAAGCCGTTACTTTAGCCATTAGTACCATTGAAGTCGCAGACCCTGAAACACTGGAAGATACGTATAGAAAAGTCAAAGTTGAAGAGAGCAAGAGTGATGATTTGTACTCTATTTTAGAGAAAAACATCCTCAGCGACATTGCAAAGATGATCGACCAATCGGCTGATTTTATTCAGATTTTAAGTACCATGCGAAAATTAGAGCGCATGGCAGATCGTAGCGTTAACATCGTACAATTGATGATCTTCGCGCGCATTGGCGGAGAGATGAAAACCTATTAGGAACCTAATGAAACAGACTATTTTGATTATTGAAGACGAAGAGGATTTGCTGGAGCTTTTAGAGTACCATCTTCAAAAAGAGGGGTATGAGACTCTGGGTTTTTTGAGCACTAAAAATGTTGAAAAATGCCTTCAAGAAGAGCCGATTGATCTTCTCATTGTTGATCGTAACCTCCCTGGTGTTGAAGGTAGCGAGTTTGTCGAAGCGCTGCGTAAAAAAGGTTTTTCGCAAGCGGTTATTTTTGTAACGGCAAAAGACAGCGATGCAAACATTGAAGAGGGTTTTATGCGCGGTTGTGATGACTACGTCACAAAACCTTACAATATGAAAGAGCTGCTTCTTCGTATCAAAGCTATTTTAGCACGCACCTCGCCTGTGAGCAAAAGCACACTCTCTTACCGTGACCTTATACTTGATCTTGAAGCACACCGTTTACAGGTTGACTCTAAAGAGGTTGAACTCACGAAATTAGAGTTTGACCTACTTCGTACCTTGATCGAGAACAAAAGCTCCGTTTTGAGTCGTGAGTTTTTACTCGAACATGTCTGGAAAAGCGATGACTTTTTCCAAGACAAAACGGTCAATGTCGCTATCAATCGTCTCAAAGCCAAAATAGACCCAACCAAAGAGAAAGAGTACATCAAATCCATTTGGGGAGTAGGATACACGTTATGCTAATGCTGCATCAGCACATCATTCGAGGACTGCTTATCCTTTTTATCGGCACACTGCTTCTCTCTGGCATTGTGAGTTATTTCACCATTAAAAGCAACGATATGGAACGGTATCAAGCCTCACTAGAATCGCATATTAAAATTATCCAATACCAACTCCCCCAAGTCAAAGACCGCGAAGCGTTTGCCAAAGTCATCAAAGAGAGTACTGGCATACGTTTTACGTTAATTAACGAATCAGGTGTCGTTTTAGTCGATAGCGACAAAGACAATGAAACCATGGATAACCACTCAAGACGTGAAGAGATCATCATGGCGCAAAAGATGGAATTTGCTCATGCTGTGCGTTTTTCTGATTCGGTGAAAAGTAACTTTTTATACGTTGCACACCGCTTTAAACAGGACGATCATTTTCTGTTTATACGTCTTGCTACCAACATTGACACCATCATGCACAACTTTTATGACCTCTGGATAAAGCTTACCATCATCTTTAGCCTCAGCATCCTTACGGGTCTTTATGGTGCGTATATTTTCAGTCAAAAGATTCGCTATGAGATCGATAAAATCGTAGGAAATCTACAGCAAATTGCAGACAAAGAGTACAAGATCACCCTCTCCTCACACTTTAGTTTGGAGTTTTTTGAGATAGCCAATTATCTTAAAAAATTGGCTGCAAAGCTTGAAAAACGCGCCAAGCAAAAGCGCAAATATACCGCTAAAATCAAACTCATTTCGCAACAACGAAGTGATGTTATCTCTGCCATTAGCCATGAGTTTAAAAACCCTATCGCATCCATCATGGGGTATGCACAAACGCTTTTGGATGACCCCAATGCCAATACCCAAATCAAAGAGCGCTTTTTAGGTAAAATCGTTCAAAACGCCCAGAAAATCTCTGGTATGATTGATCGCCTGACCCTAACCACCAAGTTTGAAAATGGCGACTTCAACACCCAAAACACTACGTTTGATGTGGTTAAGATGACCCAAGAAATCGCACAAACGTTCAGGGAAAAACACCATACCCGCTCTATTGAGTGCATGCTTCCTGAGAGCTATATGATTACCGCTGATCGTACAATGATCGAGATCGTCATCTCAAACCTTATCGACAATGCACTCAAATACTCCGATGAAACCGTTCGCGTTATACTTGAAAATGACGCCTTGCATGTTAAAGACACTGGTGTGGGCATCAAAGAAGAGGACATTGAAAAAGTAACCCAAAAGTTCTACCGTTCCAACTCACACTCATGGGACAACTCGATGGGACTAGGTCTTGCCCTTGTCAATTACATCCTCAAACTGCATAACACCACACTAGAGATACAAAGTAGCTTAGGTGTAGGATCTGATTTTTCGTTTAAATTGCCTTCAAACAATACTGTATTATGATACGCCATTCAAAAGAGGTTAACAAGCGTTAGCCTCTTTTTTCACTACAAAGGCTATATATGTACAATATGGGTGAACCGCGCATTAAAATCGTGGCTATGCCAAAAGACACGAACCCCGCTGGCAATATTTTTGGTGGGTGGATTATGTCACAAATCGACATCGCAGGAAGCCTTGCAGCACGAGATCTTAATGTAGGACGTGTGGTAACTGTCGCTGTCAATTCTATGGAATTTCGAGAAGCCGTCAAAGTCGGTGACGTGCTAAGCTGTTACGCTAAAATCATCAAAGTGGGAACAAGCTCCATTACGACACAAGTGGAAGTCAATGCAGAACGCTCTGTTGAGGGTGCTCACCGCTGTTTACATGTCACCAGTGCGGTCATTACATACGTTAACGTAACGCCTGAGGGCAAAAAAACGCCCATCCCTTATACGGAAAATGAACTGCTTGCTCTTGGAATCGAACGAAAGCAATAGTTCCTTTACTTTGTAAGGACGTACTGACTTAAAGGTGTCTGTTCTACCATCAAATCTTCGATGACACCTTTTCCACCTTTTACTCGAAGTTTCGCTTTTACGACAACTCCACTGCGAGCTCTCAGCACCTTCTCCGCTTTTGGAGCTATATCTTCTCTCATATAAAAACGATCAAACGGAAGTGAAAAATAGACAAGATTTGAAGTCTCTTCTTTTTGTTTGGTAGTAGTGTAATTGAATGAACGTATATCAACTTCCAAGAAGCTTCCCGATTGCGGTTTGCTAAGACGTATCTCTTTGATGCCATCACCTTTTTCACTGTGTTCTAAGATGGCATAACCTTTATGCTGATCCTCTTTTTTTTCACTATCCCCAAGAGGGGCTTTTATCGCATTTTCAAAACGAAGCGTGACATAACGTCCACGAAAAGGGTCATACGGATCGAGAGGTAACACTTTAAAATAAAAGACTTCACCCTCTTTTAAGACACGCTCATAGCTTATGATCTGAAAAGCGATCACACCAACTTGCACAAAGCACACAATGCCAAAAAGCGTCCATAAAAGTTGCTTGATATTTTTCATGCTTCTACCTTGAAACGACGTCTGATAAAGGCATTGACCACTAAGAAAAGCACCCCCGTCACGATAAATGCAACTCCTTTGGCGATCAAGTCAAAATTAGCATCCATAAAATGAATCCAAATCGTTAGCGCGATGAGGATCATACCTTGATTGATAAGCCCTATTTTAGACTCTTTTGCCCCACAAAAAATCATCCAAGATGCACCAAGAAGTAAGGAGAAATTGATAAAAAACATCGCTGTATAGTGTGATGTTGCCGTTTGGTTTTGTAAAAGCGTGTAAATCGTAAAAATCAAAGGAGTTGCAACAACAAGTGCTTCCGAAGGAATGCGTTTGTAAGTTCGCACAAACATGACCAAAAGCCCTATAAAAAATGCTCCAAGAGTTATACTCAGTATCGAGCCAAAATTTGATTCAGCGAGAGGTTTTTCGATCATCCACTGGTACGATTTAAACGAAACATGAAACAGCAACAAGAGTAAAGCACCCAGTTTCCCAATACGCTCAAATGGTCGTTGCCACGTTTTTTCACCATGAGAGAGGTAAAGTTTGCCTAGCATATAGTATATTGTGAAAAAGAGCGCTAAACAGATAAGGGCATTGCGTAAATGACGCATTTCATACGTCTCAATTACCACTTCAACGATAAACAAAAAAAATAAACACAATACTACCGCCCAACTTAACAAGAGTGTGGTATTTGCCATTTTTTTATGTTTGAGTTGAACCCCATAATACGCCACCCATGAAAGCGCTATCATCATGAGTAACCATGGGCTTAGAAATGAGTCTGTATGCAGATCAATGATCGTCGTAAAAGGACTTCGGTTACTGACCCATACAACGCTCCAGAGCACGATGACTAAAAATGCTGCACCAGAGGATGGAAGTAGCCAAGGCAAGGCAAAGGAGAGTAAAAGCCATGTGCTTAAAAAATCATTCAGATTTCCACCCAAATGATAGGTCTGTCCAATGATAGCAAGTGATGCGCCAATCATTAAAAACCAAAACACACCACTGCCCTCCAATAGGGTATTATCATCAGCTCTGTACCGTTTGACCCAAAAAGAAAATATTTGAGAACTTACTAAAAGACATAAGGCTAAAAGTGTACGCTCTATATGCCCCAATTCATCCCAGTTATACGCTAAAATGGAGATAATACCAAGTCCCACGAGGACAAATCCAAGCAAGCTAAATGCTGTACCTGAAGAGCGATGTGAAGACTTCTCTCCTTCATAACGACGTAAAAGTGTGTTTGCTCCCTCATGCGTCACAATCCCCTCTTTCACCCAAGAAGGAAGCTCTTTCTCAAGCCACTGGTAGTTTTCTTTGCTCATACACACCTTTACATGTGGAATTTAATGCTCTTTTTTACATCCATATTTTGCAGCATACGCCTCACCAAAGGCATGCATAGAACCCAATACTTTTTCAAGCTCTCTTCCTATAGGACTTAGGGCATACTCGACGCGTGGCGGCACTTCCGCAAAAACGGTTCGTTCTATAATATGCGATGCCTCAAGCTCTTTTAGCTTTTGCGTTACTGTTTTTTGTGTTATCTGCGGAAATGCTTCACAGATATCTTTAAACCGTTTCTGACCACCAAGCAAGATATACACAATAAATATCTTGCTCTTGTCATTAATAATATCTAATGTCAGTTCCACAGGACAGTGAAACTCTTTTTCATCTATTTTTATCATAATTATCACCTCTTATTTTGAATTATACCATAATAACAATTTTTGTTCTTTACTTACATTTTTTTCCGTAAGGTAATTATAAGTTATTTAGGTATATATTTTCCTAAATTATTCAAGGAGAAGACCATGAAAAAAACACTCATTATTTTAGCTCACCCCAATATCGCAGAATCAAAAGTCAATAAAGCGCTACTTGATAGCATCAAAAATGAACCTAACATCACCATCCACGATCTTTATGCAACGTATAAAACCGTAGAAGCCATCGATGTTGCAAAAGAGCAAGCGCTTTTAGTAGAACATGAACGCATTATCTTTCAATTTCCACTCTATTGGTACAGTTCACCTGCTATGTTAAAAGAGTGGCAAGATAAAGTCCTAGGATATGGATTTGCCTATGGACCAGAGGGCAGTAAAATCGCAGGTAAAGAGAGTAAAATCGTCGTGAGCACAGGCTCTCCCGAATATGCTTACCAAGCAGGTGCATACAACAACTTTACACTCAGCGAATACCTAAGACCACTGTATTCAACCATCGTCTTTACGGGTATGCAATTTAAAGGAATTTTTGCCGCATATGGCGCGATGAAGCTTACAGAAGAGGCGCTACAAAAAGATATTGTGCAGTATCAAACGATTCTCAAAAGTGAAGATTGGGATACCTCGCTTATCAAATTTTTAGCAGGCTGATCAAGAGGGTTTTAAACCCTCTTGAAAGAGATTTACACTTCGTTAGTGCGTGGTAAGACGATCGTTACAACTAAACCACCATGTTCGTTGGTTGCACTAATAGAGCCTTGCATACTTTGTTCAATAATCTGTTTAGACATATAAAGCCCTGTTCCATTTCCACCCGTTGGCTCTTTGGTGGTAAAAAATGGATCAAAAATATGCGGTAACTGCTCGTCCGTAACACCACCGCCATTATCGGAAACCTCAATGATAATGTAGTACTCTTGCGCATACGCTTTAATCGTAATAGTACCATGCTCTATCTCTTTTTGGATAATCGCATCTTTCGCGTTATTGATCAGTACTAAAAGCACATGTGAAAGCTCTTTTTTAAAGCTATTCATAACAATGCCACTCGGACAATCGACATGAAATACAATGTCTTTGTTAGCTATGCCTCCATCACTGATGCGAATACTCTCTTCGATGGATTTATACAGAGGGAAGAGCACTTTTTCCTTATCAGGTTTGAAGAAATCTTTAAAATCATCGATGGTTGAGGACATATGTTGAATGAGCTCTCGAAGTTTTTTAATCTCATCTTCAAGCATTTGAGGGGTCAATTTATCTGTTTTGCTGTCTAAATAAATTTTGCTAATGACGACACTAATGGTATTGAGCGGTTGACGCCATTGATGGGCAATGTTGTTCAGCATCTCACCAAGGGCAGCAAGTTTGGCTTGTTGAAAAAGCATCCTGTCTTTGAGCCTGCTGTTTTCAACCTCTTCTTGTACTTTTTTTTCTAAGTTGGCATTGAGATACTCTAGCTCTTCTTTGTTATCGAACGATTCGCATACCGCAGTGGCAATCGCTCCATACTCATCCTCTTTGAGCAGATACTTTCGTAAAGGCTCTTTGCTTCTGTTGTTAAGTGCATGCGTAATGTCGCGTAGAGGGAAAGAGAGAAATTTAGCAATTAAAAGTGCCAAAATACCCATCAAAAAGAGAATTTCCAAGAGTGAGAGCTGAATATCTTTCGCACCATAATTATCCAAAACTTCACTCATGCGGTTGCGTAGATGTAAATACAACACACCCACTTTTTCGCCTTGAATACCAAGTAAAGGAATCTCATGCGTAATCTTATACTCATTGTGATTACCATTGGGTAGGTTTAAATATGCCTCTGCAATCCCAAAACTACTCAGCTCTTTTAAAAAAGCCTCATCCCAATGTTTGGCAATGATGACAAACCCTTTGGCAAGAGAGTCTTTGCTCACATCCTCATCAATACGGTGTATGGGAGCGACATAAAATTCAACAATACTCTGGGGTGTTTTAGCATAAAAATGCAATAACCGAGCACTCGAAGTATCAAGCAGTGCTAAAGGAAACATCGTAGGAAGCTCTTCTAAAAAAGGTTTGTTTGCTTCTTTAAACAAAATATTTTTAGCCTGATCTAACACATAAAAAGCGTTAATGCCAAATTGTATGATGCTACCATCAAGATTATCTTTTGCCCAAGTAGGCTCTTTATGCTCTGTAAAATTGGCAAGATCATTCCACGCCGCATAATCAAGCGCTTGCTTTTTAAATGGGTCTGATTTTAAGGCGAGAAGCTGTTTAAACCCTTGTGCAAGTTCCTCAGCATTTTGTTTCGCCATATCATTGACTTCATCGCGCTGATACGACCAGTTAATCAGCTCGAAGCCAATACACAGTAAAAAAGCCAGCATTGTTAAGATTAAAAAAGAGGACTTCACACTCATTGTCGTACTCCTTCGCACACAGTGCAAGTAAAGACACTAACTCTCTTTGGCGTAAGATTCCCACCCTTGTTTTCGCAAGATACATGCTGGACATTCGCCACAACCGTATCCCCAAGCATGTTTTTCTTTATGGTTACCATTATAGCACGTATGTGACTCGTTGAGGACAAGCTCTAAAACGCCCTCTTTGTGTGAAAGATCAAATGTTTCTGCTTTGGTAAGGTGCATCAATGGGTAGTGAAAGGTGATGTTCGCTTCGCTTCCAAGATTGAGGGCAAGTTCTAATGCCTTAACGAAGGGCTCTCTACAATCAGGATACCCTGAATAATCGGTCTGGTTAACCCCAATGATGATATGTGCTATCCCTTGTTTTTGAGCAAATGCGTGTGCGAGGGTAAAAAAGATCGCGTTGCGATTTGGAACAAAAGAGGCAGGAAGATTCGTATGTGTTCGATGGTGCGCACCAATATCTTGTGTACTGTCAATGAGCGCTGAATCATTAAGCTGTGAAAAAGCATCAAGACTAAGCAAGGTGTTTTTTATGCCTAAAATGTTCGCAATTTTTTCAGCCTGAGCAATTTCAACACGGTGTTTTTGACCATAATCAAAGGTAATGCTTTCAACATACTCAAAACGGTTTTTTGCCCAACCAAGACAGGTTGTACTGTCTTGCCCACCACTAAAAACGACTAAAGCACGGCTCATTACTCTACTCCTAAAAACTTGTGCAACTGCACACTTAAGATAAATTGTGGATGCGCTTTGACAAACTCCACACAAAATGCGACATTCTCTTTATTGGGGCGATCCGTCTCATTTTGAGGTTGAATGAAGATAGGTTTATAGCTTTTAAATTCAAGTATTTTTTCAACAGGAGAGTTTTTACCAACGACAAATTTGATCTCATCATACCCATGTTTTTCTATCTTATCCCAATCTTTGGGGCTATAGGTTACCCAGTTTGCATTGGCAATGTTAGAAAAATTATAGCCATTTGTCTCCACAGCGACAGAGTACATATACGCTTGTAAAAATTCGATAAAACCATTGAGATTATAGATACTAGGCTCTCCACCTGTGATGATAACGTGCATAGAAGGGTAGGCTTTAATGCGCTCTAGTACCTCATCAAAGCTCAAGCTTTGATACTCACCTTTGTGCAGTAATTCATCGCAAAAACCACAGCTAAGATTGCAGCCATGCAAACGAATAAAAATGGAAGGAACACCCACTTGCGTACCTTCGCCTTGAATAGAATAAAATATTTCGACGACTTTTAACATAACACTCTTCTTAAATATAATTGTTTTATCATAATATATTTTCACTAAAAAGGACGTCAAAAATTTTCTTTATATCTCTTTTTGGGTATCATTTAAGTATTCAAAGATAAGGCAATATGGAATGATTTGGCAAATAAGTAAAGAGTTCGATTTTTGTTATGGACACCGTGTATGGTCGCAGCAGCTTGATAGCGAGTTCTCACTCACGGGTTGTTTGGCATGCAGACATCTCCACGGTCATCAAGGCAAAGTCATCGTATATCTACAAAGTTCCCAGCTTAAAGATGGCATGGTCACAGACTTTCACCACCTTAACTGGTTCAAGCTCTTTTTAGACAACACCTTAGATCATAAATTTATCATCGATATTCACGATCCGCTGTTTGAAACACTCTTGCCACACTTTGCTGACAAACAAAACCTCATTGACAATGAAGCAGGTTATAAAATTCCCGACCTCAATCACGTCAAAGACCAACCAAGCCACATTGTTGAGATGTATGATGGCTACATCATCGTTGATTTTGTACCAACCAGTGAAAATATCTCAACATGGTTGTTGGGCATCATTGCGAAAAAAATGAGTCGCTTGGGAGTAGAAGTGTCACACGTAGAATTTTTAGAGACACCTAAAAGCAGAAGTATCGTTTACAATCAGAAGTAGGAAATCCCTACTTCTTCATTTATGCCTTTGGATAGGCTTTTTCGAGTTTTTTATACAGTGCATCGACTGTTGGAGCAGACTCGCCTTGAAGGAGAGAGAGCATCACTTCGTTATCTTCTTTGCCGTTCCATACTTTGATGTAATGTCCTTCTTTATAACCATGATCTTGACGGAATTGGTTGAGAACATTTTTTGCCACATAGAATTTGTACAATACTTTTAGGTTGATGCCACACTTACGTGAAAGCGTAAAGTATTCGCGTAAAAGCCCATCAAAAAGGTCTATTTCAAACCCTGTTGTATCGTGGATAATATTTTCAATATCGTTTACTAACTCCATTGGATCAGCTGAACTTGGAGAGAGTGGTTCTTTCGTGAACGCCTCAAACCCTTGAACATCCAACACATCTAAAACCAACTGGTCAATGTCGCCTTTTCCATTAGTTTTATAATCTTCCAATAATAGACTCATAATAAAATGCCAGATATCAACAATCTCAACGGTGACATTGTCCCAATCGGTCTCTTTGTTAATGTTCTTCCAATGTTTCCAACTAAAACTATCAATGAGTTCTGCGCACTCCATATAGATACATCGCTTCCAGTTAATCATGCGGTTATGTTTGGTGTATCCATTTTCCCAGCCGATGCCATTGGTTTCATCGTTTAATTTTTGCTGGAGTAAAAACATCTGCGTTAAATAATCTTTGCTTGTCATACTTTTTCCTTCTCTTAAAACGCTAGATTATACTTTGTTGTGACATAAATGTCAAAATGGACTCGCTGCCTTTGCGATAACCTAGCTCAAAACATGCTTCTATCTGCCCAAAAGTAAACAATCCAAAATCATCTAACGAAGAATCGCTAATGCACAGATCACTCTGTTCGATCTGCCGTTTGGATGAAGCCAAGATGGAGAGATAAATCGCCCGTTCTAAACTAGAGAAGATATGCCTTTTGGGTTGAGTACGAGGAGGAAAAAGATTGATACTTACCACAGGATAAGAAAGCCCTAAAAGCGGCTCTACGGGTAAATTGTCCATAAATCCCCCATCAATCAGTGTGTAATTTTCATACGCGATGGGGCGAAAAATAGGAATGAGCGCTGAGCTTGCAATGGCAAGTTTTATCGTCTCGCCTTCAGAAAAACGTACGATTTCGCCACTGGGCAAATCCACACACGTGACAAACGTAGGAATTTTCATCTGCTCTAAGCGAGCCACAGGTGCTATCTCTTTTAAAATAGCTGCTTTTTCGTTGATGCAAAGAAGCCCTTTACGAAAGTAGTTAAACTGGAACACCTTACGAAATGCTCTACTTTTAAACAAACGAAACATATCAAAGGCACTCACCCCAGAGCCTACACTCACCGCGATAACCGCGCCAATACTTGTACCCGAAACGGCGGCTATTTCCACATTGTGTCGCTCAAGTGCGGCGATGACACCTAGATGAAAAGCCCCACGTGCTGCGCCTCCTGAGAGTGCTAAAGAGATCTTCAATGCCCCAGCCATCGTATAATCCTAAATTCACCCTCATAGGTTTCTACAATGGCAGTACATGACTCCACCCAATCGCCGCAATTAAGGTATTTAATGCCCTCAATATCGCGTATCTCCGCCTTGTGAATATGTCCACAAATCACGCCATCAAAGTGGTGTCGTTTGGCATGTTCACTTAAAATCGCCTCAAAATCGGTGATAAAAGAGACCGAGCTTTTGACATGATCTTTCACATACTTTGAAAGCGACCAGTGGCTATGGTAACGAAGCTTTTTGCGCCACCAATTGAGCCATTGATTGATATTGAGTAAGAGGTCATACCCCAAATCACCTAAGATGGCAAGCCAGCGTTTTGTCATCGTCACCGAGTCAAAAAAATCGCCATGCGTAATGTAGAAACGCCCTTCTTTAAGGCTTTTATACTCACATTCATCGACAACAACAATGTGATCACCCAAACCTAAAGGCAAAAAAGAGCGCAAAAATTCATCATGATTGCCTGTAATGTAAAAGACATTAGTGCCTTTTCTAGCTTTTCGTAAAATCTTTTGGATGACATCGGAGTGGGATTGCGCCCATTTAATTTTGCGTTTAATCGCCCAACCATCAATGACATCACCGACAAGATAGAGGTTTTCACAGTGTGTAAATTTTAAAAATTCTAAAAGCTCCTCCGCTTGGGAAAACCGTGTTCCCAAGTGAAGGTCGGAGATAAAGATGGAGCGAAAAGCAATTGGGTCTTCATCCCCTAAAAATTGGTATTTGGTCATTTGTGTTTATCACTATCTCCAAAAATATCATCGGCAAAGTGAGAGAATTTACCACGCACCGATTTATCGAGCTCTATCGCAAAAAGCGAGATGTGTGTTTGCTCTTTTTTGGTCTGTTTCAAAAGTGACGTCAAACCGTTGTTAAAGCGGTTTAGGTACATGTTGTCAATTTGGCGGTTTGAGCCAATCACAATCGCTTTACAGTTGTTATCCAGACGCGATAAAATAAGCTGAGTCGTGTTGTTTGAACTGTTTTGCCACTCATCTAGGATGACGATGGCATTAGAGAGCGTTCGACCCCTCGCCTCACCTGGCCAGAGCTTTTCGATGTTGTATTTGGTCATCAGCTCTTGCACTTTTTTCTCGATAGCTACTTGCGGTTCTTGCGTATTGTCACGTTTTTTCATTCGTTTTTTAGCGATAAACTCCAAAGTATCATACAGCGCCATATTGTAAATTCTAAACTTCTCATCGTTGCCTGAAAGATAACCTACATCCGCTCCTTTATCGACACTCTCAATGGAGTTACGCACATAGACGATTTTCTCGTAACTGCCTTTGGTAACGAGCCTCATCGCTGCGACAAATGCCATCAAGGTTTTACCACTACCTGCACGTGCATCGATGACGTGAATGTCATACATGTTAGAGAGCAGTGCTTTCATAAAAAACTTCTGTTTGAGGTTGATCGGTTTTACTTCCAATCCTCTAAAGTCTAACTCTTCATTGAGCATATGGATGATGCCACCAGGAGAGATGATGGCATGTTCTGAATTTCCATCTGGGCTTATAAACTCATAGCAGTAGTTTCCACTTTTATACTCAGGGTCATACTCCATAATCAGCTTTTTATCCAGCGTATTAAACAACGCTGAGTCAACAGGAAGCTGTTTGACAAACTCAAACTCTGGCACATCGCTTCTATCTTCTCTTAAAGACTCAACCGTAACATTGTAAAAAAGCCCAAACATACGTGCGTAAACATCTAAAGAAAGAAAAATGACCTTGTAGTCTGGATAGTACTCTTGCGCACCTGAAGCGACCTCTAAGATGCGTTTGTCGTTGGATTCATTGATGAATTGTGAGTCAATGTCTGAAGAGTAAAGTGTCTTTGAGAAAAGATGAATCGCTATATCTTCTTCATAGCGCATCTTCACCACGCGATAAAGTTCTCCGCTATCGACTTCTTCGACTTTACACGAAGCAAGCATACGTGCGAAACTTCTGGCTTGGTAGCCAAGTTCCGTGAAGTTCTTTTTAAAATCTTCCAGCTCTATAAGCACCGTCTCGGGAATCACAATGATGTTGTTTCCGCCATCACACAACTCTTTGATAAAATTGGTATTGTGCAAGATAATGTTCGTATCGAGCACATAAACTTTATTGACTGACATCCCACTTCCTTTCATGCAACAATTGTATGCAAACATTATATCAACTTGGTAACAAAAGGGATGTGTTTTTATTAAGCATTTTCGCTCACATCTAAGCTAGTCAGAACGTTTCAGAATTCAAAAGAGACCTCTATGTTATAATCAAATCTTATTCTAAGCGTTTTTCTTAGAAAAAAGGAGGTTACTCTATGGATCGCGCTACCAAGATTTATCTACTCTCACTGCTGCTTTTTGGTGGTGGTATCTTAGTGGTTTTGCACTATGGCAATGCCCTTTACTTAGACACTGGATTTATTCCTGAAACAACATCTGCTGAAAGTTTTTGGGACAATTTGAAAAGCACATTTATCAAACAACTTTCTCACCCACTTGCACTTTTATTGGTTCAAATTATTGTTATTATGACAGCAGCTCGTACATTTGGAATTTTAATCTCAAAGTTCTCTCAGCCACCTGTCATTGGTGAAATCTTTGCAGGTGTTCTTTTAGGACCTTCTCTTTTAGGTCTTTTCTTCCCAGAACTCTCTGCACTTTTATTTCCACAAAGTTCCTTTCAGAACTTACATTTTTTAAGCCAGATTGGTCTGCTTCTGTTTATGTTTGTGGTAGGGATGGAGCTTGATTTTGATAAACTCAAACAACAGAGTAAAGCTTCCATTGTTATTAGTCATATCAGTATCATTTTTCCTTTCTTCTTAGGCACCATTCTTGCCTATATGATTTACCCCTCATTTGCATCAACGACCGTTACCTTTACCGCTTTTTCCCTATTTATCGGTATTGCGATGAGCATCACAGCCTTTCCTGTCCTTGCACGTATTTTAAAAGATAGAAATCTTACAAAAACCTCTTATGGTGCGATGTCACTCACATGTGCCGCAGCAGATGATGCAACCGCATGGTACATCTTAGCCATCGTCATCGCTGTTTCCACCTCGACCAACCTTTTAATGTCTGTGTTGATGCTTATTCCTATTGTCGTTTACATCACTGTTATGCTCTTTGTAGTAAAACCTTTTTTACGCTCACTTGGTTCACCAATTCATAACCAAACGCTTGACATGAAAGTCACGACGATTGTTTTGGTTGTTTTACTATTAAGTGCGCTTACTACAGAACTCTTGGGTATTCACGCCCTTTTTGGCGCATTTATGGCAGGTGTTATGATGCCTTCATCCAGTGAAAGTGAACTCAAAGAGCGCATTGCTCCACGTTTAGAGTATGTCAGTCTTTTGGTATTATTACCACTCTTTTTCGCCCTTACAGGACTTCGCACCCAGATTAACCTACTCGAATCTGAACATTTGATGATTTGTCTTGCAATCATTGTGGTTGCCGTTGTGGGGAAGTTTATCGGTAGTGCCATCGCGAGCCGTTTTATGGGCATTTCATGGCGCGATTCGCTGGCCATTGGTGCGCTTATGAACACACGAGGTTTGATGGAGTTAGTTGTTTTAAATATCGGCTATGAACTGGGGATTTTATCGCCTATCTTGTTTACGATGTTCGTTATTATGGCACTGGTAACGACCTTTATGACAGGACCGCTTCTATACCTCATCGACTTAGCATTTAAAAAACACTAAATGGTATTGAACAAAGGCTCTTAGTAAAATGCTAAGAGCCTTTTCTTTTTTATTCCGCTAACCCACCGCCTAAGACACGATACAACGTCACACGATTCGAGAGTTCTTCCAAACGTACACTGATAAGTGACTGCTCAGAGTTGTAAAATGAGCGCTCGGAGAGAAGCACGTTAAGGTAGGTATCTACCCCTTTTTGGTAGCGTGCATCATAGAGAGTATAACTCTGTTTATTTGCTTCTACCAAAGCTTTTTGTGCACTGTACTGCTCAGATATGGTTGCACGTCTTGCAAGCGCAGAACTCACCTCTTTAAACGCTGTCTGAATGGTAACTTCATACGTTGCCACATAGGCATCACGTTTGGCTTTGGCATAGTCTAAGTTAGCCTCCCTCTCTCCTGCATCAAAGAGTGGTAAAGAGATGTTGGGTACAAATGACCAGATGGGAGAAGTTCCACCACTAAAAAGCCCACTGAGCGTACTTGAGCCCACACCACCTTTAGTTGTTAAGGTAATAGAAGGAAAATACGCCGCTCTGGCAACACCAATGTTGGCATTTGCCGCTTTGAGGTTGTGTTCTGCTTCTAGCACATCGGGACGATTCAATAAAACCTGCGAAGAGAGACCCACAGGGACATCAGCTAGCCAATTTTGAGATACTTCATCTAGTGCTTTAGGTAACAGCGCATCATCCACACGTGCACCGACTAATAGTTCTAAAGCAGCTCTATCTTGCGCCACTTTGGTCGTATAACTTGCTACATCAGCTTTCGCTTGTTGATAAATACTCCGTGCACTGTAAAGCGAAACATTAGAATCAATGCCCCTCTCAACTCTTTTTTGCACCAACTCTAACGAACGTTTCGCACTCTGCTCTGTTTGTAAAGAAAGCTTTAATAAACTCTGATCAGAAGCATAGGTTAGCCATGCACTCACTGTCTCAGCAATGAGGGTAATGCGAACCGTTTTTTCAGCCTCTTCTACCCCTTTATAGGTTTCAAACTCCGCCTCACTCAAACTTCTGGCTTTTCCAAACAGATCCAGTTCATAACTGCTGAGCCCTATGGTTGCAGAAGAGCTTTGCGAGATGGAGGTTGTATTGGTTGATGAATTCAAAGTACGTGCTTTTGAGCCAGTGGCTCCTGCTTCAATGGTTGGAAATTCACTACTTCGCTGAATGCGGTACGTTGCACGCGCAGCTTCAATGTTTGCAACCGCTTTTCGTAAATCGCGACTTTGCTCTAAAGCGAGTGCAACCACTTTGGTAAGCCTTTCATCGTTGATAAATGCTCTCCATGAAAGCTCTTGCACATTTTGATTACTTTCTTTTGCATTTGAAGCAAATGTAGAAGGAATAGGTGCAGATGGGCGTTCATACTCAGGAGCAAGCGTCGCACACCCACTCACTAAAAAAGAGATGGCAACGATACTTAGAGTGCTTTTATACAATGTACGCATCTTACACCTCCCCTACAAGCGTTGCGTGATGTTGACGTTTTGGGAACATCCCTCTCACCAACACAAAAAATAGCGGTACTAAAAAGATAGCCAAGAAAGTTGCACTTAGCGTTCCTCCTACAATTCCCGTACCAATGGAAATACGACTGTTTGCACCCGCACCACTGGAAAGTGCCAGTGGTAAAACACCTGCGATAAAAGCTAAAGAGGTCATTAAAATAGGTCTTAGCCTTAATTTTGCACCCTCAACGGCAGCTTCTATAAGGGAACTTCCTCTATTGTATGCCGCTTCGGCAAACTCAACAATCAAAATGGCATTTTTAGACGAGAGCCCAATGGTGGTTAGAAGAGCTACTTGGAAGTAAACATCGTTCTCTAATCCTCGCAGTGATGCTGCAACAACGGAGCCAAATATACCCAAAGGAATGACCAATAGGACTGAAAATGGTACTGCCCAACTCTCATAGAGCGCTGCTAAACATAAAAAGACGACTAAGATGGAAATGGCATAAAGTTTTACCGTTTGCCCACTGGATAGGCGCTCTTGATATGAAAGTCCACTCCACGCAAAGCTTGTACCAGCTGGTAAAGCTTCCTGCAAGGCTTCCATTCTATCCATCGCTACACCAGAACTAACTCCTGGAGCAGAAGCGCCTTGAATCTCATACGATGCCAAACCGTTATAGCGGGTAAGTGTTTGAGCACCATAACTCCACTGCGATGTTGCAAATGACGAGAAAGGCGTCATGACATTACTGCTACTTTTTACAAACCACTTATCCAAATCTTCTGGTTTGGCGCGAAACTCCATGTCGCCTTGGGCATAGACTTTTTTCACACGACCACGGTCCACAAAGTCATTCACATATTTACCTGCCCACGCGAAGCTGAGTGTTTCATCAATATCAGAAAGCGAAAGCCCAAGAGCGACTGCTTTAGCCTCATCGATTTTGACTTTAAGTTGTGGTGTTTCTCCAAGGCTTCCTAAACGCACAGCCGTAAAGAGGCTATCTTGACGTACATTACTCAAAAGTGTATCACGGAAGGTTTTAAACGCTTCACGGTCTGTATCGGAGAGTGCTTGAAGCTGGAAGTTAAAACCATTACTCTGCCCTAACCCTTGAATTGCAGGAGGGTTAAGTGAAAAAATCTGCGCGTCACGCACACGTGAAAGATTCATCGTGGCACGACTTGAAATGGTGTCTGCTCTGTTATACACGCCAGGTCTTTTATCCCAATCTTTGAGCGCCACAAACGCCATACCAGCGTTTTGACCGCTTCCACTAAAACTAAAACCTGAAATAGTAAAAATCGCCTCAGTGTTATTGCTCTCTTCATTTAAGAAGTAGCGCTCAATCTCCCTTGCAACCGCATCACTTCGTTTAAATGAAGCCCCCTCAGGCAAACTAAACTGAACCATGCTGTTGCCTTGGTCTTCACTGGGTAAAAAGCCTGTTGGAAGGCGTAAAATCAAAAATGCCATCACTGAGGCGATCATGCCATACACCACCATCCAACGGATCGGACGGGCGATGACAGAGCTCACATTGCCTTTGTAGCGTTCGATCAAACGATCAAAGGTCGTGTTAAACCAACCAAAAAAACCACGTCCATGACTCTCTGTATGCGGTTTAAGTAATGAAGCACACAGTGCTGGTGTCAATGTCAATGCCACAATAACAGAAAGCACCATTGACGAAACAATGGTAATGGAAAATTGTCGGTAAATTACCCCCGTTGATCCTCCAAAAAACGCCATAGGAAGGAATACGGCTGAGAGCACTGTGGCAATACCAATCAACGCACTAGTGATCTCCCTCATCGACTTCTCGGTCGCTTCCATAGGGGAAAGTTTTTCTTCACGCATAATACGCTCAACATTTTCAACAACAACAATTGCATCATCCACCAAAAGACCGATGGAGAGTACCATACCAAACATGGTGAGCGTATTGATGGAGTAGCCAAAAACCTCTAAAACGCCAAAGGTACCTAGCAAAACAACTGGCACAGCAATCGCAGGAATCAGCGTTGCACGCCAATTTTGTAAAAAGACGAACATAACGACAACAACAAGCAAGATCGCTTCAAAAAGGGTTTTAACAACTTCTTCAATCGAGATGCGAATAAACTTTGTACTATCACGTGGATAGGCTACTTTGTAGCCATCTGGCATCGTAGCTTCCATCTTAGCAACCGTTTTTTTGACACGATCTGCTGTTGCAAGGGCATTCGCTCCAGGGGCGAGCATAACAGCAAGTCCAGAAGCAGGGTGACCGTTCAGTCTGGTGACACTGTTGTAACTTTCACTGCCAAGTTCAACTCTGGCAACATCGCCCAAGCGAACAAGGGCTCCATTGCTATCACTTTTAACAATGATGTTGGAAAACTCTTCTGCTGTTTGTAGCTGTGATTTTGCGGTTACCGTAGCATTGAGCTGTTGTTCAGAAGAACTTGGCAGTGCGCCTATGCTACCCGCAGAGACCTGCACGTTTTGTGCGGTAATGGCACTACTGATGTCGGAGGGCATCAAACTATAGGAAGCCAGTTTATTAGGGTCTAACCAAATACGCATCGCGTATTGACCACCAAACACTTGCACCGTACCCACACCTTCTAAACGGGCGATCGGGTCTTGCATGTTACTGAGCAGATAATCCGCGACATCGACCGACATTTTGGTATCGGTAACATCATACAAAGAGACGATCATCAAAAAGTCATTTTGCGCTTTGGTAACACGTACACCTTCATTTTGAACAGATTTTGGAAGGCGTGTCGTAATCTGAGCAACTTTGTTTTGAACCTGTACTTGCGCAGTATCGGCATCCGTTCCTTTTTGAAAGGTAACATCGATACGTGCACTTCCTGATGAGCTACTGCTGGAAGAAAAATATAAAAGACCATCCAGTCCTGTAAGTTGTTGTTCGATAATCTGCACAACACTGTTCTCCACCGTTTGCGCAGAAGCTCCCGTATAGGTTGTGTCAATGCGAATGGTAGGAGGAGCGACATCTGGGTATTGCGCTACGGGCAAGGTTAAGATGGAACCCATACCTGCAAGCATAATAACAATGGAAATAACCCATGCAAAAATGGGTCTATGGATAAAAAAGTGTGCGATCATTGTGCTTTACCTAGCGTTGTAGTAACATCCACAACACGCACTACGTCACCAACACGTACTTTATTGACACCTTCAACAATGACACGCTCTCCTGCATTTAAACCACTATTCACAAGCCATGTATCGCCTATTGCTCGCTCTGTTACCACAACACGTTTTTCAACTTTGTTATCTGCGGTAACAATGAGTGCTGTTGCATTGCCTTTAGGATCACGCTGGATAGCTTGTTGTGGAACTAAAATAGCGGCAGAATTAACCGCTTCATCTACAAGTGTGCGCACATACATACCTGGGAGTAACACGCCATCAGGGTTAGGAAACGTGGCACGAAGCGTCACAGAACCTGTACTTTCATCGACTGCAATCTCTTGAAATTGAAGTGTGCCATTTTGTTTATACATGGAGCCATCTTCCAGTTTAAGAGCAAGTTTGGTACTACCTTGTTTGATACCTTGTTGTTCTAAAAGTGCTCGAAGTTTTAAGAGCTGCGTGCTTGATTGGGTAAGGTCAACATAAATAGGATCAAGGGTACGAATGGTAGCGAGTGCTGTGGTTTGGTTCGCCGTTACGAGTGCACCAACCGTGACACTTGATGTACCGATACGCCCACTAATAGGCGCTTTAATTTTGGTGTATTCTAGATTGATACGGGCTGTTTGAAGGGCTGCTTTTTTCGCTTCAACACTAGCAACCGCTTGTAAATAGCTTGCTTTGGCATCTTCCATATCTTGTTTAGAAACACCATCAATTTTCACAAGATCAGTATAACGTTCACTTTTTAAGCGCGTGGATTCAACCAGGGCTTCTGCATTTTGAAGGGTTGCTTTAGCTTCTTCAAAAGCAGCTTGGTACGAACTTGGATCAATCTGATACAGCAACACATCTTTTTTAACAAAAGCGCCCTCTTCAAAGAAACGCGCCTGAATAATTCCTCCTACTTGAGGACGGATTTCAGAACTGAGTGTTGCTTTAGTTCGCCCCGGTAACTCACGTGTTAAGGTCACATTTTGAGCACTAAGCGTATAAGTACCTACTTCCACAGTCATGGCAGATTTCGTAGGTTTACTCTGCTGTGAACACCCTAGCCATAAAAGAGGAAGTACTAAAAGAAGAAGTTTTAGAGTTTTTACTATCATACAAATTCCTTATTTATTATGAACGTTATTGTATCCCTCTTATGTTAACCAAACCTTGCAAAAAAAGACTCAAAGCGTGGTAAAATGCTTTAAATTCTTTAATGAGGAATATCAGTGATCATTGAATGGAGTGAGCGTTTTAGCCTACATCATGACGTACTTGATGCGCAACACCAAGAACTGTTTGAACTTGCAAACGCTGCACAAAAACTTGACCCCAATAATGCCAACAAAGCAGAACTTTCCAGACTTTTTAAAGAGTTTTATGACTATATGGGAAAACATTTTAAAGAAGAAGAGGCGTACATGCAAAGCATCGACTACCCTCTGTATGAAAAACATAAAAAATTCCATGAAAGCATTATTGAGGGAATGACCAAAATATTAAAAGAGAAAAAAGGCGTTGTTGAACTTCAAAAAAGCATTCAGATGATCGCCAAAAAATGGCTTGCTGAACATATCTTGGAAAACGATCTTCAAATTGAAAAATGGCGCAAAAGTAACATCGTTACGGATGAAGACTTGCATGGGAGCCTTTCTTAAATTATTTGGGGACAACGGTCGTAAACCCTAACGCAAGCCAATCTTGCAATCCTCCTCTGTACCATAACAATTTTTCCCTCGGATAGCCCATTTTTATGAGTTTTTCAATCGCTAAGCGTGACTGAACACACCAAATGCCATTGCAAAAGAGCAATGCAGTTTTAGCATGACTAAAATCGTAGGTTTCTCCTATTTTTCGAAACCCCAACAACGCTTGTACACGCTCAAAATCCTCAGGAATTGCCGCATCGTATTCGATCTCATCAAAAGGAATATTGACACTACTGGGTAGAGTCATCTGCTCATACCAATCACGTTTTCGCGCATCGACTAAAATATATGCCGATGGATTGACATTGAGTTTATTTTTAATAAAATCAAGTACTTCCACTTCACCTACCGTAATAACACCTTGCGCAAAGCTCATCGGTTGGGCTTTTCCTACAGTCGTTACAAAACTTTTTTGGCATAAAGGCGGAACATTTTTACCCGCATAATCACCGCTAAAGACAGCTTCTGGATTGATGCCAACACCATTACACTCCTTTGGTGTTTTTCGCTCAATAAACACTTCTTGCGCTTTTCCATTATCCATCATATGCGTTGTTTTTACACCTGTGAGTTGTAAAACCATTGGGTTTTCAGCCCAAAGTGCACCCATGAGAAACAGTACTAAAATGAGGATACGCATCTGTAACTCCTAGCGGATTAGTAGAATTATAGTAATCCTTTTAAAATTTAAAAGAGTCAAAAAAAATATGTTATACTTTTTTTCAAAGGATGCCCATGTTAGAGCCTGCTATTACAGCTTTTTTGAAGAAACATCACCTGCTAAGCTTGTGCACATCTTATGACAATATGCCTTATTGTGCTTCATGCTTTTACGCTTTTCTTGAAGAGAGTGCGACGTTTGTCATCGCCACCGATGTCACCAAAACAAGGCACGGGCGCGAAGCCATAGAAAATGCTCACGTTGCGGGAACAGTTGCGCTAGAGACAAAACTGGTAGGAAAAATTCAAGGGGTGCAATTTACAGGGATTTTCAAAGAAGCAAATGAGGTAGAGAAAAAAGCCTATTTCAAGCGCTTTCCCTATGCGTTAGCGATGCAGCCAGAGCTTTGGAGTATCAAAGTCAACTATCTAAAATTTACCGATAACACACTTGGGTTTGGCAAAAAATTGGAGTTTTTTGCCTCCAATTAATGCCAAATCTTTTTGAGTGATTATAAATTAATCGGCTCGTCTGAACATGCCGCTGTAAAGACAACATCCGTTGAGCTATTCAGCGCTGTTTCTGCAGAGTCTTGCACCACACCGATTAAGAAACCAACCGCAACGACTTGCATCGCGATCTCATCGCTAATACCAAAAAGACCACATGCAAGAGGAATCAGAAGAAGTGATCCACCTGCAACACCTGAAACACCCGCTGCTGCAATACTCGCTACCAAACTAAGCAGTAACGCTGTTGGAAGATCAACAGAGATGCCCAACGTATTGACTGCTGCTAATGTTAAAATCGTAATGGTAATCGCAGCACCTGCCATATTCGCCGTTGCACCGAGTGGAATCGAGATAGAGTAGGTATCTTCATGAAGTCCTAGTTTTTTACACAAGGCCATATTCACAGGAATATTCGCCGCTGAACTTCGTGTAAAGAATGCGGTTACGCCGCTCTCTCTAAGACATGTAAGAACCAATGGGAAAGGGTTGCGTTTTGTTTTGATATAGACAATTGCTGGGTTAACCACAAGGGCTACAAACAACATAGTACCTACTAAAAGAACCAACAATTTGCCGTATCCAAGAAGTGCTGCAAAACCTGTCTCTGCAAAGGTTTCAGCTACAAGACCCATAATACCAAATGGTGCTAATTTGATAACCGCTTGAACGATTTTAGTCATCGCATCACTCGTATCTTTTAAGACTTGTTTGGTGGTATTGCTACTGAAATGAAGCGCTAGACCTGCTGCAACAGCCCATGTTAACACACCAATATAATTGCCCTTTAAGAGTGCGTTCACTGGATTGTCCACCATACTAATGATAAAACCTTTGATAACCCCAACAATGCTCTGAGGAGGTGTTAAGCCAGCCTCTGGAGTCGTCAGTACTAATGTTACAGGAAACGAAAAACTGACAACAACCGCAATCAGTGCAGCCAAAAATGTTCCTATAGCATAGAGTTGAACAATCGGCTTAATGTTTGTCGAAACACCAACAGGTTTTGTAGCAATCGCGGTAGCGACTAAAACCAGTACTAAGACAGGCGCAACAGCTTTTAACGCTTTAACAAACAGCGTTCCAAGAATAGAAACAGCCTGTGCAGCTGTAGGAGAGACAAGAGCGATACAAACGCCCAAGACCATACCAATGAGAATGAGAACAATAAGATTGCTCTCTTTATACTTTGCGACTAAACGCTCCATAAAAACCTTCCTTACTCAAAATGTGTGTACTCATATTAATCTTTTTTTAAATTAAGAGACTAATAATATAAAAAAGGTTCTTACGTGTGCGTTAAATGTATTAGAGTTTTGAAATATCGAGTTTTAATGCGTCATTGCTCATCACACCAATGCCCGATTTTAGGATATTTTGGGCTATTTCATGCGCTTCAGAAAGTGAGTGCATCTTATACGTTCCACACTGATACACATTGAGTTCAGGAATGTCATTTTCACTCTTTACACCTAATATATCTTCCATTGCAGCCTTCCATGCAGTTACAACGCGCTCTTCGTTTGGTGTACCAATAAGGCTCATATAAAACCCTGTGCGGCATCCCATCGGTGAAATATCAATAATCTCGACTCCATTTCCATTGAGATGATTACGCATAAAACCCGCAAAAAGATGCTCTAAGGTATGAATACCACGCTCTGGGAGTATCGCTTGGTTTGGTTTACAAAAACGAAGATCAAACACGGTGATCTCATCGCCATGAGGCGTTTTCATCGTTTTTGCGACTCTCACCGCAGGGGCTGGCATTTTGACGTGATCTACACAAAAACTATCGAGTAATGGCATTTAAAATCCTTTTTTTCGGCAATTATATCGAAAAAAGTGTACAATAATTTGTCCTTCATACGCTGATAGAGAAAGGAGATTGGAGTGAAACGGCTCTTGCTTTTTGTACTGATGTGTCTCCTCTCCTATGCTTTTATCCAAAGCCAAAATATTCTTCTTATTTGTGCAGGCATAGCCATCTTTTTATTTGGTATGTTTTCTCTTGAAGAGGGATTTCGTTCTTTTGCAGGTGGCTTGCTAGAGAGTCTCTTAAAAAAATTTACAGATAAACAGTACAAAAGTCTGCTGTTTGGACTCATTACAACGACCATTATGCAATCAAGCTCTCTTGTCTCAATCATTGCAATCTCATTCATTAGCGCTGGTCTTATTACCTTAGCTCAAGGTATTGGAATAATCTTTGGAGCAAACCTTGGAACAACCACAGGTGCATGGCTTATAGCAGCTCTTGGAATTAAAGTTGATATTGCCACCTATGCGATGCCTATGCTGATTTTTGGAACAATGTTTCTGTTTCAAAATGAGAAAAAAAGCAAAGGATTTGGTTCCATTTTAATCGGGCTTGGTTTTTTATTTTTAGGTATTGCCTATATGAAAGAGGGATTTGATGCTTTTAAATCCAACATTGACCTAACCCAATTTGCCATCAGTGGTTTTAAAGGTCTGTTAATTTTTACACTTATCGGTGTTATTGCGACTATCATTATGCAGTCTTCGCATGCGACTCTTGTGCTCATTATTACAGCACTTGCTTCATCTCAAATCACATATGAAAATGCGCTAGCTCTTGCTATTGGTTCGAATATTGGGACAACCATTACCGCTATTTTAGGCTCTTTAACAGCCGATATTGAGGGCAAAAAGCTTGCAACAGCTCATCTTCTTTTCAACCTTATAACCGCCATTATTGCAATACTTTTAATGCCCTACTTTATCCAAGTGGTTGACTTTTCTGCCATATATATTGGCATACAACAAGACAACTATACCCTGAAGTTAGCTTTGTTTCATACCTATTTTAACCTTTTGGGCATTATTCTGTTTACTCCTTTCACTTCACAATTGGTGACGTTTCTCAATACACTTCTCAAACCAAGCTTGCAACTGCTACAACAAAAAGACGATGTCTATTTTATCAATGATGCTGCCCTTGATTTCCCTACAACCGCCCACAGCGTTTTGATGAAAGAAACAAAACATCTCTATAACAATGTTTTTGACATCATTGCCCAAGGACTGAGTGTTACAAAAGAAGATATTACTTCAGGTATGGAGATCGAAGATATTCTTCTTTTACGCAACCAACCCTTGTCAGTAAATATGGATACCTATTATGAGCATCGTATTAAAGAAATTTACGGCAAAATTATTAGCTTTGCCATTATGGCACAAGGCAAATTTGGAGAAGAAAGCATTCGCGATATTATTGCAATTAAAAATGCCAATCTCTCAATCGTTGAAGCCTTTAAAGCAGCAAAACATATGCAAAAAAATATGCTTCGTTATTTAGAATCTGATAACGAATATATCAAAAGTGAGTACAATCATATTCGCAAAAATCTTATCAAACACTTGCGCACAACACAAATGATTTTTAACACTTCCGAAGAAGATGTTGCCATATTGCTTTTAAGTAAGCTTCAACTCGATGCTAAAAAATATGATATTGCTGCCAATAAATCGTTAGATAATCTCATCCGTAACAACAAAATTACTTATGCTATGGCAACTTCTCTCATGAATGATACAACCTACGCCTTTACCATCGCGTCTGAACTCGCTAAAGTCGCCAATATACTATTCATTCATGAAGAAAAAGAGTTTAAAGAAGGGCGTGAAGCGCTTATTCTCAATGAAAGCGAAGTCATTGACCTCACACATGCAAAAGAGCAAAGGAGTAGTACACCATGAGTGTTTTTAAATTTATCCATAAGCTCAAAGAACTTTTTGGCATCACACCGAACAACCATGATGCAGATAAGAAAAAAATTATTAAGGAACTTCTCAAAAAACTTAAACTCAGAAGGATTGCTCTTAGAGAAGATCTCAAAAAAGAGTGTGATACCATTAAGCGAGAAGCTCTAAAAGATAGCATACAAATCATCAAAAAGCAGATTAAAAAAGGTGAGGAACTTCTTGATGATTAGACTCTGTTTTCTGACGCTTTTAATGCTTTCAGGCTGTACAACTACCCATCAAGAAAAAATTGGTGAAGTGTTGCAGTCACATGGTGCAACGAACTTGCATTATGACTATAAAAAAATTGTGGAAAATCTCATCCTCTATAAAGAAAAATTAGACCTTCGTAACCCAAACGCTTATAGTAAAGAGAGTCAAAACTACATCCTCAATGAAATGCGCAACTCAAAAAACACGATTCGTATGAAGTACAATGGTGTTTATCTCAAATCCTATGATGATTATTTACGTCTTGCTTTTGATAAAAACAGTAATGTCCCTGATAGAAATGATTTTCTTATTCTAGGGCTCTATAAACTCATTTGGGAGAGTTATAAGATAGGCGAAGGACACCAAATGACTACACTTTCTTATGATCAAGAAGCCTTTAAAAAGCTTTACTACTATCTTGAAGTCATTAAATGGAAAGTGAAAACAGCCAAAGATAAAAATGACAATTTTCTCTTCCTCACGTGGCAAAATAACTGGCAAATCGAATTAAACAATAAACTCCACTCAGGGCAATCGTCCTCGTGGGATTTAATAGAAAATCTTTCTTCTATTAAAAACCATAAAGAGAGTATTTTAGATCCATCCAATTTTAACTTTGAAGTACTTTTGAGTCAAATTATTTTTCATGCTAAAAACAGTGCTCGCCTCATCGGTAAAGAACCTGTTGATATAGGAATTGATGCGATGATAAGCCTAGTGCTGTTTTTATAGGTATTTTTCAAACCTTTATAATACTTGATCTTGCTCAATCTTTCTGGCTCATTTTTTCATTATAATATGCCAAAATTAACAAGGAGTTATTATGGAAATCAACAATATTCAAGTATGTAACGTTTGCTTAAGATCAAGCGATGAGAGTGCTGGTGCAGTCTTTATTAAAGCAATGAAAAACGGTGAAGAGATTCACGTGTGTACAGGATGTATCCCACACATTATTCACGGAAGTGGTGATGTCGTAAAATCAAATGCTCAAGTTGCTGCTGAAGTTCAAAAATAGACTTCTTGCAAAACGAATTTTGCAAGAAGTAAGAGCACCAAGGGTGCGAGGGCTTTCTGCCGAAGAAAACCCAGTGTTAACGTAGTTTTTAGAGCTTTGCTCTAAAAACGTGTCAAGAATTAAAATCAGAGGGCTTATTCGCCCTCTGGTAACTCATTTGCAAAGCTCGCATTTGCTAGACGGTTGAGTTGTCTCCATCTACGTTGCGCATCTTTTTTATTGTGATCAAAGAGTGCTTGCGCATGCTCAGGATTTGATTTTTTGAGTGACGCATAACGTACCTCATTCATCAAGAAGTCATCATACAATGACCAATCTGGCTCTTTGCCTGTAATTTTAATTGGATTCTCACCTTTATCCGCTAAACGTGGATCGTAGGTATAAATTGGCCAGTAACCACATTTGGTTGCAAGTTCACCTTGGTTACCAGATTTACCCATACCACCTTTAATACCATGAGCAATACATGGAGAATAAGCAATAATCAGAGAAACACCAGGGTATGCTTCTGCTGCTTCAAACGCTTTAATGGTTTGCGCTGCAGATGCGTTTGAGTTGATTTGTGCAACAAAAACGTTACCGTATGTCATCGCAATATAGCCAAGATCTTTTTTCTGGCTAGGTTTACCTGCTGCAGTAAACTGAGCAATTGAACCTGCACGAGAAGATTTTGAGCTTTGACCACCCGTATTTGAGTAAACCTCTGTATCAAGAACCAAGATGTTTACATCTTCGCCACTTGCGATAACATGATCTAATCCACCGTAACCGATGTCATATGCCCAACCGTCTCCACCAAAAATCCATTGTGATTTTTTAGAAATGTACTGTTTGAGGCTTAAAATAACATCTGCACCTGGTGCTGTTGGATTTGCTTTCAATAGAGGCACTAAAAGATCACGGATTTCAGTAGATTTTGCTCTATCGTCTCTAAATTCAATCCAATCTTTGTAAAGTGCTGCAATCGCATTTGGTGCTTTTTCAATAGAAGCATCCATAACCGAGTGAATTCTATGGCGCATTGTCTCATTCGCAACGTGCATACCAAGACCAAACTCAGCATTGTCTTCAAAGAGTGAGTTACCCCATGCAGGACCATGACCTTTATCATTTTTACGGTATGGTGTTGAAGGAGCAGAACCACCATAAATTGACGAACATCCTGTTGCATTAGCGATCATCATGCTATCACCAAATAAACGTGTCGCTAGAGTAATATATGGTGTTTCACCACAACCTGGACATGCAGCATGGAACTCAAAGAGTGGTTGTGCAAACAAGGCACCTTTAACGCTGTTTTTAGAAAGAATATCATCTTTATACGTTACTTTTTTGAAGAGGTAATCTGCATTGACTTGTTCACCCGCTTCAAGGCTCTCTTGCAATGGAACCATCACCAATGATTTCTCTTTTGTAGGACATGCTTCAGCACAAAGATCACATCCAGTACAGTCAAGTGATGAAACTTGGATTTTGTATTTTAGACCTTTAAGTTCTTTACCTTTTGCTTCAAGAGCATGTGCTTTAACACCCTCAGGTGCAGCTGCAAACTCTGCATCATTGATAAGGAATGGACGAATAACCGCGTGTGGACATACGAATGCACATTGATTACATTGAATACAATTCTCTTCAATCCATTTTGGAACCATAACGCCAACACCACGTTTTTCATACTCAGTGGTTCCATGCTCAAATGTACCATCTTCATAGCCATTAAAGACTGAAACAGGGAGTGTATCACCGCGTGCAGCATTGATTGGTTTTGCAATCGCTTCAACAAATGGTGTACCTTTGTAGCTTACAACTTCTTGTGTTTTTACTTCATCAGCAAGATTTGCCCATGATGGATCAACGTCAACTTTAATAAGTCCATTAGCGCCTACATCAATTGCTTTGTAGTTAAGCTCTACAATTTGCTCACCTTTTTTGTGATACGTTTTGTACGCTTGTTTTTTCATAAATGTTTGTGCTTGTTCAAAATCAATGATTTCTGCAAGTTTAAAGAACGCTGATTGCATAATTGTATTACTTCTGTTACCAAGACCAATATCACGCGCTAGTTTTGTCGCATTGATGATATAGAAGTTTGCTTTGCGTTTTGCAAGAATACGCTTTACCTTGTTAGGAATACGCTTAATTGTCTCTTCAGCATCCCAAATAGAGTTCAGCAAGAATGTACCATGTTCGCGAATACCATCAACAACGTCATACAATTCAAGGTATGCAGCCACAGAACAGGCGACAAAGTGTGGGTTAGAAACTAAGTATGTTGAACGAATTGGATGTTTTCCAAAACGTAAGTGTGAACGTGTGAAACCACCAGATTTTTTGGAGTCGTATGCAAAATATGCTTGTGCATACATATCTGTCTCATCACCAATGATTTTAATAGAACTTTTGTTCGCACCAACCGTACCATCCGCACCAAGACCATAGAATAGACACTCTTTTGTCTCTGGCTCACCAAGACTGAGTTTTTCGCCCACTGGTAATGATTTGAAGGTGACGTCATCAACGATACCTACGGTAAAGTCATTTTTAGGATCAGCAAGTTTAAGGTTTTCAAATACCGCAATCATTTGCGCTGGATCAACGTCTTTTGAAGAAAGACCATAACGTCCACCAACGATGATAGGTGCATTTTTATGACCATAGAATGCTGCTCTCATATCAAGATACAATGGCTCGCCAATAGATCCTGCTTCTTTTGTTCTATCAAGTACAGAAATCTTTTTAACAGATTCAGGCATAACATCCATAAGGTATTTAATGCTAAATGGACGGTAAAGATGTGGTGTAATCAAACCTACTTTTTCGCCTTTGTTCATTAAATAATCAATAGTTTCTTTCAAACACTCAGTTACTGAGCCCATCGCAACGACAATTCTGTCTGCATCTGGCGCACCATAATAGGTGAATGGTTTATATTCACGTCCTGTCTCTTTTGAGATTTCAGCCATGTAGTGTGCTACGATGTCAGGTAAGGCGTCATAAAACTTGTTTTGTGCTTCTCTACCTTGGAAATAGATATCATCGTTCTGAGCGGTACCTCTGGTTTTTGGAGACTCAGGGTTTAAAGCTTCATCACGGAAACGCTGAACCGCTTCTTTATCCAACAGTCTATCAAATACTGCATAGTCCATCACTTCAATTTTTTGAATTTCATGTGATGTTCTAAAACCATCAAAAAAGTGCATGAAAGGAACTCTTCCTTTAATAGCCGCTAAGTGTGCAACACCTGCTAAGTCCATAACTTGTTGAACAGAACCAGATGAAAGCATTGCATAACCTGTTTGGCGCGCTGCATAAACGTCTTGGTGATCACCAAAGATTGAAAGAGCATGAGTTGCAAGGGTTCTTGCACTAACGTGAATAACACTTGGTAACAACTCACCTGCCATTTTATACATATTTGGGATTTTAAGTAACAAACCTTGAGAAGCCGTATAGGTCGTTGTAAGAGCACCTGCTTGAAGTGAACCATGCACCGTTCCAGCAGCACCGCCTTCACTTTGCATTTCAACAACCTTAACAGGCATTCCAAATAAGTTTTTCTTTCCTTGACTTGCCCAAATGTCGGTAAAATCCGCCATTGGAGAAGAAGGTGTAATTGGGTAAATACCAGCAACTTCGGTAAAGGCGTAAGATGCGTATGCCGCAGCTTCGTTACCATCCATAGTTTTCATGACTTTAGCCATTAAATTCCCCTTAGTTTATTTTCTCATTCATTCTTTGGTTTGATGATTATCTCATTCTACTTAGCATTCTCTTAATAACTCATAAATGAAACTTAAGAGCCGCTAATTTAATGAAAGTTTAACCAAGCCCTACGCAAAATCATAGTCTAAAAATATGATAAAGATATAACAAATCTATGAAGATTGAGCGACCATTTTGACTGCATCAAGTGCGTCATGAACAATGAAATTTGTGTGTTTTTCAAGATCATATTTGCTGCCATATCCGCACAAAACACCGATGCTATGGACACCCGCTTCTTTAGCACAGATTAAATCCATTGGTGTATCTCCTATCATCCATGTGTGAGCAGGGTCTGCATTTAATGCGAGGAGTGCTTTTTGTATTGGTTCAGGATGAGGCTTAGGATGCGTAACACTCTCTCTTCCAATCAGAACTTTAAAGTGGTGCATCACACCAAGATGCTCTAAAAGCTCTTCCGAATAACGTGCCGTTTTGGTAGTAACAACTCCAAGTGTAGCTATTTTAGAAGCATGTTTAATCGCTTCAAAGGCTAAAGGCAATAGTGTCGTTTTTTTACGTGAAATCAGTCTATAATGCTCCTTATATGCTGCAACATAGTCATTCGCTTCTAAGAGATCAATTCCTAGCATCGTAAACATCAAATCCAAAGGGTGCCCAATGAGTTTTTTAATCTGCTCATCCTCAGGAACTTGCCTTCCAAAGGTTTCATAAGCGACTCCAAAACTCTCTAAAATAGCATCCGTTGAATCAATCAATGTACCGTCTAAATCAAATAAAATTGTCTTCATTTTCACCCTTAATACTTCTTTTACATAGATTGGACTATTATAACTTCAAGACCATTAAAAAGGAGATACATGTTACACAAAAGTTTTATACTTTTAACTCCACTTATGCTGTGCGCAGCTAACTGGCAAGATGCCGTTAATACGGCAGTAAGTGCTACTTCATCGACACAGAAAAGTGCAACAACAAGTGGCACAAGCACATCACAGAGTACTGCAACATCTGGAGTGAAGGAAGCTCTGAGTCTTGGTGCTAAACAAGCCGTTTCACTGCTTGGGAAAGAGGGAGGCTACCTAAACAATGCAGCTGTTAAAATTCCACTTCCTGCGTCTCTGAAACCTGTAGCTACAGCTGCAGAAAAGTTGGGTGGTAAATCTTATGTGGATGATTTTGTTAAGACCATGAATACTGCAGCAACAAAGTCAGTTCCTAAAACGGCTTCTATTCTAAGTGATACTATCTCAAACATGAGTGTAGAAGATGCTAACGCTATTGTAAGTGGCGGCAATACAGCAGCAACAGATTATTTCAAAACAAAAGCAGGAACAAAACTTCTCAGTGCGATTATGCCTATCATTAAAGAGAGCATTAAAGAGAGTCAAGTGATGAGCTCATACCAAAGCCTTAAAGGTTTTGCAGGTGGTGGTAATGCAACTTCTGGACTTACCAATAACGCGATGGTTGGGCAAGCTTCTTCTATTGCTAAAGGGTTAGGTATGGGAGACGCTGTACCGAGTGGAGATGAAGATATTGAAGATTATATTGGTCGTAAAACTCTTGATGGACTTTTTTACATGATTGCAGAGAAAGAAAAAGCGCTTCGTAGCAACCCAATGGCAAGTGGAAGCTCAATTATTCAACAAGTCTTTGGAAAATAGTTACGCTTCAAGCGTACTTGATAATGGAGGATGAGGAATACTTATCCTCTTTTCATCAAAAGTAAGTTTGACTTTTTCAGTTACTGAGAAACTCACAGATGCAGTGTCTTCATTTTTTACCCAAAAACGTACCATCAATTTAACGCTTGTTTGTGCTAATTCACTTACTGCCACAAAAGGAGCAGGATCATTGAGTACTTTTGGTTCATTGTCAATAATCTTTTGTAAAGTCTCTTTTGCCAAACGAAGATCGTCTTCATAGCCAATATTGAAAACTAAATCAACACGAGAAGTAGGCTTTACAGAAAAATTGATAATATTTTTGCCAATAACAGCAGAATTAGGAATGATGATTTGCTTATTGTCACCTGTTTTAAGAACAACACTAAAAAGGTTGAGCTCTTCTACCGTACCATTTTCTCCTGCAACTTGCACGGAATGACCTATTTTAAAAGGACGGAAGAATACCAATAAAATACCGGCACCTACATTAGAAAGTGTACCTTGAAGTGCCAAGCCTATAGCAAGACCTGCTGTTCCAAGAATCGCAAGAAAAGAGGTGGTGTTTATGCCTAGATTGCTAAGTGCTGCTAGGATAATCACCACCAAAAGACCAAAATAGATTACATTGGAAAAGAAGCTGGTAATCGTCTCGTCAATTTTAGAAGTACGCATACCCTTCACCACAATTGCCGTAAAAATAGAGGCTATCTTTTTACCAACAAAAAAAATTAGTAAAGAAGCAAGTACTTTCACTCCATACAAAGTGATAAAATTAACAATAACCGTCCAGCTTAAATCCATATGTAAATTCATAAAAAGCCTAAATTATTTTTTGAAAATTGCGTCAACTCTTCTGTTTTCAGCACGGCCTGCTTCAGTGTCGTTGGTTGCAACTGGTTTACTCTCGCCATACGCTTCTGTTGTTACTTTAGCACCAGCTACACCAAGAGTTGAAAGTGCTTTTGCAACTGCTTTTGCACGTTGATCTGAAAGTTTCATATTGTAAGCGTCGCTACCTTTAGAGTCTGTATGACCTTCAAGAACAACATTGTAACCTGGGTTTTGTTTCATAAAGTCTGCAACTTTTTGAATTTCAGGCATAAATTCAGGTTTTACAGTTGATTTATCAAAATCAAATTTTACATGTAAACGAATAATTTTTGTACAGCCATCAGCGTCCACTACTGTACCTTTTGGTGTATTTGGACATTTGTCTTTATCATCATAAACACCATCACCATCGCTGTCTTTTGGAGCTGGAGCTACAACTGGAGCTGCAACTGGAGTAGCTTTTGCTACAACTGGAGCTGATTTTGCATCAAAAGGAATGACAAAGCCAAGGCTGTAGAACATATTGTTATCGCCATGATCAAATTTAATAGCATGACGTACTTCTGCTTTAAGTGCGAAATTATCAGTTACCCAGTATTTTACACCACCACCGTATTGTGCAAACATGCTACTTTTATTATCAAGTTGCTCATTGTTTACATCTTCGTAACCAAGACCAACAAGAGCATACAATGCAGCTTCTGGAGTCATTTTGTATTCTTTAACGATGTTTGCATAGTAGCGATTAAAATCTGTATCGTCAGTTCTACCCGCCTTGTAATCAACATTATCAGTTCTGTCGTAACCTAATTCAATTTGGCTTACAATGTTATTATCCAAATTGATGCCAAATCTTAAACCATATGTCAACTGATTTTTAAGATCTAAATTACCTTCTGGTAAAACACCGCCAATGGTTGGTGTCACCTCATAGTTGTATGCAGTTGGTGCTGCAAACGCCAAAGATGCTAATGCTGCCAATGAAAACAATGTTTTTTTCATTTCATATCCTTTAAAACTAATATTTCTAACATTTCATGCGTGAAAAAGTAAATTATAGCACAACTTTAAGCAAAGAAAAATTAAAAATCTTGTTTAATCCAATCGATAGTATTGTGCATAACTCCAATAATTGAACTAGAAACAGGTGTTACCTCTTTATTGACAACTGTGATTGAATTTGGAATCACTAAGAAAAGATAAGGATTGTCAGCAACTATTTTGGCAAAAATTTCACGATAAATTGCATCAAATTTTTCTTGATCTATGATTTGTTCAGCCTCTTTAATCAAACGATCCACTTCAGGATTTTCATAGCTTACAAAGTTAAAGCCCCCTTTACGGCTTGACTCACTGTGCCAAATGGTATAGGCATCTGGTTTTAATCCCAAAGACCATCCCATAAGCACTGCTTCAAAATGACGTGGAAGAACAACCGTATTTAAAAAAGCTTGCCACTCCATAATGCGAAGGTTCATCACAACACCCGCTTTTTTAAGCTGGTGCTGGAGTATTTGAGCAGAATAACTACCGCTACCATTGGCACTGGTACTTAACTCAAACTCAAACGGATGATTTTCATCATAACCTGCCTCTTTTAAAAGGGCTTTTGCTTTTTCAATATTGGGCTTTGGCGCTTTCACATTTTCATTAAAAGCCCCTGTTTCGGGCATAAAAGGACCTGTGCAGACTTTGCCATGCCCAAAATAAAGAATATCCACTAATTCTTGGCGATCAATGGCTAAAGAAAGCGCTTCGCGGACTCTTGGATCTTTAAATTTCTCTGATTTGAGATTGAAGCCCATATACGAGTAATTATGCGCGATATCTTCATAAATCGTGTAATGCTTACGAAAATCTTCATCAATTTGGCGCTCTAACTGCAGAGGAGAAAGTGAACCAACATCAAGTTTTTTAGATTTGAGCATTAAAAACTCTGCGGAACGATCGGGCAGGTAGTGAAAAATAATTTGATTGATATTGGGTTTATGAATAAAATAGCTAGGATTCGCTTCCAAGGCGATGTCTTTAGAAATATTAAAGTGTGCAAGGGTATAAGGACCTGTACCAAGTGGATTTTGATTGAACTTGCTAGTCATTAAATCCGTTTCATTTTTGAGTTTATGCTCAGGCAATATCTCCATCATCCATACTTCAAGTGCTTTAAAATAGGGATATTTATACTTTACTTCGATTTTAAAATCATTCAACATTTTGACGTGATCGATGTGCATAAAGCCAGAAGCATACGGTGTAAATATTTTGGGCGAAATAATCGTTTCATAGGTAAAAAGAACATCACGCGCGCTAAAAGGAGCTCCATCGCTCCATTGTACATTTTGTTTGAGTTCAAAGACTAAGGTTGTATCATCTATAAAATAGTAACGCTCTGCAAGATCGGGAATAATATTCGCATCTTTGTCGTATTTAATTAGCCCATTAAAGAGCCACTGTGCCACATCTGAGCTTGTTTTATCCGTAGAAAGAATGGGATTTAAACGGCTAGGATTAGCAGAAATAGAAAGATGCAATGTACTTGCAAAAACAGTAAGCGTGAACATGAAGAGAAGTAAAAGTGTTTTCATAAGAAAGATTATAACATAGTCGTAAAGTTTGAAACAAAGGAAGATTTTTTTTTGTGTTTGAAAATAAAAAAAGCTTCCAGACCGGGCAATCTGGAAACTCATTTTTAAAATGGTTAAGTGATTCACAAAAAGGAGGTAATTGTCTTGGTAGTGAAAGTATAGAGTAGTTGTTTAAATGCTCTATTAATCTTTCGTAAACAAAAAGTTAATAGGAGTTATTTTGTCTTTTTAAAATTTTCTATTCGTTAACTCTCATACGTTAAAATACTCAAAATCGTTTCAAGGCAATCCAATGATAGAAAATTTTTCACGTTGTGGCTGGGTAAAACTCAGTGATCCAACTTATGTGGCATACCATGATGAAGAATGGGGAAAACCTTTACATGATGACAGGGCACTCTTTGAGCTCATTTGTTTAGAAACCCAATCGGCGGGGCTTAGTTGGCTGACTGTCCTTAAAAAACGTGAAGGCTACCGCAATGCCTTTGCCAGTTTTGTCCTTGAAAAAGTGGCACATTTTGGCGAAATGGACGTTGAGCGCATTTTAAGTGAAGGCGAAGTCATCAAAAGCCGCTCCAAAATCGAAGCTATCATCAACAATGCCAAACTTTTTCAAACCATTATCCAAGAGTATGGTTCACTTGATGCCTATTTTTGGGCTTATGTTAACAATAAAACCGTTATAAATGATGTGCCCGACTATAAAATAGCAGCATGCACTTCACCTATTTCAGATGCACTCACCAAAGATCTTAAAAAACGAGGGTTTAAGTTTGTAGGTTCAACAACCATTTATGCTTTTATGCAAGCCTGTGGTATGGTAAATGACCACGAAAACAGCTGTGGATGTAAATAAAATGACAACTGAAATTTTAGAAAACTATTGCCTTAGCCATATGGGCGCAGTTAAAGAATACCCCTTTGATGAAACCACTGCCGTCTTTAAAGTCGGTCATAAAATTTTCGCACTGGTGGACGAAGAGAGCAACCCTCCTCGCATCAATCTTAAATGTGATCCTTACTATGCAAGAGAGTTAAGAGAGATGTATGAAAATGTTATTGCTGGGTATCATATGAATAAAAAACATTGGAACACTGTCATTTGCGACGATGAGATTGACGAGTCAATGCTTTTTGGCTGGATCGATGACTCGTATGATCTCGTGTTTGGCACTCTCTCTAAAAAAATGCAATCTTTTGTCCGCAATTCATAAAAAAATTAGGCTGATGCAAAAGACTCTCGTAGCCGTTTAACATCGCGTATTGGCGGAAGCCCAAAAAGACGGGCATATTCACGACTAAACTGTGATGGACTTTCATAACCTACTTGAAAAGCCGCATTGCTTGCTTCCATTTCTTCAACCATCAAAAGTCGTCTAGCTTCCTGCAAACGTAATGATTTTTGAAACTGCAATGGACTCATCGTCGTAACACGTTTAAAATGATAATGAAATGACGATGCACTCATCTGAGCTTCTTGTGCCAGTGTTTCAATACGCAATGGCTCAGCCAAATCATTTTTAATCATCGTAATGGCTTTAGCAATCCGTTGCGCAAGGCTGCCATTTTTTGCGAACTGTCGGATAATCGCTCCACCTTTATCTTGCACAATGCGGTACAAAATCTCACGTGTAATCATAGGTGCAAGAATACCTATATCTTTTGGGTTCTCTAGCAAACGAACCAGCCGTAAAATAGGTTCAAGCAATAACAAGCTATTGTCCCCAAAATAAAGCCCACACCCAGGCTGTTGCGTACTGAGCACTTCATCATCATTGCACTCTTTGAGAATTTCTAAGATTTGATCCATTGAGAAAGTAAGTTGCAGTGACACATACGGCTTTTCAACGGAAGCATCTTGAATTTGGACACGTGCAGGCAGGTGCACCGAAGCGATTAAATACTTATCTTTGTCGTATGAAAACATCTCTTCACCCAAGCCAACAGCTTTGGAGCCTTGAGCAATAATACACAATGATGGCTCGTACAGCGTATGCAAAAACTCACTGGGTGTTGTTGCGCAAAAAAAGCGTAAGCATGGTACTGCTGTACTGCTACCACCTTCTTTTGAGGCGTGCTTTTCGATTAGGTTCTTTAATTCGGCTTGTTGAAGTTTCATGAATTCATTTTCTGTCAAAGATACTCACTTTAGTGTTGTTTTGATGGCATTATAAGATAATTTGTAGGATTAGGCAATAATTATAAAAAAATATTCTATCGCTTATTGCCACTTTCATCCTATAATAACACCATTAAAACATAAGGAGTATCGATGGTTGATTTTATCTATCATAACCCAACAAAAATAGTATTTGGTAAAAATAAAGAGAGTCTTATCGGAGCGGAGATAGCACCTTTTGGTGTTAAAAAAGTGCTACTGTGCTATGGAAGTGAGCGTATTAAGAGCGATGGACTTTACAACAAAGTAACCGATTCTCTTGCAAAAGAAGGCATTGCATGGATTGAACTTGGTGGTGTTGTAAGTAATCCTAAACTTTCAAAAGTCAAAGAAGGTATTGCATTGGCTCAAAAAGAGCACGTAGAGGCCATTCTTGCAATCGGTGGTGGTTCTGTGCTAGATAGTTCTAAAACGATTGCTGTAGGTGCCTTAGTCAAAAATGATGTTTGGGACTTTTTTATCGGCAAAGCAGCGATTGAAAAAGCCTTGCCGGTCTTTGCAGTGATGACACTTGCGGCAACAGGTAGTGAAATGAATGGCTTTGCCGTTGTCAGTAACGAAGAGACCAAACAAAAATATTCGATTCATTCAGAACATATCTATCCAAAAGTTTCCATTCTCAATCCAGAACTGACAAAAAGTGTTCCTAATGATTATCTTGCTTATTCTGCGGTTGATATCATTGCACATGTCATTGAAGGGTACTTCACAGCAAGTACACAACCTCATTTTCAATCTCGTATGGTTGAGGGCATTGTTAAAACCGTTATGGAAAGCACAGAGATTTTACTTCAAAATCCAGAGGACTATAATGCAAGAGCTGAATTTATGTGGGCTGCGACACAAGCACTCAATGGCTCAACCACGGCGGGAACAAATCCTTCAGGCTTTCCAAATCATATGATTGAACACTCACTTTCTGCACTTTTCAATATTGCACATGGTGCAGGACTTGCCATCGTTATCCCTGCATGGATGCAATGGTTCAAAAACCAAAATCACGCCCAGTTTGAGCGCTTTTCAAAAGAAATTTTTGGATTGAACTCTGTGGATGAAGGTATCCTTGCTCTTAAAAATTGGTTTGCTAAAATTGGTGCACCCGTACATTTAGAAGAAGCGTCTATCAGTAAAAATGAGATTTCTGCTATTGCGGAAAATGCAGCACAAACTGCTGTAGTTTGGGGAATGAACGCTGTTTATACAAAACGTGCTATTGAAGATATTTTACACAATGCCTAAACGAAAGGGGATTTAATTCCCCTTTGATTTCCAAAATGCGTAGGCTAATGCTAGCTCTTCTTCACTCAAAACAGGGATACCACTCTCTTGTAAAAGCTTACAGGTAATCCCAGAGTCTTCTACTTTCGTACTTGTAAAGGTTCCATCATAGATAACATCTTTACCACACGATGGGCTTCTTGCTTTTAAAATTGCCATGCAAATGCCCTCTTTTTGGGCAATGCGCAAGCTCTCACGTGCACCTTTTTCAAAAGCAAGACTGACATCTTCTCCTGTTTTGCATATCACCTTATTGGTACCCTTAATAACCTCGCACATGGGTCTAGGAACACTTAGCCCTCCTAGTACTTCAGGGCAAAGAGGAACTAAAAGCCCCTCTTCTTTCCACCGGTGTATGATCTCTGAAGAGATAGCATTATGGCCACCATCATATTTTACATTTTCACCAATGAGACATGCACTGATGAGAATTTTTGACTTCATTATCCAATGATCGCAGAAACGATCTCTTTTGCTTTTTTCTTAGCGGCTTCTACTTCATCCAGTACCAATGCCACAGCCATACGACGACCCACATGGCTCACTGGTTTACCAAAAACACGCACATAAGAGTTTTTACTAAACGCGCTCTCAGGAATGTTAAGCACTGGTAAATGCTCTTCTTTAAGGCTCTTAAATGCACCACTCGCACCTGCTCCATAAAATGTAAAATCAAGTGGTAAGCCAAGAACAGCTCTGACATGTAGGGCAAATTCACTCTGAGACTGTGTAATCATTGTAACCATACCTGTATCGTGTGGACGAGGACTAAGTTCACTAAAATAGACTTCATCGTTTTTCACAAAAAATTCTACGCCAAATAGTCCTCTACCACCCAAACCATCGGTCACTGTTTTTGCCATCACTTGTGCCTTAGCTAATACTTCAGGCTTCATCGGCACTGGCTGCCAGCTGAGTACATAGTCACCGTTTTCTTGAATATGCCCGATAGGCTCACAAAAGACTGTTTCTTTACCATTGCGAACGGTAAGCAGTGTAATCTCATAGTCAAAAGGCACAAACGCCTCAACGATGAGCTCACTCGCATCACCTCTTGCTTCTTTGGCAATTTCCCATGACTTTTGGATGTCCACTTCACTTCTAATCACACTTTGACCATGTCCAGATGAGCTCATAACAGGCTTCACCACACAAGGAATACCCAACTTTTTCGTTGCTTCTTGTAACTCTTGTAGTGTTTTTACAAAGACGTAACCACTGGTTTTAAGCCCTAGTTTTTCTGCTGCAAATTCGCGGATGTTTTTACGGTTCATCGTCTTTTTCACCGCATCCGCATTAGGAATGACACAAAAGCCCTCTTTCTCCGCTTCGATGAGTGCATCAATGCTCAGAGCTTCCACTTCAGGCAAGATGTACGTTGGCTTTTCACGGCGAATGACCTCTAAAAGCTCTTCTTTGTTTTTCATGTTGATGACATAGCTTTTATTGGCAACCAAGTGCGCAGGAGCCTCTGGATATGAGTCCACCGCTACAGTTTCGATGCCAAGACGTGTTGCTTCGATGACAACTTCTTTGCCAAGTTCGCCGCTTCCAACGAGCATGATTTTGGTGCTGTTACTTTTAAGGGGAGTTGTAAAGTGCATGGGATTCCTCTTTGTGTTAGTTTAAGAGATTTTACACAAAAGTGGTTTAAGAAATGATAGCTGTATGTGTAAAAAAGTACCTTTTAATTTAACCTTACACTAAAATTTATATTTTATCCTTATTCGTATATATATTTAAGTATTTAATCTTTATGCTACAACTAGATATTAAGCTTGTGATACAAACAATGTAACAGAATTATATAAAAAGGATCTCTCATGTATCGTTCTCCCTTGTATCATCATTTTGCTATCATTGGACTTTTGTTCTCTGTAGCGTTATTTACAGCTTGTAGTACCAATGTTCCGCAACCTCTTACATACCAACAAGGTGGGCTAACAACCTTTACTGCCACGGAGGACTCAGAAACCAGTCTTATAAAAGCGCCTGGCAATCTCCATCAATTTTGTGCAGCAAGAGAAAGTGATGCAGTCAGTGCGCCTGAAGGTGGTATATCTTTGGGATTTGGCGCTGGAGGAATTGCAAAAGAAAGTGTAGGTGCTACATCAGGAAGTGGCGCACTTTCTTTAGGGGGAAGAGACCCTTTAGTGCTGATTACAAGAGAATTAATGTACCGCGTATGCGAACTCTCGATAAACCATAACTTGAGCAAAGAAGAAACAATCGTACTGTACAAACACTTTATGGATAGGCTTATTGACATAGCACCCTTAACCAAAGCGGATGGCGCTCCGCCAAAAGGTATCAAAGCACCAGATCAGTCTTCCAGACAAGATTCATCCTATGATAGAGATCGAGATAAATACGATAGTTTTGACAATTTTAATAGTAAATGACTTAAGAAGAAAAAACGCACACTCTCGTAGGCTTTTAGCCGTGTCTTAGACCTGATGGTATTACTTACAAAGGAGTAAACAATGCCAATTTCATTCTTTAACACAGGTTTTTTTGCAAAATGTTGGTGCATCTTTTTAGTTGCTAGTTCCCTTCTGTATGCCAATACAGATGAAGACTTTATGAAAGCTTCTACAGCTTTTTTTGATGAGGGAAAAGTCTTTACTAATGAATCTAAACGATTGATGGACAATACCCATCAGGTTGATAAAGAATTACTTGATTTTGAACATGCGTTGATGATTTTACATAGAACATCGCAAGCATTAAAAGCACTTGATGGTGCGCTTACCGCTACAAAAGAAGGTCTTACCGTAGCCGAACAAATCCCACAAACACGAGAACAAGCCCAAAAACTCAAGCTTGATCTTGAAAAGATTCATAAACCTGTTTCAGATGCCTCTAAAACCATGCAAGATATTGACGTGAGAGTGGTTCCGCTCTTAAATGCAACACATAAAGCGGAAGTTGTTGCTTCAAACCTTGTCATCGGTGAAGATGCGTTTAGACGGGTTGGTATAAATTACATCAACGGAGTGGGACTCGTTTCACAATGTGAACATGATGGCATGGTCATTGATATTTTGGATCATTCAAGGGTTGTCTATGCCGACATTGACAGAGAGATGAAAAGGATTAATGATATTTACGATACTATCCGAAAAATACCTGAAGCAACGATGCTTGAGATACTCAAACAGATTGAAAAAATCAAAGTTATTGAAGAACCCGTTATGCGCTTGAATGCGAACCTTGCCCCTCTCTATGATGTCCTCAATGAATTAGAATATGTTTTAGATAAACGCATAGGTGTCAAACCTGGCTATCCTTGTGGTGTTGAGATATGCCATAAAGAGCAATCTTACCCTTGTGGAGAAAAAACATGCACAAAACATGTTTTGGGTAAAAAGGTTCATTATCCATGTGGTGTCGAAACCTGTACCGAGAAAGTACCCTATCCTTGTGGCGATAAAACATGTCATGTTGATATAACAATGTCTGTTAACGATGCGCTTAAAGGTGCTGATGCAATAGAACATAAAATAGAGTCTATGTTAAGCTCAACTATTTTTTCAGCTCTTAAAACCGTGGGACTTGGATCTATTATCCGTGATTTGGAAAATGAAGCCAATAATTTAGTAAAACCTATCCTCAGTAAATTACATCTTAATATTGATACAACGTTACCTAATTTTGATATTAATCTTGATCCAAAACTGTTAGAGATGGGAATTGCAGATATTAGTAAATTTGAAGCTGAGCTTGAAAAGCTAAGTGCCATTATAGATATGCGTAGCCCAACTTTTGCGCCAAGTGCACAAAAACTTGACAAGATCAATGAAGATATTAAATCCATTCTAAATTCACCTCGTTGTAAAAATATTCAACGTTAAATCTCTTCAAATGAGAGGCATAATGCCTCTCATTAGTATATACTTTCAAATCAATCACATTGACATATAAAGGTTTTTTATGGAAATATTTTTTAGTACCCTTGCCATACTCACGCTGCTTGGCTTTTTAATTCTTGTACTAAAGCCTAAAAAAGAGCCTAAATCCAAAGAGCAAAAACAAGAAGAGATACGCCAAAACTTCCTTCAAAGACTGGATGCCGAGCTTTCAGCCACACAAAACCATGATGAACGACAAATGAAGAAAATTGCACTACTGAAAACATTTGCAAAGGAATTAGAATTCAATCTCTTCTTCGACAAAGATGAAGTGAAAACACTGATACAAGAATTGGCAAACTACTAATCTGTCCTAGTTTCTTCCTCAATCCAGTTTAAATATGCTTTGTGCCCTTCTTCTATCGGAATTTGTATGAGTTGAGGTGTTGTATAAGGATGGTGTTTTAGAATGATCTCTTCTATTTTTTTGAATAATACACTCCTCGTTTTGATGAGAAGTAATTGCTCATGTGATTCACATTGCTCTCCTTCCCACGTATAAAAACTCTGGATCCTTTGCATTTGAATACACGCAGCAAGCTTTTGCTCTAATAAAAATTGAATGACGGTTTTTGCACTTTGTTCATCAGGAAATGTTGTTGTTATCAAACAAAAAGTGCTCATGCTGTTACTCCTAATCTATAAAAGAAGTATTATAACGTTTTAGAGTATGAAGTTTTAAAATGGAAGAATAGAGAGAAAGAAAAATGTAAAAGCCTTGATAGGCTTTTACATAAAAACGATTAACGTTTTCAAGGAAACTTTTAATGATTCCCTGAAGAAAATCATTAACGTTTTGAGAATTGTGGGCTACGGCGAGCTTTTTTCTTACCGTATTTTTTACGCTCAACAACACGTGAATCACGTGTCAATAAGCCGTGTGGTTTCAAGATTGCTCTAAAGTCTGCGTCCATAGAAGCAAGTGCTTTAGAGATACCATGGCGAAGTGCATCCGCTTGTGCTGAATAACCACCACCAAGAGTGTCAGCTACGATGTCAAAGCTTGTCTCTTGTTTTGTAAGAGCAAGTGGTTGACGAACACGTTTTTTAATGGTCTCATGACCACCAAGCCACGCTTCAAAATCGATGCCATTAACAGTGATGCTTCCTTTACCTGGAGCAACCCATACTTTAGCAACAGCTGTTTTTCTTTTTCCAGTTGCATATACTTTTGCCATATTACTTTACCTCTGCTTTAACTTGCGCTGTATGTGGATGCTCACTACCTGCATAAACTTTTAGCTTTTTGATCATCTCTTTTGCAAGGTTTGTTTTTGGCAACATTCCTCTTACTGCAAGTTTGTACAATTTCGCTGGGTTGGTATTTAAAAGATCACCCAATTTTTCACTTTTAACGCCACCGAAATATCCTGTGTGTCTGTGATACATTTTTGTGTCTAATTTTGTTCCACTAAACTCTACTTTTTCCGCATTGATGATGATAACAAAATCACCACAATCAACGTTTGGAGTAAAATAAGGTTTATGTTTGCCTCTGAGCAGTGTTGCTACTTCTGTAAGGACTTTACCAAATCTCTTACCTGCAGCATCAACTACGATCCAGTCGCGTTTAACTTCGCTTGGCTTAATCGCTTGTGTAGCTTTCATTTGTCATAACCTTTGACGTATTTATTTAACGAAGTGCAAGTGTAATCAAAATATACTTACAAATAGCTTAAATTAAGTATGTTATAAGCTTTTAAGAAGTTCAACACCATCATTTTGCAAATAGCAAATGTAGCCTTCTACAGGCAAATCATAAATCTTGGAAAGTGCTTCTTGATAGAGCTTCACTTGCGTTTGGTGTTTTGCACTCTGCTTTTTAGAGCTTTTATAGTCGATCACAATGATTTTATCGAGGAACTCTAACAAAAGATCAATCTGTTTGCGCTCTTTTTGATAAATAAGTGGTTGCTCTTTGTAGATTTTCGCTCCTTTTATCAAATCTAAAAAAGGTTTACAAGAGATCAGTTTTTCGCCTCGCTGATAAATCGCTTGCAATGTTGATTCATCCAACAAAGGTGCAAAACGGTTTTGAAGAGCAATGTATGCCCTTTTTAAGGCTTCTTCATCAAATGTATTGAGCATCTCTAACAAGTAATGCTGTGCGATTCCAAAGGTAATAGAAGCGATTTCAGCGCTCTCCTCTTCATCCTCTGGTGTACTCGCAACTTCTTGAGCACCATAACGTCTTGGCTGAAAGAGGCGCATTGTAGTTGAAAGTGAAGGCACTTCTTTGGAAGCAATACTAATCGCTCCTCGCTCTAATGTGCTTAGATCTAACATTTCAAAGGCACTGTTTTGTGTTTTAGCGCATACAAAAAGTGACCTTTTGGCTCTGGTAAAGGCAACATAAAGAGCATTGAGTCTATCTTCGTACATCAAAAAACTCTCTTGCTCTTTGGCTTTTGCATAAATGCTATCTACCGCTTCTCTACCTGCCATCGTAAGGTAAAGCCCTTTTATATCCACCTCATCATAGCTAAATAAAAGCGTATCGCTACGGTTATTGTCACGACTTAAACGATCTGCTAAAATGACATGCTCAAACTCCAGTCCTTTAGACTTATGCACCGTAAGAATACGCAATCCATCGCTATCTTCGCTTTTTGCTTCGTCACTGAGTTCATCCATTGCAAATAAAAAGCTCTCGACCTCTTCATAGCGACTTGCTACTTCCAAAAAGTTAAGTACATCTACGCTTCCATCAAAGAGTTGGTACGTTTTGATAATTTTTTCGACCAATACAAGTGGTGTTGCATCCAAATTCCAACCACTCTTTGAAAGTGGGGTATCCCATGACATTCCGCACAATACAAGAAATTCTGCCCTGTAAAGTTCGTCTCCAAAATAAAGATACTTCATCAAAGTAATAATCGCTTTAATAGAGCGAAGCTCAATCAATTTGAGGGTTGCTTCAAGTCGTACATGAACTCCTGTAAATTGTTCTTGTACTAACTCTTTAAAGACTTTGGCATCTTTATTTGTATGTACCAAAAGAGCTATATCTTTAGGCTTTACGCCCTCTTTAAACAGTAAAGCAATCGCTTCTAAAATGGAAGGTTCAATGGATTCTTCTATGCGTACATTGATGTAACCCTCACCTGTAGCTTTAGCGACTTTTTGTGGCTCATAACCTTTGATCTTATTTGTAAAGATTTCATTGACAAAAGTAACGATCTGCTCGGTACTTCGATAGTTCGTATCAAGTGCATTGACATCTAAATGCAAGCTTTTTTTAGCGTACCCAAACAACTCTTTCGCCCCACCACGAAAACGGTAGATCGACTGCTTCACATCCCCTACAAAAAAGAGTGTTTTAAAGTCTTTCACACCGCGTCCTGAGCGTATTTCCTCAATGAGAGGTAAAAGAATTTGATACTGCACAATGCTGGTGTCTTGAAATTCATCAATGAGCAGATGTTCTATTACACCATCTAAACGAAAGTAGAGAAAATCTTTACTGATTTCTTGACGTAAAAGCGTATAAAGAAGATTTGTGACATCATCAAAACGAAGTTCGCCATACTCACCCATCAAACCTCTAAGGCTCTCATCGTAAATCGCAAAGAGTTTTCCTAATTTCCCTAAGAAATAGGCTTCTTTAGCATTGACATGTTCATTGAGAGCACTTTTGAGTTCTCTAAGCAGGGTATCGGTTGTTTCATTGGCATATTTTTTGTAGTCCCAATAACCAAAATCCTCACGCTCCAGATACTTCTTCGATAATAATTCATTTAATGTTTCTGCTTTGAGTGTTGCCATACCTCTTGTGGAGAGTCCACTTTGTTCAAAATACTCTCTGATCCGCCCCAAAATATCTAAACACGGCTGCAGGGATGGATAATGTCCTTCATCTAGGGTACTGATATCTAACTCTGACTTTTTTTGATAGAGTAGATTTAGTAAACTAAACAGATCTCCAAGTTTTTTATCTTCGGTAATGCTAAAAGCAATGAGCGTATGGTAGAGATTTTTACGTTTGCACTCTTGTATAAAACGCTCCACAAGCTCCTCCTCCAGCCCATTTTGTCCTACTCTAAAATCAGGTTGCAATCCTACATGCAAAGCAAAATGGCGTAAAATCAAAGAGAAAAAAGAATCTAACGTTGAAATTTTAATATCTGCTTGAAGCAAGGTTTGCATGACACGCTCTTTTTCAGCAAGCAATGTCTCTTTTGATTTTCCTGTTTGTAAAGAGATCGCACTTAACTCGTCTTTACTCTCCAAATGTTTGAGCGTTTCAAAAATACGTGTTTTCATCTCTGCCGCAGACTTGTTGGTAAATGTCAATGCAACGATCTTTTGAGGATTTGCTCCCATAAATAAAAGAGAGAGATAACGCACACTCAAAGCAAACGTCTTACCGCTTCCTGCACTCGCTTCTAGGGCTAAATAAGGGCTAAGATTCATATCTGCTCCTCTCTTCCACACAGCTCAACATAAGGACAGACACGACAATGTTTTATCTCATCACACAGTTCATAACCATTAATCGGTTTTGATAACTCTTGCAATTTCATGGCTAAAAGTGCTTTTTTCTCTTCCAAAAAATTCTCTTCGATCAAAACGCCCTCTTTTAGGTCGTAATAGTACACACCCTTCACACGTCCTAACGTATTTGCAATCAATGCGTAAAAGGCTAATTGAAAATCAACGGTACTTTCCAGTGTTCGCTCACTTGTTGTTGGCACTTTTCCACTTTTATAATCAATAACAAATAGTTCACCCTCTTTTTCATCAATGCGGTCCATCTGTCCTTCTAGCATAAATCCTTCATACGCAACTTTGTGTACAAACTCTTTTTGAATGACACGGAAACCTTCTTCATAGCGCGCTACTTCATTGCGTATAAAAGGCTTTAGCTTTTGAAGCCACACATCAACAAAATAACCCCATACTTCATGTTTGTTTTGCTCTTTTAAAAGCATTTCAATTTTCGCAGAGAGCTTTTTTTCTTCCCTTAGGGCTTCATCACATATTGCATCTTCTAATACTTTGTGTAATGCTACTCCGATGGTTTGCTCATCAATCGTATTACTTGGCATTTTCGCATCTTTGAGCCTTGCAATGTAGCGAAAGTAAAACTGACGCTTACAGCTAAGAAGCGTCTTTAATTTTGTAGCAGAGAGTGGAAATGCTTTGAGGTCATAGGGTGCATCAATGAATGTTTGCGAAAAGATACTTATGGATGGCATAACATCAAATAAAAGAGGCTGTAACACTTTTTCATCTGCCATTATGGTGGTATTAAATCCTAATTCATCTAAAAAGCGAGAAGGCATACTGGTCTCATTTTTCACAAACGCAATGGCGATTTTTTGAGCCTTAGAGAAAAGTTGGTGATAATAATAACGCTGCAAATTTTCACGATCTCTTTTCGTTGGAAGCCCCGCTTGTGCACGTACGGCTGAGGAGAGAAAAAGGTCTTTTTGAGAACGTTTAGGCACAAACTCATCATTAAAATCAACAACAATGACCCCTTTATACGCCACACCTCGGGTTTCAAGCACTCCTAAAACCGTTACTTTTCCACCTCTAACATCATCTTGACTCATCGCTGCAAGACGATTGAGGAACAGTTTTACAACCTGTTCAAAACGAAGAGCTGGAGCGTGTTTTAAAAAATGAGTAAACGCAAAAAAAGCCTCTTTAAAAAGTGAGTTTTGCTGCTCTTTTACATCGCATGCAAGCAATGTCCCAAAAAATTCCATAGCTCTTTCGCAGGAAACTTTTTGATGCCATAGCTCTTTACATACTGCTATCATTTCAGATTCTATTTTTAAGCGAGCAAGGCGAAGATGGTCTTCGATCTCGTCATTGCGCATTGCCTTTTCAAGGGCACTAAGTCTTTGATAAAACGAGCTCTGTTTAAGACTGATGCCCATCGCGAAGTTAAGATTGTGCCATATATCAAAAGGACGAAGAACTTCTGAGAATCGTTCATCGGGTAAAATAACCACAATCTCTTCTGGACTTAGGCCCTCCTCAACAAACTGTGCAATCGTACTTTGCACATAACTCATTTGTGCAAGACGTGATGAAAAACCATAAACATGAGCATCATTTTTTATACTATTTTGAGGCGTCACCTCTAAAATCTCTTTGGTTGAAAGGTTGATTTCATACGCGTTGTTTTGTTCTAAATGGATTCCAAGATCAGCAAACAGTAAGACCATTTTTTGGTTATACGCACTGATCGTAACCTTAATATGTAATGGAATCAGTTCCGCTATTTTTGTTAAAAGTTCCACTTCAAAACGGCTCAAAAAGCCTTCCAAATGCAGTCGAACTGCGCCTAATGAGCGGATATACGCACTATTAAGTTCATAAAGCTCTGGAAGAGTGATACGGTCATACAATGCCTGCTTAGATAAAAGAGCCTTATAGTGTTTTAAAAGCGTTTGCAAAACCTCTAAGTGCTCGGCATAGTGTTCATACGTGTCAACACACATGAGCGTTTCAAGTGCCACTTTTTCATGGCTAAGTTCTTCAAAAAATCGAAAAAGATAGGTAGAATTTTTTAAAAACGTAAAAAACTCACGTTCGATATAAAGAAGTTCAAATTTGGTAAAGCGTGAAGCTTCTTGCATAAGCAATACACGCATGTCTTCATCAACTAAAGAGTGGTGAGGAACAAGAAGCGCTTTTTGTTCCAGTTCTGCAATCGTAATTGCCTTTGGAAGAAGCGTATTGGCGTCACTAAAGGTTTCGTAAAAAGAACGCACTGCACGACTGGTTGCAAAAACTTCTAACATTTTTCCTCATTTTTGTTTAATAGATATATTATAACAAAGCAAAGATTTGAGAAGGTTTTTTATATCAGAATGAAATGCGGCAAGACCACACAACCTGTCTTACCGCGCGTTATTAAGGGAGAAAGGGGAATCTATTGTGCTGCGTAGGCTTCGTTTTTATGATAACCTTTAAATTCTCCAAGTTCTATTTTGCTAAGAATTTGCCAACGACCTGGTTTATTAATCTCAAAAGGTCCAAACGTATAATTACCATTTTCTACATGAGAAGGTTTCAATTGTTTGTTCTCTTTGTTGCTATCAGGACGAGAAAGCATAAGCACTACATTGGCATTGTTGACAAGCTGACCGCTTTTATCCGTAAGATGCAATGTAATACTATTCTCTCCAATCATAAATTTTTCTGTTGAATACGCAAGATCAAACTTTGCATTAAATTTTTCTTGAAGCTCAATGATTTCATTGATAGAGTGGTCAACTTTTTGGTACTTCTCCATATAAAAGGTATCCATCTCAACAGGGTTATCCAATGCTATTTTAATCGTAAAACCACATGCAATAACACATCCAATAATCATTCCTACCACGACATGTGGATAGTATGTATGTTCACTTTTTGCTTTAGCCACGGTTCTTCATCCTTCTGTAAATAATTAATACAACGACCATAGCCATAAAACTATAGAGTAAAAGTCTTACAATATTGATGGTTGTTTTATTAGCACTACCTATGGCACTTTCTAACTCAATATTACGGTACTTTGCTATCTCTTCAACAAGCTCTGCATAGCCATTGAGTAGTGCAGGACTTACCCCAACCTCTTTTTTCTTAGAGGTCAATAGAGGAATAATCGTTCCTTTCCAAGGGAGTGGTGAAAGCAATGCTTCTCTATCAAACTCTTTTTCTAATCCAGCAGAAGCATACACATCGACTTTTTGCTCAGCTTCAAAAAGAGTTAAAAGTGCATAAGGAGGCGTAAGATCTTTGGCAAAGTTTTGCTCATACGCAAGAATATTTTCATTGCCACTTTTTTTAGCAATTAAAATAACTTTGACACCGCTTTTAGCGAAAAGCTCTTGCCCCATCTCTTCAATTTTCTGGGCAGTTTTCTCTTCTAAAATGTCATCGTAAACTACAAAGTCCTTGGCAAAAACCAAAATAGGGAGGAATGAAATAAGACAAAGAAGCCAAAGCTTCTTTGTACTTACATGTAATAAGGTCTTCATTAACCGATAAACAAATGGTTTGGAGTCAATACTGCCCACGCTGTAATTGCAGCAATGAGAACCAAACCAAGAGCGATGATTTTATCCATATTTTCAGCCATGTTATACCCCTTATTTCGCTATAGCTTTTTGATTCGCATTCGCAGCATCTTTCATTTGAAGCGCTTGCGGATCCGTAATTTTATAAGGTTTATCAGCAACTGCTTGTTGTGCTTTTAATCCAAAGAATGTTAAAACACCAAGGATAGAAAGCAATAAGACAGTTGCAATCAACATTCCTGTAATGCCATTTAGCCCAAATACGTTTCTATTTGTATTTTCCATTGACCAGTCCTTATTTCGCTAAAGAGCTGACATAAGTGCCAACCGCTGTTTTTTGAACATTGGTTAAACGACCATCATTAAACTTAGGCATATTACCAATCATTCCTTTTTTACCAGTGCCTAAAACATTGACAACGAATTTCGCATCGCCATAAACACTTAAATCTGGAGCACTACCTGCCATACCTTTGCCATCTTCACCATGACATGCAGCACATGTTGCCCAAAGTGCTTTGCCTGTCTCGACAAGCGTTGGATTTTTGCTCTTTTTAACCACAGATACTTCTTGCATAACGTATGCTGCAACGGCTTTTGCACTTTCAGCATCCAAAAGTCCTGCTGGCATTTCACCCAGAGGATAATCTGAGCCTTTTGAACCATTTAAAATAGATGCAACGATTGCTTCTTCATTACCCCATTTAGAGAGGTTAAGTGCTTTTCCGTTCATACCATCGCCTGTAACACCATGACATGGAGCACATTGGACAAGGAAAACACCCTCACCCATAGCCATTAAGGTTGCTTTATCTGGATTTGCGAATTTACTCTCAAATTTTGTATTGTAACTTTTTACTTCTTGATTGTACTCACCAAGTTGTGAATAACTTGCAAGTGGATAACCAGCAAGGAAATACCATGCCGCCCATGCAATCGTACCAAGAAATGAAAGTGCCCAACCAATAGGGAGAGCATTTTTATATTCGCCAATACCATCCCAATTCTCTTTCGCTAATTCTCCACCACTTTTGTCGGTTTTCATCTGTTTCATATACTTACCAACAACAAAAACAGTGAGAATTAAAATTGCTGCTGCACCAAGCAATGCTAATGCGTTTACATTGTCATTCAGCCAATTCATTTATCGCTCCTCTTTATTCTTTCTCTTTGTTTGATGGAGTACGGGTTTCAATTGGAGCATCATCAATCTTATCATGTAATGCTATATTGCCATACTGCTCATAGTTTCGTGTCCCTTTTTTTTCAGCTCTGTAAAGATGATACAAATAGCTGTACATAATTACAACCAAAAAAACAGTTGCTGCCACATAAGCGTACGCTTGAATTGCTCTAATTTCTTCCATACTCACCGTTAACACCTTATTTTAAGCTATTGAGATAGGCGATAAGTGCCACAATCTCTTTGATCTCACCACGCTTAAATGCCTCTTTTACCTCTTGGCTTTTCATATCTGCAACAATCAGTGCAGCTTCTTCCATAACCGCTTTTTTAGCTTCTTCTTGGGTACCAAGTTTAGGCATATTAGGTTGATCATAAGGCGTATTGAAGACTTTTTTAACTGTTAATGCTTCTGCATACGCTGTATCGATGTCTGCGTTATTTTTAAACATATGTTTATACGCTGGCATAATAGAGCCTGGAACAACACTGATTGGATCTAACATATGGTATTCATGCCAATCTGTTGTTCTATAGTTTCCAACCCTCATCAAATCAGGGCCAGTTCTTTTTGAACCCCAGAGGAATGGTCTATCGTAAGCATATTCACCACTTAAAGAGTACATACCATAACGGTCTGTCTCTGATTTGAACGGACGAATGAGTTGTGAATGACACGCATTACAGCTGTCTTTCATATAAACATGGCGACCCGCTAATTCTAATACAGTATATGGTTTTGTACCTGCTAATGGACGTGCTGTCTCCATAAAATCAGGTAAAATTGTTACAACACCAGCATACGCAATAACTAAAAACACACCTACCGCAAAAAAGAATGGGTTTCTCTCTAACCAATGAAACATAATCCTATCCTCCTTTTACGCTGCCATAGGTGAAGCATTTTGAGGCTCAGACTCAATTGCTTTACTTGCAGTCATTGTTTTATACATATTGTAAGTGAACATGAAGAAACCAATTAGATACAATAAACCACCTGTTGCACGAATTGCATAGTATGGAATAAGTACAGTTACCGTATCAATGAATGAGTAAGCAAGGTTACCAAATTGGTCTGTTGCTCTCCACATCATACCTTGAGTAATACCTGCAATCCACATACTTGAGAAGTAAAGGACGATACCAGTTGTTTGAATCCAGAATTGTGCTTCAATCAATTTTTTACTGTAAATTTCACGTTTGAACATACGAGGAGCCATATGGAACAATGCTGCCATTGTCATAAAACCTACCCAACCAAGTGTACCATCATGAACGTGTCCAGGAACCCAGTCTGTAAAGTGCGCTAACGCGTTAACAGATTTGATTGACATAATTGGACCTTCAAGTGTACTAAACATATAGAAGGTTGAAGCAAAAATCATCAATTTAACGAGTGGATTCTCTTTAAGTTGACCCCATTGACCTTTCATAGTAAGAAGAATGTTAATCGCACTACCCCATGAAGGAAGAATCAAGATAATTGAGAAAATTGAACCCATAGTCTGTACCCAGTCAGGCACTGTAGAGTAAATAAGGTGGTGTCCGCCAGCCCAAAGGTAAACAAACATCAAACCCCAGAAAGAAAGAAGTGAAAGTTTATAAGAGAAAACCGGTTGACCAGATTCTTTTGGTAAGAAGTAATAGATCATCGCAATAATAGGCACTGTGAAAACAAAACCTACCGCATTGTGACCATACCACCATTGAACCATCGCATCATTTGAGCCTGCATACATTGAAACAGAGTGATACCATTTTCCTGTGCCTGCAACAAAGTATGTTGGAACTTCCATATTGTTGAAAAGATAAAGCATAGCAACACCAAGGAAGCTTGCAATAAAATACCAAATAGAGATATAAAGTGTTTTTTCACGTCTGATACCAATCAAACCAAAAATGTTTAATCCCCAAAGTACCCAAACCACAACAACTAAAATATCTAAAGGCCACTCAAGCTCCGCATACTCTTTAGAGGTAGAAATACCTAAAAAAAGATTGACAACCGCAATTGTCATAAGAATCATGTAAAGCCAAAAGTGAAGCTTTGCAAGGACCATAAGAAAAGGTGACTCTGCTAATGAAACCTTGAGTACTCTTTGCCCAATGTAGTACCATGCTGCAAAGATTCCGCTTAGTAAGAATCCAAAAATTACTCCTGAAGTGTGTAATGGTCTTAAACGACTGTAAGTACCATATTCACCCGCCAAGTAATTCAACTCAGGGAAAGCCATCTGATAGGCGATAACAACACCTATTAACATACCAACGATTCCAAAAAGGATCGCTGCGTAGGTAAAACATTTGGCTACTGAATAGTCATAGTTCAATGCATCTCTAGCCTGCATCAATTCCTCCTACTTGTGTTTTTATGTCACAAAAATATCACATAATGCAAGAATTATAGTGCAGCAAATGTACAACGAAGCTTAAGAAGATTAAATTTGTGTTAAA
>CAYXNJ010000004.1:0-77559 GCA_964466465.1 uncultured Sulfurospirillum sp.
GAATATAAAATAAGTTCACATTTTGAGTGTTAAGTCATTTGTATCAAAGTGATTATAACAATCCTTTTGGTGTTGTCTATTTTATGAATTATTTATATTTTTTGTTATTAAAAAATGAATAATTCATTTTGGCAGTATAGCAAAGAAATTTAAAAAAAGCAACAAAAGAGTGAATAATTAATCAAAATATATGAAAAAAAGGAAATATTCAGCATGACACGCAAAGAACTTGCCGATAAATTGCAAGTTGACCCTACAACCTTAAGAAATTGGGAAAAAAATAAGCCTGAGCTTATAAAGTTGATTAATGCGGGTTTGCTACTTGATAAACAAATTGAAGAAGTTGAAAAAAACCTTGAAAAACTGAAGCAAATTAAAGAAAAATCGCATATTGATAAATTGATTTTGTAATTGCTATTTTTAACATAGGTTTTAGTAGATGAACCCTAAAACGTATGAATAAGTCCTCTGACACCATCAATAAACATCTGTACCGACATCATCAAAAGTAGCATTCCCATCAAGCGTTCAAGTGCAGAAAGCCCTTTCTCTCGCAGTAGTTTATAAAGAATGGGAGAGAGGTACATAATGAGCGCAGAGATAAGCCATGCTAAAATGAGAGCACTAAAAAGACTTCCCATGGCATTGGTATGAGATTTCCCCAAAACTAAAAGGGTTGCCAGTGTCGAAGGTCCTGCGATGAGAGGCATAGCAATGGGTACCATAAAAGGCTCTTTTGCTGAGCCATAAAGCGTACTGCTTCCTTCCTCTCCTGGGAAAATCATCTTAATACCAATGACAAAAAAGATCACAGCTCCTGCGATGCGAACGGACTCAGTCTCTAAGTGGAAGATATTTAAAAAGAGCTCTCCCCCAAAGAGGAAGAGCATCAAAATAGCAAGTCCAAAGATCATTTCTCGAAGAATGATGAGCCGTCTTCGTGCGATGTCCACATCTTTTAAGATGGAGAGAATGACAGGAACGGCTCCAAAAGGATCAATCACAAACATGAGTAAAATAGCGGTCGAAACAATCGAAAAATCAGCATTCATCAATACAAATCCATCATGTTCTAAACTCAGAGAGTTTGAGGTTGAGTGTTTCGGTCATGCGGCTAAGGTGCTCTGCTGCACTAGCGATTTCTTCAACACTGCGTGCATTTTGACTTGAAATGTCATTGATTTGATTGACATCATCAATCATAGATTCTATATCTGAACCAGTTTTGAGATAATTTTCAGCTGTTTTGTCAGAAACCTTGGTTGCATTGTTCATTACTTGGAACATGTTGTTAATCTTCGTTTCCACATCACAGGCAGTAGTCGCTAAAGACTCAACTTTTTTAGAGTTAGACGTCATTTGATCGCTACTATCAACAATGGCTTGAACGATGACATTGATGGTAGCATTGATTTCTTGAAGACTTTTTTGAGTGCGCTCAGCGAGTTTTCGTACCTCATCCGCAACAACAGCAAATCCACGTCCATGTTCACCCGCACGTGCAGCTTCAATGGCTGCATTAAGAGCAAGCAAATTGGTTTGGTCGGCAATATCACCGATGACGACTAAAACTTCTTTGACTTGTTCAGCATCGTGGCTGAGTTGTTGAATTTTTCTAGCAAGCTCAATTTCTGTTGAAGCGCTACTTTGAATATCTTTGGTCAATTCTAAGATCGCACTGTTTGCTTCTTTAAGATAGCCATTGGCTTTAATAAGCTCTTCTTTGCCCGCTTTTGCTTCACCCATTCCCGTATTCATCTCTGTTTTGAGCGTAGATGCTTTACTTGTTGTATTACCTACAATTTGCATTGATGTTTCCACAGCACGTCCCACTTCCAAAGAGGTTGAAGAAAGTTCATGGGAAATGGATGAGTTTTCATTGGAGAGGTTTTTAGCTTCACTGATTAAGATACGTACTTTTTCAATAAAGCGATTAATACTCGTACTGGCTTGTGCTATCTCATCATTGCCAATCACTTCAAGTTTACGTGTAAGATCGCCATCGCCACTAGAGAGGTTATCGGCTTTATCAATAAGTTCATTGAGTGGGTTAGAGATGGTTTTTTTAATGATAAATGCCGTTGCCACAATACTTAAAATAACCAAGACCAAAGAAATCAGTAAGAAAGAGCGAATTTGTGAAGCAACATTATCTGAAATTTGTGTTTTGAGTTTTCCTACTTCGGCTTCAACGTTATCAACATAGATTCCTGTACCAAGTGTCCATTTATAGGGCTCAAAAGGTATTGAATAGGCGTACTTTAAGAAGGGTTGTCCATCTTTTACTTTTGGGAAGAAGTACTTAACAAGTCCTCCTCCTTTTTTCTGAGCAGTCTCTATAAGTTCTTTTACGAAGAAGACACCATTGGTATCTTTGAGGTGGCTTAGATTTTTCCCTTGAAGCGACTTGTTGGTTGGAAGCATCACATTGGTTCCATCAGGTTCGTAAATAAAAATATAACCACTTTTATCATCGAAAAAGCGCAGTTCATCTAGTTGAGAAACAATCACCTCTTTGATCTTCTCATCAGAGGTTCCTTTAGCTTTTTCGGCTTTGTAAATTGCGCTTGCAGTTTGTTGCATGATTCCCATGATGGTTTTGAGTTCATTTTCATAAAAAGAGTAAGCACTCTTTTCATAATCGCTTACAAAAGTCCCTGCATTGCTTTTTGTATTGGTATATGAGATACCCATTAAACAACCGCCCAAGATAAGCAAGGATAGGATAAGCGAAATTAAAATCCGTGTTGAGATTTTCATAGTTTCCTCCTTTAAGGCTATTAAAATTCATTGTAACACAAAATAGAATCCAATTATATTAAAATTGTCGGGAATAAAGAGGACTAAAAAGAGGATTGAAGAAAAAAGAAACATATAGCGATGAAGAGACAAGGATCGTGTAAGAGGGAGTTAGCCAATGAATGCTAACTTCCCTACAAACAGGTTATTAGGTCCTAAACTCAGAGAGTTTGAGGTTGAGTGTTTCGGTCATGCGGCTAAGGTGCTCTGCTGCACTAGCGATTTCTTCAACACTGCGCGCATTTTGGCTTGAAATATCATTGATTTGATTGACATCTTTGATCATCGACTCAATGTCCAAACCTGTTTTGAGATAATTCTCTGTGGTTTTATCGGAGAGGGTTGTTGCATTGCTCATCACTTGGAACATATTATTGATCTTTGCTTCTACGTTGCATGCTGTAGTCGCTAAAGACTCAACTTTTTGAGAGTTAGATGTCATTTGATCGCTGCTATCCATAATCGCTTGAACGATAACGTTAATCGTCGCATTGATCTCTTGAAGGCTTTTTTGTGTACGTTCTGCAAGTTTTCGTACTTCATCCGCAACAACAGCAAATCCACGTCCATGTTCACCTGCACGTGCGGCTTCAATGGCTGCATTAAGAGCAAGCAAATTGGTTTGATCGGCAATATCACCAATGACGACTAAAATATCTTTGACTTGTGAGGCATCGGAACTAAGCTGTTGGATACGATGTGCGAGTTCAATTTCTGTAGCCGCACTGCTTTGAATGTCTTTGGTAAGTTCTAAAATGGCATTGTTCGCATCTCTAAGAAAATCATTGGCTTTAATAAGTTCCGTTTTTCCTTCTTTGGCTTCTCCAATGCCTTCTGTGAGTTCATCTTTTAAGGTAAGTGCTTTTGTGGTTGTATTGCCCACAATTTGCATCGATGTTTCCACAGCACGTCCCACTTCCAAAGAGGTTGAAGACAGTTCATGGGAAATGGATGAGTTTTCATTGGAGAGGTTTTTAGCTTCACTGATTAAGATACGTACTTTTTCAATAAAGCGGTTAATACTTGTACTGGCTTGTGCTATCTCATCATTACCAATAATTTCAAGTTTGCGTGTAAGGTCACCATCGCCACTAGAGAGGTTATCTGCACGAGCAATAAGATCATTGAGCGGTTTTGAGATGGTTTTTGTAATGATAAAGAGTGTAACAACAAGGCTTAAAAGCAATAGTACTATTGAGATTAACAAAAATGATTGGATTTGTGAAGCGGTGTTTTCGTCGATATTTTTTTGAAGATGTGCAACTTCTTCTTCAACGTTATCAACATAGATACCCGTTCCCATCATCCAGTTATAGGGCTCAAATGGGAGAGAATAGGAAAATTTAGGAAACGGTTTTCCATCTTTGGTTTTTGGGAAGTGGTATTTAACAAGCCCTCCTCCTTTTTTTGCTGCTTCAATCAGTTCTTTAATAAGCAAAACACCATTGCTGTCTTTTAATCCGATGAAATTTTTTCCCTCTTGCGTCTTATTCGTAGGAAATAAAACAGCTGTACCATCGTATTTATAGACAAAAATATAACCGCTCTTGTCGTTGAAAAAACGCAAATCGTTAAATTTTTCTAAAATGGCTTCTTGGATCTTCTCATCACTGACCCCTTTTGCATGTTGTGCTTTATAGATAGACTCTGCAGTCTGTTTCATGATGTCCATGATGTTTTTAAGCTCATTTTCGTGAAAAGCATAAGCACTTTTTTCATATTCTTCAATAAACATGCGTGCATTATTTTTTGTGTTGCTGTAGGCCACACCAATAATACAGGCACCTAAAACTATCAGCGATAGAATTAGGGAAATTAAAATCCGCGTCGAAATCTTCATACCAAGGCCCCTTTTTATTAGGTTTATGAGTTAAGAGCACATTCTAGCATAAAAAAAGTTTCAATGAAAAGCGCTACAATGATAGTGAAAGATTTTAGGAGAAGAAATGAAACAGTATGTTGAGTTGTTAACAAACAACGCAACGCTTCGTCGTTTAAGTGTGATTCAGCTGATTAGTTATTTTGGTGCATGGTTTAGCCATATGGGAATTTATACCCTTTTAATTCAATTAGACGCTCCTGTTTGGGCGCTGAGTGCTGCTGCGGCACTGACATTTTTACCGTCGATGCTTTTAGCGCCTTTTAGTGGTGCGATTATTGATAAGGTTGATACCAAAAAGTTTATGCTCTTTTTGACGGCTATTGAGATCATAACCGTTTTTTGGTTAATGTTTATTCACTCGCTTGATGGACTTTGGATTTTGTTGGGGTTGATTTTTATTCGTATGGGGACAGGAAGTATCTATTTTCAAACGGAAATGTCTCTTTTGCCAAAAATTTTGAGTAATGAAGAACTCAAAATTGCCAACGAAATTCACTCTATGATTTGGTCAGTTGCCTATGCGTTTGGGATGGCAGTTGCAGGATTTTACATTCATTATTTTGGGACTACAAGTGCTTTTGTAGCAGATATGGTACTTTATAGTATAAGTTTTTATCTTCTTTTGGGACTCGATATTCCTTCCATTGCAAGTAATCATGCTTTAAAGGTTAGGGCGATGATTTGGAGCGGTTTTATTTATATTAAAGAGAATCCAAAAATCATGCACCTTATTTTTCTCCATGCCAGTGTGGGACTTACGGCGTATGATGCGCTCATTGCTCTTTTAGCAGATCATCAGTACAAACATTTTTTATCAGTTGCCCTTGTTATGGGCTTTATCAATGCTTCTCGTGCATGTTCACAAGTTCTTGGACAGTTTTTACTGAGTCGCTATATCAATCCTCAAACCCTGTTTTACATTTTTATTATTCAAGGCATTGGTATTATGACATGGGGTGTGTTGCAGTATGATTTTTACCTTAGCTTTATTGGGCTTTTCTTTTGTGGGCTTTTTACAACAACTTTATGGTCTTATACTTATACGCTTTTGCAGTATGAAACCGATGAGGCATTCTATGGTCGTGTCATTGCCTATAATGATATGGTTTTCATGGGGATGTGCACAGTGGTTTCATTAGTGATTGGGGCATTGTTTGAGTGGGGTGTTGCTTTATGGGCAATTACCTGTGGATTAGGACTTCTTTTTATCTTTTTTGGATTTTATTGGAAGTGGGTGCAAAAAGTGATAAAATAGTTTCTTTTTGAGGGAGCTACAATGAATATTCGTACAAAAGTAAAATTAAGCTTTAGTGCTATTATTGTAATGTTGCTATTTTTGGGTTTTATTAGTGCGATTATTACGTATCAACTTAAAGAAAATAGCAATTTTAGAGAGCGTATCGCAGCAATTCTTTTAATGCAAGAAGGGATGAATGACATTATCAGAGAAAGTACCCAAAGCACAGAAATCGCTAAATTAGAAGAACTTCATAGAAAATTTGTGATATTTGAGAAGAATTTTGAATCGTTACGAGAGACACTCTCATCGTATCAAAACTCTTTTTTAATGAATGCCGTCATACTTAATATACGTGAAGATAAAACAATCCAAAATTACCTCAATGATCTGTATGCTAATGAGCATCGCATTGAGGTAATGTATGATGAGATTTTTAAACTTGCGCGTGAGAAATTAGACTACATTACGGTGTTTAATGCCCTCTATCCAGAAGAAAACCGCATACGTCTTGAAATTCAAGAACATATTTTACAGAACAATCGTATAGAGCAGATTAAAGCTTTAAGTGATTTACGTTACTACAGCAAAGAGACGCTTTACCAACATGGCAATGTTGCAACATTGCAAAAATGGCTTGTGCCTATTAATGTGCTTATTGATTTAACACAATATGAAAAAAGCGATATAAGTGAAAATCTACGAGAATACAAAGAAATTGTAACGATTATAGCGGATCAAGCCATTAGAATTGAACAAACCAAAGCCATTGAAAATAAAACGATTTTGGAAGCCTCTAAGGTATTGGAAAATAACAAAAATGTGAGTATTTCGCTTGAAGAGACTCTCTCAAAATTATCAAGCGGTTTTATTGACCAGATGCGATTCATTCAGCTTTTTGTGGGTATTGTGACTATTCTTTTTATTGTTTTTCTTGCTATCAAAGTTTCTCGCAATGTTTCGCTTACTATGGATGAGGTTGAAGCCAAAATCGAAGAGGGACTACAAGAAGTAAATGCACTCAATCGTGAAATAGAGGATACCCAAAAAGAGGTTCTTTTTACGATGGGCGCTATCGGTGAGAGCAGGTCTCGTGAAACAGGAAATCACGTTAGACGTGTCGCAGAGTACTCTAAAATTCTTGCACTGCATTATGGTTTGGATGAAGAAGAAGCAGAAATGCTCAAACTTGCTTCTCCCATGCACGACATAGGCAAAATCGGTATCCCCGATGCCGTGCTCAATAAACCTGGACGATTTGATGAAGAAGAACGTAAAATTATGGATACCCACGCGATGAAAGGCTATGAGATGCTCAAGCACTCGCAAAGACCTCTCTTAAAAATGGCGGCTATTGTTGCTAAAGAGCACCATGAACGATACGATGGCAAGGGCTATCCTAAGCAAAAAAGCGGTGAGGATATTCATATTTATGGGCGTATTACAGCACTTGCGGATGTTTTTGATGCACTTGGAAGTGCAAGGGTTTATAAGCCTGCATGGGACGATGAAAAAATCTTTGCTTTATTTAAAGAAGAGCGAGGTAAACAGTTCGATCCTAAACTGATTGATATCTTTTTTGAACACTTAGAGGAATTTTTAGAGATACGAGAAAAAATGAGAGACTGATTTCACAAAGAGTTCACAATTTTGCGTTAGGATTTCTTCATAAAAGCAAAGGAGTCCCATATGAAAATCGTAAAAACTGTTTTGATCTCGATTGTGTTAGTCTTAAGTGGCATCACAAGCGCTCATGCAATGGGCGATAGAGAAAAGGGTGCTCTCATGGGTGCGGGAGCTGTGCTCTTGTTACCATCATTACTTGAAGGTGCAGGCAATTTATTTGGCGGAGGTCAGAGAACCTATACGACGACAACCTATGTTGAACCAAGACCAACAGTGGTGTATAGAGAACCTGTGTATGTGCAAGAGAGAGTCATCTACATTGATAACCCTCCTCCAAGATACTATTACCCACCACGTCATCACCATCACCATCGTGATTATGATGATAGGTACTACCGCTCTTACCGATAAGATCAAAAGTTCAGAACAAAGGTAGCGACACCTATCGCTACCTTCTTAACTCTTTTGCAATACTGCTATACGTTTTCCATCCGTTTTAATCAACGCTAATCCACATTTTTTTGCCAAAATTTCAAGCGTTTTTGGTGTATAGAAAATAATATGCGTAGGATCTCTTCGATACCACCATGTCAAAAAATGGTCTTGATTATTTTGATGAAAAAGCGTCATGAGCGCAATGATACCTTTAGGTTTTAAGTGATGCGTCAAAAGGCTGAGAGTTGCTTGCGGATCATCTAAATGCTCAAATACTTCCGTAGAAGTAATGAAGTCGTAGCTTTGATTTTCAAAACATTTTAGGGGTTGATAAAATTTATCGTAACAATCCACATGAATGCCTCTTCTTTGAAGCAATTGGCTAAGAACTGGTGTAGGACCTGAGCCAAAATCAAGGGCTTTTTCTTTACTTGGAAGCTCAGCCCAAACATAGTCTAAGAAATCTTCAAACATCTTAACATAGCCCTCATTCTCTAAGGAATTATTGTGATTGTTGTAAAGAGCGTTCTCTTTTTCCAAAGAGAGATAGTAGAGAGGATCAAGTGCAATACACTCGCAATTTTGACAAGAATGGTATTGTTTTTTGAGTTGGGGATCATCAAAAGATTTTGTATCACAATCGCAAATTTTACATTTCATTGTTTAACTCTTTTTTCTTTTTTCGAAAAAAATTATTTAAGTAAATATTTTTTTACTAATTAAGCATTTTTATAAAAAATAGTTGATATTATAGCTACAAAATATTATGAAAGCTCAAAAATGCGTAAACTTCTTGGAGTTCTCCTTGTAGTATTAGTCCTTTTACTGCCTTACTACATCTCCAATACGAAATTTCAAGGTGATGTTATACGTTTAGGCATGAGTGGACCTTTTAGTGGAGGACTCAATAGCGTTGGAAATCAATTTTTGCTTGGTGCTGAAATCTATCTGCAAAATCTCAATGATCATGGTGGCGTACACGGTAGAAAAATAGAAATTATCGCTAAAGATGATCGATATGAGCCCAAAATCGCTGTTGAAAATGTTCGTGAACTTATCGAGAAGGAAAAAGTGTTTGCATTGTTTGGTGTGATTGGCACTCCTGTGGCAGAGGCTGTTTTCCCCATTGCGACTGAAAAACGTATTCCTTTTGTAGGGACATATTCGGGTGCTGAATTTTTACGTAACCCTCCCAACCCTATCGTGTTAAATGCAAGAGCAGGAGATCTTGACGAGATCGAAAAACTGGTACAACACTATGCAGATGATTTAAAATACAAACGTTTTGCCCTTTTTTATCAGAATGATGGCTATGGAAGAGCGGGACTAAATGGTGTGAAGAGCGCACTTGCAAAGCGAAATTTGGTTCTTGTAGGCGAGGGAAGCTATAAACGAAATACCCTCTCTGTGGGCAATGCGCTGTATGAAATTGAGTTGTGCAATCCCGAAGTTATTTTAATGATAGGCTCGACCACACCTGTGGCAGAGTTTATTAAACGTGCTCGCAAAAGCGCAAAAATCCGTAAAGAGATTCAGTTTGGACTCTTCTCTTTTGTGGAACCTAAGCCTCTCATTGATCTCTTAGATGGTAAAGGTCAAGGTATTACCTTTGCGCAAGTGGTTCCTTCGCCTTGGACATCTGAGGTGGATGAAGTGGAAACGTATCGTATTTTGATGCGTAAATACTACCCAAAAGAAGCATTAGGGCATGTTTCATTGGAAGGGTACTTTGCTGCACGCATGATCACAGAAGTATTTAAAAGCGTTGGAAGAGATTTTACATAAGAAGAATTTATCAAAGCATTAGGAGCTTTTTCAAAAACATTGGATGAAACGGCGGTCTCTAAAAACAGAGACGAGCGTTGCAAATGTTTACACCGTGTGCATTTGAGTGAATATGTTGATGATGATTTTTACTCCGTAGGAAAAAACGATGAGCAATAGCCCTTTAAATGATTTTATGGGCAGCATTGATGAAATGACCATTGCAAAAAAGACAACGCTTCTTTTTCTCATTATGGTTATAGGAATGCTTTTTATCGGTAGTTTTGCACACATGAGTATTAACCGCATTAAAGATAACTTTGATATTTTATATACCAAACGTATGCTACCTACCATTCGTCTTGAAAATCTCAAAGATATTTATACCGTCAATATCTTAGACACGATTCGAGATATTGAAAAAGGTTCTATTAGCGCTAAAGAGGGACAAGTTGTCATAACGCTTGCACAAGATTTGATTAAAATTGAACTGCAAGAGTATAAAAATAGCTTGGGAATTGATGAAAGTGACTGGTTGATTAAGCTAGCGCGTTCATGGGGAATTATGAATGAGAGTCATCAGCCCTACTATAAAACAAAAGAGGATGATATTTTAACCTCTAAAATTGAGCAAAAAATCCACACAATTGATGGTATTTTGCTCAAAATGTTCAGCTATTTTGCGACAAAGCAAGCACATAAGGCGATTGATACACTTCAAAATGAGCTTTATCCTAGTGTGTATTCGATCAATATTGATTTAACAGGTCTTATCAATCTCAATCTTGATGGCGCAAAAGAGGGCTATGCTAGAACAGCCAAAGTGTATGACAATACCTTTGAGTGGATTGTGGTCGCGACACTTGGAACCATTGCATTTGCGGCACTTTTAGCGATTGTACTTTTACAAAATATTCGTTTGCTTCATGCCAGACTTGCCAAAATGGTGGATGCGAAAACACAAGAGTTACAACAGCTCAACCGTGACTTAGAACTCAAAGTGCAATATGAAGTTGAGCAGAGTCGCCAAAAAGATCAGATTATGTTTCGTCAATCAAGACTAGCTTCCATGGGTGAAATGATTGGAAATATTGCACATCAGTGGCGTCAACCGCTTAATGCCATTGTGTTGATTATCCAAAGTTTTCAGATGAAGCGTATGGCAGGCTTAGAATTAAGCGATGAGTTTATTGATAAACAGGTCAATGAGGGTATTCAGTTAGCTTCAATGATGTCTCATACGATTGATGATTTTCGCAATTTCTTTAAGCCAAATCATAGTGAAGAAGATTTTAGTGTTAAAGAGACTGTGTTATACAGCCTGAAGTTAATCCAAGAGTACTATGCAAAATCAGGCATTGAGATTTTTTTAAATTGTAGCCATGATGTTCAGATTTGTGGTTATCCCAATGAATTTTCACAAGTGGTTATGAATCTTCTTAGCAATGCCAAAGATGCGCTTGAGGAAAAAGAGCTAGAAGAAAAACTCATTGAAGTAGTCATAACAAAAGAAGCCAATAATGCAGTCATCAGTGTGATAGACAATGGCGGGGGGATTAGTGAAGAAGTGCAAGATAGGATGTTTGAACCCTATTTTACAACGAAACATAAAGCCTCAGGAACAGGTATAGGGCTTTATATGTCCAAGCAGATTATTGAAAAACAGATGAAAGGAAGTATTAGTGGAACGAACATTACCTATATTTTCCAAAATGGCAAACGTTATGAAAAATGTGCGATTCTAACAATTTTAGTACCACTTAAGAAGAAGGAGGAAAAATAATATGGATTTTAATAGTTTAAAAGATTGTGTCGTGTTGTATGTCGAAGATGAAAAATCAGTACAAATGCAAACCCAAATGATTTTAAGAGACTTTGTAAAAGAAGTTTATCTTGCATCGAATGGTGAAGAGGGTCTTAAAATAGCCCTCGAAAAAGACGTTGATATTATCGTTACCGATATTGTCATGCCTGTTATGAACGGTATAGAGATGATCAAAAAGCTCAAAAAAGAGTATAACCGAGATATTCCTGTCATCATTACAACAGCGTTTACGGAGACAGATTATTTGATTGAGGCAATTACGCTAAAAGTCGATGGTTTTATTATGAAGCCAATTAATGTAAAAGATTTGATTAGCAATATTTACACTGTTATGCTTCCAAAACTTCACAACAAAGAGTTACAAGGATGTTCTTTTATCATTGAGGGACTCGCCGCGCTCATTGGTGGTAAAAAAATTGAGATTTTAAAATACATCATCAACCACTTGGATGAAAATAAGATATTTAACGGCTCATATCAAGATATTATTGATAATATCGGTGTGAGTAAGCCTACGGTTGTACATATGTTTCAACAACTGATTAAGGTAGGTATATTAGAAAAAGTGAAAAATAAAATGTATCGATTCCGCAATACAAAACTTATTGGAGACCAATAAATGAAAAAAGTCGTATTTGTTTTACTCTTAGGCGTATGGAGTGCTCTTATAGCAAGTGAAGTCGTGTTTGAAACAACACAAGGAAAGATAGTATTTGCTCTTAAACCAGAAATTGCACCAAAAGCGTGTGAAAATTTTGAAGGATTGGTGAAGAAAGGGTACTACGATGGTATAACGTTTCATCGTATCATTAAAAACTTTATGATTCAAGGTGGTGATCCTACGGGAACAGGTCGTGGGGGTCAGTCGATTTATGGGACACCGTTTGAAGATGAGTTTAAACCCAATGTGATGTTTAACAAAGCGGGTATCTTGGCGATGGCAAATGCGGGTCGAAATACCAATGGTAGTCAATTCTTCATTACAACAGTGCCAACGCCACATCTCAATGGCAGACATACGATTTTTGGTGAAGTCGTTGAAGGTATGGACGTTGTGAAAAAGCTTGAAAATGTTGTAACTGATGGCAGAGACATGCCAATGCAACCACAAAAAATTCTCAAAGCGTATTTAAAATAATTTAAGGTAAAATAGCCCAATTTTGAAATAATAGAGGAGAGAACCATGAAAAAGATCGAAGCAATTATAAAACCTTTTAAACTTGAAGAGGTCAAAGATGCTCTTGCTAGTATTGAAGTTACAGGTATGACTGTACATGAAGTAAAAGGCTATGGCAGACAACAAGGACACTCTGAACTCTATAGGGGTGCTGAGTACGTGGTTGACTTTTTGCCAAAAATTAAACTAGATATCGTTGTTGCTGATGAAAATGTGGACAAAGTGATTGCAACCATTACAGAAGCTGCAAAGACTGGTAAAATCGGCGATGGCAAGATCTTTGTGAGCGATATTCAAAGAATTATTCGTATTAGAACAGGTGAAGAGAACGAAGACGCAATCTAAAATGTGAATGGAGTGATTAAAATTTAATCACTCCATTTTTCCTCTTTTTTGTACAATTATCCGTTACACTTTATTTCATTCAAAGGGCACATGTAATGGATGTATCTTCAATTCAATATGTTATTGACACTTTCTTTCTCCTTTTTGCTTCGGTTTTGATTATTTTAATGGTTCCAGGTTTTGCAATGCTTGAAGCAGGGCTTGTTCGCAGTAAAAATGTCTCTGCTGTACTTACAGGCAATGTAATGCTGTATGCGATTACGTCGTTTGTTTTTCTACTGTGGGGCTACAATCTTATGTTTGGAGGCACTGGCTTCTTTTTACAAGGCGTTGCTGTTGAAGGCTACAGTGCGTATGCCTATTTTTTCTTTCAAATGGCATTTGTGAGTAAAACCGTTTCTATTATGAGTGGTGGTGTAAGTGAGCGTATTCGCATTATTCCTTTTATGATTTTTGCAGTTTTAATGAGCGGATTTATCTATCCTATGGTGGGTAATGCCATTTGGGGTGGAGGGTTTTTAAAAGAGGTGCATGACTTAGCGGGCTGTACCGTGATTCACTCTGTGGGTGGTTGGGCACTGCTTGCAGGTATTTTGGTTTTGGGGGCACGCCGTGGTAAATACAGTAAAGAAGGGCATGTAAGAGCCATTCCCGCTTCTAACATTCCTTTAGTCACCCTTGGTGCCATGCTGCTTTGGATTGGTTGGTTTGGGTTTAACGGTGGAAGTGCTTTTAACATATCCAGTGTTGAAAAAGCCGATTTAGTAGGCTTAATTATCGTCAATACCAATACCGCAGGTTTGGCAGGCGCTATTATTGCAGCGTTTATTGTCTATTTTCAATATAAAAAACTTGATATTACGATGATTCTCAATGGAGCGCTTGGAGGTCTTGTTGCGATTACCGCAAGTGCCGATGTGGTAGGGCTTTGGGAGCCAATCGTGATTGGTGCTATTGGCGGGGCACTCGTTGTTTTTGCAGTTCCTCTTTTTGATAAATTGCAAATTGATGATCCTGTAGGAGCACTCTCTGTTCACTTGGTCAATGGTATATGGGGAACAATTGCCGTAGCGCTTTTTGCCGATTTTTCATTGCTGACACAACTTAAAGGCATCGCCTTAACAGGGCTTTTCACATTTCCTATTTCGTATGTTGCATTTATTATTATTAAGAGGATTATTGGACTTAGAAGCGATGAAGAACATGAATACGTCGGGCTTGATCTTGAAGAGTGTGGCTTGGAAGCGTATCCTGAGTTTGTTAAATCAAAAGTTTAATGTAATAACCGAGGGAGTTCATCTCCCTCTTCTTTTGTCACCCCATCGGATATAAAATCTCTTTTTGAACTTTCTCACATTCGTTTAAAATTTCAGGGCTTAGTTTGATCTCAAGGGCTTTGAAGCTTTCCTCTAATTGTGTTGCATAGCGCGCTCCAATAATCGTTGAAGCCACAAAATCAAAGTGCATGCTCCAGCTCACGGCAAGGGTAACAGGGCTCATACCGTATTTTTTGGCAATTTCTATATACTTAGACGTTGCAGCAACCGTTTTATCGTTGACAAAGCGTTTGTACATCGCTTTTTGCCTAGGCTCTCCCGCATGCAGGTATTCACCAAAACGTGTTTTTGGGTCTATGAAAGCTTGATTGTATTTTCCACTTAATACACCGCCACCAATAGGTGAATATGGAAGTAGAGAAACGCTTTCTTTACGGCATACATTGGCAAGCTCATCTAAAAAGCGCGGGTTGAGTAATGAAAAATTGTTTTGAATGGATTCAAAACGAGAGAGCTTTTCGTAGCCAGCAATAGTGTTGGATTTTGTGAGTCCATAAGCGGTATCATTGGATGTACCGATATAACGTACTTTTCCGCTTTTAACTAGCTCATCAAGGGCTCGCATGGATTCTTCTTTCGGAACAACTTCATCAGGCCAGTGGACTTGGTAAAGATCGATGTAGTCTGTCTTGAGACGTTTTAAACTTCCCTCCACTGCTTTTTGAATATGAAAGCGGTCAATCGCGGTGTAGCCGTGGCGAATAGGTGGAACAAACCAACCATTGGCAGCACCCGCAATTTTGGTGGCAAGTATAATGCTCTCTCGTGGTTTGGTGGCAAGCCATTCACTGATAATCTCTTCGGTAACACCTGCATAACTCTCTTTAGGAGGTACAGGGTAAAGTTCTGCAGTATCGAAAAAATTGATGCCTCTATCATAGGCAGTATCTAAAATTTTAAACGACTCTTTTTTGTCGCTCCAACTGCCAAAACTCATGGTACCCATGCAAATAGGCGTAACCCTAAGACCACTTTTCCCAATGTAACGATATTCCATTTTAATGCCTTAACATTTTTTGTGGAAGTATAACATTTTGGGCTTGCTTTGATATAATTAAATCAAAAAGGTTTTAGATGACCCATACTCTGATTTCTCCTTTAGATATGCACTTACATGTACGTGATGAAGCAATGTTAAAAGTAGTTGCACCTCTAAGTGCACATAGTTTTGCAGGGGGAATTATTATGCCAAATATTATTCCTCCCATTACAACTATTGAAGCTGTTATTGCTTATAAAGAGCGCATTATAAGCGCGATTGGAAACAATGTTTTTGAACCATTGATGACACTTTTCTTTCGCAGCGATTATACGCGTGAATTTTTAGAAAAAGCGGCTTCTCATGTGAAGGCACTTAAGCTTTATCCCTCAGGTATTACCACCAATTCTGAAGGTGGTGTAGCAAGTATGGACATTGAAACATTACGTCCTGTTTTAGAAGCCATGAGTGATTTAGGACTTATTTTATGTGTGCATGGTGAGACCAATGGATTTGTGATGGATCGAGAAAAAGAGTTTGGGTCTATTTATGAAAGTCTAGCTTCCTCTTTTCCAAAGCTTAAAATTGTGATGGAACACATCACGACTAAAGAGAGTGTTGCTCTTTTAGATAAGTATGAAAACCTTTACGCAACGATTACGTTACACCATTTACTCATTACTCTGGATGATGTTGCTGGTGGTATGCTTCAACCCCATCTTTTTTGTAAACCGATTGCGAAACGCTATGAAGACCGTGATGCTCTTTTAGACGTTGCTTTGAAAGCACATCCTAAAGTGATGTTTGGCTCTGATTCAGCACCGCATCCTATTCACAAAAAAGAGTGTTGCGGATGTGCAGCGGGTGTTTTTACAGCTCCCATTGCTTTACAAGCCTTGGTTGAGCTTTTTGAAAAACATAACGCATTAGCTAATTTACAAGCGTTTGTGAGTAACAATGCACAAACCATTTATAGCTATAAAGCCCCATATAAAGAGGTTGTTTTAGAAAAAAAATCATTTCATGTTACACACAGTTATGCTGATGTTGTCCCTATGTTTGCAAACGAAACACTCACATGGAGTATCCAACATGTCTTATAAAATTTTGATTTTGGAAGACAATACACTGTTGCTTCAAACCCTAGAAGATTTTTTAACGGGGCATGGTTATGAATGTACATTGGTTAAAAGTGGAAAAGAAGCTTTAAAACAGTGTTTTGAGCATAAGTTTGATCTTTATCTTTTAGATGTCAAAGTTCCTGACATGAACGGTTTTGAGTTTTTACAATCGCTTAGAAGCTCGGGAGATCATACCCCTGCTATCTTTGTGACATCACTCAATGATCAAGAAAGCCTGACGAAAGGGTTTATGCTTGGAGGGGATGATTATATTAAAAAACCATTTGATTTGAATGAGTTACTTCTTCGTGTTAAAGCACTTTTAGCGCGTGCAAAAGGAATTGTGGATGACTGGCTTGTGATAGATGAAGTGTATAAACTCAATCTTGCACGTAAACGTTTATTCTACAAGCAAGAAGAGTTAGACATTCATCTTAAAGATTTTGAACTGCTCTATTTATTGGTAAAAGAGCGAGGTAAGGTGGTGACTAAAGAGATGATTCATGAGCGTCTTTGGAGCAGTAGTGAAGAGATCAATGAAGGGTCTATCAGGGTTTATATCAATAATCTCAAAAAAATTTTTGGCAAAGAAGTTATTTTAAATATCCGAGGAATTGGGTATCGCTTTGAGAAGTAGTGATAAAATCTTTTTTATCCGCTCCATCATCGCGTTTAGTATTGTTATGTCTTTTCTTGCTACGTTTGGAATTGTGTTATGGGAATATTTAGGCGAATCTAAAATTTTGGTTTTCTTGGCTATTGTGTTGACATCTTTCATTGGCGGGTATTTGATCGTCTCTTATACACTCTCTTCCTTGTTTAAAACAAACCGTTTTTTAGATATGCTACTTAAAGATACTTTGCATGAACTCAATATTCCCCTTTCCGTGATCAATGCCAATCTTCAAATGCTACAAGCAGAGGAAGAGGATGAAAAAAAGATCAAACGACTTGGACGTATAGATCTTGCTAGCAAAGATTTGTATGCGCTTTACAAAGAGGTTGATTATTACATCAAAAAAGAGATTCGAGAAGACGTGAGAGAGAAATTTTACCTTGATGAATTGATTTGCCATGTTATTAAAAAACAAAAAGAGATGGCAGATGGTGTGGAAATTCATTATGATGTTGCGCATATTGAAATTTTTGCTGACAAACATGGTTTTGCAAAAGTCATTTCTAATTTAGTGCATAATGCACTGAAATATAATAAAAATCATCAACCTATTCGTGTTTTTCAAGAAGAAGAGAATCTCATCATTCAAGACCATGGTGTGGGGATGAGTGAAGCTGAGCTTTTTTTGGCATTTGATCGTTACTACCAAGTCGATACGACCAAAGAAGGGTACGGTATAGGACTAAGCCTTGTGAAGGCTTATTGTGATGAATTTAAAATCCCTTTGCGCATTAATTCACAAAAGAATATGGGAACAGAGGTTATTTTAGATATTTCACACCTTCTAAATAAAAAATGATATAATCAATGTAAAATCATCATGATGGACAACTACGATGGAAAAAGAGACTATTTCGCAAAATGATAAAGAGAAATTTTTAGCCACATCTGCACTTTTTTTGAAAGAGTTTGAGTCCTCGTTTGTAGATTACTTTGCTTGTTTATGCGTTAGTTATGATAAAGCAATTGCAAAAAAAGAGTCAAAAGAGATAGCTCTGAATATCTATCAGGGACTTTTTAAATGCGATTATGACATCGGTGAACTTAGAGAAGATCTTTTTATCCGAATGCAACAAGATGGTGTTATGATAGGCTTTCTCATCAATCGTAGTATGTTTTATCTCATTGAAAACTATCTCTCTTTTGCACATAAACATGAAATTGTTCCACAAGTTGAGCTTTTAATCGGCTGCGTAAGTCGTTTTATTACCCTTATTGAAAATGAGGTTACCCCTAAAATTTCTCAATGTACCGCAGCATTTGATGTGAGCTTTAGCGATGATGTTATGTTTTCGCCTACAAACAATATTATCGATGCGTTTCATCAAATGAAAGAAGAGCAACAAAATATTGTATTTCTTAATCTGTATAAAGGTGTGCCTATTAGTTCGGAAGCAAATATTATAGAGATTGAGGGTGAAAATGTGACATTTCGTACCGATAAATTGCAAGAAATTGCCATGAAACTGGATGGTCAAGCCTTTATTGTTAAAAATAATTATTTTAATAAACATTTAAAAGCAGATATTGTTTACAGTAATTTTCAAACCAATACAGTGGTTCTTACCAATTTTATCTACTTGCTTAATATGCCAGCACTACAAAGAGAATTTATTCGTGTGCATCCAGATATTGTTGCGAAAGTCTTTTTGCATCAATTTGGGAATCTTCAAACCAGTGGGAGGCTTTATGATCTTTCTATGAATGGTTTAGGTGTTGTGAGTAATGAAAATAATGGTATTTATGTTGGTGCTAAAGTACTTGTTGAGTTTGAGCTTAATAGTGCGTCTGTCCCTACAGATGGTGATAGAAAGATTGAAGTGCAGGGTGAAGTCATTAATGTGATTGAGTATAAAGACTCCTATCGCTATTGTATGCGTATTTTACCAGATCGTGTAATGAGCCAAAAGATACTTCACTATATTACAAAACGTGAACAAGAAATTTTAGAAGATCTGAATAATGAATTGAATGAATATATCGTGTGATAGTATGTAAGCCTAAGCTTACATACCACCTTGTTTTTTCATTTTTGTTTCGATTTTGTGTCCGAGTACGGAGAGTAAAAAGGTTATTGCAAAATAGACGGCTGCAATAATAAGCCACGTTTCAAACGGTGAAAAGGTATTGGCAACAATCTCACGGCCTACTTTGGTTAAGTCCGTAATAGAAATAACAGAGACTAGCGAAGAGTCTTTGACAAGTGCAATCATCTCTCCAACAAGTGTTGGAAGTGCACGTTTGAGTGCTTGAGGCATGATGATATAGACCATCGTTTGTGTATAGTTCATACCAAGCGATTTCGCTGCTTCGTATTGACCTTTATCGATAGATTGAATCGCACCACGTAAAACTTCAGCGATGTAAGCTCCAAAAAAGAGCCCTAACGATATGGCACCCGCCAAAAAGCGTTCCAATTCAAAAATCGTTGCAATGATAAAATAGAAAATAAAAATTTGAACCAGAAGAGGTGTCCCTCTAATAATAGCAATATAAACAGTTGCTATATCTTTTAAAAATTGGTAGTTAGAGATACGCATAAATGCAAGCAATGAGCCTATTGAAAAGGCTAAAATTGCAGCTAAGCCTGAAATTTGAAGTGTAACAATTAAGCCTTCAAGTAAAGGTCCTATTTGCATCGAAGTGATCTGTGCTAATGTATCATTTGCATAGACACTGTCGCCATCTTTGACTTGAAGTACATAGCCTTTTTCAATCTCAACTTCTTTACTATCTTCTTGCCCTTGAATAATGATTTTTGTACCACGAACTCTAACTGTACCATCTAGTGGTGAAGAAATCGTATCGGTTTTTTCATAGGCAAAATATTTTGGAACACTGGTCCACTTCCAAATATAGTTCATATTGGAAGCTGCCATAAAGAGCAAGTACCCAACTGCGACATAAAAAGCAACGGCCACTACGTGACCGAATGCTTTATTGTGTAAAAGATTTTGTTTTCCTTTAGCCACTGCTTACATTACCTTTTTTTGCCAAGCGGTATCTGTGAACCATCTGTCATAGATTTTTTTGTATGTACCATCATGTTTTGCTTGATTTAAGAAGTTATTGAGCCAGTTAAGGAAATCTGGATCACCTTTACGAATAGCAAAACCAAGAGGCTCATACGTGAGTTCTTCATCAAGGTGAACAAGTTTATCTTTACCTTTTTCAGCAAAGAAAATAGCATTGTATGGTTTATCATAGACTAAGCCATCTGCATTGCCATTAAGGACTTCTTGTGCTGCATCTGCTTCTGTTTCAAAGGTTCTGATTTTTGCTTTTTTGAACATTTTACGTGTTGCAATTTCACCTGTTACACCAATTTTTGTAACGATAGTGTATTCTGGTTTATCAAGATCACTCCATTTTTTACCCGCATGTTTTTTAGGAGCAAGAATCGTTTGTCCAACGCTGATATATGGATCAGCAAAGTTGATTTTGAGATTTCTCTCTTGTGTAATGGTCATACCAGACATAATGATGTCATATTTGCCTGTTAAAAGACCTGCAATAATACCATCCCAAGCTGTTGGTACAAGCTGTAGTTTAACGCCCATTGCTTTTGCCATCTCATTGGCCATATCCACATCAAATCCGATGATGTTACCTTGTTTGTCTTTCATCTCAAAAGGCATATAACCTGGCTCAAGACCTACAGTTAAAACACCTTTTTGTACGATGCTGTTCAATGTTGATTTTTGCCATAGGTTGATATCATCAGCCATAGCATTGATGCCTAACATTACAAGTAATGCTGCTAAGATTTTTTTCATTCCTTCTCTCCTTAAAGGGTTAGTTTTTAGTGTGTTAAGATTTCTTGTAAAAATTTTTGAGCGCGTTCTGTTTTTGGATTGGCAAAGAAAGCTTCTGGTGTGGCTTCTTCGATAATGACACCTTCATCCATAAAGACGATACGATCACAAACTTCTTTAGCAAAGCCCATCTCATGGGTGACACAAACGATGGTAAAGTTCTCATGTGCTAGTTCGCGCATAACATCCAAAACGCCACCAATCATCTCAGGATCCAGTGCACTGGTCGGCTCATCAAATAAAATAATTTTAGGTTTCATCGCGAGTGTTCTAGCGATAGCAACACGTTGTTTTTGACCACCACTGAGCTCATTTGGATAGCCTTCTGCTTTGTGAACAAGTCCTACGCGCTCTAACAGTTTAAGAGCAGCTTCGTTGGCATCATGTTTACTAATACCTTTGACTTTGCGTTGTGCAATAGTGATGTTTTCTAAGATGGTAAGATGAGGGAAAAGATTAAAGTGCTGAAAAACCATCCCCGTTTCTGCGCGTACTTGGTTAATATTGGTTTTTTTATCATAAAGATTGTATCCATCAATGATAATCTCACCGTTGTCAATCTCTTCAAGTTTATTGATACAACGAATCAGAGTTGACTTTCCGCTACCGCTAGGTCCGCAGATGACAACAATTTCACCTTCGGTAACAGAAAAATTAATATTTTTAAGAACATGAAACGCGCCATAATATTTATCGACATTTTCCATGTGAACGATAGCTTGACTCATTCAAACCTTTCTTTCATTATGTGGCATAAACCATAATTGTAGCAGTAGAATATAAAAGTAAGATAAAGGGCTTTTAACACATTTACACGCAAAAATTCTTTAATTACAGGAAGGAATATTGCCACTGTCGCTCGCAAAAGAGCTTAAAAAATGATATAAATTGGTCAGATCTTTCTCTTCCGTAATTAAAGGAGCATTTGGGCAAAGGTTTTTAATAGCAAGGTAGAGTTGATTATTATCATAAAACGTTTTCCACTCTTTGACGGTATGTTTTTTCCCCATAATTTCTCCATTAAAACCACACACCGATTTTAAATTTTGTGCGTAAAAATTTTTTCCTTTAACCGTGCTTGCTTGGAGGTGCGTTGAAAGCAGCAAAAACCCTAAAAGTAATGTGAGAAAAAAAGGCTTCATTTACGGTCCTTATGAAAACTTATTTTTTTAATTTGGAGATATAAGTCGCGACATCAATAATATCTTGCATATTCATATTTTTAACTTGCTTAGACATGACCAGTGATGTACTATGTGTTTTAAATTCACTCTCTTTATAAAATTTGAGACTCTCCATGAGCTCTTCGACGCTTTGACCAGCGATAATACCACTTTTCCCAAAAGCTTTATTATGCCCATCTGCACCATGACATCCTGCACATTGTTTAAAGAGCGCTTCACCATTACTTTGAGCCTGTAAAAAAGAGGAGAGAAGAAGAAGACTAAGAAGGGAGATTTTAATGTTTTTTACCATGACTAAAAGCCTCCAAAATTAAATAAGTATAAAAATATTTTACTAAGTTTGGATTATAGCATGTTCTAGCAAGAGAGCTAAATAAAATTTTCTTTTTTGAATATTTTTTCATCGAGATGCTCTGTATTTCTACACTTCATTGTGCTACAATTTTGGTTTTATCAAAATTGAGGTATGTGTTAATGAGTCATAAACTAAGAGAATTGGGTGCGGATTTTTTACTTTTAATGGTTGCTGTTGCATGGGGAAGTACTTTTTTTGTGGTACAAGCAGCAGTTAATGAAACACCTGTTTATACGTTTTTATTTTGGCGATTTTTCTTAGCCGCTCTTTTGATGGCGATTATTTCGTTTAAACAGCTTCGTTATCTTAATCTTCACGTTTTAAAAGCAGGCGCTCTTTTAGGGCTTTTTATGTTTTTAGGGTACGCATTTCAAACGTTTGCATTAACCTATACTTACTCTTCTACCGTTGGATTTATCACGGGACTCAGTGTTATCGTGGTTCCTTTTGTGACCTATCTTATTTTTAAGCAAAAAGCTTCCATGTTTTCAACGCTAGGAGCTATAATAGCTTCTATAGGGCTTTACTTTTTGACACTCAATAATGAGTTAGGCTTTTCGTTCGGCGAATTTTACGCCTTCGTCTGTGCCATGATGTTTGCTCTACATATTGTTTTTACAGGGCATCTCTCAAGGCAACATAATGTTTATCTTCTGGTAACGATTCAATTTTTTATGGTTGGTATATGTTCATTAATCGGTGGTTTAGTGATGGAAGGCTCTATTTTTCCGCCTAGAGCCGACATGTTGTTTATGAATGCCATCGCGATTACCGTTATTTTTGCAACGATCTTTGCTTTTTGGGTTCAAACAGCAATGCAACGTTTTACCACAGCTACAAAAACAGCGATTATTTTTACGATGGAGCCTGTAAGTGCAGGTATTTTTGGTTATTTTTTCGCAAATGAATTGTTAACTTTTCCACAAATGTGTGGTGCAGTGATGATTTTATGCGGTATGCTCATCGCAGAACTGGGTTCATATTTTATGGAGCAATACCGCAGAAAGAGAAATGCTGTTTAAGGTTTGATATATCTGCCATAAAGGAATTGGAGAAAAAAGGTTGTTGTTGCCACCAAAATGATGGACGCTCCGCCACTAAGATTGAAACTGTAAGAGATATAGAGTCCTACAGTACAAAAAAGTGCTGATAAAACAGACGATACAATCATCATTCCTCCTACAGAATTGGTAAATTTTTCTGCGATGTAAGGTGGGATGGTAAGCAAAGCAATCACCAAAATGAGTCCTACTGCACGAATAATAATGACAACCCCAAGTGCTACCATGAGAACGAGTGCAAAATAGAGTAAGGTAGTATTTATACCTCTTAGTTTGGCAAATTGTGCATCAAAACTCATCGCTAAGAGCTGTTTGTAAAAGATAATTGCAAAAGCTAGTACAGCAATAAGAACAGAGCCCATACCATAGAGATCTTCTTGAGTGACCGATAAAATAGCACCAAAAAGATAACTCATTAAATCGACATTATAACCAGGAGTAAGGTCTGTCATAATGATGCCTAGTGCCATACCAAATGCCCAAAGAACACCAATGAGCGCATCAAGCCTTGCATTGTTTTGATGGGTAATGTAGGCAATGATTGCTCCTAAAAATAAGGAGAATAGGGAAGCTCCAAGCATTGGAGCGATGCCAAAATAGAGTGCTAATCCAATACCTCCGTATGAACCATGGGCAATGCCCCCTGCAATAAACACCATACGATTAATCACCGTCAATGTTCCAATCACACCACAAATAATACTGACTAAAAAGGAGGCTAAAAGTGCATTTTGCATAAAATCAAAGTTGAGTATATCGATCATGCAAGCTCTTTATGAATGTGATTGCAACGGGTCGCACTGATGAGTTCAACAGGGCATACGTGTTCATTTTGGTTTTCAAAGACTCTAAAGTTTTGATTTTTAGGTACATCATGGACGTAGAGCGTTTTGTTGACATGGACAACTTTGGTAGCGTAATTCAGTGCAACATTGATGTCATGGCTGATGATGACGATGCCCACGGTTTCATTGAGCGATTTAAGCAGTTTAAACATATCGATCTGCCCTGCGGTATCGATGCTTGCGGTTGGTTCGTCTAAAAACATGATTTTTGCTTCACACGCAAGAGCGCGGGCAATGAAAACACGCTGACGTTGTCCACCTGAGAGCGTATTGATTTTTTGATTTTCAAAGCCTTTCATACCAACACGCTCTAGCATACGAAGAGCTATCTCTCGGTCCTCTTTTGAATACGTGGCAAAAGCTTTGGATTTAGAGAGTCTGCCCATAAGAACAACATCCATCACTTTGATGGGGAAGTCTTTATTGGCGATGGTGTCTTGAGGGACATACGCGATTTCATGGCTTACCTGCAAAGGTTTTTCACCAAAAAGTAGCACTTCACCACGCTCTGGCTCTAACAAGCCTATCATCATTTTAAGCAGGGTACTTTTACCGCCACCGTTGGGCCCAATAATGGCTAAAAATTCGTTTTTGTTGTACTGGAGGTTTATGTCCTCCAGTACGGTTGCGCCATCATAACTAAAATAGAGATTATTGATTTGTATATCGTTTTGCATAAAACGATTATATCATTTTAGTTCTGATTGAAAGGTTTTGGCAATACTCATAAGATTTTCACTCCAAGCGTAAGCGAGCGGGTCAATGGGCACAACTTTTCCATTAATTTGCTTTGCAATGCTTATGGCACTTTTTTGTGAAAATTGAGGAGCAACAAAAACGACTTTAGCATTTTCCTCTTTGGCTTCTTTAATGATTGTCGCTAATTCGCTTGGTTTTGGTTCTTTTCCGCTGACTTCAATAGCGATTTGCTCTAAGTCATAACGTTTTGCAAAGTAGCCATAAGAGGGATGAAAAACGATAAATTTACGACTCTTAATTTCACTCAGAGTTTTCTGAATAGACACATCTAGTGCATCAATCGAAACCATAAATGCTTCATAATTTTTTGTAAATTCAGCACTTTGCGCAGGGTAAAGTGTAATGAGTGCATCGTAAATATTTTTAGCTTGAATTTTTACAAGCATAGGGTCGAGCCACACATGTGGATCAAGAGATTCATCTTCATGATCGTGGTGAGAATGTCCTTTGTGATCAGCTTTTTCGTCTTTGTGATGGTGCTCTGTCATCGCTATTTTTTCTATGCCTTTGACGGTATCGACCATGAGCATTTTAGGATTGCTGCTTTTAAATTTGGGAAGCCATACTTTTTCAAATCCATCGCCAATACTAAAATAGGCTTCTGATTTGGCGAGTTCTTTCATCTGAGCAGGTTTTGGCTCATAGGTATGTTGATTAGCTCCTGGAGTTACCATAACGTTGACCTGTAAAAAATCTTTTGCGATTTGTTCAACAAAGTATTTTTGTGGAAGAATGCTTACTGTTACGGTTGGAGCAGCACTTAAAAGTGAACCAAAGAGGAGGGTAAAAAAGAGCAATAACGATTTCATGGGCTATCCTTTTGCGACTAAGTTGCATAATTTTGTGCAATCTTAATCAAATGCAACTTAGTTGTGACTTAATAATTTTTTGGATAACATTCACTATTAATTCGTGAGGGAAGCTATGAGCGAACAGATTAAAACATTGTTTCAAGAGCATGACATCAAGTTTACAAGCGCACGCTCTTCCATCTTAGAAGTACTTAAAGAAGCACATCATCCCATGTGTTATGAGCAGATTAAAGAGAAGATGAATGTTGTGATGGATAAAGCAACGTTTTATCGTAATATTGCGATGTTTGAAGAATCGGGCATCGTGCATAAGTTTGAAAGTGATGATCGCAAGTGGTATTTTGAACTCTCAAGCACCACACATGCGCATTTTATTTGTGAGCATTGCCATAAAATCACCTGTATGGAAGTTGATTTGGGCAAAGTTGATGGTGAGGTTAAAAGCATCGTACTCAAGGGAACGTGCAAGGAGTGTCACGTATGAAAATCGTTTTATATGTAACTCTTTTGATAAGCCTTTTTTTGAGTGGTTGTGCGACAAAGCAGGAGATTAGTTCTTCTGAAACCTATGTAATTACGATTAAAAATAAACAGATAGCACTCTCAGACACAGGTTTTATCAATCAAGGTAAAGACTATACTAATGTGCAAATTTTCTCTGCAGGAAGTGTGCTTTTTAATCTTGAAATGATGGGCAGCAACATCTGTTTGGATGGAAAATGTATGGATAAACTTTCTTTTAATCAGCAATTTTTCCAACAAGAACATTATGCAGGGTTGATGCAAGATGTTATTGCTAAAGTACCCATTTATGAAAGCAAAAATCTCAAACAAACCAGTACGGGTTTTGAGCAAGAGTTTGAGCTTGCCAATAGTCATATCATCTATAGAGTTGAAGGGCAAAATCTCACATTTAGAGATACAAAAAATGGCATTTTACTGCGCCTAAAACCATTACCATAAAGGAATTTATATGAAATTTATTGGAGCACACGTGAGTGCGAGTGGTGGAGTGTTTAATGCTCCCATTAATGCCACAAAAATTGGAGCAAAAGCGTTTGCACTTTTTACAAAAAATCAACGTCAATGGGAAGGAAAAGCTCTGACTCAAGAAGAAATCGATCGCTTTAAAGCCGAGTTAGAAAAAGCGCAGATTTTACCCAAACATGTTCTACCGCACGATAGTTATCTGATCAATCTTGGACATCCAGAGCTTGAAGCACGTGAAAAATCACTCAATGCGTTTATTGATGAGGTAAAACGCTGTGAAGCATTAGGATTAGATAAGCTCAATTTCCATCCTGGAAGTCATCTGAAGCAAATAAGTGAAGAAGGATGTTTAGAACTTATAAGTGCTTCTATGAATGAAGTGTTGCGTCAAACAAACGGTGTGACATTGGTCGTGGAAAATACAGCTGGGCAAGGAAGCAATCTTGGTTACAAAATGGAACATTTGAATTACCTCATGTCCAATTCGATTGATAAAGAACGAGTAGGGGTTTGCATCGATACCTGTCATCTATTTACTTCTGGTTACGATATACGAACAGAAGAAACCTATAGGCAAACGATGGAAAAATTTGCTACAATCGTCGGATTTAAGTATCTTAAAGGTATGCACCTTAATGATTCTAAACCAGATTTGGGTGCTCGTGTCGATAGGCATGATTCTATCGGTAAAGGAAAACTAGGTATTGAGCCATTTAAGTTTATCATGAATGATGAACGGCTAAATGACATCCCTTTGGTACTTGAAACGATCGATGATTCCATATGGGCAGAAGAGATAACACTGCTTTATAGTCTAATTAAATAGACTTCTTGCAAAACTCGTTTTACAAGAAGTAAAAGTACCAAAGGTACGTGGGCTTACTGCCGAAGTAAACCCAGTGTTAACGTAGGTTTTAAAGCTTGGCTTTAAAAGCGTGTTAAGAGTTCTGCAAGAACTCTAATAAAAAAAATTCTAAGGACAACAAATGAAACAAACCGTAAGAGTAGCCACGTTACTAAGTCTTAGTGCGGCGACACTTTTAGCTTCAGGATACCGCATTCCTGAACAATCTTTAAACTCCGTTGCTTTAAGCGCTGCGTATGTAGCGAGTGCCAATGGTGCTGACGCGAGTTACTACAACCCTGCCAATATGTCGTTTATGGCACAAGGTGCTTATACAGAAGTTGCGATGACGTATATTAATTTGCCTAAAGTGAAATATACAGATGCTCAAAACAGTGCTTTGAGTGGTGATTCTAAAGAAGAACAGTTTTTAATGCCTAACTTGCATTATGTTTCACCTATGATGGGTAATTGGCGTTATGGTCTCTCCATCACAGCCCCTGCTGGTCTTTCTAAGCGTTGGGATGAAGCTTTTCCTAAAGCAACAGCTGAAGAATTTACGCTCAAAGTGATTGAAGTTAATCCAACAGTAAGTTATCTTGTAAATGACCAATTATCTTTAGGTTTTGGATTACGTGGTGTTTATACCGATGGTGTTGTAAAAAGTGATGCTAATGGTTTAGGTACCAATGCAATCCGAGATTTAACAGGGGATTCTATTGATTTTGGATACAACTTGGCACTTAGTTATAAACCTATTAAAGATTTGACTTTGGCAGCAACCTATCGCTCAAAAGTAGATTTAACGGTTAAAGGAGATGCTGATTTAACATACATTGCTCCTTTTTATAGTGGTAATGCAAGCGTAACTATTCCTCTTCCTGCATCTCTAGCATTAGCAGCAGCTTATACTATGGATAAAACAACCGTTGAATTTGTATTCGAGCGAACATATTGGTCAAGTTATAAAAATTTAGATTTTAATTATGACACGGCATTGCCAGCATTTGATAGCCCAATTGCAAAAAATTGGAAAGATGCTAATGCCTATCGTATTGGTGTGAGTCATCAATGGAGTGATACTTTAAAATTGATGGCAGGTTTTGCGATTGATAAAACACCTGTTCCTGATAGTACGCTTGGGTTTGAACTTCCAGACTCTGATGCAAAGCTTTACTCTGTAGGTTTCGAGTATAAAGTAACGCAAAACCTTAAAATGGGTCTAGCTTATTTGTATGACGATAAAGAAGATAGAACCGTTAAAAATAGATCTTTCTCAAACCAAACAGCTCCTTATGGAACGTTTAGTGATTCAGGTGCCCACCTTTTAACAGCTTCATTAAAGTATAAGTTCTAAAAATGCTAAGTTATCCGTATCAAAACTTTTATGAGGTCATGGAGGCAAATGCCAAAAATGCCCCTAAAAAGACAGCTATTTTTATAGATGATCGCAAAGTAACGTATGTAAAGCTCAAGCAAAACATCGATACCTTTGCGCGTTTTTTAGAATTTAGCGGGATTAGAAGCGGAGACAGAGTTGCCATGATTGTTGGCAACTCTGAAGAGTTTGTTGTCTCCTTGTTTGCCATTACAAAAATTGGTGCTATTGCTGTACCACTAAACACTTTTTTGAAAAAAGAGGAATTTGAGTACATCCTGAATGATTGTGGTGCACGTATGTTGATTTCATCGGCATCATTTGCAAATGAGACTAAAAATCTACTTGATACTACAAAGATTGAGAAAATTGTTTGGACAGATAAATACGACAATTTAGATGAGCGCAATTACAGTTTTACAGAAATTGATGCAAGTCTTGAGACACACGAGCGTTTAGCAAAAAGCCCTCGTTTAGATGATTTAGCATGTATCGTCTATACATCAGGAACAACGGGTAAACCTAAAGGGGCAATGCTCTCTTATCGAAACTTTTTTTCTAATGCTATTGCTGGTTCGATCTCATTTCAAATCACAGAAAAAGATCGTTTTATTGTCTTTTTACCAATGTTCCATTCATTTACGCTCTCTATTATGGTACTTCTTCCTATGTTTACATGTTCAAGCATTGTGATTGTTCGCTCCGTTTTCCCTTTTGCCAATGTACTTAAGCAAACACTTCTGAAACAAGTAACAATTTTTTTAGGCGTTCCTACACTTTATAATGCCCTTTTAAAGGCAAAAATTCCATGGTATTTTATGTGGTTTAACAAAGTGCGTATATTTATTTCTGGTAGTGCACCACTGAGTGAGCAATCGTTGAATGAATTCAACGCTAAATTTAAAAAAGCAACGCTTTTAGAAGGCTATGGTCTGAGTGAGTGTTCACCTGCTGTTTCAGTCAATCGCCTTGATCGCCAAAAAGCCCTTTCTGTAGGTTTGCCGTTACCCAGTTATGAGGTGAAAATCGTCAATGAAGAGATGATGGAAGTTAAAACAGGTGAGGTAGGCGAGATTATGGTTAAAGGTGATTGTGTCATGCAAGGCTATCTTAACCACCCCGATGCAACCGATGAGACGATCATCAATGGGTGGTTGTTAACAGGCGATTTGGGTAAAAAAGATGAAGATGGTTTTATTTACATTGTTGATCGCAAAAAAGATTTGATTATCTCTAAAGGAATCAATATTTATCCAAGAGAGATCGAAGAGATCATTTATAAATATGAGGGTGTTGATGCGGTTGCTGTTATTGGGCTTAGGGATGAACACACTAAAGATGAAGATGTTCTAGCCTTTATACAACCAAAAGAAGGAGCCCAACTCCAAGAAATGGAACTGCGTAACTACCTTAAAAAACATTTAGCGAATTTCAAGTTACCTAAACACATTTACTTTGTTGAGGAGCTTCCTAAAAATGCGACAGGCAAAGTGTTAAAGCGTGTATTAAAGGAAAAAGTACAAGAAGGCGCATTTTTACGTAAAAAATAGAGATTAACTTTTTAATCAAAGGGTTCTTTTATCATCATCTTGTCATTATAAGATACATAATATTTTTTTCACTTGGATTAAAAGGTTTCGTATTGCAGTATTTGGTTGATTTTTTAGAGAGTAAAACGGTTCAAACATCACAGATTTATGAGCACCTTAAATGTTCTATTGACGAAGCAAAATTTTTACAGATGATGACCAAGGAGTACGTCCTTGGCAGTGTTGATATGGGTGTTGCAGATGGTTTGATCAAGCTTTTTGGTGATAAAAAATATGCCCATTTACAACAACTCCCTTTAGTCAAAGATTTGATTGAACAAGGGTGGATTGTTCAAAACAGTTTTCTGAGTTCTAAAGTAATGGATGTGTCAAATTTGGAACTTTTGAACAGTACAGTAACACTAAGTTCCGCTTTTTTAAAACTACTAGAGGAAGGAACCCTTGAAGTAGTGTTACCAGATGTTACGCCTTATGAGGATCATCTCGAATATTTAAAAGATCAATTTTTTCGTATTGAACTCTATCAAAAACTAAGTCAGACAAAGCACAATGCTACGGAAAATGCACCCAGTATTGGACGTCTTAAAAATAAGCTAGAACTTTTAGAAAGTCGCATTATAGAGCGTATAAAAGTAACACAAAATGAGATTGTGGTTGAAAATATTTTTAAAGAAAATGAGTTAAATCCAAAAGAGCAGCTTATTTTCTTAGCACTTCTCAAAGAAGAATACGCAGGAGAGTTTGAAAGCCTTCGTGATATGAACACACTCATCAGTCTTATCAGTGTCGATGATTATGAGAAGATTAAAAACCGTTCTTTGTTGGAAGAGGGGTCAAAATTGATCGAAAATTTGATTATTGATTATGATGAGATGCTCAGTACTTTTGGTGGTGTGACGCGAAGCTTTTTCATATCTGAAGAAATTTTGCAGAAGATTATGCATCCTAATAAAGAGAAGAAAAGTAAAAAAATCAAGCTTGATATGCTCATTGGCGAGCAAGAACTTTTTGAGTTAATTGATCCTAAAACGAATTTAGATGATGTGATTTTACATCCTAAAACTAAAGAAGTCCTTGATAACCTACTTAAACAGATCGATAAAAATGTAGTGAAATTGCTTCGTGAGTGGGGTATTAAAGAGCGTCGTAGTGGTATTGATGCAAAGATCATACTGTATGGACCTCCTGGTACTGGTAAAACGATGACTGCACTTTCATTGGCAAAATCGATGAAAAAAAGAGTGCTTAGTTTTGATTGTTCAAAAATTCTCTCAAAATACGTAGGTGAGAGTGAAAAAAATGTACGCAATATTTTTGATACGTATAAAGAATTGTGTAAAAAGACAAAAAGTGAACCTTTATTGCTTTTAAATGAAGCCGATCAGTTCTTAAGTGCACGCTCAACTGATAGTGGAGCGAGTGCTGATAAAATGCATAATCAAATGCAAAATATTTTTTTAGAACAGATTGAACGTTTCGATGGACTACTTATTGCAACAACGAACCTTTTAGAGACGATAGACCCAGCTTTTTCGCGTCGTTTTGATTATAAAATCGCGTTTGAAAAGCCTGATTTAAAACAGCGTATAGAACTTTGGAAGAAGCTGCTGCCTGAAAATGCGCAGTACGAAGAGGGTTTAGATGTAGAAAAGCTTGCTTCGTATCCTCTTACAGGTGGGCAGATCAAAGTGGTGCTAAAAAACACAGCGTTAAAAGTTGCCACAAAAGCGAAACCACTGTTTACATTTGAAGATTTTAAACTCTCCATTGATCGCGAAACCAAAGGTGCTTTTGGCGATACAAAATCTGTTGGTTTTATGAATTAAGATCTTAACAGGTCTTTTTGAGCGTTTTAGTTTGAACGTTCAGATGGATTTGTTCCGAAAAGATGAATTCTGCCTCGAATGAGGTAAGCTTTAGCACCCTAGTGGTTAACGTAGCTTTTTGGGCTTTGCTCAAAGGGCGTTATAAAAATATGAAGGAATGATGATGACCTCTTTGTCGCATATGGACTTTGCCCATCCTTATTTTGGAGCTTTTTTCCTCCTCGCATTTGGTGCAGTTGTATTTTATGGCATCACTGTATTGGCTCGCGTTGTCAGTCGAAGTATGGCACGTCTCGATACAGAAAAGCTTAAACTCACAATTTATGAGTGTGGACCAGAAGTAACCAAGCAGCCCAATAAAATTTCTGCACACTTTTATCTTTTTGCAGTTTTATTTATTTTGTTTGATGTTGAGATTATCTTTATGTTTCCATGGGCAGTCGATTTTAAAATACTGGGTATGTTCGGGTTTGTTGAGATGATTTTATTTGTCATTATTTTAACTATTGGTTTTGTATATGCATGGAAAAAAGGAGCGCTCGAATGGCACAGCATAAGATAAATTACCTTCAAGAAGCAGGGCTTCCGGTAGCTCTCACCACAGTGGATAAGCTGGTGCAATGGGGTAGAAGTAACTCGTTATGGCCGTTAACGTACGGACTTGCGTGTTGTGCGATTGAGATGATGGCTACGGGTGCGAGCCGATATGACTTTGACCGTTTTGGAACGATTTTTAGAGCAAGCCCTAGACAAGCGGATGTTATTGTGATTGCTGGAACACTCACTAAAAAACATGCTCCATTTATGCGTCGCTTGTATGATCAAATGCCTGATCCAAAATGGGTCATTAGCATGGGAAGCTGTGCCAATACCGGAGGTATGTTTAACACCTATGCAACGGTTCAAGGAGCTGATCGCATTGTTCCTGTTGATATCTATCTTCCAGGGTGTGCGCCTCGTCCAGAAACCCTTCAATACGCATTGATGCTTTTGCAAAAGAAAATCCGCACTGAAAAAGCATCACGAAGATTAGAACCTAAAAGGTTGGTATGATGAGAAGTTATAGCGATAAACAAAACGTTCAAAAAAAGGCGTATTACAATGACCGCTATTTTGTAGCACCCCAGATTCCTAAAGAAGATGTAGAAACGGATGAAATTTTTGCAAATGATGTCGCTGTTTTAAAAAGCAAGTTTGAGATCAAAGAAGCGTACATTCAAAGAGGGCAGCTGGTTATTTACATTGATGCAAGAGACAATGTAAGTGTATTGCAAACTCTTAGAGATGAGCTTTCGTATAATTTTTTAAGTGAACACAGTGCGATTGACTGGTTGGCAAAAAGTGGTGAATTTGAGATTTTTTACCAACTGCTTTCAACCTCAAAGCGCAAACGTTTACGCGTGAAATGTTTTATTAAAGAAAAAGAGGTGCTTAAAAGCGTCATTGGCGTTTATAAAAGTGCAGATTGGGCAGAGCGTGAGATGTATGATATGTTTGGTGTCATCATCAGCGGGCACCCTTATATGAAACGTATTTTAATGCCTGATGATTGGTATGATCATCCACTCCGCAAAACCTATCCATTGCATGGGGATGAAGTGGCACAATGGTATGAAATCGATAAAATTTTTGGCAAAGAGTATCGCGATATTATAGGTCCTGAAGAGCGTGATAGTGCGCGTGTAGATGTAAATGATACCTATCGTTTTGCACGGCTTGAACACGAAGTGCCTTTTGGCGCAGAACCTAGCAGCGAAAAAACAGTCACTGATTACCAAGAAGAGGGTGGTGTGTTTATCGTGAAAAAGCTCAAAAAAGAAGATGCTAAAATCGTGAAAGAGAGATACTAGTCATGCAAAAAGTCAATCGTCTAAAACCTTTTTTTGAAAACATTGCTTTTGAGCGTGAAGACAATCATATGATCGTTAACTTTGGTCCTCAACACCCTAGTGCACATGGTCAGCTTCGTCTCATTTTAGAACTCGATGGCGAAAAAGTGAGCAAAGCAACGCCTGATATTGGCTATTTGCATCGTGGTATGGAGAAAATGGCTGAAAATATGATCTATAATGAGTTTTTGCCAACCACCGATAGAATGGACTATATCGCAGCAACAGCCAATAACTACGGCTTTGCCCTAGCAGTTGAAAAGCTCATCGGTCTTGAAGTGCCTCGTCGTGCAAAAGTCATTCGTATGATGCTACTAGAGCTCAATCGTATCTCGTCGCATCTTTTCTGGCTTGCAACGCATGCCCTTGATGTGGGTGCTATGACCATCTTCCTTTACGCATTTAGGGAGAGAGAATATACACTTGATTTGATTGAAGACTACTGTGGCGCACGTTTAACACACTCTTCGGTAAGAATCGGTGGTGTTCCACTTGATTTACCAAAAGGTTGGATAGACAATCTCAATAAATTTATTAATCATTTACCACTTGATATCGCTGATTACGAAGGCTTGTTAGATCAAAACCGTATTTGGAAAATGCGTTTAGAAGATGTGGGCGTGGTAACACCTGAGCAAGCACAAAGCTGGGGCTGTTCTGGTCCTATGCTAAGGGGTTCTGGCATCGCATGGGATATTCGTAAAGAAGAACCATATGAGCTTTATGATGAAGTCGAGTTTGATGTACCTGTGAGTACAACCTGTGATAGTTACGGAAGGTATAAACTGCATATGGAAGAGATGCGACAAAGCGTTCGCATCCTTAAGCAACTTATTCCGATGTATGCAAATACATCACCTGAAATTATGGCACATGCGCCTGGGTATATTTCCGCTCCAAAAGAGCAAATCATGACACAAAATTATTCACTGATGCAACACTTTGTTTTAGTAACACAAGGTATGCGTCCTCCAGTAGGCGAAGTGTATGTGGCAACGGAATCGCCAAAAGGAGAGCTTGGTTTCTACATTAATTCACAAGGCGATCCGTACCCATACAGATTAAAACTTAGAGCACCTAGTTTCTTTCATACAGCAATTTTACAAGAAATTTTAGTAGGTGAATACTTAGCTGACGTTGTAGCAATCATTGGTAATGCTAACATCGTTTTTGGCGAAATTGACAGATAGGAGAGGCAATGCAACGTTATGACTTACGCCATTTAGGCGATGATTTTTACGGGCGTATGCTTGAGATTATTGATGAGACTTCTATGGGCGAAGTATCTATCTTTATGTTTGAGATTGGTGATTTCTCTCCTGTTCAAAAAAGTGCAGATGTGATTAAAGAAGCAGGCTGGACATTGATGAATTCGTTGAAGTTCAATGAAGCAGACTGGACGATTGTCGTAAAAAAAGTGAAAAGTGAAGTAGAGTAATGGCAAAGAAGCAATTTATAGAATCTTTAAATCAATCACGTTGTGATCAATTTGCTTTTACCTGTAAAGGATTTGATCTTATTTTGTGTGTAGGAACATTTCCATCACGCCATGACACAGCTCTGTTAGAGAGTTTGCGTGAGAGTAACGCAAAAGTGGTCTATCTGTTCACAATGGAAGATCAAGCGTTGGTTGAGCAAAGTACGTTTTTTAGTCGTTATGAAGTAGGTTCTGAAGAGGGTATTTTTGCGCTTTTAGCCAAAAGCTTTCTTACGCAATCCAAACTTCCAGAAACCATTAAAAATTACTTTGAAGCGTTAGATGAAGGCTATATTAGCGCAGAGAGTAATCTTGGTGAAGAAGAGATCGAAGAGATCGAAGCATTGTATCAAGAAGCTCAAAATGTACTCATACTCTTAGGTGATGATTTGATCTCTCATCCAAGAGCCTCAAATATAGCGCATCTTGCAGGCTTAATTGCAACGTACGGTAAAGCAAAATTATGTGTTGTCGGTGCAACGCCTGAGATGGTAGTTGAAACAAAAAATGAAACTGTTTTAGAAGACGTTGAAGATATAAAAAGTTTTGATGGTGTTGTTATCTATCAATGCCCTGTGATAAACAATAATGAAGAGAATTTACTGATAGGTTCAGCACAGTTTCAAATGGCAGCAAAAGTACAAAATGGTGATAAGATCACTGTTGTCATCAACCAAGAGGTCTATCCTCGTACGTTTGTACGCGATGATAGTTTAAAAGGCGTGATCGCTTTAATGCCGTGTGCAAAAGCGGATTCTAGCTATCCCTACCATGTAGTAAAAATAGTGAAGGCAGAAGTGCAATGAGCGATGTTTTAATAACCATAGATGGAAAACAGTGTAAAGCAACGGAGGGTGAGTACGTTTTAGGTGTTGCGCGCAGAAACGGTATCTTTATTCCAGCGCTTTGTTATGTCACCAACTGTTCACCAACCTTAGCATGTCGTTTGTGTTTGGTGGATATTGATGGTAAGCGTGCTTACAGTTGTAATGCCCGTGCCAAAGAGGGTATGAATGTCATCACCAAAACGGAAGAAATCGAAAAAGAGCGCAGAGCGATTATGGAGATCTATGATGTAAACCATCCATTAGAGTGTGGTGTGTGTGACCAAAGTGGTGAATGTGAACTCCAAAACTACACCTTGCATATGGGTGTGGACAGCCAACATCACTGCATCGCTGATACGCATCGCCCAACCAAAAACTGGGGTAAAATTCATTACGATTCTTCATTATGTATCGTTTGTGAGCGTTGTGTGACGGTCTGTAAAGATATGATTGGTGAATCAGCACTGAAAACAGTTCCTCGTGGTGGCCCTGAGCTTGATAAATCATGGAAAGATAAAACTGAAAAAGACGCTTATGCCATGTGGAATAAGCTTCAAAAGTCCATCATCGGCATTGCCAGTGGTGCTGAAACACTCGATTGTACCCAGTGTGGTGAGTGTACGGCGGTTTGTCCTGTGGGTGCACTTGTAGGAACAGATTTTCAATACACATCCAATGCGTGGGAGCTTAAAAAAATCCCAGCAGCCAATCCACACAGCTCTGACTGTTCACTTCTTTTTTATGATGTAAAGCATACAAGTATTAGCAATCCTGAACCTAAAATTTACCGTGTCAGTAGCGAACATAACTATGCACCTTTGCATACAGCGGCACGTTATGGTTTTGACTTCCAAAATGAAGTTGCAGGTAAAGATGAAAGTGCTTTTAATAAAGCCGTTGAGCTTTTAAAAACTAAAGTTGATACCATTGCTTTTGACAGTTACATTACCAATGAAGAAGCATTTATCCTTCAAAAGCTCAAAGAGAAGTTTGGTTATAAGCTCGTCAATGTTGATGCAAAAGCGTATCAAAGTTTCCTCAAAAATTTTGCAAGTACATCAGGGAAAAGCCTATACAGTGGCGATTTAGAGAGTATTCGCTCTTCCAATTTTGTGGTCAGTTTTGGTACAGCTATTAAAACCGATAGCCCAAATGCAGGCTATGCGATGAACAATGCGATTGGTATGAACAAAGGTGCGGGAGTGTATTTCCATCCTGTGGCTGATCCTATTGTTTCGGCTTACTCTAAAAATTTACTCAGTGTTACCCATAACATTGGCTCAGAAGAAGCCATTGCTTATCTTTTACTCGATCTTTTTGGTGACAAAGAGGCAATGCCTAAGAGCGTTGCAGACTACTTAGCATCTTTTCACACGATAGAGAAGAAAACCATCCAAGAGAGTGTCAAAGAAGAAGTTAAAGAGATGGTGAAAGACGAAGAGAGTGGTGAAGAGAAAGAAGTAGTGAACACCATTACAAAACTGGTAGATAAAGAGATTGAAATTGACACTAATGCTTTAGTCAGTATGATTGGAGCAGAAGCGGACTTAATCGAGAAAATCACAAAACTGATAGATAAAAAAGATAGCTTTAGTCTCATCGTTGGTGAAGATCTTTATACCCATCCAAGAGCTGAAAATATTGCAAAACTTTTAGGCTTGATTGAGCGTTTTACAGCCTTTTCTTTAGTCATCATCCCATCACGTACCAATACACTCGGTGTTTCACTTATTTGTGATTTGGACGATGCCAAGGGCAATTTCACGCTCGGCTATAACGTCAAAGGTGACTTTACTCTAAGTGCATTAGGCAAGGGTGATCTCTCTATGCCTGCTCTGAACCAACAAGAGGGAACATTCACCTCCATGAACAAGCGCGTTGTTCCAACCAATGCAGCACTGCATTTCAAAGGCTATTGTCTCAATGACCTTGCCAATGCCCTTGGATTGGAAGCAGAGTGGACGATTGATTATACGCCGTACTTACCAAGTGAGAAAGGCTTTAAGAACGAGAAGTTTGATCATTTGCCAAATCGTTATGAAAACGATGGCACGGAAAATAGAGGGTATGCACTTTCCTCTTTCAGTGTTACAAGTCATGATGAGGTTGAGCCAATAGCGCATTTCTTAGCAAAAGAAGGCGATGTAGTTTACTGCGCCAATCCTGTACATCAATTTAGCGCCTTTACAAACAAAGCGCATCAGCTAAATGAAGCTGGAGCACTTTATGTTTCATCTGCATTCTTGGAAGCAAAAAATCTTCAAGATGGTTCTGTTGTCACAATCGAAAATGAGGCAGGTGAGAAACTGGTAATTGCACTCAAAGAAGAGAAAATGATCGATGGACTGATCGCTTATCTCCCAACGTTTGATACCAAAATCGACACCACACCATTCTTTAAAGATGGGTATCGATTTGCGCATGTAGTGATTAAAGGAGTTTCTCATGTTTGAAACCGCTGTCATTATTGAAACCGTTGTCAAAGCGGTAGTGGTTGTAGCTGTTGTTGCAGGTATGGCAGGTTTTGCAACGTTTATTGAACGAAAAGTGCTCGCTTTTATGCAACGTCGTCTTGGACCGATGCACGTTGGACCGTATGGTTTGTTACAACTCGCAGCTGATGGTATTAAACTCTTCACCAAAGAGGACATTGTGCCTCAAAATGCGGTTAAACCGATTTTTATGATAGCTCCTGTTATCTCAGCAGTCACGGCGTTTGTTGCTATGGCGGCGGTGCCTTATTTCCCTGAATTCACGCTTTTTGGTTATGTGATTCACCCCATTATCTCCGACATTAACGTAGCACTTCTGTATGTTATGGGTGTGGCATCAGTGGGTATTTATGGACCACTGCTTGCGGGTATGAGTAGTGCTAATAAATGGTCACTTTTGGGTGCAGCACGTGCTGTTGTGCAGATGCTCTCTTTTGAGGTAGTCAGTGGTTTGTCTGTGCTTGCACCGATTATGATGATAGGTTCACTTTCTTTAATTGATATTAACGACTACCAAAATGGTGGTGTAACACATTGGCTTGTTTGGAAACAACCTTTAGCATTTATTTTGTTTGCCATGGCAGGATTTATGGAGACCAACCGTGCGCCTTTTGATACCGTAGAGTTTGAAGCAGAAGTTGTTGCAGGTTATGCAACGGAGTATTCAGGTATGCGTTGGGGTCTCTTTTTCATTGGTGAGTATGCCAATATGATTACGATTTCTGTCCTTGTAAGCATCATTTTTATGGGTGGTTATAATCCAATCTGGTTTATTCCTGGTGCTGTTGCAATGTTGTTAAAAGTTTCATTGTGGGTATTCCTTTTCTTGTGGGTTAGAGCAGCATGGCCACATATTAGACCTGATCAGTTGATGTGGGTCTGTTGGAAAGTATTAATGCCTTTAGCCGTAGTCAATATTTTGATTACTGGCTTTGTGCTAATTTAGGAGGCAGGGATGGAATTAAAAGATTTTAAACAACGTAACATTGCCCCTGGTTATATCTTTTTTGATGGTGAAAAAAAACCAGAAAATGGATGGCAAGCGTTTAAAAAAGTTGTCAGACGAACGCTTAAAGGTGAGCTTTTTGTAGGACTTTGGATTGTACTAAGAGAGATGATTCGTTTTGATATTCATACGATCCAGTATCCAGCAGAAAAATTTGAAATGAGCCCACGATACAGAGCAATTCATCGACTGCTTCGTTTATTTGAAAGCGGTAATGAGAGATGTATCGGGTGTGGATTGTGTGAAAAAATTTGTATTGCTAATTGTATTCGCATGGAAACACATGTGGATGAAAAAAGCCGTAAAGTTGTTAGTGAATATAGCATTAACTTTGGTCGTTGTATCTTCTGTGGGTATTGTGCAGAAGTGTGTCCAGAACTTGCTATTGTACATGGAGTGGAGTATGAAAATGCCAGCGAGCAGAGAGCCCATTTTGGTCTTAAAGACGATATGCTTACTCCTCTTGATACTTTTAAAGCCAAACAACAAAAAGAGTTTCCAGGTTTTGGTGCATTAAGTGATAATGCTGACGAAAACGTGAAACAAACACCATTAGCGTATTGAGGTAGCCATGTTTGAAATTATTGCATTTTATATTTTTGCCGCACTCACCATTGGTATGTTTGCGATTGTGGTTATGAGTCGTAATGCACTCTATTCCATGAGTGCATTAGCAGGCGGAATGATCTTTATCTCTGGCTTCTTCTTTATTTTAGATGCAGAGTTTTTAGGGGTTGTTCAAATCGTAGTTTATTCAGGCGCAATTATGGCTCTGTACGCGTTTGGTATGATGTTTTTTGACACAACAAGAGATGTCAGTGAAAAAATGCGTTCTAAAAAAATTGCCTATACGCTCTCTGTCATTAGTGCCATTTTAGTGGTTGCGATTTTATGTGCTCCTCTGGTTTCGGAAAATATTCAAGCCTCGTATCCAAGTATAGACAATGTTGGTAATGTTCAGATGATAGGACTTGTTTTATTTACAAAATATTTAGTACCGTTTGAGTTAGCGGCTATTATGCTCTTAGTTGCCATGATTGCGGGTATCGTACTCGCGAGTAAAAAAATGGATGAAAATTTAGCGATTGAAGACGATGAGTTAGAAGATGCAAAGGAGGTCAAATGATTACCTTAACACATTACCTTGTTTTAACGGGTATTTTATTTTCCATTGGGCTTGTGGGTGTTATGCGACGAACAAATCTTTTGATGCTTTTTTTTTCAACCGAAATTTTACTTAATGCCATCAATATTGGCTTTGTTGCAGTCTCAAAATATTATGGCGATTTGACAGGGCAAATGTTCGCCTTTTTTATCATTGCAGTAGCAGCAAGTGAAGTTGCTGTTGGTCTTGGACTTCTTATTTTATGGTACAAGCGTAATGGCTCTGTTGATCTTAATAGCCTTCAGATGATGAAAGGGTAAGCATGGAAAAATATCTTTATACAGCACTTTTTGCACCTTTGGTAAGCTCTTTGTTTGTCGCCATTTTTGCGGCACGCCCGAAGATGCTTTTTACAGGTATTGTGGCTTCTATGCTGATTGCGATTTCAATGATTTCATCGTTTGTGTTGCTCATTGATGTCAATACCTATGGACCGTTACATGTCACGATGATGGATTGGATCGCAGCAGGTAACTTGGAGATTCCATTTGGCTTTGTTGTTGATGAAGTCTCTGTGATCATGATGGTCACGGTAACACTTGTTTCAACCATTGTTCATATCTATTCTATTGGTTATATGGTCCATGATAAGAGCTTTAACCGCTTCTTCTCGTACCTCTCAGCGTTTGTTTTCTCAATGATGATTTTGGTAATGAGCGATAACTTTGTCGGTCTTTTTATTGGATGGGAAGGTGTGGGACTTTGTTCATGGTTGCTTATTGGTTTTTGGTATCACAAGCACTCTGCATCATGGGCTGCAAATGAAGCATTTATTATGAACCGTATTGCTGATCTTGGTATGCTGATGGGACTTTTTCTTATTTACTGGAATGTGGGCTCTTTCCAATACGATGATGTTTTTGCAAGTGTTAAAGGTATGGATCCTGCCCTTCTTGCTACTATTGGACTATTTTTATTTATCGGTGCAATGGGTAAATCAGCGCAGTTTCCACTCCATACATGGCTTGCAGATGCAATGGAAGGTCCAACGCCTGTTTCAGCGCTTATTCATGCTGCAACCATGGTAACTGCAGGTGTTTATCTGGTCATTCGTTGTGGAGAACTGTATAGCCTTATCCCAGAAGTGGGCTTTGCGATTGCTTCTCTTGGAGCTTTTGTTGCGGTATTTGCTGCATCTATGGCGCTGGTTAATAATGATTTAAAACGTATCATTGCGTATTCAACACTCTCACAATTAGGCTATATGTTTGTTGCTGCAGGTCTTGGAGCTTATTGGATTGCGTTGTTTCACTTAATGACACACGCATTCTTTAAATCCCTTCTCTTTTTAGGAGCTGGTAATGTGATGCACGCGATGCACGATGAGCTTAATATCAAAAAAATGGGTGGGCTTTATGGTTCTATGAAAGCAACCGCCATTTTGATGAGTGTGGCTTCAGTAGCATTGGCTGGAATTTATCCGTTCGCAGGTTTCTTCTCCAAAGATAAAATCTTAGAAGTTGCCTTTAATGAAGGTGCGTATTTTCTGTGGTTTGCACTTTTCATTGGCGCTGGTTTGACCGCGTTTTATAGCTTTCGCTTAGTCATGCTCGTTTTCTTTGGTGAGAAAGAGTATGTGAAGTATGGTTTGCATCCGCATGAAGCACAACCGTTTGTTATTTATGCACTGCTTCCATTAGGGCTTTTAGCGGTTATTGCAGGTTTCTTTGAACATACCTTTGAAGGATTTGTTACACGTCTTTTAACAAAATATGAAATTCACATTGAACATGGAACAGAAGTCCTTTTAATTGCGGGAACACTTGGAATTGCAATCAGCGGTATAGCGTTTGCCGTTTACATGTACAGACGTGGAGGTTTCCCAAAATCATGGGAAGGAAGTTTTGGTTACAAATTACTCAGTAATCAATACTACATTCCAAAAATGTATGAGCTTTACATTATGCGACCATTTAGTGCTTTGGCAACCTTCGCATGGCAAAAAATTGATACAAAAATTGTGGATTTTACGGTAGATTTAATTGCAAAAATAATTTATTCAACAGGGCAAAATGCCAGAAAAATGCAAAGTGGAAATCTCTCTGATATGCTCAGATGGATGGTTGTAGGTATGATCGTTTTACTTGCACTTGCAATTTTTTATAGACCAATGGTGTAGGGGTAGGAAATGGAGCATATTTTATCACTTCTTGTATTTTTTCCAGCAATGGCAGGACTCTTAGGCTTTTTGGTCGCAAAAGAGAGTATTAGAGCCTATGGTATTAGTGTTACAGCAATTGAGTTTTTTCTCTCTATTGTTTTATGGATTGGATATGATAGTTCAAATGCGGGCTATCAGTTTGTTGAGTATTATCCGTTTATCCCAAGCTATGGTATGAGTTATTATCTTGGTGTTGATGGTATATCACTCTTTTTGGTCATTTTATCAACCTTTATCACGATGATTTCATTTATAGCACTGAGCATTAAAAATGAAATTAAAAACCTCATTATCTCCGTTTTATTTCTTGAGATGACGATGGTAGGTGTGTTTTTAATTTTAGATATTATTTGGTTCTACGCATTTTGGGAACTTTCATTAGTACCGATGCTTTATATTATTGGTGCGTGGGGTAGTGCGAATCGTATGTATGCGTCTATCAAGTTTTTCCTCTACACCTTTGCAGGATCAGTGCTGATGTTAGTGGGAATCTTGTATATGGGCTTTTTATACCATGAAGCGACAGGTATTTGGAGTTTCGCATTGCCTGATTGGTATTTGTTACAAATTCCATTTGAAACACAACTTTGGCTTTTTGGAGCATTTTTCTTAGCCTTTGCGATTAAAGTTCCGATGTTTCCATTTCATACATGGTTACCGTATGCGCATGGTCAAGCTCCAACCATTGGTTCTATTATCCTTGCAGCAGTTCTTCTTAAAATGGGAAGTTATGGTTTTGTGCGTTTTTCACTCCCACTTTTTCCTGATGCCTCGGTTTATTTTCTTATCCCTGTCGCAACCATTTGTATCATCATGGTGATTTATGCAGCGATGATTGCGTATGCGCAAGAAGACATGAAACAAGTCATTGCGTATAGTTCGATTTCACATATGGGTATTGTTGTACTTGGAACGTTTGCTATGAACGCAGAAGGTATTACAGGTTCCATCTTCTTAATGCTCAGCCATGGAATTGTGAGTGGTGCGCTGTTTATGTTGGTAGGCGTGATTTATGATCGTCGTCATACAAAACTCATGAAAGATTTTGGAGGTTTAGCCTCTGTTATGCCAAATTTTGCAACGGTATATGGGATTATGCTCATGGCTTCTGTAGGGCTTCCGTTGACTATCGGATTTGTGGGTGAGTTTTTATCGCTTGCTGGTTTTTACCGCATTAACTGGGTGATGGCACTTTTAGCTGGAACAGGTATTATCTTAGGGGCTGTTTACATGTTAGTGCTTTACAAAAAATCATTTTTTGGTGCAGTAGTTCACGCGGAAAATAAAACACTTAAAGATTTAAATGCGAAAGAGCTTACAGCGCTTATTCCTCTTGTTGCTCTTGTTGCCATTTTGGGTGTTTATCCTAAACCAGTACTGAGTACCATTGATATGAGTGTCCAAAAAATGCTTGTTTTAATGGAACAAAAAGCGGTTGAACAACGTACAAAAGATCTGATTATTAAAGCCAATACGATAGGAGGAACTCACTAATGTTAGAGCCAATTTCGATTGATATTGCGAGCCTCAATCTTCCTGCTCTTCTTCCTATGGCAATTTTAGCAGGTGGCGCCCTCGCAGTTATTTGTGCAGATTTAGCAGTCAAAGGTTTAAATCGTAGCTTTTTAACGATGATTACCATACTGTTTATTATTTTAGATTTTGGTGCCGTTATTGGCTTTAACGGTGCTTCAAGAGGATTTTTTGATGTACTTTTGGTGGATGGTATTGCCATTGTTGCGCAAGTGATTATCTTAGTAGCTTCCGCACTGTTCTTGCCTTTATCTTTGAGTCATCGTCACTTTAGAGAGTATAGAATGGCAGAGTTTTATGCCCTCTTTATGTTTATGATTGTGGGCTTTCAGTTTATGGTCGTAAGCGACAATCTCATCATGATTTTTATTGGATTAGAAACATCAAGCCTTGCGCTTTATACCTTGATAGCACTCCATAATCGTGCCAATGCGTTTGAAGCAGCCATTAAATACTTTACAATGGGTGCATTAGCGGCTGGTTTTTATGGAATGTCAGCGCTTATTTTTTACGCTCTTACGGGAAGTGTTGAAATTTATCAAATTGAAAAAGTCTTGATGCAGCGTCATTTTGAACCACTTTTGGGTGTACTTGTAGCGACTGTGTTTATGTTAGGAGCACTTGGGTTTAAACTCTCATTAGTTCCGTTTCATACATGGACACCTGATGTCTATGAAGGAAGTTCAGCACCTCTTGCTGGGTATATGTCGGTTGTTCCAAAAATTGCAGGGTTTGTAGTGGCAATGCGTCTATTTGAGATGTTGGTTTTTTCAGGTGTTGTGTGGTTAGAACATATCCTCTATATTGCGGTTGTACTTACAATGACGTTAGCTAACTTAATTGCATTGGTACAAGATGATGTAAAAAGAATGTTAGCCTTTAGCTCCATCTCGCATGCAGGATTTATGATGGCTGCCATTTTAATTGGTACTACTCAAGCCAATACAGCAATGTTTCTTTACTGGACGCTTTTTATGTTCACCAACTTAGGTGCCTTTACAATGCTCTGGATTGTAAGGCATCGTAAAAATCTTTGGGATGAGCGTTATCAGCATCCTTATACTAAGTTTTCTGGACTTGTAAAGATTATGCCAACAACAGCAACCATTATGGGGATCTTTATGTTTGCTCTTGCTGGGATGCCACCGTTTTCTGTCTTTTGGGGTAAACTTTACCTTATTAGTGCGGCAATTAACAGCGAATTTATTTTCCTTGCTATTATTATTGCAATCAATAGTGCCATTGCGGTTTATTACTATATGAAATTGGTGATTTATATGTTCCTAAAAGAGCCGACGACAGCAGATGCAAGATTGTACGAGACAAATGCTTCAACGCCTTTAAAAGTGATTGTAGGTGTTGCCGTTATGATCACGATGTTTGCTATTGTATTTGTGGAGCCTCTTTTAACGATTATTACGAAATATGTGACTGCTAGTGGTTTTTAAATAAGGGGTGAAAACCCCCTTATTTTGCTATAATGCACGCATGAAATCTATTTTAATCTTCCTTTTAGCATCGGTACAACTTTTTGCGCTGGAGATTGTTTTAAACAGCGGTAAAGAGAGCAAAGTCAATTATGCAATCTTGCATATTATGGATGCAAAACCTTTTTTGTGTCAAACTATTCCCGATGTTCTCGATAAAAAACATTATATTTGTAAAATCAATCGCCCGATGAATAAGCCTATTGAATCTAAAAAAATGAAGCTTGCTGAGCTTGATTTTTATGAAAAAGAAGGTGAGTTTTACGTAACCATTGAACCTAAAGTGGATTCAAAACTGATTCCTGTAGAAGAGAGTCTTTATTTAAGCAGTGAAATATTGACAAAGCCTAAAGAAAAACTTTATGGTCATTGGACCATTTTACTTCAGGAAAAACCTCTTTACGAAGAGAACAGTGCGCGTGATGGTTTGGACTTTCCTGTAGATTTTCCTAAATATCAAAAGCCCTATATTGGGGCACTTGATCTTAACGGAGCACCGATTTCTTATGCTCAAAGTAAAGATATAGGACTTTATTTAGAAATTAAACAAGAGTATGAAAATGGCTATTATGACAGTGTGGTAAAAGATGTTAAACGCGTTTTGACACTTTTCCCTAATTCAATTTTTAGAAGTGAACTTGAGTTGTACCAAATGCGAGCCATGGATAAAATCCTCAGTGCAAAAGGTGAAGATAAATCCGATAATTTGGCATTTAATGATAATGACATCGTTAATGTAGGAAAACGTTGGACAAAAGAGTTTGCAAGTGATGAAAATATCCCAGAAGTACTCATGTTGATGACTAAAGCCTATATCAAAATAGGCTCTAAATCAGATGCAAATTATTTTATTGATATTCTAGTAAGCGAACACCCTGATAGCCTTTTTACCAAAAGAGCCATTTTACTTTATGCCGATAATCTTTTCCTCAAAAAAGAGAAAGATAAAGCGATGAAGCTTTACTTAGATGTACTTTATAGTGCTCAAGATTTGGACATTGCCTCAGAAGCGGCCATTCGTTTGAGTGATCATCAAATGGATGCTGGCAAGATGAAAGAAGCCAAAGAGTATTTGCTCAAAGTCCTCAACGTTAATGCACAATTCCTTCTCAAAGATAAAGACGCAAGTTATAAACTTGCGCGTCGTTTGTTTGAGCACCGTTTATACGATGTGGCTGCAAAAATCACTGACTTATTATTGGAAAACACCCCTAAAAAAGCGGATAATCGTGAGCTACTGCTCAAAGAGAGTGGTGATTGGCATGCGAAAGCGAATGAAGTTGAAGCGGCACATGCACGTTACCAAGAGTATTTGAGTGATTATAAAAACAGTGGTGAATATGTTCAAGAGGTTAATGAGAGTTTAGATGAACTCTTCTTTAAATTAAGTGAAAATAACGAAACAAAACTTGCCAATTACTATGATAAATTGATCGAAAAATACAGCAATGAAATTGGTCAAAAAGCACTGTTAGAAAAAGCAAAACTCCTTCTCAAACAACAACGCTTTGAAGAGGTGTTGGTGCTTCAAAAAGAACTTGAAAAAGTACCCGATCGTTTTGAAATTAAGCCAGAAGAGCTTATCTATGAGGCTGCAAAATCATTGGCTTTACAAAACCTTCAAAAAGATGAATGCCAAGCCGTTGTCACGATGATTGAAACCTATAAGCTTCAAATAGCCGAATCAGAGCACGAAGAGAAACTCTTTCAATGCTTTATGCGTTCATCTAGGTATGAAAGGGCACGTGAGATTTCTAGTAGCCACTTGAAAGATACCTCATTGCAGAGCCGTTATAAATGGGCGCAAAAAGAGGTACAAGTGCTCTTTAAAATGGGCAAGTACCAAGAAGCGCTTGGTTTTAAAGAAGATCTCAAAACGCTCTCTTTTTCACTCAGAGAAAAAATAGGTTTAGAGACGATTCGTGACCTTTTCTTCTCGTTGGTCAAACTCAAAAATCTTGAAGGGGCAACATCACTTGCGGAGAGCATTAAGATTTTATATCCTGATGAATCAACCAATTTAGATATTTACTATGAAATTGTCAAAATGGCTGCAGATGCTAAGAATGATCTTCTGCTTGTAACGTATGCACAGGCTATTATAGAGATGCAAAAGAAGTTTAAATCTACAACGTTAACACCAACGGTGGAGTTTAGCTATATAGATGCTCTTAAACGTCTAGGACGTGATGATGAAGCTTTGAGTATTGCCGAATCGCTTCTGCCTCTTTCTTTAAATAACAAAGACAAGATACGACTCTTTTATCACGCAGGAGAACTTAGTCTCAAACGACAAGAGAATGCTAAAGCACAAGAGTATTTTACAAAATGCGTTGCGATTAACGATAACAGCACATGGAAGGGTATTTGTCAACAAAACCTTGACTTATTGATCGCACAATAAAAAAAGAAGAGGTTTCTTTCATGACATTTAAAAGAAGCCTAAAGTAGCAACTGTTAAAACAGAATAGATTTAATCTCGCTAAACGCATCCATCGAGTACCTCCCACCCATTCTTCCAAGTCCTGATTGTTTCATTCCTCCAAAAGGTGGATGTTTGGCTTTGGAGGTGCTTGCATTGATGAGAACTCTTCCACTTCGTATCTGTTTGGCAAAAGAAAGTGCTTTCTTCTCGTCGTTTGAAAAGACATAGGCAGAGAGTCCGAATATGGTATTGTTTGCCATGATAAGGGCATCTTGCTCATTTTCATAAGGCAACACACATAATACAGGTCCAAAAATCTCTTCTTGTACAATTTTCAAGTTTTGATTAGTGCAGATAAAAATAGTTGGTTTTACAAAGTAGCCTTTCTCAAATCCTTCAACTTTTCCAAGCCCACCGCAAAGGAGCTTTGCACCTTCATCAATGCCACTTTTGATGTAAGATTGTACTGTATCAAACTGTTTTTGATTGATCATTGGTCCTAATTGGGTTGTTTCATTTTTTGGATCCCCGATGTTCAGGGTCTGTAAATAATCAAGCAAGAGCTGTTCTACCTCTTCTAATTTATGTTTAGGAACTAAAAGCCTGCTACCTGCGTGGCACGCTTGTCCACTGTTGCTATAGGCACTACTAAAAATATGAGGAATGGCATCTTTAAAGTTAGCATCTTCTAAAAGAATGGTTGGGGATTTTCCACCAAGTTCAAGTGTCATACGTTTAATGGTTTTTGAACAGTTTTCAAAAATCTTTTTACCTGTTCGCGTACTTCCTATGAAGGAGATAGCATTGATAAGAGGATGTTTGGTGAGCACTTCACCAACACACTCTCCTGTACCATGTACAATGTTAATTACACCCCTTGGAACATTAGCTTTATGCAAGCACTCTAAAAAGGCTTGTGTTTCGAGCGCATTAAATTCACTGGGTTTAATAACAAGAGTACAACCAAGTGCGATAGCAGGTGCTATATTGCCACAAAGGTGAGCAAGATTTGCATTCCACGGAATGATCACACCGATGACACCTACTCCTTCCTTGATTGTCATAGAGTAGTCATCTTTTTTAACAAAGTCATATGTTTTGAGTTCTTCTTTGATAGTTAAAAAAAGATTGATGGCATTTTGCGTACGCCTAATGGTCGTTTTAAGCGTTGCACCAAATTCTAAAACAGCTAAATCAATCAGTCTTTTTTCATCTTTAAGAAGCTCATCATGAATACGTTGTAAAATCTCCATTCGCTCTTCAATTGATGTGTGCGAAAAAGAGTCAAATGCCTTAGATGCGTATTGTATTGCATCATTCATGGCATCAGGGGTGCTTAAATAAATTTGAGCAATTTCTTCTTCTGTTGTAGGATTTTTGAGAATAAGGTTTTCATTAGAATTAATATGTGTAAATTCACCATTGATATAGTTTTGATTAATAACTTTCATCGTATGTACCTGTTTCATTATGATTTAAAATATGTTTCTATTCTTTCAAAGAGTGATGCGACATCACCTTTGATATGAGGTGGAAATTGTGAGGTGTTAAAGGTGCGTTGACGTTTTGCTAAATGGATAGTATTGAAAACGATGCGTTCCTCAAGCCCTTGCATTTTGAATTTTCCATCAAAATAGTCCAATACCTCTTTAATCCCAATAGCTTTCATACATTGAGGAGCCCTCGTGTAATGCTTTTCCAAATAAAATACTTCATCTATAAGCCCTGCTTTTATCATCATTTGTGTTCGCAGCGCAATTTTTTGTGCTAATACTTCTTTGGGAATATCAATTTCAAATAACGCAACGTCCTTGATAACAGGTTCTTGTTTAGCATGTGTCAGATAAATAGAAGGTATTTCATTTGTGGTTAAAAAGATTTCAAGCCATTTTTCAATACGGTAGCGATCGTTTGAGGCAATTTTGGTTGCATACAAAGGGTCATGTTCTTGCATTAAAGCATACGATGCTTCAAGATTGAGTAAATGATGATCTATGACCTCTTTGACATGCAATGGTATTTCAGGTTTTGTGCTCAAGCCTTCCATCATAGCTTTGAGATAAAATCCTGTTCCTCCCACAATGATAAGATTTTTTCCTTCATTAATGGCAGCTTCATAGGCTTCTTTGTAAAGTGTAAAAAACATCGTTACATCAAAATGCTCACTAGGGCTAAGAACATCCATTCCAAAATGGTGAATACTACGCCTTTCAGTAAGAGTAGGTTTTGCTGCAGCAATGTTAATCTCTTTATAGATGCTGAGGGAGTCAAGCGATAAAATATGTGCATTATAGTTTTGGGCTAACTCAATGGATAATGCAGTTTTCCCAGAAGCCGTTGAGCCTAAAATAGCGATTGTTTTCAATGGATTTTTCTCTTAGCATGTCAGTCTTAGCACACCTTGTACTTTTGCGTCTTTTAGCGGTGCTGTGCGTGCAATTATAACACTTTTAAAGGGTTTTGTTGTAAAATCAGTTCATTTTACACGTAAAGGTTCGTATTGCAACAATTCTGGCTAAAACTCAAAGATATTAGTGATTTGATTGTTTTTAAACACTCTGTTTTTGCACTTCCGTTTATTTTTACAGCGATGATTGTCTCATCCAAAGCTATCAATGGTACCATGTGGTTTGGATTTAAACTGTTTATTTTAGGGCTACTAGCAGCAGTGAGTGCTCGTAATTTTGCGATGGCATTTAACCGTTATGCGGATCGTGACATTGATAAGTATAACCCAAGAACAGCAAATCGTCCAAGTGTGGATGGAAGAATCGGCACACGAAATATGGAGCTTTTTATTGCGCTTAATGCGCTTATTTTTATTGGTGTTGCCTATATGATTAATGATCTTGCGTTTTATCTGAGTGTGCCTATTTTAATTATTTTAGGTGGGTATTCACTTTTTAAACGTTTTTCTCCTTATGCCCATTTGGTACTAGGAGTCTCTTTAGGTTTAGCCCCTATTGCGGGTGTGGTTGCCGTGCAAGAATCTATTCCAATGTGGTCAGTCCTTCTTTCCATTGGAGTAATGTATTGGGTCGCTGGGTTTGATCTACTCTATTCTTTACAAGATATGGAGTACGATAAAGCCAATGGGCTTTTCTCTATTCCTTCTCGTTTTGGTCAAGATGCAACATTTTTTATCTCACGCCTTTTTCATGCACAGACTGTTCTTTTTTGGTTACTTTTTGTGATCAATGCTGAATTAGGATTTTTTGCGTACGTAAGTGTGGTGGTTGCTGCTGTGGTACTTTTCTTTGAGCACCGCATTGTTCTCAAAGATTTTTCAAAAATTGATCGTGCATTTTTTACCCTTAACGGTTATTTAGGGGTGATCTTTTTTGCACTGATTTTTTTAGATAGGATATAAAATATGGAAGATATCCGTTTAGTCCCTGCGTTTTTAAAGGTAGCCTACGAGCCAAGTAGTTTAGAAAATACTTCTTTCATTCAAGAGTATTATGCACTGATGCAGCTTAATGACGATCCTTTAGGACTGTGGCTAAAGTCTTCCAAAATTCGTAAAGAATCTGAACAAAGCGATCAAGTACTCTTAACATTGATGATTGAGTTACACCGAAAAATAGATAAATTGACTCATCTTGTAACCAGCGATAAACCTTTGTATTTACCTTTAGCCGCACAAGGGAATATAAAAGCAATTGGGCATGGCTATTTGGAATTTGATACAGCTGTACTTACTCCAAACGAGAGTTATTATGCACGCGTTGATATGCCAACATTTCCAAAACGTCAATTGCCACTCTTTTTTGAGGGAATCAGCGAAAATCTAGGGAAAATAGTCATGATTCATGAAGACGATGAACAAGACTGGAGTGCCTATATGGTAGCATGTGAGCGTGTGATGATACGCCAAATGAAAGGAAATCAAAGTGAGTATTGAGACATTAGCATTTATTGCATTAGCGGCTCTTGTGGTCATCATATTTTTGATGGTATATATTCGCGATGTTGAAGTCAATAAAAAGCTGTTGATTTATGAAAAAAGTATTGAAGAGCTCAATTACCAAAATCACGTTCTTAATAAAACATTGAATGAACTCTCTATGGCTTCAAAAGAGCCAGTAGTTGATCCTAAAGCTCTTGAGAGCAAAATATTAAATCATGTGAAAGAAGAAATTCATCAAAGTGTTTTACCACTGGTTAGTTCTCTTAAAGATGTTGAAAAGATTATGCAAAATTTTCGAGATGAGCAAAGTGCCCGTATTGATCGTTTGGAGAGTCGCACCAAAGAGATGAGTTTTGCCTCTTCTTCTCCTTCAAGTTCTAATGAAAAAGTTATCTTGACTCAATATGCTAAAGGTAGAAGTGAAGCTGAAATTGCTAAAGATTTACGAATTGGTATTGGTGAAGTTGATTTAGTATTGAAGTTAGCGAATCTAAAGTAAGAGGATTTAATCCCCTTACTTTTTAATATATATCAAATTGCGCGTTTAAGCTCTTCTATGTGTTCTTCAACCATTTTGTCCATTGTTGCAAGAAGGGTTGCACTATTTGCTTCTAGTTTTTTGAAGACATTAATATAATGTGCAACATTGTCCACGTTATAGCCCACTTTTGCCAATTGCTCATTTTCATTCATACATTCAATAATTTGTGAAAGTGGTGCATCAAGCATGTGGTAAGATTTTGTATGCTCAAAGCGTTCCTTGATAATAGGGCTCGTATGCCATGCTCTAAATTTGCAGTTTTCATTCTTAACAAATTTTCCATCTGCTCTTTCGTTAAGAACTTCTTCGTAGGTATTTGTTTTACAGAGAATATGATCTGTTTTAGCCAATGTCGTTCTAATTTTACTATCAAGCGAGTAAGAAATATTGGCTGTTACATTCGCATCTTTATTAAACTCTTTTAACACCTCTTCAAATTGTACAACATTTTTTCCACTGTAATTTGCAATAACATTGATACGATCTGAGTTGGAATGAATGCCATTAGTTTCTTGTTGCAATGTTTGAATGGTCATAGCAATTTCTTGTGTCGCTTTTTGCGTACGTTCCGCTAATTTTCTGACTTCATCCGCAACAACCGCAAATCCACGTCCATGCTCACCCGCGCGCGCAGCTTCAATAGCTGCATTAAGTGCCAATAAATTGGTTTGATCGGCAATATCTTTAATCAAATTGACCACAGAAGAGATTTCATTTGTACGCGCACTGAGTGAGGTGATCGCTTCGTTAGTACTCATAAGCAGTTCAAGTAATTCTTTAATACCATTGGATAACACCATAACAGTTTGTAAACTATCATCAGATTTTTTAGCAGTAGATTTTGACATTTCCGTAATTTTTGCCATCTCATCAATGCTTGTAAAAAGATCGTGCTGTATGCTAGTGATACCTTTGCTCCCACCGCCAAGATCAGAGAGTGCAGAAGAGAGCATACCTCTGGCTTTTCCTTTTTGTCCTTCTGAAATACCCTTAACACCCTCAGAGAGATAACGGGCATTTATTGCAAACAGTCCTCGAAAACCTTCATTGAAAATATTACGATAGGTTTTACCTTGACTTGCCGATTCAATAGAGGTTTTAGTCTCTCTCATGAGAGCTTCCATTTGATCTAAGAGATCGTTGATAGCATAAGCCACTTCACCCATAGGTTGTCGTGCGTCAACATTAACGATGCGAGGCTCCAAATTACCTTTAGCCGCTTCTTTGACAACACTCAGCACTTTGTCATAGATGTCGCTATCGCATTGAATGGTTTTTCGACTTCCAAAAAAAGAGCCAACCGCAACACCGAAAAGTATTCCTGATGTTGTAAGATTTTCAGTATAACCTGTAATATAACTTCCAACAGCGATGAAAAGAAGAAGCGAAAAAAAGACTATTTTATAATCGTTGCAATGTGTTAGAAAACTCTTCATAACTGATTCCTTTTTGATTTAATACATCCATAAGATAGGCGTGTGAAGCTTCCATTCCACCTGCTTTTTCAAGTTCCAAAAGTTTTGCATAGAGCGGTTGGATGATTTCCAATGCCTTAGGATTGGCTTTACGTCTGACAGAGTAATATCCAATGATGTTTCCCGATGTATCGGTTGATGCAGTAACATTGGCATAGACCCAATAGTAACCACCATCAAAACTCATATTCTTGACATAAGCAAAGATCTCTTCTTTATTTTTCACTTTGTCCCATAACAATTTAAAGACGATACGTGGCATATCGGGATGTCTGATGATGCTATGTGGTTTGCCGAGTATTTCTTGCTCATTTGCCCCTACGATTTTAATGAAAGGCTCATTGCAGTAGGTAATCTTGCCATGTGTATCGGTTTTAGAAACCAAGAACGCATCAGTGCTTACACTATGTTCCTTGTTATTCGGGATAGGTTTCTGCATTCCTAATACTCCTTAATAAAGAAAAAATGTCACATATTCTAGCCCAATCCTTTTTAGAAAAAGCTTGGAAGTTCTGATAACCACTTTCAGCAATCTATATTGGTGATATTTATGTATAATACCTTTCGCATTAAATCAAGAGGGAAAACATGTTGGTTGATGGATTTGGAAGAAACGTTACGTATCTTAGGGTTTCCGTAACAGAAAGATGTAATTTTAGATGTCAGTATTGTATGCCTGAAAAGCCCTTCTCGTGGGTTCCTAAGGAAAATCTTCTCAGTTTTGAAGAGCTGTTTTTATTTGTCAAAGTGGCAATTGATGAAGGTATCACAAAAATTAGAATCACAGGTGGAGAGCCTCTTCTTAGAACCGATTTAGATAAATTTATTGCTATGATTAATAATCATAAAAGCGGACTTGACCTAGCACTTACAACAAATGGTTTTTTACTCAAAGACGCTGCACAAAAACTTAAAAATGCTGGACTTCAAAGAGTCAATATCTCTTTAGACAGTCTCAAACCAGATGTGGCTGGTAAAATGGCTCAAAAAGATGTTTTAGCCAAAGTGCAAGCAGGTATTGAAGAAGCACTGCGCGTAGGTCTAAAAGTCAAGATCAATATGGTGCCTATTAAAGGCATTAATGATAGTGAAGTTTTAGATGTACTAGAGTATGCCAAAGAGCGTGGTATGTCGATTCGCTTTATTGAATATATGGAAAACACCCATGCAAAAGAGCAACTCAAAGGCTTAAGTGGGCAAGAAGTACAAGAGAAAATTGCTACAAAATATCACTTTAAAGAGATAGGTCGTGTAGGACCAAGTCCAGCACATCTTTTCGAGTTTGATGATGGCTATATCTTTGGTATTATTGATCCACATAAACATGATTTTTGTGAAGATTGTAATCGTATTCGTCTCACTGCAGAAGGAATGCTCATTCCTTGTCTTTATTTTGATGAAGCGATGAGCATTAAAGAAGCTGTTCACAACGGCGATGTTGCAAAAGCTGCTGAGGTTTTAAAAGAAGTTTTACGCAATAAACCTGAAAAAAATAAATGGAGCGATGATGATCAAAATGAGACATCAAACCGCGCTTTTTATGAAACAGGTGGATGAGTAAAGTAGAAGAAGGGAATTTCCTCTCCTTCTTCTATAACTTCTTTATCTTCCATCAGTGTATAGCCATTACACTGACTCAGTATATTGAGTCTCCCCGCTTCATAATAAGGAGCACATACAAAGTTTCTTCCATCACTGTACCCTGGAATCGCACTCATACAATTATCTCTGCATGTAATGCGTTTCTGATTGATGCAGGTAATAAAATCAGGAATGATGCAGTGTAAATGTTGAAGTTGTCTTAACAGTGGAACACCGAGCATCTCAAAGCCTAACATACACCCAAGTGGAAGTCCAGGGAGGTGTAAAATAGGCTTATTCTCCACTAAAGTCAGTGAAGTTGGTTTTGCAGGGGCAATACGAACATGGTGAAAAAGAGGTTTGAGTGTTTGTGTTTCTAAGAGATGACGCATAGCATCATGACGACTTAGCGCACCTGTTGTTATGACACAGTCAGATTTTTCTATCAGTCGTTTTAACTCACTTAAAATCTTTTCTTCATCTTCATCGCAAATCATAATCTCACCGATTTTTCCCCCTAATTCAACAATACGTGCTGCTAAACTCATTGCATTAGAGTTATGAATCTCTCCAGAAGCAAGCTGGTTTCCGATACTTAAAATACTCATGAGAGGTTTTTGAACCACTTTAACACTGCGAATCCCCTGTGCGGAAAGAGCGGTGATCTTTTGCGCACTTATACGCTCATACTTTTTTAGTAACCACTCCTCTTTAGCAATATCTTCACCCTCTTTTTTAATATGTTGTGATTGGGTGATATGCAGAGGAATTTTAATACAATCTTCGTGTTCTAAGACAACATCTTCTTCGGCAATGATGGTGTCAGCACCTTCTGGAATGCGTTCTCCTGTTGAAAGCCTGACACCATGCCCTAATGGAATAGGTACAGGATAGGGCGGGGACAGTAGTGTGTAAGAGGTTGTCTGTGTATCAAAAGCAATACCATAACCTTCTTTGAGGCTCATAGGATATTTAGGGAGTGCAAATCTTGCAAAAATATCGCTACCTGAGATGCGATTGATTGCTTTTAAAAGAGGCAAAGTCTGTTTAGTAGATAATGGTTTGATATGTGTTTGTATAATTTTCAGTGCTTCTTGGTACGAAATAAGCATAGTTTAACCTTCTGATTTATGGGTAATATTATACTAAAATAGGTACAATCTAAGATTATTTTTGTGAAGGATTTTTCATCATGGAAGAGCTAATGCGCTTATCGAGTCAATTGCACTTAGTGTTTATCATTTTGTTAGTTGTGCTCATTGCCCTTAATCTTTACCTTCTTCAAAGCGATAAAACATTCCTTAAACTCTCAAAAAGATTGGAACTTATAGCTCCTCAATACTATATTGTACTCTCAGCTATCTTTTTTACGGGAATTATTGTTATGGCGGTACGTCAATTTGCATTCTCCTTTATCGTGTGGGTCATGATAGCAGTTTGGGTCGCCATTGTCGCTTTTGGAATCAGAGGACATAAAATGTATAAAAAAATTGAGCGAACAGAAGCATCTCAAAGTGCTTATAAACGGTATGCCATTAAAAAATATACACTTGATTTTATTGCACTGGTTATGACAAGTTTGCTCTTTTATATGGTGCATTAAGATGCAATTTGTTTATCATCCAAGCGCGGGATTGCAAACGCTCAAAGTTGACACAAGAGAGTATGAGCATATTTTTAAGGTACGCCGTATTGTTGCAGGGGAAGTGCTTCACTGGCGAAATCTTGAAGATGCGTTTGTGTATGACTATGAAATTGCACACATTGGTAAAAAAGAGGCTCAACTAGAACTCGTTGCAAAAAAAGAGTTATCACTGTTGCCTTCCAAAGTTTTACATGTTGGATGGAGCGTGATTGACCCTAAAATCATTGAAAAAACACTTCCGATGCTGAATGAGCTCGGTGTTTCTAAGATAAGCTTTGTTTATGCGGAGTTTTCACAAAAAAATCATAAACTTGATATGGAACGTATGAAACGTATTTTAATTAACTCATCGCAACAATGTGGTCGTAGTTTGATGATGCAGATTGAAGTACTTCCTAGTATTAAGCACTACATAGAGGCCTATCCCAAAAGTGCTATTTTAGATTTTGCTGAAAAGAAGCTCAATGCCAGTGAAGAGATTTCATCACTTCTTGTAGGTCCAGAAGGAGGTTTTAGTACAAAAGAGCGCAATTTACTTCAAAATCAGCCCATTGTAGGGCTTATGTGTAACACAATTTTGCGAAGTGAAACGGCTGTTGTGGCTGTAGCTTCTAAAATATTGGCTTGACTTGAAATAATGAATCTTTTGTGCTATAATTTGCACCCTTTGGCAAGACGTGCCAAATAATAGATTTTATTTTTATGAATAATTAAGGAAAAACATTATGAAAAAAGATATTCATCCAGAATATGTACCATGCGTTGTAACTTGTGCATGTGGAAATAGTTTTGAGACTATGTCTAACAAAGCAGAGTTAAGAATTGATATTTGCAGTTCATGCCATCCGTTCTTCACGGGCAGTGAGAAGATCGTGGATGCTGCAGGTAGAGTTGAGAAATTTAAGAAAAAATATAGCTTAAAATAGTTCTTAAAACCATTGATCTATTTTATTCCTACTCCTATAGGAAATTTAGATGACATCTCTGTTAGAAGCCTTAAACTTCTAGCAGAGTGTAAAACTCTTTTCTGCGAAGACACTCGAATCACCAAAAAACTTCTCTCGCTTCTTTCTCAAAGGCATAACGTATCTTTTAATATCGAAAATTTTATTTCAATGCACTCACATAATGAGGATGTTGTTTTGTCAAAGATTGATAAAACGGTTTTTAATGAAACAGTTGGATATTTAAGTGATGCTGGAATGCCAGGAATTAGCGATCCTGGAAGTGCATTAGTACGTTTTTGTCAAGAAAACGGATTGTCTTACGAAATCCTTCCTGGTGCTAATGCCGCACTATTAGCGTATGTAACCAGTGGTATTAAAACGCACCAATTCTTGTTTTATGGCTTCTTATCGCATAAAGGGATAGACCGCCAAAATGAGCTTTTTGAAGTATTAAATTCTCCCTATGCTGTTATTCTCTACGAGTCTCCTCATCGAATTGAAAAGCTTTTTGAAGAGTTGTCAAAGTTTGCACCAGAACGTCAAATCTTTGCCATTAAAGAAGCTACAAAATTGTATGAAAAACGTTTTTTTGGAACTTCAGTAGCTGTGCATGAGGCATCAAAAACCGCCAATCTTAAAGGTGAGTGGGTCGTGGTGATTAAACCTGAAATGAAGCAAGGTGGTGAAGCCATTACCAAAGAAGATGTGATTGACCTTGATCTTCCTCCGAAACAAAAAGCAAAACTTCTCTCTAAACTGACAGGTGAGAGTGTTAAAGAGTGGTATAGCAAACTCCAAAATTAATGTCCCTATTTTGTTACATATATTGTCCTAAAAATAGCGTTTTACATTAAAGATAGTATTATTTTAAGCCAGTTTGGATACAATAATTGCCATGATAATCTATGGAAAACAACTCTTTTTACATCTGTTAAATCACTATCCTTCAAGGATTGAGACGGTATTTTTACCTAAAAAATGTGATCCTAAACTCTTCTCACAGATTGCGCGTGTCACACAAAAAATCTGTACGATTGATGAGCGAAAAGCACAAGCACTCTGCCATGGAGGAAACCATCAAGGTTTTATTGCCGAGATTAAAGATCTTGAGCTTACGTCCTTCAATGAGATTAAACACGGTTCTTTTTTAGTGGTGCTAGATGAAGTAACGGATGTAGGAAATATCGGTGCTATTGTTCGTAGTGCTTATGCTTTTGGAGCAGATGGTTTGATTTTAAGTGGTATGAAAACATGTAATCTCGAAGCCATTTTGCGTACGAGTAGTGCAGCTGCTTTTGAATTGCCGATTGCATTATGCCCATCAACACGTGATATGCTCAATGAACTAAGACAAATTGGATTTACGCTATACGGCGCAGATATGGGTGGCGTGGATGTTAAAGAGGTTACATTCGCACCTAAGCGCGTTTTAATTATGGGAAGTGAAGGCAAGGGATTGTCTCCTAAAGTTAAAGAGAAATTGGACACGATTGTGTCAATAAAAATGGCAAGAGCGTTTGACTCTTTAAATGTGAGTGCTGCAGCAGCAGTACTTTGTGATAGGATCGCCAATGGATAATGATATCAGGGTATTAGAGAAGATTGGTTTGCAAGAGGTTTGTAAAAAAACCCATATTGAGGTAAAACAGCTAGAGTACATGATCAATAATCAGTATGATAAGCTCAATAAAATCAATACGCTTGGTTTTGTTAAGATTCTTTCACGTGAGTACAAACTTGATTTGACGGATTGGCTTGAAGGTTTTCATGACTATTGGGCAGAACATAAGGCCGAAGAAGATTCTAGTAAAGAAAAAATATTTATTCGTGCAAAGAGTGATCGTCCTTACAAAAGAGCTGCGTGGCTTTTTTTACTTATTCTTTTAATAGCGGGTATCTTTGGGCTAGTTTCTATTTTCAAAGTTGAGATTAATTTTGACATTATGGCTCTTTTGGACAAAGCTAAAGTCGAAACAAATCAGACCAGTGCCTTTCAAAGTGCACCTGTAGTGCAAGAAGCTGCAACCTCTTTGGGTGTAAAAGTGGAAGAGCGTGTGATAACGGAGACTAATAGTAGTAATAGCACTGTGCAAGCAGTGGTTGTCAGTATTGATGAGAACTTAACACGCAAAATGGAAGCCAACGATACGAATACCACCAATATACCTCTTCCAATGCTGCCAGAATCCAATACAAACTTGGTCAACACCGTTCCAACCAATAATGCGATTCTTATGCCAACGAAACGTATTTGGATTGGATTCATCAATTTGGAAACCCTTGCACGAAAAGAGAGTACCAGTGATCAGAATATCACGATTGATCTAAATAAACGTCAAATTATCAAAACAGGTAATGGCTTTTTTAAACTCTCGTATGATGGGAGTATTGAGGATTTTACAGAACAAGGTTCAACACGTTTTTTAGTGGAAAATGGAACAATGAAAAAAATATCTGAAGAGAAATTTATAGAGCTTAATAGAGGCAAGAACTGGTGAAAAAGTTACTTCTTATCCTAACCCTATCACTCTCTTTATTTGGTGCACAAACACTTCAAGAAAAAATTAGAAGTTTTGTGGGCGCTTCAAAATATGAAACACAAAAAAATTTAATTCAAGTGCTTTTTGCACAAAGTACTAGCTTTGCCAAACCTAATGGTGATGTAGATAGTGTGAAAGTAATTTCTGTACTCAAAAAAAATGGCTTACTTCAGCTTTTGTACGATAAACCTGTGCAGTTACGTTTAGCATTTCGTACACAACAAGATCCATTAATCTTTTTAAAAATTGTGAATGAGTCTCTTGAAGCCATGGGCTATAACTATTTTTTAACCAATAATGCACTGCGTGATAGTGCAGGATTTGTATGGGAAATTTATTTACAAACAGAGCATATTGTTGATCCTGAAGCTTTTGCAAATGCCCTTGAGGCTAGAGGATGCACAATAACAAATATCGTAAAAAATGAAGACCATTATTGGTTTTATGACATCGATTCAAGCCATGCTTATTTAGGTGCTAGAAAGGTAGAAAGTGGCGTTACAACACCACTTGGTAAGCCTTTAAAGCCTTATTGGATTGATGTGAAGGGTTTAAGAGAAGTAGCAATAACCGTTCATTCAGGGGATCGATGGTTTCCTGATGTTGTATTCTTTGATGAAAATTTACACCTTTTAAGTGATGTAAAATCTGAAGAATCAACGCGAACACTGAAACTAAAAGTTCCTAGTAATGCTGCTTATCTTAAAATTGGTGATGCTTTTATGCTTGAGAATATAAAGCATGGATTATCTTTACATGTAAAAGAGTGATAGGAGAATAAAATGTTTGATGAGATTAGATTTAATACAATTGATAGATTACCTGGATATGTTTTTGCCCAAATCAATGACTTAAAATTAGCTGCACGCCACGCGGGTGATGATATTATTGACTTTTCAATGGGAAATCCTGATGGAAGAACACCACAACATATTATTGACAAACTCGTAGAGTCTGCACAAAAAGATGGCACACATGGCTATTCAGTTAGTAAAGGTATTTACAAACTTCGTTTAGCAATTTGTAATTGGTATGCCCGTAAATATGGCGTCACTCTTGATCCAAATACTGAAGCCGTTGCAACACTTGGTAGTAAGGAAGGTTTTGTGCATTTAGCGCAAGCGATTATGAATCCTGGTGATGTTGCTGTTGTTCCTGATCCTGCTTATCCCATTCATGCCTATGCTTTTATGATTGCAGGGGGCAATGTTCATAAATTTGGACTTGACTATAACGAAAAATATGAGTTGGATAAAGAGCAGTTTTTTACAAAATTGAAAAAAGTGTTTAAAGAATCAGCTCCAAAACCAAAATTTGTGGTCGTTAACTTTCCACATAATCCAACTTGTGTTACAACAGATGTCTCATTTTATGAAGAACTTGTCGCGTATGCAAAAGAAGAGCGTTTTTATATTATTAGCGATATTGCTTATGCTGATCTCTCTTTCGATGGCTATGAGACACCTTCTATTTTCCAAGTTGAAGGTGCAAAAGATGTAGCCGTTGAGTGTTATACGCTCTCTAAAAGTTACAATATGGCAGGATGGCGTGTCGGATTTGTTGTAGGAAATAAAAAACTAGTAGGCGCGCTTCAAAAAATTAAATCATGGTTTGACTATGGTATGTTTACCCCAATTCAAGTGGCTTCAACCGTAGCACTTGATGGCCCACAAGAGTGTGTCGATGAAATCCGTGCAACCTATAAAAAACGTCGTGATGTTTTAGTTGAGAGCTTTAACAATGCGGGATGGCCTATGGAAAAACCACAATCAACGATGTTTGTATGGGCAAAAATTCCAAAAGTGGCTGAACATTTAGGTAGTATGGAATTTGCAAAACAGCTTTTAAAAGAGGCTAAAATTGCGGTGAGCCCAGGCGTTGGTTTTGGAGAACATGGAGAGGGTTATGTCAGAATTGCTCTCATTGAAAATGAAAATAGAATACGTCAAGCAGCACGTAATATTAAGAAGTATTTGAAGAGTTTAGAAGGCTAGAGAATGATCAAAGTTGGAATTATAGGTGTTGGAACAGTTGGTAGCCATGTTGTCAAAATTTTGCAAGAGAATGAAGATATTATTACAGCGCGTAGTGGCAAAAAAATTGTTCCTATTCTAGGTATCGTCAAAGATACTACAAAAAAAAGAGATGTTAACATCCCTTTAAGTAGTGATGTCAATGACATTTTAGACAATCCTGAAATTGATGTTGTTGTTGAATTGATGGGCGGTGTTGATGAGGCATATAAAATTGTCACAAAAGCATTGAAAAATAAAAAAGCCGTTGTGACAGCCAATAAGGCACTTCTAGCGTACCATCGCTATGAGTTACGTGATCTTGCAGGTTCAACACCAATTGGTTATGAAGCCAGTGTAGCTGGAGGAATTCCTATTATTAAAGCGCTTCGTGAAGGGCTTAGTGCCAATCACATTGAAGCTATTAAGGGGATTATGAACGGTACCTGTAATTTTATTTTGACCAAAATGATGAATGAAAAAGCAGAATTTGCGGATGTCCTTAAAGAAGCGCAAGCCCTAGGTTATGCAGAAGCTGATCCCACCTTTGATGTCGGTGGATTTGATGCAGCGCATAAATTGCTTATTTTAGCGAGCATTGCCTATGGAATTAATGTAAAGCCAGAAGAGATTCTTATTGAAGGCATTGAGAATATCAATAGTGAAGATATTTACTTTGCAAAAGAGTTTGGTTACAACATTAAACTTCTTACCATTGCTAAAAAAAGTGGCGATGAAGTTGAATTGCGTGTTCATCCAGCTTTGGTTCCTACGAAGCAAATGATTGCAAAAGTGGATGGTGTGATGAATGGCATTAGCGTTATAGGAGATCGTGTAGGTGAAACCATGTATTATGGTCCAGGTGCTGGTGGAAGTGCTACAGCAAGTGCCGTTGTTTCAGACCTTATTGACATTGCTCGTCACACTCAAAATTCACCAATGCTTGGATTTATAAAGCCTCTTGAAAAGAGTGGTTTAACACTCATGCACAGAGATGATATTTGCACACAATATTATATCCGAGTAACGGTTGCTGATAAAATAGGTGTCTTATCTAAAATCTCCGAAATTTTAGGCAAACACTCTATCTCCATTAGTAGCTTTTTACAAAAACAAGATGCTAAACGTGAAGAAAGCGCAGTGTTGCTTTTTTCAACACATACGTGCAAAGAGAGCAATATTCAAAAAGCACTGCATGAACTTAGTGATTTAGAATTTGTTGAGCTTAAACCTGCCATGATTCGCATTGAGGCGTAATGAGTTTGAAAGTAGGTAATGAGGCTGAAGATAAAGCCTCTTCCTATCTTCAAAAAGAGGGTTACACCATACTTGCACGCAATTTTCACTCCAAATTTGGAGAGATCGATATTATTGCGCAAAAAGAGAATGTCCTTCATTTTTGTGAAGTGAAATTTTCACAAAAATATGATCCAATTACACGTATCACTCCTTCAAAAATGAATAAAATCGTTAAAACAATCAACTATTATTTATTGACACATGTTCATTCATGTGATTATCAAATTGATGCCATTTTAGTTACGAGAGAAAATATAGAGATAATAAAAAATATTAGTTACTAAAAAAATAACTTTATGTGCTATGGTAATTTTAAAGTTAGAGTGAGTATAATTGATCATCTATAAAATAACGTTTTAGGGGAAAAAAATGGGAAAATATTTAGAGTTGAACGCATCAAATTTTGATAGTACAGTAGCCGAGGGTGTAGCCTTAGTTGACTTTTGGGCACCTTGGTGTGGACCTTGCCGTATGATTGCTCCAGTTATTGATGAATTAGCAGGTGATTTTGACGGAAAAGCAAAAATCTGTAAAGTGAATACTGATGAAGAGCAAGATGTTGCTATCAAGTATGGCATTAGATCAATTCCAACAATTCTTTTCTTTAAAAATGGTGAGTTGGTCGATCAAATGATTGGTGCATCGTCTAAACAAGTTTTAGCGGATAAAATTAATTCACTTCTTTAATTAACATTTCTCAAGGGAGTCGTTAGACTTCCTTGACTGCAGTACCTCTTTTGGGCTATGAACATGATTTGTATCGTACAGCATGTCATTACTCAGTCTAAAAAAAGATAAGGAAAAATCATGTTAGATCTAGCAATTATTGGTGGTGGTCCAGCTGGCCTTAGTGCCGGATTATATGCAACACGTGGAGGCTTGAAAAACGTCGTAATGTTTGAAAAAGGTCTTCCTGGCGGACAAATTACCAGCAGTAGTGAAATAGAAAATTATCCAGGAAGCGCAGAAATATTAAGCGGACTAGATTTTATGGCGCCTTGGTCAGAACAGTGTATGCGTTTTGGTTTAAAACATGCAATGGAAGAGGTTACTCGAGTTTCTAAAAATAGCGATGGTACATTTCAAATCAGTCTAGCTGGTGGTAAAAGTGAACAGGCTAAAAGTGTTATTATATGTACAGGTAGTACTCCTAAAAAAGCCAATTTTGAAGGCGAGGCTGAATTTTTTGGCAAAGGCGTAAGTACATGTGCAACATGTGATGGGTTTTTTTATAAAAATAGAGAAGTTGTAGCTCTTGGTGGTGGGGACACTGCCCTTGAAGAGGCTCTTTATCTTTCCCATATTTGTTCAAAAGTCTATTTAGTTCATAGACGTGATACGTTTAGAGCAAGTCCAAGTACTATTGAAAAAGTGAAAAATAATCCTAAAATCGAACTTGTTTTGAATGTGAATGTTAAAAAAGCCTATGGTGATAAAATGGGTTTAAATGGTATTATCGTTGTAGATTCAGCGGGCAATGAGAGAGATATTGCTGTGCCTGGTGTTTTTGTTTTTGTTGGAATGAATGTTAATAATGCGATTTTAAAGCAAGAAGATGGAAGTTTCTTATGCGATATGGATGAAAATGGTAATGTTGTTGTTGATCTTAGTATGCATACTTCTGTTAAAGGTCTTTTTGCAGCAGGTGATTTGAGAATTAAAGCATCAAAACAAGTTGTCTGTGCTGCAGGAGATGGTGCGACTGCTGGTATTCAAGCATTAGAATATGTGAACCATTAAGAAGAAGGAAAATTGAGAATGATACATGTTGGAATTCACGGCTCGACTGGTAGGGTAGGCAGACTACTCATCGATAACCTGCTCAAAGATAAAGAGGCAAAACCTCATGTTTTACATGCTATTGAAGATTTTGGCTTTACTACACCAAAAGATGTAACGATTACTGATGATGTCAGTATTCTTTTACAAAAAAGCGATGTTGTGATTGATTTTACTATCTCAATGGGAACAGAAACACTTTTAGAAAATGCACTTAAACATCCAACCCCTTTGGTAATTGGAACAACAGGGCTCAATGAGCATCAGCAAAACCTTTTAAAAGAAGCTGCGAACAATATGCCTATTCTCTATTCGACAAATATGTCTTTAGGCGTTGCAGTACTTAATCGTTTAGTAGAACTTGCTTCTAAAAGCCTCAGTGATTTTGACATTGAGATTGTAGAACAACATCACCGCTTTAAAAAAGATGCACCAAGTGGTACAGCATTAACACTAGGTGAGCATGCCGCTCGTGGACGTGGACTCAATTTAGATGATGTACGTGTGAGTGGTCGTAATGGACTTATTGGTGAGAGAACAAAAGATGAAATTGCCATTATGGCACTTCGTGGTGGTGATATCGTAGGACGTCATACCGTAGGATTTTACAATGATGGTGAATTTATTGAGATGAACCATACAGCAACCAGTCGTGATACCTTTGCTAAAGGCGCTATTAAAGCCGCAAAGTGGATCATCAATCAACCTAATGGTCTTTATACAATTAGCGACTGTTTAGGTCTTTAAAAAAAGGTAATATAAATTTATGTGTGCGATTGTTGGTGTATTTGATGTAAAACATGCTTCTAAAATAGCCTATTATGCTCTGTTCGCGATGCAACATCGTGGACAAGAGGCAACAGGTATCAGTGCCAGTGATGGCAAAAAAATCCGAACACTTAAAGACAATGGTTTAGTCACTGAGGTCTTTAATGAAGAAAAACTCTCTTTCTTGCACGGCGATATGGCGATAGGCCATAACCGCTATTCTACAGCAGGTAGTGACTCTGTAAGAGATGCTCAGCCCGTTGCTGCTAGTTATAAGCTAGGAGACATTTCTATTGTTCACAATGGAAATCTTATCAACAAACATGAAGTAAGAAGTAAATTGGTTGAGCAAGGTGCAATATTCCAGTCATCAATGGATACGGAAAACATTATTCATCTCATTGCTCGCTCTCAACAAGGCAAACTCAAAGATCGTATTATTGAAGCGCTCAATGTTATCAAAGGTGCTTATTGTCTTTTGATTCAAAGCCGATCTAAAATGTTTGCCGTGCGTGATCGTTATGGTGTACGTCCTCTATCGATTGGCAAGATGAAAGAGGGTGGATATATTGTTGCAAGTGAAACGTGTGCACTTGATCTTGTTGATGCAGAGTTTGTAAGAGATGTTAGACCTGGTGAAATGATTATCTTCCAACATGGAAAAGAAGAGTTCGAAAGCATTCAACTTTTTGAGCCTGATCCACATATTTGTGCTTTTGAATTTATCTATTTTGCGAGACCTGATAGTGTTATTGAGGGTAAAAACGTTTATTCTGTACGTAAAAAAATGGGTATGAAGTTAGCAGAACTCGCTCCTGTAGAAGCTGATTTTGTTATTCCTGTACCTGATAGTGGCGTAAGTGCGGCTCTTGGGTATGCACAAGCGAGTGGGATTCCTTTTGAAATGGCCATTGTACGAAATCACTATGTTGGAAGAACATTTATTGAACCTACTCAAGCGGTACGCGATCTTAAAGTAAAGCTCAAACTCTCACCTATTCATAAAGTCTTAGAGGGCAAAAAAATCGTTGTCATCGATGATAGTATCGTAAGAGGTACAACGTCACGGCAGATTGTTAAAATGCTGAAACGTGCTGGTGCTGCTGAAGTTCATATGCGCATTGCCGCTCCTACCATTGAACATCCTTGTTTATATGGAATTGATACGCCAAGCTATAAAGAGCTTATTAGTGCCAATAAAAACGTTGAAGAAGTCAGAGAATACATTGAAGCAGATTCGCTCGCATTTTTAAGTATTGATGCACTTAAAGAGAGCATTGGCAATGATATGAACTATTCATTGGTTAGTTTTGATGGAAACTATTTTATTAAATAATGCGCGAGATTTTAACCGCAGGACGGTATTTTAGGAAAAAATTTGGGGAAAACGTTTATAAAATCCCCATTTCTATTTCTGGATTTACATGTCCAAATATTGATGGAACTGTAGCTCGCGGGGGTTGTGTTTTTTGTGAGAACGAATCATTCAGCCCCAATTTAGAGCATAATCAACCTAAACGATTCTTTCTCAATCCAACATCTGAAAATCCTTATTTGAATTTTCAACTTATTCAACTTGAAGCCCAATACAAAAAAACAAAAGCAGTACTCACTAAGAAATTTGGTGCGAAAAAATTTATTATTTATTTCCAATCCTTTACCAATACCTATGCACCACTTGATACACTTAAAGCACTTTATACAAAAGCATTAAGCTTCGAAGGTGTTGTTGGACTGAGCATTGGAACGCGTACAGATAGCATCACAGAAGAGGTTATTGCCTATTTATCAGAGCTTTCAAAAGAACGTGAAATATGGGTAGAGTATGGTGTACAATCTTCTTCCGATGAGACATTAAAACGAATCAACCGTGGACACGATAGTAGTAATATTGAAAAATATATCAATTTAACACATCAATATGGGCTTAAAATGTGTGCCCATGTTATTTTTGGACTTCCTGGTGAAACACCTCAGATGGCGTTAGAGAGTGTTAAATTTGCACTGAGACTAGGCGTGCATTCGTTCAAATTTCATCCACTGTATGTTGTGAAACGTACTGCATTAGCAAATGATTTCAACCGAGGGGAGTTTACTCCTATCTCTGAAGAATGTTATATTCAAACCTTGATTGAAGCCATCCAGCTTCTCCCCGAAGATGTGATGTTGCAGCGTGTCAGTGCAGGCATTGAAGATGATACACTTCTTTCACCAGCATGGTGCTATAACAAACATCAACAGATGTTTAATATCCGCAAAGCGCTCAAAAAAGAGGGATTACTGTACTAATTACGTTTAGTGGCAGAAAAGCTCGTAACGCGTATAAGGTTTGGCATACGAAGAGGGGTAACGCATAAAGATAGTAAAGTTGCGCATTTCTCCTGTATGTAAATTCTCCGCGATTATAAATTCTTTCGTTGTTTCAACAGTAGGACTATTGTCGCCCCAGTTGAAAATATTATCGAATGCAGATTTTGGGACAAATATTGCCGAATCTGCACCAATTTTTTCCAGTGAATCATTGGCTATTTTTACTTCTAAAATACACTGTCCTATTTTAAAATTCCCAATATTGCGTATTTGTCCTGAAATAGAGAAAGATTCATTAATGAGAACTTTTTTTTGAACAACATTTTCAAGGCGAGCAATTTTTGTGTATTTATCGAGTCCATAAATAGCAAAAATAGCAAAAATAGTCATAATAAAAAGTGTAGCAAAGATAGGTGCTAGGAGAGAACTTTTCCCATCATGATTGCGAATACTCAAGGCAATAATTAAAACAGTGAGTAAGCCAATAACAATAATAGCAAACCAATGGAGTATTGTAAAATAAGTCAATAGAGCTCCTTTAGTAGCATTCTGCTTTCAGCGTTGCATTTACATCGCCGTTGTATCTAAAATCTTCAAAGACACTTTGAAAGTCCAAAGAGCCTTCTTTAGGGAGATTTTCTTTAACGAATATCGACTGATTAGCAATCGGCTTTAGTTTATTAATAAAGGCTTTCAACCCTTGTGTAGCAACTTGTTTGTAAATAAAAGTTTGAACCAAACAGATAGTGAAATCTTTTTGAGAAGCGTTGTATATAGTCCCTTCAACAATTAATGAATCAGAAAATGTTAATTTTTTAACCATATTAACTTCTGTTGTTGTAGGTCGTATCGTTTCACCTAATTTCATTTTAATAAAAAAAGGTGAAACGATTAATACAATAAGTGCCAATATAATAATTAAGAGTGAAGCTACAGAAGAGCGTTTAGCAATGAGACTTGCTAAAATAATAAGGACTAAAAAGGTTAAAATTAGCCAACCAAATGCCAAATAATCATAAAGACCAAAATGTTTTATATAGGTCAGTAGTGATAATTTGAGGGCATCAGCGTTCATTGCGGCTATTTTTCTCCTCAATACCACTTAAGCCAAAACGTCGCTCAAGTTCTTTAGAAATCAGTGATGGATGAATATTCTTTGCACCCAATGCTACAAGGGTATGAAACATCAAGTCAGCAGCCTCATAGATAATCTCTTTATTATCGTTATCTTTGCATGCAAAACAAAATTCTCCAGCTTCTTCAACCACTTTTTTTAAGATGCTATTATCGCCTTTTTGAAGCAAAGAGGCAACATAAGAGCTTTTAGGATCAGCGTATTTACGCTCTTGAATAATGTGATAAATTTTATCGCTAATCGAATACGCTTCAATCTCTTTAGCGGGCTCTTTAGGTGTTTCTTCTACGTCAATACGGTTAAAAAAGCATGAAATGCGACCTGTATGGCACGCAACACCTTCTTGCTCCACTTTGAGCAATAACGTATCGCTATCGCAATCAAGATATGCCTCTTTAACATGTTGAAGGTGCCCACTGGTTTCACCTTTTTTCCAGAGGTTTTGTCGGCTTCTGGAATAGTAGTGCGCGAGACCCGTTTGTAAGGTCAAAGCAAGTGCTTCTTGATTCATATAAGCCAGCATCAACACTTCACCACTCTTTACTTCCTGTGCAATCACAGGAAGTAAAGGTGTTTTATTCCAATCGATAGAATTTAAAAGTGTTGAACTCATTTTGCTACACTAACTGCTTTTTGGCTATCTTTCGTATCGACCCAAATATTAGGCACAGAACCACCAGGTGTTAGGAAAATTTTGGCATCTTTGTTTTCACGTAGTGCTTCATTGAATTTTCCTTGAACTTCAATTTGACGTAAATTTAGGAGTGATCCTGAAATACTCTCAGAGATTTTTTTATTGGCGTATGCTTCAGCTTCAGCTTCAATTTTTACTGCATTTGCTTGACCTTGAGCATTAATCTCTCTTGCTTTGGCTTGACCCTCAGCTTCTGCAGCACGTTTTAAAGCTTCTTGATTTGCTTTTTCAACTTCATACTTTGTACGCTCAACTTCTTGTCGTGCTACTTGAACACGCTCAATTTGCTCTTTAATTTTGACAGGGAGAACAATTTCACGAAGTTGCACAGTTAGAAGTTCAACAGGTTGACCTGGTTGTGCATCAATTGCTTTACGAATACCTTCTTCGATGTTTACTGCAATTTCATTACGTTTTTGTGGAAGTTCTTCAGCGTTAAATTTACCAACAACACTACGTGTGACATCACGAACAACAGGGTTAATGATTTTATCTTCCCATGACATACCCCATGTTGCAATGGTTTGAGGTGCCGTTGCAGGTTCTAGTTTGTATTGAACAGTAAGTTCGATGGAAACAGGTAAACCTCTAGCATCAAGAACCGAGATAGCTGCATTACGTTTAATGCCAGAGCCTCTTTGAATTACTTCACCCAAATCTTCACTCGATGAGTAGTTCATAATGCGTACTTTTGTATCTACAATAAAGACTTGTTGAATAAAAGGAATAAAAAGGTGAAATCCTGGCTCCATCGGTGTTGGTTGAAACTTACCTGTGGTTGCTTTAATACCCATCTCACCTGAGTTAATAATGACAAAAGGCTTTGCTATGACGGCAATAACGACAATGGCAATGAGTACATACAGTAATCCTGCTTTTTTGCCAAGATTTTTCATAAAATCAGGAGGATCCATATTGAAAGGTGTGCGATTGTCGTTATCGTTTCCACCGCTATTTCCACTTCCTCCACTATTTTTCTTTTTAAAATAATCGTTCAAATCTGCTGGCATAATTTTCCTTTAAGTGCTTAAATAAATGTCAATAAGTGTTTGTATTTTGGATTACGTCCATAAACAACATCAAAATAAGCATCTTGAAGCTGTTTGGTAATAGGTCCACGTTTACCATCACCGATAATATAATTGTCGATATCTTTGATAGGTGTTACTTCTGCGGCTGTTCCTGTAAAGAAAGACTCATCTGCAATATACGCCTCATCACGTGTAATGCGTCTGCGCTCAATTGGGATACCTGCTTTACGTGCAAGATCCAGAACAGTTGCTTGTGTAATACTCTCAAGCGAAGTGTCATTTGGAGGTGTAATTAAAACACCGTTTCTAACGATAAAGAAACACTCACCACTTCCTTCTGCGATAAAGCCTTCATCATCAAGCAATAATGCCTCTTCATAACCTGCTTCAAGTGCTTCATATTTTGCCATTTGAGAGTTCAGGTAATTTGCTGCCGCTTTTGCTTTACCCATAGTTGAACTTACAGGATTACGTGTGAATGAAGAAATTTTAACGCGAATACCGTTTTCTAAACCTTCATCACCAAGGTAACTTCCCCACTGCCATGCAGCAATGGCTGTATTAACAGGTGCTTTAACATGGTTAAGCCCCATAATGCCGTATCCAAGATAGATTAAAGGTCTGATATAAACGTTTGATGTAAAATCATTGGATTTCAATAATTCAATATGTGCAGCCTCAAGCTCTTCTAGTGTATAGTTCGCTTTTATGCGTGTAATTTTGGCAGAATTGAGTAAGCGCTTGGTATGTTCTCTGAGCTTAAAAATTGCCAAACCATTTTCTGTCATATACGCACGAGTACCTTCAAAAACACCATTACCGTAATGAAGCGTATGAGTCAAGATATGTACTTTTGCATCATCCCATGCAACGAGTTTGCCGTCCATCCAAATGTATTTTGCTTTATCCATTGTTCTACCTTCTTAAAAGTCGTTTTCTAAAGAGATACTATGTTAGCCAAAAATTAATTAAAGATAGTTTTAGTATGAAAAGTTGCGTTATACTTCAATTTGAACACGTCTTTAAAGCAAAGCTCTAAAGACTACGTTAACACTGGGTTCTCTCACGCAGAGTGCCCACACACCTTTGGTGCTTTGAATGACAAAACAAGGAGTAAACATCATGAAAGCAAAGCTATATTTCGGTTCTATATGCAAAGATAAAGAAGAACAAAAAGAGGTACACTCACCTTATGATGGACGTGTGGTTTCAACGTTTAGTGTCAGTAATGAACATGATGCACACGAGATACTCAAGATAGCGCGGCAAGCATCGTTACAGACAAAACTGGTTCCTATGCACCAACGTGTCAGCTGGCTTTTAGATGTCGCACAAAAATTAGAATCAATGCGTGAAAAAATGGCTCTTTGTATAACGGATGAAGTGGGAAAACCGATTACATTTTCTCGCATTGAGGTGGATCGTTGTGTTGAAACCATTAGACTCTCCGCCAATGCAATAACGCATGTCAATGGTGAAACATTTGATACCACGGCAATGCCAAGTGGCAAAAAGAGTTTGGCATTTTACAAGAGAGAACCCGTGGGTGTTGTGCTTGCCATTACTCCTTTTAATTTTCCACTGAACCTTGTAGCCCATAAAATCGCTCCAGCTTTAGTTGCTGGCAATGCGGTTATCTTAAAGCCTACGTCTCAAGCACCACGTACAGCGTATGAGTTCATAAAACTTTTTATCGAAAGTCCTTATGCCTCCAAAGATGCACTCAGTCTCATTTACAGTGGCGAAGGCGTCAATGAAACGTTGATAACCAGCGATATTCCTCGGGTGATTAGCTTTACGGGAAGTGTTGGTGTTGGGCGAGAAATTATGCAAAAAGCAGAGATTAAAAAAGTGGCTTTGGAACTTGGCGGAAATGCAGCGACGTATATTGATGCCTCAGCCAATAGTGCTCTCGCTGCCAAACGATGTGCAGTAGGAGCATTTATTAACTCTGGGCAGGTGTGTATTTCACTTCAACGAATTTATGTACATGAAAGCATTTATGACAGCTTTGCAAAAGCCCTTGTCGAAGAGACAAAAAGCTTACATGTAGGCTCGCCATATGATGAGCAAACCTTTATTGGGCCAATGGTCAATAAAGCGGCTGTAAAAAAAGCCAAGAGATGGGTTCAGAGTGCTATGAACGAAGGTGCAAAGCTTCTTTGTGGTGCAAAATCTAAGGATTTGATGTTTGAGCCAACGATTATGGCTGATGTTACCGAAGCCATGCAAATTGTGTGCGAAGAGGTCTTTGCACCTATTGTTTCGCTCATCAAAGTGAAGGGTTACGAGGAAGCCAAAGAGAAGATGAATGCCTCAGACTATGGGCTTCAATACTCCATTTTTTGCAACGATCTTTCCATGGCACAAAGAGCTATTGACGAGTTAGAAGCAGGTGGTATTGTTATCAATGATATTCCGACGCTCAGATTTGACTTACAACCTTATGGTGGTATCAAACAAAGTGGTATCGGTAAAGAAGGACCATATTTTGCGCTTCTTGATGATTATACTCAGATAAAATCTGTGGTAATATGCTAAAAAATATCACTAAAGGAATCCCTATGTTAAAAATTGGCGATCAAGCACCGTTACTCACACTTCCAAATCAAGACAATGTGGAAATTTCACTCAGAGATTTAGAAGGTAAATGGGTAGTATTGTATTTTTACCCAAAAGACAGTACTCCTGGATGTACCACTGAAGCATGCGATTTTACAGCGGCATTGCCAGCATTTGAAGACTTAAATGCTGTTGTTTTAGGTGTGAGCCCTGATAGTACAGCATCTCATCAAAAGTTTATTGCAAAACAAAAACTTGAAATTACATTACTTTCAGATATAGATACAGAAGTAGCCCAACGCTATGGCGTTTGGCAATTGAAAAAGTTTTGTGGAAAAGAGTATATGGGTATTGTACGTTCAACGTTTTTAATTGACCCAAGTGGAAAAATTGCTGGACTGTGGTCAAATGTAAAAGTCAAAGATCACGCAAATGAAGTAAAAAAAGCATTAGAAGCACTTCAATAGAAGTGCTTCTTTGGGTTTAATTACTCACGGAAATAGCGCAACCTACCCACTGTTCACGAATGGCATCACTGGCTTGAGGTTCATTTTTGATCACTCTTTGCGGTGCAATTTTGTGTTTTGTTGCGAGGTTTTGAATGATGGCATCTGCACGTTTTAGGGCTAAAGCTTGAAGCGCTTCGGGTGCGATGGTGAGACTTTCAGCAATTTTAGCGATTAAATTATCATTGACTGCCCCAGCATCCAGTTTTTCTTCTTTATACGTTTTGATAAGCTTACTATAGGCATCATCAGAATATTTTTGGATAAAAAGTTTTTTGATGGCTTTACCATAACTATCATCTTCTTTACTTTTTTTAGGCATCATCGCTTCAATTTGTGCCGTCACATTTTGCTCTTGAAGCGCTTTGGTATCAAGGGCTTCATTGAAGCTCGGCGTAATGAGTAATTTAAGCTCATTTCGTTTTTCCAAAATCTGTTTATACTGTTCCATTTTTTCTTCTTCTGAATCAATGAGCACATATTCACCTGCTGCAAAATCAACGCTTTTAAGATTTTCAGCTTCTATACCTAGCATAGAACCTAAGAGTTTAAAAGGAGAAGTAACAACACTGCCAATTAAATTTCCAATAGCACGCCATACGATGCTTCCATAACGAAACTCTGGGTCATTAAGATCACCGCTAACTGGCAAATCAATATCAATTTGACCTTTTGAATCTTTCAAAATGGCGATGGCAAGTCCTAATGGTAAGTTTGTCGCTTCTTCGCTTTCAATCTTATCGCCAAGAGTAAGTGAGTCAAGATTGATTTTATTATCCCCTTCCATCAACCCTTTTTTAATTTTGTAGTTGAGATCCATGGAGAGTTTTCCCTCTTTGATGGCGTATCCTACAAATTTGCCAGAGTAGGGTGTTAGTTTAGACATATTGATATTTTTAAATAAGATTTTCACATTAGCACGATTTTTAAAATCAAATGGTAATACCGAGCCATCTATTTTTGCATAGCCGTATTTATCGACTTTTCCTTCAAGCTTAAGTACTGAAGGTTTGGTGCTTTTAGTATTGAGTGTTGAAATAGAACCATTCAGGCGATCCGCAAATGTAGCAAAAGGAAGAATAAGTGAGGCATCTTGAAAATGTGTGGTACCCCGTTTAAGGGCAATATTGCCAATATAAAGAGACATTTCATCCTGTGTGCTTGATGCTTTTTTAGGTTGCGAAGGCGTTTTGGATGGTGGTGTTGATGAAGTTTTTAAAAGATTTGAAAAATTAGTTGTTCCATCTTTTTTGATATCGAGGTTGATATAAGGTTTATCTAGCATGATATTTTGAATACTGAGTGTTTCAGGTGTGAGTGAGTATGCAATATTGGTCACATCAAGGGTTTCCCATGCAACAAGAGATTTTTTAAATTGATCTGCAAGTGAAAATTTTGAAATCGTTGCATCGCCTTCAATTTTAAATGTTGGCTGGTGTGCAAAAGAGGCTTTGAGTTTAGAATTAAGTGAGAGTGAGCCATCTTGAATAAGCGTTGTTGTAAAAAGAGCTATGTAGGGTTGTACTTTTTCTAAAGAAAGCTTTTTAGCATTAATGGTCATTTCCACAGCGAGTGCGGCAGGAATAATGGCTCCTTTTAAACCTAAAAAAGCGGTTGTGTCTATGGTACTGTTAAAATCGTAGCTAATAGGATTATTCATATCTTGTGAAATATTGTGGGCGGTTAATGTTAATGGCGTAAAGTGTATAGAGGTATTTTTTACGTTTTGATCCGTCACCT
>CAYXNJ010000005.1:0-72653 GCA_964466465.1 uncultured Sulfurospirillum sp.
TTTGCCCAAATCCCATCAATAAACCGACCACAAAAAGAACATTACCACTCCACAAAAAAACGGCTAAAGAGACAATATTGCTTGTAAAATTCATCACTTTTGTTTGAGCGGTTGCTTTTTTAAGATTGAGTCCTAAAAGGGTTACCAGAGCAATCGTCCAAAAGGTACCCGTTCCTGGTCCAAAAAAACCATCGTAAAAACCAAGTCCAATACCAAAAATCAAGAAAAAAAGATGATGCCCTAAATAGGCATGGCGATCATTTTCGCCCATTTTTGGCGATAAAAGTGTGTAGATAAAGATACCCACTAACATCAATGGAATAATTTTAGCGAGCATGCTTGCATCCATCAGCAAAATCGCATAGGTTCCCAGTGCCGCGCCGATAAACGTATAGACAACACCAATGAACACTTCAGACCATTTGATAAAGCCTTTGCGTATGAAATTGATAGACGCCATGCCACTACCAAAAGTACCTTGAAGTTTGTTGGTTGCAAGAGCGATGTGAGGAGGCATACCAGAAGCCAAAAGCACAGGAATCGTAATGATGCCTCCACCTCCAGCAATTGCATCAATAAAACCTGCAATGATGCCAGTAAGGAGAAAAATAAGATAATAATAAAGCTCAAACTCCATCTTTTTTTATCTCCTTCTCATCATCGTGTATCACTGCTTCAATCTCTTTAGCACTGCGCTCTTCTTGAGAATGTTTTTGTTCTTCTTGACTCGTAAGAGAGGCTTCAGTCGTTATACTTTGCGCATTGTTGATATGTAATACATCTTCATTTTCTTCGTTCTCTATAGACTCTGTTGCTTCAGAGCCTTTTTCTATGGAAGCTTCTAAGTGCTCTATTTTTTCTTCGAGATTAGCCTCAACTTCTGTATTTTCTTCTGCTTTTGCCTCTTCTAATTCTGCATAAATAGCGAGGGCTTCTTTTGTTGCTGTTGCGACTTCGTTATAACTACCATCTCTGATATGTCGCCAAATATCACGTCTGACTAAACTTAGCGCATAACGTCTATCACCACCAATAACACGGCCAAGCTCATGTCCACCACAATTTGGACAGACAAAATAGGTAATCTTATGCTGTAAGGTCTCTTCTGAACGACAATTCTCATCATCTACCATTAACATATTTTGACATTTAGGGCAATAACACCAAAGACCAATCACATCGCCTTTTTTATACTTCCAACGCCACAGTACTTTAAATAAAATCAATTCGCGAAAGTTATGATACTTTGGACGCATCAATAAACGAGCTATAAACGGAAAGGAAATAAGAATCACACAAATTGCAATGGCACCACTATTGACGATCCATTGAGGAATAGCGTAAAGTTCACTAATACGCGTTAGAAGACTAAAAATTTTTTCCAAAGAAACGTCCTAAATAGTAAGATTCAGTGCTTTTAAAACACTGAGAGCTTGTATATGCGCTTTCACATCATGCGCACGTAAAATCGTGGCACCATGTTCATACGCTTTGAGATGCAGGGCAAGCGTTCCAGGTAAACGCTCTGCAATCGGTGTGGGTATAATTTTATCTATCATCGATTTTCGGCTAGCCCCTACAAGCAATGGATAACCAAAATGTAAAAAATGTTCATGATGTTTAAGAAGCTTTAAATTGTCTTCTAAACGCTTACCAAACCCTATACCAACGTCCAAAATCATATTGTTGATACCAAACTCTTTTGCCTTTGCGATGCGCTCTTCAAAAAAAGCATCCACTTCTAAAAGAACATTGTCATAAGAAGGTTCTTGTTGCATACTTTGAGGCTCACCCTGCATGTGCATCAAAATAACCGTTGCATCGTATTTTGCAGCAACACGTGCGACATCATCATTGGCAAGGGCAGTAATGTCATTGACAATGCTAAATCCCCTTTGGAGCGCATACTCTAAACAGAGTGGTGAATAACTATCAAGCGAAAAAAGGGCTTTTTCAAAAAGTTTATGCTCGTAAATAAGATCAATAATAGGCTTTACGCGCGCAAGTTCTTCCACATCACTCACACCAGTACTTCCAGGACGGCTTGAAACACCGCCAAGGTCAATGATGGTTGCACCCTCTTCTATCATGGTTTCAATATGCTTTAACGCACTCTCTCCACTAAAACGACTCTCTTGAAAAAAACTATCTTCATTGGCATTAATGACGCCCATGACTTGAAAATCATTCTTTTTGTTTAAGACGAAATCATTCAAACGTGCCGCAACCCCTTTTAAGCCAAAAGGTTGCACTTTTTCTTTACGAGCAAGCTCTTTGATCTGTTTGTCATTTGCAATTAAAATAGCGTCAACAAAAGGCTCTTTACAGGTAATGGTCTCTTTAGGCACTGCCACGTCCGCACCAATAGAGAGAGCATCTTGTTTAAGAATATTGGCTGCTGGCGTTTTAAGATCTTTAATGTAAATAAAATGCAGATGTGATTTTTGCTCCAAGATAGCACTACCTTCTTTAGTAACGCCTAAGTTTTGAAACAATGATTTTACATCACTGCTGGAGCTTAGTTTATAGAGTTTCATCGGTATTTTCTCATCATAATCGAAAGTAAAAGTGATGTTAAAATGGTTTGCGCTCTGGTATTGAGCTCTACTAAATGCAGTAGTTTTTGAAAATGTTCTAGCTCTTTTTCACTAAAGCGTAAGTGGTGTTCATTGATAGCTTCAAAAACAATGGCTTGTACAAGCTCTTTAAGAAACGTTTTTTCAGCGCTTTGATGCTTTTGAATAAAAGGATAAATATCACTAAGATCAAGCTTTGAAAGGTTGAGTCCGCTATGGATCACCTCTTGCTCGACTAGTAACTCTTTTTGGAGTAAACGTGAACGAATCGTTGGTAAAAAAGCTGTTTTAGAAGGAGCAACCACAATAAAAACAATATGACGAGGTGGTTCTTCAAGAATTTTAAGAAGAGCATTTTGCGCCTCTACACGATATCCCTTAGCGATCAAGATCAGGTATTTATTAGCAGATTCTGCAATGTACGCCTCTTTGATAACCTCTTTAGCATCATCAATCAAAAACTCATCTTTGATAAAAAAAAGATGCCGCTCTTTAGCGTACGTTTCTTCCAAACTCTCTTTGGCTTTTTCCACATTTTTACAAATTAAAATATGGCTAAAAACCCCTTCATCACTCGTTTTCAAAGGTAACCTCAGCAAAAAGCACGGCATCGATACTTTTATCAAGAAGTCTAAAAAGCTGAATTAATTTAATATCTAAACTATCGTCATCACTTAAAAGATAAAAGCTGTTTTGGATGTGTTCATCCATGATCCACATAAAGCTATCATCTTTACGTTTTGCAATTTGCATCTTAATATCGCTATTTTTGCCTACATAAAAGAAGGTATAGCCACTTGGAAACGCTTGGGAAAGCATGTTTTCTAAGAGTTCTATATCTTCTTTGGTTTTGACTTGGTATAAATTAGGATAGAGCGTTTGCAACGATAAAAATGGCAAAAGTGGTCTATTTTTATGGTGATTGTTGATGGCTCTGAGCATATAGTGGCAAAACCATGCTCTGTCATCATCGGTAATCACAATAAACGTATGACCCTCAAGAAGATTTTTCAGCATGGAAGCAGCAAGAGGAACCCACTCGAACCTCTTCTCTTCCATCCAACTCATTGTAGAGCCGTCTTTGCGGATCTCTTCAAGCGTCCATTTTAGAAATTGTTGCATATATTATTTATCCAATTGGTATGCGCTGTGAAGTGCACGAACAGCAAGTTCACCATATTTTGCTTGAATAACCATAGAGATTTTAATCTCACTGGTACTGATCATTTCGATATTAATGCCCTCTTTAGCCATAGTGTCAAACGCTTTACACGCAACACCACTGTGTGATTTCATACCTACACCGACAACAGAGACTTTAACGATATCACTATCGTATTCCATTACATCACTAGCTCTTAGTTCGCTCATTGCTGTTTTTGTCATCTCAAGCTCATTTTGAGGTACAGTAAAACCAAGATTGGTCGTGCCATCGTGTCCAACATTTTGAATAATCATATCAACGTTAACGTTACAATCAGCCAATTTTTTGAAAATTTCTGCAGCGATGCCTGGTTTATCTGTAACACCTCTAAGGGTCACACGTGCTTGATTTTTATCGAGTGCAATTCCGCTAACTAATGGTTGTTCCATAATATTGTCTTCCTTTGTGATAAGTGTTCCTTCATTGTGGTTAAAACTACTGCGAGTGACCAAATTGACATTGAGTTTTTTAGCCATCTCAACCGAGCGACTTTGGAGTACTTTTGCTCCAAGGCTTGCTAGTTCCAACATTTCATCATAACTGATTTTATCAAGTTTTTTTGCTTTAGGCTCGATGCGAGGATCGGTTGTGTAAACACCATCTACATCGGTATAAATCTCGCAAAGATCTGCTTCAAGAGCACCTGCAATGGCTACAGCAGAAAGATCACTTCCTCCACGTCCCAATGTCGTTACTTCACCAGTTTCTGTGACACCTTGGAAACCAGCTACAACAATAATCTTGCCTGTTTTTAATGCGTCTTTCATTGCTGCTGTATCGATGTGTTCAATACGTGCTTTTGTATGAATATCGTCTGTAACGATACCCGCTTTTCGTCCACTCATAGAAATAGCTTCATATCCTTTGGCTTCAAGCGCAATCGCTAAAAGTGCACTGGTAACACGCTCTCCAGAGCTTAAAAGAACATCCACTTCACGCTGATTTGGCGTTGCACTGTAAAATCCTGCAAAATCAAGTAATTTATTGGTTTCACCGCTCATTGCGGAAACAACCACAACAAGGTCGTGTCCCGCTTGTTTGCTTTCGATAACTCTATTGGCAACGGCTTCAATGCGCTCGACATTGCCTACACTTGTACCACCGTACTTTTGAACGATCAACATCTTATAGATACCCTTCTTTTTTGAAATATTCTAACACCTGTTTATACACTGGGCGCTTGAAATAGGTAATGAACTCAAACACCTCTTCTAAACTGACAAATTTATAATCGCAAAACTCTGGCTCTTTGGTTGCAAGATTAATCTTGGCATCTTTTTTAAGTCTTACTAAAAAATACTTTTGGCTCTGACCATCAAAAGGGTACATTTTTTGAGCGATTTTTTGAGGAAAGTCGTATTGCAACCATTCAGGATACTCAGCGATAATTTCCACATCACCCGTACCAATTTCTTCTTCTAATTCACGGTAAAGCGCTTCTCGTGGTGTTTCACCCTCGTCAATTCCCCCTTGTGGAAATTGCCAAGCACCTTCGATATCGCTACGACTCGCAATAAAAAGTTGACATTGAAAAGGGTATTTTGCAGAGACCACCACGGCAGCAACATTTGGTCTGTATCGTTTTGGTGATTCCATAATTACGCATTACCTCTATATTTTTGTTAAAATAGTATCAAAAGAGTCATTAAACTTGCTTGATACAAGGAATTTCGTGTTAGCCTATCTCCATATCCCCTTTTGCGACAGTAAATGCCACTACTGCGCCTTTAACTCCTATGATAATAAATCTGCACTCAAACAAAACTATATGCAGAGCATTACACAGCAACTCTTTTATGAACTTGAAAAATTTAAAGTGCAACACAAAAGTATCACTTCTTTGTTTATCGGCGGTGGAACGCCCTCAACCGTTCCAGCATCATGGTATAAATCTTTTTTTGACACCATCAAGCCTTATTTAAAAGATGATGCAGAGGTGACCTCAGAAGCAAACCCTCATTCAGCAAGCATAGAGTGGATACAAACAATGAAATCGCTCGGTGTCAATCGCCTTAGCTTTGGCGTGCAAAGTTTCAATGAAAAAAAACTGGCTTTTTTAGGACGTAACCATACGCCTAAAATTGCATTTCACGCTATTGAAAATGCAGCCAAAGAAGGCATTGAGAACATCTCACTTGATTTGATTTATGGAACAACGCTCGATACTAAACTATTGTTGCAAGAAGACTTGCGTATCGCTTCTTCTTTACCCATTAATCACATCAGCGCTTATGCACTTACTCTTGAAGAAGAAACTCCTTTTTACACACGAAAAGATGTCGCTAACGGTTCAGAAACGCTAGCACGAAATTTTGTCAACACTATCATTGAAGCGGGATTTCCTCAATACGAAATTTCAAACTTTGGAACGTATCAAAGCAGACACAATAAAGGTTATTGGGAACACCAAGACTATCTTGGTATTGGAGCAGGTGCTGTTGGCTTTTTGAAAAACAAGCGTTTTTATCCAACAAAAAGTATAGAAGCCTATACACAAAATCCTCTCGCCCAAGAGATTGAGCTATTAAGTAGCGAAGATGTGCATATCGAGAAAATTTTCTTGGGGCTTCGGAGCGTTATTGGAATTGCTTTGGAGCATTTTAGTCCTGAAGAGATGGCAAGAGTACGACTTTTAATCGAAGAAAAAAAACTTACAAGTAACGACAATCGCGTCTTTAACAATGACTACTTTCTCAGCGATGAAATAGCCCTCTTCATCACTCAGTAACATACTCTTCCATCGCCACTTTCAGAAGCGCTTTTGCCGCTTCTCTTCCTTCATTAACTATGTGTTTTACTTGAAGACCTTTGAGCAATTTTTTCTCATCATAGTCACTGGCTTTAGCAACGATTTTAATTGGTGCATCAAACGATTTTAAAACCTCACACAGAAGAATGAGTTTTTTTTCATTATTGATAGCAATGATGACTGCTTTGGCATTTTCCACAAACGCATTTTTCAAAATGCTTTTCTCAGTAGCATTTCCAAAGTAAACAGGCTCTCCCCTGCTTTGTCCGAGTTTGACAAGATTAATATCGTGCTCTAATACCAAATAGTTGATGTTCATTTTTTTAAGACGATACACAATCTCTTGCCCGAGTTTTCCATAACCACACACAATAATATGATCTTTAATCCCCGAAGAGTGAATCATAAAGTCCCCATTATTGGGCTCTTTTGTGATGGCATTGACAATTTTTTTCATATTTTTCAAAATAAAAGGCGTCATCACCATCGACAAGACAACGGTTACAATCAAAATCTGCGATATTTTGGCGCTAATTAAATGACTAGAGCTTGCAAGTGCTAAAATAGCTAAAGAAAATTCACCACCCTGACAGAGGGCTAAACCTGTTTTAAGGGAAACTCTTCCACCCACAGAAAAAAAGAGAATGCTAAAAACAACGAGTGTTTTAAATGCCATCATCACTGCTAAAAAGAGTAAAATTGTTCCGTAATTTTGAGCAATCAGACTTAAGTCTATTTGCATTCCCACCGTAATAAAGAAAAGTCCTAACAAAAGGTCACGAAACGGTACAAGGTCGGCTTCAATTTGATGCTTATACTGCGTTTCAGACATCATCATACCAGCCAAAAAAGCCCCTAATGAATAAGAAAATCCTAAAGTATGGGCTAAAAATGAAGCGCCAACCACAAGTAATAAAACCGAAGCGATGAAAATTTCCTGTGTATCTGCCCAAACAACAAGCGATAAAAAGCGATTGAGAAAGTATTTACCAACAACATACATCAACCCTAAAATAATCACTGCACTATACAGTGTTTGTAAAAGCAATGAAGAGAGAGAACTGGTTTCATTGGAAAATATGTTGATCATCAATAAGATTGGGATAACTGCAATATCTTGAAACAGCAAAATGCCAAGCGCTTTACGCCCGTAAATGGTATGAATCGTTCCGCTGTCATTTAAGATTTTAAGAACAATCGCCGTTGAAGAGAGGGCAAGTGCATATCCGATAATAATCGCACTTTTTTTCTCAATACCTATGAGATACTCTGCACCTAATGCAATAGCACCACCCACAAGAGAGACTTGCAATAAACCATAAAAAAAAACATCTTTTTTCATGCCTAAAAGATGCTTGATGGAAAATTCAAGCCCAATGGTAAACATCAAGAAAACAACGCCAAATTCAGCGATATGCGTTAAAGACTCATTATTGCGACCTAAATTATACATATAGGCAATGGCAAAACCTGTAATGATATACCCAATAATCGTTGGTATATTAAAACGTTTCAATAAAATATTGAAAAGCGTTGCTAATGCCGTTGCACTTAAAATGATCGCCAATAAATTATCCACCCTACTCCCCAAATAAGATTATTTCATAACTATTTTTATGTTTCACCAAAGGATTTTTAGTTTGTGTACTTTTCTTAGAAAGTCCACTGACTTCTAAACGAAGCGAATCAATTAATGCTTCATACTCATCAATTTTATCTTTCAGCTGCATAATGATGTCAACACCTGCCAAATTAACCCCCAAATCTCGGGTAAGGCGTTGAATCATTTTGATTTTATCAATATCACGTTGTGAGTAAAGCCTCATTTTTCCATCGGTTCTGGAGGGTCTAACAAGCCCTTCACGTTCATATTGACGAAGCGTTTGAGGGTGAATGGTTAAAACTTTTGCTACAACACTGATTAAATAAACAGGTTCTTCATATCCGTGGTGCATGCTATACTCCTCTTAGATTGAATTTGGTAAATGGGTTTCCATCATTGCTTTTAGTGCGCTGTCTAACGAAGCAAGAGGAGGAAGAACAATATTGGCAACTAAATATAAATCACCTTTTGTTTGTGTTTTACGGTTCAGTGCACCATACTCTTTCACTCTAAATTTTTGTCCATTTTTTGTATCTTCTTTAACTTTAAGTGTGATCTCTTTATAAAGCGTATCTACCGCGATTTTCCCACCAAAAAGTGCTGTTTTTAAAGGAATGTCGATGGTTTTTACCAAATCATCACCTTCTCTGGTGTACTCAGGACTTGATGCCACTTCAACGCTTAAAATAAGATCACCCTTTTGCCCTTGAAACGATTTGCCTTTGTCTTTAACGCGCATTTTCTCGCCATTTTTAATGCCTGCTGGAATTTTGACATCAAAACTTTCATTGTTATAAGAGAGAGAATGCTTTCCACCTAAAATCGCGACATTAAACGGAATGACGATTTTAGCGCTAACGTCTAAGTCTGGTTCACCAAAACCACCAAAACCGCCGCCACCAAAACCAGAGCCACCGAATCCTCCAAAACCACCCCTGCTGCTACTAAAACCACCAAATCCACCGCCACCACCAAAGATGCTGCGTAAAATATCATCTAAATTCGCACCGCCTTGGGCATGTGCGAAATCATGGAAGTTTTGACCACCAAACATACTATCGCCATATTGGTCATACTGACGACGTTTTTGCTCATCACTTAAAATTTCATACGCAGCGTTAATCTCTTTGAATTTTTCTTCCGCTCCTGCATCTTTATTGATGTCAGGATGGTATTTGCGCGCTAATCTTCGGTAAGCCTTTTTGATCTCATCGGCACTCGCATCTTGGGAGACATCCAATGTTTCATATAAACTTTTACTCATGGGTATTAACCTTCTTTTGGAGCACGTTTGTCCATTAATATTTATAGCGATTATACCATAAAACTTTAGTCTTGGTCAATCAACTTAGTTGCTAATTTCCTTAATATTTACTTTATATTTACCTCTCTTCTTTATAATTTCATTTATAGAAACTACCAAGGAGTTTAACCATGAAAAAGATGATCTTTTTATCACTTATTGCATCCATTTCGCTGTATGCCGCAACCATTGAAATTGCCCAAATGCCTAAAGACACTCTACGTCAAGACGCTACAGCGCAAAATGTGATTCTCTCTTATCATAACGCTATCAAAGATATTAAAAAAAGTGTTGTCAACATTGCAACCACAAAAAAGAGTAAGCAAAATGACCAACTCAATGAGCTTATGCAAAATCCATTCTTTAAAGAGTTTTTTGGAAACCGTTTACCAGACCTCAAACAACAAGAACGCAAGTCGCATTCACTGGGATCTGGTGTTATCATCTCTGCAAATGGCTATATCGTAACCAATAACCACGTCGTCGAAGGAGCAGATGAAATTGTTATCACACTTCCAAATGATGACAAAGAATATAAAGCAAAAGTTATCGGAGAAGACCCTAAAACAGACCTTGCTGTCGTCAAGATAGAAGCAAAAGATCTACAAGTTGCCAAATTTGGAGATTCTTCCAATTTACTGGAAGGTGACATCGTATTTGCCATCGGTAACCCTTTTGGTGTTGGTGAAACCATCACACAAGGAATTATCTCCGCTCTTAATAAAAACAATGTAGGACTCAACCAATACGAAAATTTCATTCAAACCGATGCTTCTATTAACCCTGGAAATTCAGGCGGCGCATTGGTAGATAGCCGTGGAGCGCTGATCGGTATTAACAGTGCGATTCTTTCTAAGACAGGCGGCAACAACGGTATAGGTTTTGCCATTCCTTCCAATATGGTACAAAAAATTGCAACCTCTTTGATTGAATCAGGAAAAATTGAGCGCGGTTTTATGGGTGTTTCCATTGCTGATCTTACCAATGATCTTAAAGAACTCTATGAGAACAAACAAGGTGCTGTTATTTTAATGATCGAGAAAAACTCACCTGCTGAAAAAGGGGGACTACAAGTCTCAGACCTTATTTTAGAGGTCGATGGTGTCAAAATTAAAAACTCCAATGAACTTAAAAATACCATTGCAAGCATCGCGCCTGAAAAAATGGTTAGCATTACTTATGAGCGCGATAAAAAGGTAAAAACAACCAAAGTAAAACTCGCCAAAATGGACGCCGAACAAGTGGTCGCAGGGGAAAGTAAAGCTACAAGCCCTATTGAAGGACTCAGCCTTTTAGATATTAACGATAAAACACGTATGCAATACCAAATTCCTAAAGAGATTGAAGGTGTACTTGTTTTAGAAGTCAAAGATGACTCAAAAGCTGAAAAAATGGGCTTTAGAGAAGGTGATATCATCATCCAAGTCGAACAAATGCGCATTACTTCCCTTAAAGACTTAACGACTGCGTTGAAAGAGTATAAAAACAGTAAAAAACGCGTCATCATAAACCGTCAAAACTATCGCGCTATCCTTGTTATGCCATAACACTTAGGAGGCAAAAGCCTCCTAAATTGGCTATAATAACCTTTACTAGGTAAGGAGTGCGGATGACCCATATTTTGATGATTGAAGATGATTTAGAACTCGCTGAGATTTTGATGGAATATTTAGAACAATTTGATATTGCTGTTACCATCGCAGACGACCCTTATTTAGGGCTTTCCACACTCGATACCCAAAAATTTGACCTTGTTATTTTAGACCTCACACTTCCAGGTCTTGATGGACTTGAAGTATGCAAAGAGATACGAAAACGCCATAGCGTACCTATCATTATCTCCTCTGCACGTACCGACATTACCGATAAAGTGACCGCGTTAGAAAATGGGGCTGATGATTATTTGCCTAAACCATACAATCCACGAGAACTGCAAGCACGTATTATGAGCTTATTGCGTCGTCAAAAAGGGGTTGTGCCCACCGAGCAAAGTGTCCAAAAACCTAAAGATTTGATTTTAAATGAAGAGCAGATGAGTATTTTACTGCACGGTAAAGAGCTACATTTAACCGCAGCAGAGTATGGTATTTTAGGCTATTTGATGAAAAAAGAAGGTGGTGTTGTATCAAGAGAAGAGCTGATTTATAACATTGAAGCTATCAGCGAAGAGACCACCAACAAAAGTATTGATGTTATTATTGGTCGTATTCGACAAAAACTTGGTGAAAATCCAAAAGAACCTACCTACATTCATGCTGTTCGTGGTGTGGGCTATAAGTTTTTACAATGACAAAATCCTCTATTTTTTACAGTATCACCTTTATTTTTGCCATCAGTATTGTCAGCATTTTTTTGGCACTCCTTTTTTTATTGGAATACGACAAACAGACCTATACTGAAAAACTCAATACCAAATACTCGATTATCTCTCGTGCAACGCTGTTTCATCTCAATAATTTTATTACCAATGATGAACTCAAGCGTCAGGTACAAGGCTACCAAATGCGTGAGATTACAGACAAAGATGCCAAAGATAAAATCATTAAAGACGCACAAATTATTCAAAAAATCGCTGATCGTATTGGCACAAGTGCCATTTTACGTTATGACAATGACCACTACTTACACATCGAAACCAAGTACTCCTCACTGCTTCTTAAAGATGAGGACTTTCAACCTTACCGTTATGATTTAATTAAGGTCATTTTTGGTGTGGTATTTGCGATTATTATCATCGCCTACATCCTCACGATTCGCAAGCTCAAACCCCTTCGTAAACTCAAACGTCAGATGGATCGTTTTGCCAAGGGTGACCTTGATATTAACTGTAAAACTGATGGAGAAGATGAGATCTCACAAGTGGCAAACTCATTTCATAATGCTGTTGAGCAGATCAACAAACTTAACCACTCCAGACAGCTTTTCTTACGGAACATTATGCACGAACTTAAAACACCGATTACAAAAGGGCGTATCAGTGCTGAAATGCTTGAAAATGGCAAGCAACGAGATCGTCTCATTGGAACGTTTGAAAAACTTGAACTTTTAATTAATGAGTTTGCTTCTATCGAGCAAATTACATCAGGTGAAGGGCTTAAAAATATCAAACCGTATCGTTTGGTTGACATGCTTGATGAAGCAATTGACCTTGCAATGATTTCACCTTCTCAAATTGAAATCGAGCTGGACGATGAGATTATTTTAAACGTTGATTTTAGACTTTTCACCACTGCCATGAAAAATGTCATCGATAATGGCATTAAATACTCTATTGATCAAACCATCAAAATTGTTGCGACCAAAGAAAAAATAGCATTTATCAGCCAAGGCAAACCCCTCAAGTATGAATTAGAATATTATTTAGAGCCTTTTGTGCAAGAAAAAAACTCCCACCAAAGCTTTGGTTTAGGGCTTTATATTGTTCATCACATTATCAAAGCACATCATATTAGTTTTACCTATGAACACAAAGACGGATATAATTATTTTAATTTTGAAAAAATTGAGTCGTTAGCATAGATTTTAGAGTACAATTAGAACAAATAGCTACACCAAGGAGTCTCCATGTCGGGTATTGCTTTTTCAAAAATCAATCTTGCCAACCTGATTGATCATCATATTGCGCTTTTAGAGCGTTTTGGAATAAAAGATGAAGTTCCTTTTTCACTTATCTTTTTTTCACTAGAAGATAAAAAAGAGATAGATAGCTTAGAAATGTTTCAACGTATATTAAGAAGGACTGATGCCATTTTTAGCCATAGTAACCACTATGTTGTTATGTTAACAGGAACAGATTGGAATGGAGCAACAGAAGTACTTTCAGGCATTCAAAGCTTTTTAGACCAAGAACCATTTGATAATGTCGTCACGTATCCAGAAGATGGAACGGACTCAAAAACACTTCTCCACAAACTACATGAACTAGTTGAAGAAAACTGTAATATTACGACGGATTTATTGAAGTAGGCTATATAAGCCTACTTCTTACTCATTTCGCAAGGTATCTAAAACGTTAATTTGTGTTGCCTTATAGGCAGGGTAATATGAAGAAAGCGCTACAATCACACTTGTTCCTAAAACAATCAGTACAAAATCAAGCATGGAGAGATCCAGTGGTAACCTTGCAGTACCATACACATCCGCAGGTAATGAGATAATATCAAAAGAGCCCAAAACAAAGAGTGCTAGGGAACCTAAGATAATTCCAAATAGCATTCCTCCTCCACCAATCACTAAACCAAGATAAAAGAAGGTATTTTTAATCTCTTGTTTATACGCACCCAAAGAGAGTAACAGTGCAATTTCTTTACGTCTGTTCATCACCGTCATAAGAAGTGAGCTGATGATGTTAAGGGAAGCGATGAGAATAATCAGCATTAAAACGATAAAAAGAGCACGTTTTTCCAGTGCAAGGGCGGCAAAAAAGTTGCCATTCATCTGCCACCAGCCCACAATACCCAAATCATCAGGAAGAACTTTTCTAATTTTTTCAATATCAGAAAATGGATCATCCGAATAGATATGAATACCATCAAAATGTCCTTCCTCATACTGCATCACTTGTGCTAAAGAATCAAGTGTTGTGTACATATAGGCTTTGTCATACGCATTCAATCCTGAACGAAATGAACCTTGATAGTTAAAACGCTTCATTTTAGGGATTAGACTCATGCCACCTGGATCATTTTTGGTAAAAATAAGTGTTGCCTTTTCATCGGATGAAAACTGATGGTTTTTAGCGATTTCACTACCTGTAATCAGGTCATATTTGTCAAGCGTTTTACCCTTGATTGCTTCTGCAATAATGGCATTAATCTTTGCTTCTTGTTCAAAATTGACACCAAAAAGCATACCGCCTTCTAAACGGTTCCCTTTTTTAATAATGACTTGAGTTGAAATATAAGGGCTAAATTGAAGCTTTGGAAACTGCTCCTTAAGTGCATCAAGATGTGCTTGTTCTACAGGTGAAAAACTACGAGAGTAGATGGAGAGGGGATAATTCATGGTAAAGAGTTTTTTTTCAAACTCTTTATCAAATCCATTCATAATTGCCATAGCCACCATCAATACGGTTAGTCCAATAGCAACGCCAAAAAACGCTAAAAGAGATATAACGGTAATAAAGGGTTGAGACTTGTCAAATCGTAAATACTTTTTGACAAGATAGAGACTTAGATTTTTTTGCACCCTATACCCTTACGCTAAAAGCCCTTTTTTAGGACCACTCTTGCCACAACATTGCTTATATTTTTTACCACTTCCACATGGGCATGGTTCATTGCGTGCCGTTTTTTTCTCTTTATCGTCCTCATCTTCATCACCATAAGGACTTTGATGTTGAAGTGTCGCATTGGCATTGGCTGCTTCCATTCTACGGATCATCTCTTCCATAGCACGCTTCTCTTCTTCTTCTTTGTTATCGCGCAGTTGAACAATATGCAGTGTTCTAAAGCTCTCAAATTTAATCTGCTCAACCAGTTCAATAAAGAGATTGTAACTTTCTTTTTTATATTCAGTCAGTGGATCTTTTTGGTTGTAACCACGAAGACCGATACCCGTTTTTAAAATATCCATCTGATACAAGTGCGCTCTCCAAGCATTATCAAGCACTTGAAGGTATAAAATACGTTCAATTTCCTTGCGTTGTGTTTCATCAACAACGGCCATTTTTGCATCGAATATTTTTTCAAGAGAATCAATAATGAATGCACGCAAATCATCAAATTCTAAACCTTGCAATACTTCAGGTTCACATGTTTCATTCAAATCGTCTTGAAGAACAGAAACCAAACGCTCAATGTTATATTCGCTCTGAGCAATACCTTCATAAATCTCGGCTTTAAAGAGTAAATTTGTTACAAATTCAAAACGAATCTCTTTAATTTTGCTGTCAATATCAAAATTTGGATTAAGTAATTCATTTCTAAAGTTATAAATCGTTTTACGTTGTTTGTTTGCCACATCATCATACTCTAAAAGGTGTTTACGAGATTCAAAGTGCAATGCTTCTACTTTTTTCTGAGCATTTTCAACGGCACGTGTCACCATTTTAGACTCAATGTGCTCACCCTCTTCGATGCCTAAACGCTCCATAATCGCTTTAATACGATCACTTCCAAAAATACGTAATAAATTATCTTCAAGACTAAGGTAAAAACGGCTTTTACCCACATCGCCTTGGCGACCTGAGCGTCCACGAAGCTGGTTATCGATACGGCGGCTCTCATGACGCTCTGTACCAATGATATAAAGACCACCCAGTGCCTTAATTTCATCCGTAAGTTTGATGTCAACACCACGTCCTGCCATATTGGTTGCAATGGTTACAGCGCCTTTAACACCCGCATCTTTAATGATTTGAGCCTCTTTTTCATGGTTCTTCGCATTTAAAACAGAGTGTGGCACTTTCTCTTTTTTAAGCAGTGCATGCAGCAACTCACTTTTTTCAATGGAAGCTGTACCCACAAGCACAGGCTGTCCTTTTTCATGGCATGCTTTAATATCTTTAATAACCGCTTCAAATTTCTCACGTTCTGTTTTATAGATAAGATCATTCATATCGTCTCTACGCATTGGAACATTGGTCGGAATAGAAATTACCTCTAAGTTATAAATCTGCGCAAACTCTGTAGCTTCTGTTTGAGCTGTTCCTGTCATACCTGCTAGTTTTTTATAGAGTCTAAAATAGTTTTGGAAGGTAATATCAGCAAGCGTTTGTGACTCTTCTTTGATCATCACACCTTCTTTAGCTTCTAAAGCTTGGTGTAAACCCTCACTAAAACGTCTGCCTTCACTTAAACGACCTGTAAATTCATCAACAATAACAATCTCACCCTCTCTTACAACATAATCCACATCAGCGGTAAAGAGGTAACGTGCTTTAAGCGCTTGATCAAGATGATGCGATAAAACAGCATTTTCCAGACTGTAAAGGTTGTCCACACCAAAAAGTTTTTCAGCATTACTAATGCCTTCTTCTGTCATTAAAACCGTACGATTCTTTTCATCAACGGTAAAATCAACTTCTTTTTTTAATTGTTTTGCTACACCATCGGCAATTTTATATCCATCAAGTGTACGATTTGCAGGACCAGAGATAATAAGAGGAGTACGTGCTTCATCAATTAAAATAGAATCCACTTCATCCACAATAACAAAGTTATGGTGACGTTGTACTTTTTCATCTAAAGAGTAGCGCATATTATCGCGTAAATAGTCAAACCCAAACTCATTGTTTGTTCCATACGTAATGTCAGCATCATACTGTTCTTTGCGTTTAATGTCATTTTCCAGATCATTGGTAACAACACCAACACTCAGACCCAAAAAGTTATAGATACGAGACATATCAGCAGCATCACGCTTTGCAAGATAATCATTGACGGTTACAACGTGAACACCTTCACCACTCATAGCATTTAAAACAACAGGAAGTGTGGCAACTAAGGTTTTACCCTCACCTGTTTTCATCTCAGCGATATCACCGCCATGAAGGACTAAACCACCAATCATCTGCACATCAAAATGACGCATACCTGTTGTTCGTTTACTGGCTTCTCTTGTAATAGCAAAAACATCATTTAAAATATCATCAAGTTTTACACGAGCGGCTTGAACGTCTGCTTTAAAAGCATTAAAAGCTTCTTTTAGGGCTTCATCACTCATTTTTTCATATGTTGGCTCTAAGGCATTGATCTTCTTAACACGTCCTTGTAACTCTTTGACAACACGATCATTTTTAGTGCCAAAAATTTTACGAATAATACTACTCAACATCATGTGATTTCACCTCAATTTTCTTTACTTTTATTACATTTAGTCTTACTTAAAGCTTGGGATTTTATCATACTTTTACTATCTATTTGATAAAACTCCATATCTTATTATCATAACAAGGAGTTTTTATGCGATTTTTATGGATATTTGCTTGTTTAACGACACTCCTTTTTGCCAAAATCGAGCACTTTAAAACGATTCAAAGCGATTTTACACAAAAAGTAACAAACGATCAAAATAAAACGATTGTCTATCAAGGTTCTTTTTACGCTACAAACGATAAAAAAGCACTTTGGATTTATGAAAAACCTGTGGCAAAAAAGATCTATTTTAATAACACACGTGTTTTAATTGTTGAACCTGAGTTAGAGCAAGTGATTATTACCACACTTGAAAATACACCGAATATTGCACAGTTGCTTCAAGAAGCCAAAGAGGTTTCTGCTAACAAATACATCACAAAATTTCAAGAAACCACCTATACTATTTTTACACAAAAAGAGAACATAGAAAAGGTTGTTTACCACGATAAACTAGACAACGCTGTTGAAATTCTTTTTTCCAATCAAACAACCAATCTTTTTTTAGATGATGAACTTTTTAAAGCTGAAATCCCTAGAGGATATGACATTGTTCGTGAATAAGGATTAAAGCGATGTGTGAGGTGCTGGTTTTCCAAAGAAATAGCCTTGGAAGTTCTGACACCCCATCGCTTTAAGTTTTTCAAACTGCTCTTTTGTTTCTACGCCTTCGGCAATAACTTCCATATTGAAATTTTTACCAATAGAAATGATTGTCTCTACAATCAAAGCATCACTGCGGTTCACCATAAAATCACGGATAAAAGATTGGTCAATTTTGAGTTCATCAACATTAAGGCATTTTAGATATTGTAGGCTTGAGTACCCTGTTCCAAAATCATCAACCGAGAGAGATATACCAAGGGCTTTGAGAGCATTAATTTTCTCTAACGCTTTTATGCTATCGCCAATTAAAAGGCTTTCTGTAAGCTCTAAGCGTATTAATGCTGGGTTAATTTCTGATGTCGTCAGTGCTTCTTCTATGCTTTTGACAAAATCTTCACGCTCAAACTGTTTGGTACTGACATTGATGGAGACTCGCCAGTGCGATTTTTGAGCATCACCCTCCCAATGCTTCACTTGTGTCATTGCTTCTTTCAAAACCCATTGTCCCAATGAAACAATAAGTCCTGATTCCTCACATAAAGGAATGAACTGCATAGGTGGTATCAGTTCGCCATTGGGTTTTGCAAGACGGATAAGTGCCTCAACGCCTATAATATAAGAATTATGATCAACTTGGGGTTGATAATAAAGTAAAAATTGTTTTGAGTCGATGGCATCTCTAAGCTGTTGTAACATCAATGATTTTTCTTCCATTACTTTTTGAATGTATGGATCAAAAAATCGAATCGTATTGCGACCATCTGTTTTAGCCGTGTACATTGCACTATCTGCATGGCTAAGGAGGATTGCAACATCTTCATCACCATCAAAAATTCCGATGCCTATACTCACAGTCACATAAAAAGGATGATTATCGATCATAAAAGGCTCTTTAGTTGCAACCAAAATTTGCATAGCGATCTCTTCTGCTTTCTTGGCAGCATCTTCAAGCACAGTATCCAAAGAAGGCAATAAAAGAGCAAATTCATCACCACCAAAACGTGCGATGCTGTTATTGTCTTGTGTAAAATTCAATAATCTCTGTGACATCAAAATCAGTAATTGATCACCTGTGGCATGCCCTTTGAGATCATTAATAGATTTAAAATTATCCAAATCCATAAATAACAATGCACCATAGGTTTTACTACGTCTATTTGCATGAATACAGAGTTTAATTTGTTCAATCAGCAATGATTTATTAGCAAGATTGGTAAGAGAATCATAATAAGAAAGTCTTACAATACTCTCCTTTTGCATAAACGAATTAATGGCAAAACCAATATCACCTGCTAACTCTTCTATCATTGAACGCTCTTCTGGACTAAATCCATCTCGCATCGTTGTACAAACGCTAAGAATACCCAAGGCTGAGTGCGCAAATTTATCACTTTTAAGTACTGTAATGTAAGCCTCTTTTACGTGATAACGCTCCATCGTATCTCGACAGCTTTGAGGTAGGTTTTCACTCTGCGGAGTAATACTTAAATAACCACCTTCTGCAAACACTTTTTCTTCCAAGCTATTAACATCATGCTCTTCATCAAAACCACATGACTCTTTCACCTCTAAAATTCCATTTTGCCATAAAGCTATTTTGACATGAGCAAACGAATCATTTGCAAAAAGACACCGAGCTGTTTCATAAAGTAACTCATCTAAGCTTTGTGTTGTAATTAAAATTTGATTGCTATCCGCGACTGTACGTAAAACGGAATAAAGATGTTTTTGATGAGCATACGCATTTTCAAGCTCAATACTTTTTTGAGCTAAATTTTTAGTACGCTCTAACACTAACGCCTCAAGCTCTTTTTTTTGCTCAACATCACGCTTTGTAAGCTCTTTTATCGCAATATACATCATCATTAGTAAAAACAGCATGACGGTAAAACTAAAACTAACCTCTTTCCAAAAAAATGTAATCACTTCATCAAACAGAAGATTTTTTGGCATTTTAATGCTTGTAAGACCTCTTACTTCACCTAATTTGTACCCATAAGCATTTTCATAACGTTGTGCGATATAAGGCAAAACTTCATGTTTTTCGCCATGGCATACTAAACAATACGCCTGAATACGTAATGGAGAAGCAAAAAAGAAAAATTCTTTATTGCCCTCTTTGATAAGCTCTATACTTTCATTTTTATCTGGGTTTTGATTGAAATATTCAATTGATTTTTTTTCTAAAGCATCCGCTTGATTCACAGGGTTGCGAGGACGATCTGAAACATTATGAATACTAATTCCTTGGTTAGAACGTTTTAAAAACTCCTCGCTGATATGAGAAGATGCGTGCGCTGGTAAAAAGCCAACAGTAGAATCATTAAGATCAATACCACTTTCTAAAAACTGTTGGTGGTACACATAACGCATGGATAAAAAATACTCTTGAAGGGTTTTTGCTTTAGAATAAGCACGTATTTGTGCGAGATTTTCCGCTTGATGATACAGATAAACAACCACAAACGTATTGGACACAAAGACACAAAAAGCAATGATCCAAAAAAGACGCTTACTGAGGTTAAGTTGTCTCATAAAGTTAATCCCTTTCGCTAGATTACAAGGCTTTGATAGATTGTAATCTCTCTTAACTTAGAATTAAGTTATACCGCTTTTAATGTCCTTTTTAAAAAAAGATAACCAATAATGCCAGAGAGGAAAGAACCCAATAAAATTGCCAATTTGTCAGCATAATGAAATAAATCTGTATCATTGTATGCTAAAGAGTTTACAAAAAGACTCATTGTAAAACCAATACCAGTGAGAATGGCTACGCCATAGAGTTGTTTAAAGGTACTTCCAGTAGGTAATGTTGCCAAACCTAGCTTAATTGCAAGAAAACTAAAACCAAAAACACCCAGTTGTTTGCCTAAAAAAAGCCCAAGGATAATACCGAGAGAAACATCCGATAAAAGAGCAATAGGAGAAAGCTCTTTTAGATCAACACCTGCATTGACAAAAGCAAAAAGAGGAAGAATAAAAAAGGCAACCCAATAATGCAGGTCATGTTCCATCTCTTTGAGCATGGAAAAACGTTCACCTTTTGCATTAATAGAATAAAGTGGAATACAAAAAGCCAACACAACACCCGCGATGGTTGCATGAACACCTGATTTTAAAACACTCATCCATAGCACAATACCTACAAGAATATAAGCAGCTTTTTTCACAATATTCAACTGATTCATAAGCACTAAAATGACAACTGCAGCAAATGCAATGATGATGGAAATAAGCGATAAATCACTGGTATAAAAAAGTGCGATGATGACAATAGCTCCAAGATCATCGATGATGGCTAATGCCATTAAAAAAATTTTGAGAGAAGCTGGAACACGATTCCCTAATAAAGAGAGAATACCCAAAGCAAAAGCAATATCGGTTGCTGTAGGAATAGCCCATCCATTCATCGAAAAAGCATCATTTCGGTTAAACACTGTAAAAATGAGTGCAGGAACAAGCATACCACCTAATGCTGCAATTGCAGGTAATGCAATTTGACTTTTAGATGAGAGCTCGCCTTCTAAAACTTCTCTTTTTACCTCAAGACCTACAAGAAAAAAGAAAATTGCCATAAGTCCATCATTAACCCATAAAAGAAGAGGTTTTGCAATACCAAACGTACCAACCATAATTTGTACAGGGGTATGTAAAAAATTGGTATAAAAATCTGTTAGAAAGCTATTTTGTAATAAAAGTGCTAAAAGTGTCACAGCTATTAGAATAATCCCTGATGAAGATTCTTTCTTAATAAACTCTTCTATGGTTGAAAGCATTATTACCCCTTTTAGTATCTCTTTTTATCGTAGCATACCGAGGTAAATAATTTATAAATGAAGGTTATTTGCCTAAACAGAAGTTACTAAACATCTTTTCTAAAATTTCATCACGCTCAAAAGCGGTCGTAATCGAAGAGATACTCGAAATTGCTTCATTGATATGAAAAGCAAAAAGCTCTAATTCACCTTCTCCTAAAAGTTTATATGAATTTTGGACATTTTCATACGCTTGCTTAACCGCATCAATCTGGCGAACGGAAGTAAGCATAATACTATCTTCAACAGCCGTTTGGTCTAAAATCATTTGTAGTTTTTGAGTGATTTCATTACTATTATGTTGGCACGCTAAAGGTATATGGTCCCGATCAATACGAGATGTATCAAACTGATTTGGTAAATCCATTTTATTGAGAACCGTAATGATTTGCTTAGAATCTTTGTATGTTTGAAGCAGCTCTAGCATCTCTTTATCTTCTCTGTCACACTCTCTACTATTATCAAACATTGCAATAACAATCTCTGACTCTTCAATGGCTGCAATAGAGCGTTCAATTCCTATCTTCTCAATCACATCATGCGCTTGTCTAATACCCGCTGTATCAACAATTTTAACAAGATGTGAACCAATGCGTAGCTCTTCTTCAATCGTATCACGCGTTGTACCTGCAATATCACTAATGATAGCTCTGTCATAACTTAAAAGATTGTTTAAAAGAGAGCTCTTACCCACATTAGGTTTACCCACAATGGCGATTTTAAAACCATTCATAAGCCCTTGTCTGCGTTTACTGCTTTCATAAGTTATCAACAGTTCTTTGGCTAATGTATCGAGTTTAACTCTAATTTTTTCAATCATATCAAGAGGTAAATCTTCTTCTGCATAGTCAATATTCACTTCAACAAAAGCAAGAACTTCTATTAGCAACTCTCTAACACGTAAAACAAAATCACGAAGTTCGCCTTTGAGTTGACGAGTTAACATTTTAGCTGCGTCCACACTTTTTGTCTCTATAAGAGCAGCAATGGCTTCCGCCTCACTAAGATCAATACGGCCATTTAAAAAAGCACGTTTTGAAAATTCACCTGGATTAGCTAGACGTGCACCATGATGAAGGAGCGTTTCTAAAACAAGTCCAGCAACTACACTACCACCATGACATTGAAACTCGACGACATCTTCGGCAGTAAAACTGTGTGGGGCTTTGAAATAAATCACAATTGCTTGATCAATGGCATCATTGAGCGTATCGTGTAAAAAACAAAGTGTTGCAAGGCGTGGAGTTAAAGTCTCTTTTTTTGAGAGTTTTAAAGCCAAGGCAAGAGCATCGGGTCCACTTACACGAACAATCGCGATGGAACCGACTCCTGCACTTGTGGCAATAGCAGCAATAGTATCTATGCGTTTTTCCTATTAAAATCATTGACAACGATGAATTTACCGCCATCTTTTCCTGATTTTATACCAACGTATTTTTCAGGAAATTCAGCGCGAAGTGCTTCAAGAGCGATTTTGATGAGTACACCATCTAAAATTTTTGTTTGACCTTTTCCGCTGTTACGAATACGCTCAATGACAGGAACAAGGTATTTTTCGATCATCTCTTCTTGATTTTTCAAAAATTCAGCAATTTCTAGGCGAATATTTAGACCATATTTAAGATTAATCCAATTATAAAGCAAATAAGAGAGTGCTTTATAACGGTACCCTTCTTTTCCAATCAATAATGCCGCATCTTCTCCACTAAATTCAATTAAGATAGTGTCATCACTGTATTTAGAAACAAGAGGCGTTTCAAGCGTAAAACAGCTGTATTTAAAGAGATTTTTAATTTGTACGCGAACTTCATCAATCACATCATTGATTTCACGTTTTTCTTGATGAAAGTTCTGATCGATAACAGTTGGAGCGATGGCATGTCTAGGCTCTTTTACTGGCACTACTTTAGGTGCCTCAACTTTTGCCTCTACCTTCGGTGTAACAAGAGCCTCTTTAGCTACAGGTGTTTCAGGGCGTTTATTCTCAGAAAATTCATTTTTAGGAAATTCTCTATTTCTATTCTTATTACGTCTATTTTTAGAACGACGGTTACGATCTCTTCGTTCCTCACCAAGTTCAGCATCAGCTTCATTGCTTTCTTCTTCTTTTCGTGGAGTTGCATGTTCTTTACGCACAGACTCCTCTTTAAAAGGCTTTGAGCCTTTACGCTGTACTTCAATAATTGCACTCTTTTTAAAAAGCCCAAGAAATCCACTTGAGCCATTTTGAATAATATTAATATCTAAATCCACGACCGAACAAGACAACTCACTCGCAGCTTTAGAGTAAGCCTCTTGGAGTGTTGCTGCTTCTACTTTGATCATTTTTCGACCTTTTGCTCTTCATGTTTTTTTGCGAAAAGTTTATTGACGTAAAACTGTTGTACGATAGAGGCTAAGTTATTTGTAAACCAATAAAGTGTTAGACCTGCTGGGAATGTTACAAAGAAGAATGTAAAGATCAGTGGTAAGAACTTCATAATCTTCTCTTGCATAGGATCACTAAACGTTGTTGGCGTAATACGTTGGTGCAAGAACATTGTAAGACCCATTAGCACAGGAAGAATAAAATAAGGATCCATTACAGCAAGGTCATTAATCCATAAAATCCAATCAGCACCTTTAAGCTCAATTGCGTTTTGTAAAACACGATACACTGCAAAGAAAACAGGAATTTGCAACAAAATTGGTAAACATCCACCCATTGGATTTGCACCATGCTTTTTGTAGAGTTCCATCATGTGCATATTCAGTTTTTGCTTATCATCACCATATTTTTTCTGTAATTCTTTCACTTTTGGCGCAAGTTCTTTTAGCTTGTTCATAGACACCATACCTTTGTATGTCAAAGGATAAAGCACTAAACGAACAATAATTGTCATAGCAACAATTGCCCAACCCCAGTTACCAAAAATACCATGTAAGTATGAAAGAAGTGTAAAGAGAGGTTTTGCGATGAAGGTAAAGAAACCATACTCAACAACATCGGTTAATTCTGGATTAATGGCTTTAAGTTTTACATACTCTTTTGGTCCAATATAACCGCTAAGTTTAAAATCTTCGTCACCTTTAACAAATAAAAGAGGATCTTTATCTTTACCCACAGAAACAACACTCTCTAAACCTTTAGAGAGTTCATAAAAAAATGTAGTATAGTATTTGTCAGCACCCGCAACAATTTTAGCATTTGAAAAGCGCTCATCTCCTTTAGCACTACCATCATCTATGGTTTTCACTGTACCATCAGCTCTTTTAATCAGTGCCCCATGGAATGTATAGCTATCGACGGCTACATGTGGACGAAATCCTGGAGAGACAAAATACTCTTGTGGTGTTGAAAGTTTAACGTGTAAGTCATATTTACCTGATGGGAAAAATGTAATTGTTTTGGTTACATTCACCTTACCGAGTGTTTGGGTTAAAACAACGCTACTTCCATTTTCAGTCACATCAACATTGCTTTTATCTGCACTGTAAGACATAACAAAGGCATCTGCATTGATGTTTTTATCGCTAAATCGAATTTCAAGAGGGAAAAGAGTCTGCGAAGCATCAATAAGTTGAAAACGCTCGCCTTTATCATCTTTGTACTTGCCTTCTTCAAGATAAAACTTTGCAATTCTGCCAAGTCTGTCGATCTGAACTTCGTAACCTGCCGATTTGATTGTTGTAATAATTTCATTCTCTTTACCTGAACTGATAGGAGAAGATGCAACGTCAGCACTAGTGGTCGTTTTTACTTCTGGTGCGCTCGTTGTTGGTGTTCCATTTTGTTCAAGAGATGTGGTTTCAGTCAATGGAGGATTTTTGGGGATAAAAAAATGATCATACAGAGCAAAAAATAAAAATGATAATACAGTGGCAAGAATAATGCGCACTTGAGGAGTAAGTTTATCTGTCACGAGATTCCCTTTATTTCGTTGTTTTAAAAGATTTTACCACGTAAAAACTTTGCTTATCTTTTGGTACAAACCAAAACGTTATAGAATGTGGATGTGGATGTTTGAGAGACAAAGGAAGAGGAGATGCAAAACGCTTTTTTACAATAGGATAATCAATTCCCCCAACAAAAAGCTGATTGCATTTCAAAATGCGTATAAAACTATAAAAGATAGCTTTTAAAAAACTATTGTGTAGAAGCTGTTCTTTGGCATATTGCGAACAGGTCGGATAGTACCTACAACTTCCATAGCCAATCAGTGTAAAAAACTTCTGATAAAGCTTTATCAACAACAATGCTAAAGTTTTCATTCTTTAACACAGTTTAATTTTTTCATAGACCATAGAACTCCTTTTTTCAGAGCATCATATGACATATGATTTATCTTCTCTTTTGCTACAAAAACATACACGCCATCATTTAAAGTGTGTTGAATTTCTAAAAAAATAGCCCGAAGCCTTCTTTTGGCTAAATTTCGCTTGATAGCATTACCGACTTTTTTACTTGCCGTAAAGCCAACTCTTTTTGCTGTATCGTTATTGTAAAAGATTAAAGCACCATCAAAGTGCCACTTCTTAGCATGATTATAAATGTATGAATACTCTCTCGTTACCTTGAGAGTATCATAATCTTTTAAGCGGCCAATCTTCTTCTACCTTTAGCACGACGTGCTGCGATCACTTTACGACCACCCTTAGTTTTCATTCTAAGTCTGAAGCCATGTGTGCGCTTTTTAGGTGTACTATGTGGCTGATACGTTCTTTTCATCAAAAATTCCTTTAACAAAAATAATTTTAAGGTATGGATTTTACCTTAGCTTTACTTAAAATTGCATAAGCTTCGATTAAGCACTGCTCCCTATGTCAGCACTTAGCGAAGTTCCATGACCATTCTCTTTAAAACTTCTTTATCAATTTTTGCTTCACTTGGGCTAGTTTGAGGAAGCTTCTCTTTATAGACAATAATGGAAGGTATCATATGATTTGGTAAATGTTTTTTCAGCTCAAAAACAATCTCATTTTTTGGGATTTCTCTGATTGCACTATACACCATAACGATTTCTTCTTCTGTTTTCTCGTTTTCAATTGAAAAGACAGCACATTGATCAATTTGTGGAAGTTTATCGTGAACAACACTCTCTATCTCGTATGGACTGATTCTAAAACCACTTACTTTGATCATATCATCTCTACGGCCAACAAAGTAGAGATAGCCCTCTTCATCTCTGTAAACAAAGTCTCCACTTGCTACAACGATTTCATCGGTCAAATCGCCTTCTAAATTCACTACTTTATCTAAAATAGCGATACTTTTATAACGTTTTTGTGTGTCTTCTTTTGATTTCCAATACCCTTTATAAATATACCCACCACGATGAATTAATTCACCGATTTCACGAGGTTTACATTCTTGTCCTTGTTCATTAATCACATGAATTTCAACACCAGGAATTGGCTTACCAATCGAATTTGGGCGAATTTTAAGTTGAGCAGGATCAAGATAGGTAGAGCGAAACGCTTCGGTCAGTCCGTGCATCGAGTAAAACTTGGCATTTGGGTAACGCTCTTCAATGTCCGCAATCATTTTAGGCGTAATTTTTCCACCTGAAGACGTTACGATGCGTACATTGGCTAAAAGTTTCGCATTGGGTATGCGTTTTGGATCGCTTTCAAACATCTGTGTAATGTGTGGAGGCATCAATGGAAGAACAGTGACACCATCATTGATAAGATGGTTGAAAAAATCTGCTGGAAGCACTAAAGAGTGAAGTGCTAAGGTTGCATGATTGTAGATAGAGCAAAAGAGTTGATTAAGCCCATAATCCAAAATGAAAGGGAGTGTTCCAGAAATCACATCACTCTCTTTGAGTTCGAGGTAGTTTGAAGCAACTCTAGCACTGTCGATAAGATTGCGGTGTGTGATGACAATACCTCTTGGGAAACCTGTCAATCCAAAACTATAGGTAATCGCAGCATTTTTATAATCACCAATGTTACATGAAAAGGTATCACTGCAACACTTGTAAATCTCTTCAAATGAGACGATGTCACGCTCGCTCGCTTCATACGTAATAATTTTGCCGCTAAATTTAATTTCATCAATGCTTTTGATTTTTGATTTGTCAGTAATAATACATGCAATTCCACAATCGTTAATAATGTGTTCCACCTGCTCAGGTTTAAGAAGGCGTGAAATAGGTACAAAAATATGCTCCGTTGAAAGAAGTGCCAAAATAGCGATAATCTGCTCACTACTTTTATGTGAATAAATACCGATACGTGAACCACTTGGAAGTGATAATTCACTTAGATAACGAGCAATTTGATTGACTTTGCGAAACAATTCACTATAGGTTAATTTTTTGGCTCCATCGATAATAGCAACTTTATCAGGACACGTTACTGCCGCTTTTTCAATGAGTGCACGAATACAATTAATTGACATCTTAACTCCTCGTATCAGTATTGTTTTCCATTCCTAATGTCCAGATTGCATAGTCGTAATCCATAACAATGTTTGGAATGGCATGTAAATTCATCACTTTTTTATAGAAGAATTGCATAATCATCTCAACTTCTTCATAAGAGAGTACCTTGGTAATTCCACCTGTTAACACAATCGTTTTTAAAAGCTCTAGGTGCAATGTAACATATAAAGGATGAAGTCTTGAAACTTTATAAAGTACCAAAAAGATAGAAAGCTGCATCAAAATACGTAATGCTTTCTCATTCTCTTCTTCTAAAATATTTTCTGTTACATTTAGATATGCTAAAAGTTCATACACAAATTCATTATTCTTAGCCGCAAAGATAAGTGTTTCTCGTGATTTGTAAACTCCCAGTTTTTTAAAGACCAATCTGTCATAACCACTTTCACTGACAATGTTATCGCGCACCAAATCACGACTGTAGTGAATGTCCGTTGTAGCCCCTCCAATGTCAACGACAATAAAAGGGTTAACCACTTCAAAATTTGCGTCAATAAGAGGAAGTGAACGGTTAACAATGTAAGGGGTTGAGTAGATCTGATTGGATGTAATGGCATAGAGGTGTTTAATGTCCTCTTTTCCAACAATGTCTGCTTGATAAAGGTTGGTCAAATACTCTTTAAGCTCACCACCATTGACATGCAATTTATCGGTAATGATATTTCCAAGCACTTTTAAATCAGGGATTTGAGCACCTAAAAAGGACGCATCTTGTTTGGTTCCCACATAAACGATATTGCTGTACTGTACATTTTTGAGATAATCAAACAATTTCTCATCAAATACATTGCCAATGCCATCAATGCCACCGACGATAATCACAACATCCACAAGCTCACTAGGAGCTCTACACTCTTCAATTTTGCTGTACAAAATCGTATCGATAATGTTAATGCCTGAATTAAAGGCTATATTCTTTGCAAATTTCAGACTAAATGAGTTCGTAAGCCCAATAATAAGCGTACTTAAGCCGCCATTTGCAGAAGAGCAGATGAAAATATCCTCTTTTTTATAGTTTGCAAAAATATTACCGCATTTGGTTACTAAATCATCGTAAATATCTTTTTTAAAATCCCTAAAATATTGGCTAATACCACTTTCTTGGCATACCTTAAAGTAGGTGCTCCCTACATCAATGAGAAGTTTACTCATAGCATTGCCCCTATGTCATGGATAATTTTATTGATGACTTCTGTTTTGCTCTCAGGTAAATTGACCTTTGATTTTTCATAGGCAAAACAGCGATCTGGTAGTGGGAGTTTTCCTTTTTCAATAATGCGAATATTGCCTGAGTCATCGCGAATCGTGATAACCTCGTTGTTGTTAATGATGTGCGGTGAAAAAGGTACATCAATCAAACCATTTTTAATGGTGTTGAACACTTTACGCCATAAGGTATCTGCAGGATCGTTAAAAACAGCATCCATAATGGAGCGTACTTCTAGTTCCAAGTTTTCCTCTTCCTCTGCATCATGTACAACTGGCAAACCTTTTAGAGTATGTAGTGTGTACTTAGTATTTGCCACAGATTGGGCATTACATTGCATGGTGGGAATTCCAAACGCCTCATCACGAGTTTTGATAATAATTTTATCGGCTCTTACCATCGCAGCTATGACGGTGTTAGTATTGATTAGCTGGTCTGAGAGATTTTTATCTCTTGGGAAGGCACCCATCCATTGATGATAGACAAGATTGATGATGGCATCGCTTCCACCAAACATATCAGCATATTCACGTGCTAATTTTTTCAGTACATTGGATGTAACAATGTCTTGCATCATAGAACCATTTTGAGAAAAGCTTACAGAGAAGGATTTCACACCCTCTTCAATAGACAGAAGCATTTCAATGAGCTGAATAACAATAACAATACATGGAGGAACAAGCGTTGCGGTCAAAGGACCAAACGACTCTCTATTGATTGGCTCATTAAGCTTTGAGTAAAGCGCACAGACTTTATCCACATACTTCCAGTATAAAAAGGCTTTATCGAGTGGAAAGTTTTTAGAGTATGGCAACATATACGTGATTGGTCCACCCTCTATTTCAAAAATACCAGAAGCTAGAGCCGTCTCAACCAAAAGCCTTGCATCGGGCGTTCCATGACGAAGACTCACAGGTTTGTTAAAATGTGTCATCATCTTACGCGTTGTACGGTAGCCGTGATTAACAAGTGGATAACCATTGAGCATGTCCATCTCATTCTCTTCAGAGAGCGTGAGCATCTTTTTTGCCATAGCATAGTCATTAAGACGGGTGTTACTATCGATTGTAAGAGGTAAGACATCGATGTCCGCTTTCATAAATTCTTCGTAAAGCTCGAACATTTTTTTGTAGGTTGGGAAGCCACCGCGAGGTTGAACTAACAGACGATCGCGCTTTTTAAAATGATGAGAAATGAACATCTCTTTTGGAGCATTGCGTATAAAATTCTCAATCTCATCAAAATCAAAATTATCCGCATATTCATTGCGAGTGATAACATCACGCTCTTTTTGGAGTAAACTCATGCCTTCTCCCTTACAAAACGCTCTATTTCATCAAGCCCTGTATTAAGATCGATTTGGTGAAAGACAAGGTCAAACCCATAGGATTTGTATTTGGGAACAATGTCACTTTGAGCCGCTTCACCGACTGCCAAATTGCCACCAATGACGAAAATGACATCTTTCAGTTCGTACTCAGAGCGTAAAAATTGTAAATCCCTACACCAGCCTTCGGCTTCGCCATTAAGCGAAGAGATGAGCAAAATGTCTGCATCCGTTTCAACAACGGCGTCAATAAACTCCTCCAATGAAGTATTAACGCCTAGGTTAAATACTTCAAAACCTCTAGCTTGTAATGATATATCAATAAGTCTGTTAGCGACTACATGAATGTCATTACCCACGACACCTGTGACTACTTTCATGAGCAAACCTAAATTTTGTATAATGAGTCATTCTATCTTAACGTTATTAAAGGTATAATTAACACAAATTTTCTAAAGTGGATTCATGTCAAAAAAAGCCTTTTTGTTCCTTATATTTCTCATTTTAAGTTTTCAGAGTATGTTAATTGCGTGTGGAGGAAGCTGTTTGGAGTGTCATTCAAAGCTTCAACCTTACATCAATGACCAAAACCATGTGATTTTAAATGAGTGTATCACCTGTCATAATAAACCTTCAGAGCAAGGACAATGCGGTAAAGACTGTTTCGATTGCCACTCGCGTGACAAAGTCTATGCCCAAAAAGATGTAATGGCACACCAAGAGCTTAAGATTTGTGGAACATGCCATAAAGAAAAAGTCGATTTTACGATTCCAAAACGTTCAGCCATTTCTAATCAACAAAATTTAATACAACTCTTCAAATAAATCAGGAGCTCTTATGAAATTTTATACCGCAGATCTTTGTGACAAATACCCAGAACATGTTCAGGTCTTAGACCCGATTATGAAATCGTACGGTGGATCAAAACGTGTTATGGGACAAATCGTTACCATCAAACTGCCAGGTCACAATAAAACATTAGTCGAACTACTTAAAAGTGAAGGTGCAGGACAAATCGCTGTGGTTGACGTCGATGCCAAATATACCGCTGTCGTAGGTGACAATCTTATGAAATTTGCATATGAGAACAACTGGGCAGGGATTGTCATAAACGGTTATGTCCGTGACACGAAAAATACAAAAGAGATTGATGTAGGACTTTTTGCGTTAGGAACATGTCCGAAAAAAACAATGGAAGTTCAAGAAGGCTCATTGCATGACACCGTTTGTTTTGGTGGTATAACGTTTAACGAAGGTGATTATCTTTATGCCGATCGTGATGGCATTATCGTAAGTGCTATGCCTTTGGAGATGTAACAAAACACTTTTGCATAATTTTTTTCCAGTCCACATCAAAGTGTTTACTTATAAAGGCTTTGGTGTGTGGCACACTACACGCCGAACAGTCCAAATGGGAAACCTTCTCATACACAAAATAGCTGCTTTTTTTTGAATGTATAGAGCATTCACTTTTATAATTTATACCCTCTTCTACGCTCAATCCTTCATCGTTAAAGCGAAAATGAGGACATGCACACAAATAGCAATTTAACGCTTGTAGATTGTGGCATTTTTGTTTTTTTGCATACAGTAAGCAAAAATCAGGCTCTTTTTCAACCATATTCTCAAACAAAAAATAGTCAATAATCATCTCTTGTGTATAATTTTTAGTACTCAATTTTTGAACAATAACACGATGTTTGTTAGCATGTGTTTCAAACCACTCCAAATAGCTCATAAAATTGTATTTCCTTTCAAAAATTGGCACCTATCTTAAATATTTTATTGTAAAATTCCGACAAAGGAATGATATGAAAAAGTTTTTAACCATTTTAGCACTTATCTCTAAACTCATTGCTGATGATTCAAGCGATTTAGATGAAATTAAAGAAGAAGACATCCCAAAAATTCTCTCGATCATCAAAGATGGTACAAAAGAGCATTTACCAATGATGTTGGATGATTATACAACGCTTGTAGATATTGTCAGTGTGCAAAATGCTATCGAGTACCGTAACCGTATCAATTCCGCTAATGAACATGTCAAAACTATTCTCAAAGCCGATAAAGGCACCCTCATTAAAACAACCTTTGAAAACAACAAAAGCTACCTTTGTAACGACTATGAAACACGCTCACTTCTTAGAAAAGGAGCTGTGTTTATCTATGTTTTCTATGATCTTAACAACGTAGAGCTTTTCAAATTTTCTATTCAAAATAAAGATTGTCAATAATTTCTGGCATGTGATTACATGCCAGAAATAGTAAACTTTTTACTGCTTATCGATAACGATATCGCCATTTTTCGCATCAATAACGATACTCTCGCCCTCATGAAGTTTTTCTTCTAAAATGAGTTCAGCCAATTTATCTTCAACAAGCTCATATAGAGCGCGTTTGAGTGGGCGTGCCCCATACACTGGGTCAAACCCAGCTTCTGCAATGAGACTTTTAGCGGCTTTTGTAAGCTCTGCTTTAATCTCTTTGTTAGCCAGTTTATTTTCAATATCTTTGAACATAATGCTTACAATCTCTCGCAATCCATCTTCAGTGAGTGGATTAAAGATAATGATGTCATCAAGACGGTTCAAAAATTCAGGTTTAAAGTAAGCTCGTAGCTCTTTCATCACCTCTTCTTCGCGTTTTTCGCCCTCAAACTCCATGATTTTCGCACTTGCAATGTTCGATGTGAGAATAATAATAGTGTTTTTAAAATCAATCGTCACACCTTTATTATCCGTCAAACGTCCTTCATCGAGCACTTGAAGCAAGATGTTGAAGACATCAGGATGCGCTTTTTCGATTTCATCAAACAGCACAACACTATAAGGTTTTCGGCGTACCGCTTCGGTGAGTTGTCCCCCCTCATCATACCCTACATAACCTGGAGGTGCACCGACTAAACGACTGACGGAATGTTTTTCCATATATTCACTCATATCAAAACGAATGAGAGCTTTTGTCGTATCAAACAAGAAATTAGCAAGAGCTTTCGCACTTTGCGTTTTACCCACACCTGTTGGACCTAAAAAGAGGAAACTACCAATCGGTTTATTTTGCTCACTAAGCCCTGCTTTGTTACGCTTAATAGCCCTACCTATCGCTTTAATGGCAGCATCTTGACCCACGACCTCTTTTCTTAGGTGATCCTCTACGGCTAACACTTTAGCTTTTTCGCCTTGGAGCATTTTATTGACAGGAATGCCTGTCCATTTACTTACAATTGTTGCGATCATCTCTTCATCAACGCTGTTCTTCAAAAGTGTACCAGTCTCGACCATTTTTTCCCAGCGGGCTTTAAGATCTTCTTCTTGTTTAACTAACTCGGGTAATTTACCGTATTCAATTTCAGCCGCTTTATTGAACTCACTGTTTTTCTTTGCGGTTTCTGCTTCTCTACGCAAAGCTTCTGCTTTTGTTTTGATGGATGCGATGTCATTAAAAACACTTTTTTCAGTTTCAAACTGAACTTCCAGTGCGTGCATCTTCTCTTTAGCATCGCCTAGCTCTTTTTCAATCGCTTTTAGACGCTCATCATTCTTTTTATTTTTTTCCATCAAAAGCGCTTCTTTTTCGACCATCAAAGTGCTAATCGCACGTTTGATGCGGCTGAGCTCTGTTGGTTCACTTTCAATTTGCATTTTAAGCTCTGCAGCTGCTTCATCAATAAGATCAATTGCTTTATCAGGCAAGAAACGATCACTAATGTAACGAGAACTCAGTTTTGCCGCAGCGATGAGTGCAGAGTCTTGAATACTCACGTTATGATGCGCTTCAAGATGTTCTTTGATTCCTCGTAAAATCTGTAAAGCTTCGTTAATGCTTGGTTCATTCACCGTTACTGGCTGAAAACGGCGCTGTAAAGCGGCATCTTTTTCAAAATACTTACGGTATTCTTTGAGTGTAGTTGCACCTATTGTATGAAGTTCACCACGTGCAAGGGCTGGTTTTAGGATGTTTGCAGCATCCATACTGCCTTCACTAGCCCCAGCTCCAACGATGGTATGAATCTCATCGATAAAGAGAATGATATTGCCACTTTTCTTGACTTCATCAATAACGGCTTTGAGGCGGTCTTCAAATTCACCGCGGTATTTTGCGCCAGCAATCAATGCACTCATATCAAGCGCTACAACACTTTTATTTTGAAGACTCAAAGGCACATCGTTATGCGCAATTCTAAGCGCCAATCCTTCAGCAATCGCTGTTTTACCTGTTCCTGGCTCACCGATTAAGATAGGATTGTTTTTCGTTTTACGAATGAGGATTTGCATCATTCGCCCAATCTCTTCATCACGCCCGATCACAGGGTCTAGCTTTCCTTCGCTAGCTAGTTTTGTAAGATTGATACCGTATTTTTCAAGAGATTCAAGGTTTTCATCAGCACTTTGTTTATCAATTTTTTTCCCACCGCGAAGCGCTTCAAGATTTTTCTTGAAATGTAAAACATCTAAGTATTTTCCTAAAATCTTCTTCAATGGATCACTATCGATATTAGCAAGTAACCATGTATCTACGGAGAGATAACTATCTCCTTTTTGTTTCATTAAGCCTTCGGCTTTTTGCAAAGTTTCAACAAGCGAACGAGAGATAGAAATATTTTCTTTGCTAACGTGTGATGCAGTAGGCAGTTTTTGGACTTCACTTTTGATTTCAAGCTCTATAGCACTCTTATCAATATTCATTTTATTAAAGACTTGATTGAGAATGGAAGCTGAGTTTGTAATCAATGCCCACGTGACGTGTAAAGGCGTTGCTTCTTGATTTTTGGAATGCAGTGCAAGGCTGATAGCGCTCTCTATAGCTTCTCGCATTTGGTTCGTTAATTGCTCGAAAAGTGAGTTCATTGCAGCTCCTTCATAATTTTTCTATAATTCTACAACTTTGAGTGTATTGATGTCAAGTTTATTTAGCAATAAGGCATTACTTTTATTAAATCATAACTGTCATTTAAACCCTAATATGAGTTAAATTTTTCATACTACACCTTATGCTTTCATAGAAGTTTTAGGGAAACTCCACTATAATCATCCTCCAAAGAATACGCATACCATGCGAGGAGCATATACACGCTATGAAACATCTACCATTTGCTACGGCAGGCTTTATTGCTACGTTTTTGGGTATCACTACCTTTTTTTCTTCAACTCTTTTTGCAGCAGACAATGCTGAGGGAGAAAAGAGTCGTCTTGCTTCTTTGGCAAAATTTACACGAGTTTTGGCAACCATTGAAAAATATTATGTTGATGACATCAAAATAGATGACATTATTAAAAAATCCATTGAAGGTCTTTTAACCAATTTGGATGCACACTCTTCTTACCTCGATGAAAAACATTTTAAAGATCTCAAAATCCAAACAGAAGGTGAATTTGGTGGTCTTGGTATTACTGTAGGTCAAAGAGATGGCGCACTGACTGTTATTGCCCCTATGGAAGGAACACCTGCAGATAAAGCAGGCATTAAAGCTGGCGACATCATCCTTAAAATCAATAAACAATCTACACTGAACATGACTATTGATGAAGCGGTTAATTTAATGCGTGGTAAACCAGGTACAGGCATTGAACTTACCGTTGTGCGTGAAGGTGAAACCAAACCTCTTACAATCTCTATCGTACGTGACATCATCAAAATCGAATCCGTTTATTCTAAAATGATTGAAAATGAAAATATTCTTTATGTTCGCGTTGTCAATTTTGATAAAAACATCGTTGGTGACGTTCAAGAAGCTATTACTAAAAATAAAAATATTAAAGGTATTGTTTTAGATCTTAGAAACAATCCTGGTGGACTTTTAAACCAAGCAGTTGGACTTGTTGACATCTTCATCGATGAAGGCATTATTGTCTCTCAAAAAGGACGTGTGGAGTCTGAAAATGCTGAATACAAAGCAACAAAATCTGGAACCAATACAAAACTTCCTCTTGTTGTTTTAGTTAACGGTGGAAGTGCAAGTGCGAGTGAAATCGTAAGCGGTGCATTGCAAGACCACAAACGTGCCATTATCATTGGTGAAAAAACCTTTGGTAAAGGAAGCGTTCAAGCTGTTCTTCCAGTGGTTGACAACGAAGCGATTCGTTTAACCATTGCTCGTTATTACCTCCCAAGTGGACGAACCATCCAAGCTGAGGGTGTTACCCCTGACATTGTTGTGTATCCAGGTGATGTCCCTCATAAGAACAATGAGCAAGCGCTTAAAGAGAAAGATCTTAAAAAGCATTTAGAGGGTGAGCTCAAAAAAGTTGATGAAAATAAAACAGAAGTTAAAGAGACAAAAACAAAAGCGAAAACAAAAGAGACAGTAAAGAGTGACAAAGAGATCGTGAGTCAAGAAAACCTATTCAAAGACTTACAGTTAAAAAGTGCTGTTGATGCTATCAAAGTACTTGCTATCAAAAAATAATTGAGGAGAACGACGTGAATAAAGGTGCATTGTTATACGAAGGCAAAGGTAAAAAACTATTTTTAACAGATGATGAAAATCTTTTAGTTTCTGAGTTTAAAGATGACTTGACAGCATTTAACGCTGAGAAAAAAGGTAATGAAGCAGGAAAAGGTGCACTTAACTGCAAAATCAGTACACAACTTTTTCATCTTTTAGAAAAGCATGGTATTAAAACACACTTAGTGAAAACACTTGACGATACACATCAACTGATCAAAAAAGTGAAAATTATTCCTATTGAAGTGGTTGTGAGAAATATTGCAACAGGTTCCTTAGCAAAACGTCTTGGTATTAAAGATGGCACCGTTCTTCCATTCACACTTGTTGAGTTTTATTATAAAGATGATGCACTTGGTGATCCTATTATCAATGATGAGCACTGCTTACTTCTCAATCTTGTAAAAAGCGAATCTGATTTAGAAGAGCTTAAACGTCTTGGTCGTGAAATTAACGTTATTATGAAAAGCTTCTTTAGCGAACGTAAACTCAAATTGGTTGACTTTAAAGTTGAATTTGGTGTTGATAACGATGGCAATATTCTTCTCTCAGATGAAATTAGTCCTGATAGCTGCCGTTTCTGGGATATGGATACTAACGAGAAATTGGATAAAGACAGATTTAGACAAGGCTTAGGCGATGTTAAAGTTGCTTATGAAGAAGTGTTAAAACGTATTCTCGCTCACTAAAATAAAAGGAAAAAATAAACGATGAAAGTTATTGTCAATATTCAGCTCAAAAATGGCGTTTTAGATCCACAAGGAAAAGCGGTTCATCATGCACTTGCTTCTTTGAAATTTAACGAAGTCAATGAAGTTCGTATCGGAAAACAAATTATTCTCGACATCGACGAAAGTGATAAAGCAAAAGCACAAGAGAGAGTAACGATCATGTGTGATGAGCTTTTGGCTAACACCGTTATTGAAGATTACACCATTGAGTTTCCAGCATGCTAGTAGCTGTAGCTGTATTTCCAGGCACCAACTGTGAAATCGACACAAAGTATGCTTTTGAAAAACTAGGACAAGACGTTGTTCTCGTTTTTCATAAAGAGGAAAAACTGCCTGAAGGTACAGATCTTGTTGTGCTTCCTGGTGGTTTTAGCTATGGAGACTACTTACGCAGTGCTGCCATTGCTAAATTTTCTCCAATTATGAAAGCAGTCATTGAATTTGCAAATAATGGCGGAAAAGTTCTTGGAATCTGTAATGGTTTTCAAATGCTTGTTGAAGCACGACTTTTACCAGGAGCTATGAAACGCAATGAGAATGTTCACTTTATCTCTCAGTTTCATCACCTTAAAGTCATTAATAACGACAATACGTTTTTAAATAAATGCTCTATTGGTGAGCTTTTAAACATACCTATTGCGCATGGTGAAGGAAGTTACTATATTGATGATGCTGGACTTAAAGAACTCTATGCAAACAAGCAAGTCTTACTGACCTATTGTGATGAAAAAGGGAATGTAAAAAACCCTAATGGTTCTGTAGATTCAATTGCAAGTATCTGCAATAAAGAAAAAAATGTCTTCGGGCTTATGCCTCACCCTGAGCGTGCGATAGAGAAAATCTTAGGTTCAGATGATGGCGTTAAAATGCTTGAAGGTTTTATAAATTAACGTGATGAAGCATTTTATCACTCTCATTCTGCTCTCTTTAGCACTCTTGGTGCCTAGCTTTGCTGCTGAAGAGAGCGCATTTTTTGGACGCTCAAAATCCCTTTTTCTTTCCGTTGAAGAGGCTCCTTCTAAAGTCTATGTAGGTCAAGTTTTTTCTATTAAACTCAAAGCCATTGTCGCGAATGATAAAATTGATGCTCTTGGCAATACATTTTCAGGTGCAGCTGGCGTTGAAGTTTTAAACCCTCAAAATCCTTGGGAACGCTCACGAGACAATACCTATTACAATACGTTTTATTTTAAAATGACCTCAAAAACAGCGGCAATGCCTCGTTTAAGTGTCTCACTCATTGAACGTCAAGAAGCATTAGAGAGTGAAGTGATAGCACTTACTACTCCACAATTGATCCAACTTAAAACAGATCCTTTTTTTAGTAATGTTATCGCGCAAAGTTTAACCATTAACAAATATAAAACAACGACCTTTGATGCTAAAAATGTCATCATTGTCTTAGAAATAGAATCCATAGGTGCAAATTTAAAAGATTTTGCACTAAGCGGCATTGTAAAAAGCGGTATAGACTCTTTTTCTGACAATGGAACAAGCCAAAAAATCTACTATTATGCAATTTTACCAAACTATCAAAAAAGCTTTGAATTTACCTATTTTGACCTTACAACAAATAAATTCAATAAAATAGCACTGCCAATGACCATTGAAAGTGATGAAGTCAGTACGCAACTTGGTCTGAATCCAAAAGAGAGTATTTTTGAATTTTACAAAACTGTGGGGTATGGTGTTCTTGCATTTATCTTTTTCATTATTCTGCTAAAACGTCGTAAATGGTACTATCTTGTACTTTCATTGATCTTTTTGGCGCTCTTTTTCTTAGACCAAAATCCACTCAATAATGCTAAACTCAAAAGCAATAGCACCATTAGGATTCTGCCAATGGAGCGTTCAACAGTGTTCTTTACAAGCAATAAAATTTTAGATATTGAGAAATTAGGCGAAAGAGACAACTATATTAAAATCTTGCTACCAGATGGCAAAATCGGATGGACAGAGCGTGAAAATATTATCAAAAATTAGAGGTTTTTATGTGATGATAGAATTTGTCATCACTGTACTGATTACAATTGTCTTGATGTATGCTTTTCGCTCTAATACGCACCCAATCAGACGAGCTTGGGGTAAGCTTCAAACTTTTTTAATGGGCTTTAGTATCAAACAAATAGGCGAAGCACACCCTACAACAACACTTTTAGTCATGAATCATCAAAGCCTTATTGACATTGTTGCGCTTGAGACCATTTATCCAAAAAACCTTTGCTGGATTGCTAAAAAAGAGATCGAAGACATTCCTCTTTTTGGCCATATTATTCCAGCGCCTCGTATGATTTCAATTGACCGTAAAGATAAACGCTCCATCATCAAGATGATTAAAGAAGGTAAAGAGCGTGTTAGTGAAGGTCGCGTGCTTGCGATGTTTCCAGAGGGCACCCGCGGACGCGGTGATAGGCTTCTAAAATTTCAAAGTGGTGCAAAAATCTTAGCTGAGAAATTAGAGCTTATCGTTCAACCTGCTATCATTGTAGGCGCTAGACACATTCTTGATTCTAAAAGCCTTGATGCACACGGTGGAGAAGTTAAAGTGATCTATCTTGATCCTATTAACCCTAAAGAGGATGAACAGTGGTATGAAAAAATGTACCGTACCATGGAAGAGAGACTCACTCTCGAATTAGCATCCAAATAATATCTTTGAAAGTCACAAAAGTGGCTTTCGCATTCTCTCATTTTTGCTACAATAACGCGATTTTTTGGATTTATCAAAAATTTTTTGATATAAAAGCCTTTTGATAAATCCAAATTATACATACATTAAAGGATAGACCATGTCAAAACATCAATTTCAAACCGAAGTTACACAGCTTTTAGATCTGATGATCCATTCGCTCTACTCTAACAAAGAGATCTTTTTACGTGAACTTATCTCAAATGCCTCTGACGCCTTAGATAAGCTGAACTATCTTACATTGACCGATGACAAGTACAAATCACTTTCGTACACTCCTCGCATTGATATTGCTATCAACAAAGAAGCTAAAACACTTACCATTAGCGATAGCGGTATTGGTATGAATGAAGAAGATTTAGTTGAAAATCTAGGAACCATTGCAAAAAGTGGAACAAAATCTTTCTTGCAAAACCTCAGTGGTGACAAAAAGAAAGATTCAAGCCTTATCGGGCAATTTGGTGTTGGTTTTTATTCTGCGTTCATGGTTGCAAACAAAATCGAAGTGGTGAGTCGTAAAGCGGGTGAAGAGCAAGCCTATATGTGGAGCAGTGAAGCAGGTGCTGAGTATGACATCACTCCTGTTTCAAAAGAAAATCATGGTACATCCATTACGCTTTATCTAAAAGATGATGAAGATGAGTTTTTAGAGTTCTACCGCATTCAAAACGTCATTAAAAAATACTCAAATCACATTCCTTTCCCTATTTTTATGGACAAAGAAGTCAAAGAGTATGACGATGAAGGTAAAGAGAAAAGCACTGAGATCAAAAATGAACAAATTAACAAAGCAAGTGCGCTTTGGACAGTAGCAAAAAGTCAAATTAAGCCTGAAGAGTATAAAGACTTTTACCAACAAATCTCTCACGATAGCACCGATCCACTCCTTTGGAGTCACACAAAAGCAGAAGGAAAATTTGAATATACAACGCTTTTCTACATCCCTTCAACACCTCCATTTGATCTTTTTAGAATGGACTATAAACCTGGTGTGAAGCTGTATGTGAAACGTGTGTTCATTACCGACGATGAGAAAGAGTTGCTACCAACCTACCTTCGCTTTGTTAAAGGTATCATCGATGCGGAAGATTTACCACTTAACGTGAGCCGCGAGATTTTACAGCAAAATAAAGTACTTGAGACCATCAAAAAAGCTTCTGTCAAAAAAATTCTTAGTGAATTAAAATCACTTAAAGAAAAAGACAATGAAAAATACCTAGAGTTCTATAAAAACTTTGGTCGTGTCATCAAAGAAGGTCTTTACAATGACTGGGAAAACAAAGAGGCACTTCTTGAATTAGTACTCTTTAAATCTTCTAAAAGAGACGGTCTAGTAAGCCTTAAAGAGTATAAAGAGGCAATGAAAGAAGATCAAAAAAGCATCTATTACATCACGGGTGAAAATGAGAAGCTTTTACGCAATTCTCCATTGATTGAGCAGTTTAAAGCCAAAGACATTGAAGTCTTGCTCCTTGATGAAGAAGTGGATGCTATCGTCTTCCCAATGGTTGGAGAGTACGATAAAACGCCAATCAAACCGGTCAATAACTCCGACATCGACGAAGAGATCAAAGAAGACAAAGCCAAAGTAGAAGAAGATGAGAAAACCTATAAAGAGATCTTGGTTAAAATGAAAGAGATTTTAAAAGACGACGCGAAAGATGTCAAAATCTCTAGCCGTTTGAGTGATTCTCCATCATGCCTTGTGTACGATAAAAATGACCCGGATTTCCAAATGCAACAGATGCTTAAACAGATGGGACAAGACAATCTCCCAGCCATTAAACCTATCTTGGAGATCAACCCTGAGCATGAGATTTTCAAAAAACTAAGCTCTAAAGCTGATTTATTGGAACTCAACGACGTCGCTTTCTTGCTTCTTGACCAAGCTAAACTTCAAGAGGGAATGAAAATCGAAGATACCGCAGCGTTTGCCAAACGCCTCAACCGTTTTATCGCTAAAGCGCTTTAAAACATACGTTTGCATGTAAGGATTTTTCCTTACATGTAAATTTAAACAAATGCGTCATGGAGCCCTATTATGCATGGACCAAATCCAAACAATCCTTTCCCGCTCAACGCTCAACACCGAGTATGTTATCTTAAAAATATCATCAAAAACCCTTCTATTCTTGTAGGAGATTACACCTACTATGACGATCCAGATTCTCCAGAAAATTTTGAAAAAAATGTCTTATACCATTTTGATTTTATTGGAGATAAACTCATTATTGGAAAATTTTGCGCTATTGCAACAGGTGTAAAATTTATTATGAATGGAGCAAACCACCAACTTGATAGCTTTACAACCTACCCTTTTGGGATATTTGGTAATGGATGGGAAGCAGGTATGGCTTCACTCCAAAACATACCTCAAAAAGGAAATACGACGATAGGAAACGATGTTTGGATTGGATATGAGGCTACGATTATGCCAGGAATTAATATTGGTGATGGTGCTATTATTGCATCTAAGTCCGTTGTTACAAAAGATGTCCCACCTTATACTATCGTCGGTGGTAATCCTGCAAAAATTATACGCAAACGTTTTTCGGATGATGTAATTGAACTTCTTTTAAGATTAAAATGGTGGAATTGGGCAATTGAAAAAATTACTCAAAATATATCAATACTTTGCAGTAATGACATAGCAAAACTATCATCGTTAGATACATCAAATAACTAACTACCGTGTTTTACATGTAAGGTTTTTTCCTTACATGTAAAGTGTCACTGCTCGTACCGCTTCAGGGTACGCATGAGCGTACTTTTGAATACCTGAGCCAAAACTCTCCAACATATCTTTGGCTCTTATATACAATGCTGTATCATCCTCCAATTTCGCTAATTCCAAAAGACTTTTTATCATAGTTGAGAGTGGGCTTTTATAGCTATTGTCCTCTAAAACGGCTTTTGCACGAAACGCTTTATCGGAGAGGTACCATGTCTCTTCTTTATAAAATTTATGTTCAGCTTCATGGCTCAGCTTTTTTGCCAATTCCAAATAACGCATTTCATTCGTATGTCTATATGCACACAGCAACGATTCAATAACAAAAGCATAATCCTCAAGCAAACCTTCTACTTTGAGGCTTCCACCTAAAACAATTTGGTGGTATAACACACCATTCGCATATAAAGAATTTAAGAGTGTATCAAGCACATTTTTTGCTTTTTCAATCTTACCCGCTTCAAAAAGCGCTGTAATCATAAGCGCATTCCACGCCGTTAAAATCTTCGTGTCAATAAACGGATACGCCACCTTTTGGCGCTCTTCTTTTAAAACAGCCATCGCTTCATCCAAACGCGAAGGTTTTCTCTCTTGTGTTAGCACAGGATTTGTGCTTTGATGCTCAAAATTACCAAATTTAGTGATGCCAAAATAGTCCAAAACTTCTTTTACTTCAGCTTCACTCAATCCTTTTTTTAACAGAGCCTCTTTTGCTTGAGCACATTTAAAGACAAAGTATTTGCCCTCTTCTCCTTCACTGTCCGCATCACTGGCACTGAGGTAGAGTCCTTCTTTTAAAAACCGTTCATCCATCGCTTCGATGGTTTTATCGACCACTGCTTTAAACAATGGTTTTTGTGTAAGTGCATAAAGCTTAGCATAGACTTCGATCAATTCAGCATTGGTGTAGAGCATTTTCTCAAAGTGCGGAATTACCCAAGCCTCATCGACGCTGTAACGGTAAAATCCACCCTCTATCTGATCGTTTATGCCTCCTTGTGCCATTGCAAACAGTGCGTCTTCACTCATATAGAGCGCTTCAAGATTTTTAGTGTGTGCATAAATATCTAAAAGGGCATTCCATGTCGAAGCATGCGGGAATTTTGGGGCACTACCTACGCCTTTAGAAACATCATCAAAACTTGCTTTGACATTGTTCACAAATGCCTCAATCAGGGCGTCTTTATCAATGGGTTCTTTCTGCTCAAAGCTACGCTCATAATGCTTAATAGCAGCCTCAATACTCTGCGCACTTTTTTGCACTTCATCAAACGCATCATCAAACTTGCCTTTAATAAAACTCACAAGCTCACGAAATCCCATCCGACCTTGTGCACTTTGAGGAGGCAGATAGGTTCCTACAAAAATGACTTGCTGTGTGGGCGTCATAATGATACTCAAAGGCCATCCACCGCTACGCTGTGTCAATAAATAATGCACATCTTGGTAGTATTTATCCAAATCAGGCATCTCTTCACGATCGACTTTAATGCTCACATACGAATCATTGAGCAGTTTTGCGCTCACATCATCTTCAAAAGTTTCTCTCTCCATCACATGACACCAATGACAGGTGCTATAACCAATGGAAAGAAAAATCAGCTTATTTTCATCTTTGGCTTTGGCAAGCGCTTTATCGCTCCAAGCCATCCAGTTTACAGGGTTATGTGCATGTTGTAAGAGGTATGGAGAATCCTCATGAATAAGGTCATTACTGTGCATTGTTTTGCCTTATGGTTTGTAAGGTTCAGGCATATATCCCTTAGACATCAGAGATTTCATACCACCTTTAAGATTAACAACTTTATAACCTTGCTTTGATAAAAGCTCAGAAACGGCAGAAGTACGATTGCCTGTGCGGCAAATAAGTGCAAACTCTTTATCTTTACTAACATGTTTATCGAGTTCTTTGATAAAAGCTTCCGCGTTATAACGTCCTTGTTCATCAAAGAACGTAATAGGAATCGCATTTTCAACCAAGCCTGTCTCTTTCCATTCTGGCAGAGTTCTAATATCAACAATTTTTATACCACTTTTAACCACCTCTTCACTAGCATCAACATGGCGAAGTTCTGCAAAAAGAAGGGTTGAAAGTAGTGATATGAGTAGTGAAATTTTATACATATAAACTCCTAATGATTTTAGGAGTTATTTTATCGCTTTTAAGTTAGTGCAGACTTTAAAACTTAATGTACCATTCCCGCTTCAACTAAAAACGGTGAATGGGTGTAGGAGATCTTCTTAATCTTATCGTATTTAGCGTAAGAGAGGTACAGCATATCTTTTGCACGTGTTGTTGCCACGTAAAATAAGCGACGCTCTTCTTCAAGACTTCCGCCTTTTTGCATCAATTTGCGATTGGGGAAGCGTCCATCCATAAGGTCGATGACATACACCTCTTTAAATTCAAGCCCTTTGCTTGCATGAATACTAAGTAAATTAACACCTTCACCCTCGCTCATCTCATTACTTCCAAGGGTCAGTGCATTTAAAAAGCGCTCACTTGAAGCATAACCACTTGCCAAATCTTTGAGCAAATGCCCTTTTCTAAAGATGCGAGCGCGTGCTTCTTGCTTCATTTTGTCGTCCACACTGCCATCTTTTTTTGTGGAACGTTTTATCGCTAACACTTCAGCTATAGCACTGAATACTTCCGAACTTAACACATGATTGATAAGGCTTTGAGGCGTTTTAATACGTGTCGCATGCTTCATAAATTTATAAAACTGATGTAAAAATTTTGCTCCATCTGTTGTGAGCTTTGGATGCTTTAAAATAGGGTTTGAGAGAAACTGCTCTTCAAAACCAAAATTGTAAAAACGGCTCACACTCCCAAGATCGATCACATCATCAAAAAGCCCTAATTGATGGTTCTTTGCGCGCTTTTTAAAAATATCTTCCACATCGTCTCGCGGATGAAAAAAACCTTGATAGATGTTTCCCTCTCCTAGTTTAAAAAGCCCATCAAATAGCTCTTTTGAGAGCGAACTGCCCACGCCTCTAGCGTATTCAAAGGTATGAATAAACGCCATCATATCTTTGGGATTGACCACAACGCCCACAAGATCGAGCATTGCTTTGACTTCTGCGGCGTCAAAAAAGCTAATGCCTCCTTTGCGCCTACAAGCGATTCCCTGCTCTCTAAGGGTTGCTTCTATGCCATCTGCTGTTGAGTTATTGCGAAAGATAACCGCAATATCAGCAGGTGCATGCGTTGAGTGTTTAATGAGCGAAGCGATAGAGTGGTATTGCGCGAAAAGCTCATCATAGATCAATAATTTTGGTGCTTCAAATGCTCCATCACGCGTTACTTCAAGCCTTTTTTCGTAAAGCCTTGGATTTTTTTCAATGACACGATTGGCTAGAGAGAGAATTTTGTGAGATGAGCGGTAATTTTTATTGAGTGTAAAAACATTCGCATTCGAATAACGAGTACCAAAAGAGCCGATAATGTCGATATTGGCACCATTGAACGCATAAATGCTCTGGTCGTAATCGCCCACGCAAAAGAGTGATTTGGAGCGAAAAGCGTCGATGAGTGAACCTTGAAGGGTATTTGTATCTTGGTATTCATCAATGAGCACTTCATCAAAATTGAGCTCATCACTTGTTTTAAGCGTATCACGCATGAGGATTAAAAGATCATTAAAATCCACATAACCAAACTCGCGCTTGAGGGCTTGAAACTCTTCAAAAATATCTTCATAAATATCAAAAAATAGCCCATGTTCACTATCATTGGACTCTAGCCATTCCGTAAAACTCTGTGTCACCGTACTGTTTTGATAGAGTGAAAAAATGTCATAAAGGTATGCCGCACTATAGGCTTTTACCCCTGAATCTATGTGGTCAAAACGGCGTCTATCATGAATACTTTTGAGTAAAATTTTAAGGTCTTTTGGCTGTTTCAATACAATATTTTTACCCATTTTTTTGAGCAATCGATAGCTTACCGCATGAAACGTACCTGACTCGATTTGAGAGGTGATGTTTTTACCAAAGAAAACACCCACACGCTCCAACATTTCAGCTGCAGCCTTGTTGGTAAACGTAAGCAGTAAAATACGCGAAGGCTGCACACCTTGATGTAATAGATGTGCAATACGTGCTACAATCGTCGAGGTTTTACCTGTTCCTGCACTGGCAATAATAAGGTTATGTCCTGAGGGTGCTGTTGCAGCACTTTTTTGCTCAGCATTGAGTCGGCTAAGAGGCATTAATATCCTAGAGTAAAAAAATCAGAGGTGGGATTGTAGTCAAAAACACCCTAAAAAAAAGTAAAGCCTCACAGATACCAGTGACGTTTAACCAACTTACCATCTTTATTCTCATCAATATAGACCTTTTTAGGGTCATCATCTGAGAGCCATAACACATAATTCATTTCAGGAGTAATAATCTCAATGCGTTTTTCAACCACTTCGTAATTACCTTTTGAAAGTTGCTCAAACACACGTGAAAGAACATGATTGGTTCGTGGAAGTTTCAGTTCTTTAAGGTTGATAGAATCATTCATAAACTGATAAATCAGCTTTTTTTGAAGCACTAAAGTTGCAAAGTAAGAACCACTCTCGCGGTACTCTTTGGTACTGACAAGGTTTTTTGCAACATTCCCCAAAGGGTTTATCGCATCAATTCTCGCACACGCATCACCGATGGCAACAAGAATTTGCTCATTTTTATCATTTTTAATCAAAAATGCAGCACCTTCATTGCACACTTTTTCAAAATTTTTCGCCTCATAATCTCTTAAAACATCGTTGTAAGAGTATGCGTACATCGTACTGTAAAAAAGACCCAATAATGCTAAAACAACTCTCATTCTTGTCCTTTATAAAAATTTAGTAGTTCTTGTGCTTCTTTAGAATTAATATAGCTTAAAAAGAGTTCCAAAGACCTTATAGCCTCTGCGCGATCACCCAAATAAAACTTTGCTTTAGCATAGAGTATCCACGGTTTTTCAGAACGTGAATAATGCTTGCTTGCCTCTTTTGCCCACGTTATTACCTCGCCATACGATTTTTGTTCAAAATAAAAATCAGCCAAAGCATAGGCATTATCGAAATTTTGCACGGTGTTATAACGTTTCAGCAATTCTTGTTCATGACTGAGTAAGCGTGTAGCCGCCTGTGTCTCATCCTTAGGCAACTTAGCATTCTTTATAGAGATATGAGGTGCTAAGAAAAGCGTCTCATCTTCTATGATTTGCGAGAGATTTTGCTCTTCTTGTAGCAGAATAGTTGCATTACTTTCATTCTTATCAAGGATAGGCGTTTGCACGGGCACTGTTTGAGGTATGGCTACAGCAGTAACAGTTGAAAGCTCATTTGAATTATGAGACATCCAGTAATAGCCTCCAAAACTGACCAAAAATAAAGAAGCAATCATAAAAACAATACGAATAATCCGTGCTTTTTTAAGCTTTGCACAACGCTTTTCTAACTCTTCAAAACGTGCACTAGTCATGAATAAGCCCTATATCAAGTGCTGCCATTGTCAGAAGACAGCTGTTAAGTTTACGATACTTTGATAAGCCCTTCTTTTGGGCATAATCAAGTAATTTCATCAAGGTATATAAAAATTTTTTAATCATTCTAAAATTGCCCTTGGCATACCGTGCGATGACTCTTGCCTCATTTTTAGAAAACATCATAGCAATTTCACCATGCGTATGCCCCATAAACAGTGTGTGAATGTACCGTAGTATCTCATTTTCATCCAGATTACCATACTCAATGACACGTTTTGTACGCGTTTTGAACTGCTTTTTAGCCAACAGTGCCATTCCTTCATCTTTGTGCATGGCAAGAACAAATTGAAACAATTTGGTGTCACTTAAAATGCGAAGGAACTCAAACTGATCATCGTTTAAAAGTTGTGCTTCATCAATAAAAATAGTACATAATGTCCCTACATACGCCTCAAAAAGCTCATCCATAAACTCGCCTTGAGTCTTGCTTTTATCAAAAGGCATACCTCTGGCTTCATAGAGTTCTTTGAAAAGATCACGTGGGTCAAAAAACGGATGTTCGATGAGTACACTGATGGAGTTTATAGACGCAGAATAGTGCATCACACGCATAATATGACTTTTACCCACACCTGGATCACCTATGATAAAAATGAGAGGAATAGAAGGATCACCAATAACATTTTTAAGTTCATTGCGGGCAATCTCAGCACTAATGCTATCAAAATAAAACGAAGGATCAACCGTATCTTTAAAAAACTCTTTAGCGGCTTCAAAATCTTTCATTGAGACTCTTTGTCAAGCATACGCTTGGATTTATCTTATTTTAGCATATCTTTTTAGATTTTAGCGCGTCAAAAATTAACTGCATTCTCTTCAGGTAAGAGTGAACGCTTTGGAAGAGGAGGCGCGAGGTTGAGCTGTTGAGTGGGCTGATGTTGCTGCTTTGGAGCTGCTTGTTGCTGCTGAAATACACCCTCTTTTTTGATAGCTTCAACAATCTCTTGTGTTGTTGGATTGGTTTTTACAGTTAATTCTTTAATATATACCGAATCAATCACTAAATTATGTGTTTTTTTAGCATATGCGATAACTGTGGACTTTAAAATCTCTTTACCACGAGAGGTCACGAGGTCTTCCGCAAAATAACTACCGATGACAATATTGAGAGCATCAACGACCTTATATTCGTAAAGTTTAACCTCTTTGCCTTCAAAAATGAGACCAACAGTCACTTCCACAGGCTTTTTATCAGATTTTGCAAAGACATTGGCTTTAAAATGCTCCAATACCAACGTCTCTGCAAAAAGGCTTGTATATAAAAGAAAAAATACTATGAAAACAGGTCTCATTGCTGCCTTTGTTAAACGGATGTATCGAGCACACTTCCACCAAGTTCTGCGATACGCGCATCCACTTTTTCGAGTGCTTTTTGCATCGTAGTATAACTAATTTCAGGTAATTTTTCACCCCAAAGCTTTTCTGCTTCTGCAAATCCTTGAAGCATTCCAGAGCGTCCTGCTTGAAGCTTTGAAAGGTCGTCCCCTGCACCATTGATGACAAAATCTGCAATACGCTCACTCGTTTGTGCTATACCAAAAAAACCATCTTCTGCAACCAAAGCTTTTGCTTCATCTTGAGTCAGTTCACCTATAGGTTTACCCGTATAGCCGATGTCTGCAAGACTAAACGTATCGGCTTGAGAACTAAAGGTCGTTTGAGACTCTTTTGTTATCTGCGCTATATACTCCGCAAGATAGCTATTGGTAATCTGCTTACCTGTGAGCTTTTTATCTTTGCCAGTAATCTCTTGATTGCTTTGTGAGTAGGTTATCAAGCCTTTTGATTCATAGGAAATTTCCAGATTCATGTTTGCCCCCTGTATCTGACTTTTGACACGTGTTTCAAGCAAAGCTTTAAACACTACGTTAACACTAAGTTCTCTTCGGCAGAGTGCCCACGCACCCTTGGTGCTTTACTCTTCTTATGTACCTAAATCGTCAAAATTCACCAAAAAGTGAATCGCTCCTAAGCTCCTCTATCTTTACAACATTCGATTTTGCATAAAACTCCCCAACCTTAGGCGATACCTGCACACAACGCATCAAATGCTCATGAAAACGCTGATAGTGATAGTCGAGCAAAAGCTGATTGGGGTAACGCGCACGTGAAATAGCCACATAAAACTGGCTTTTTTCAAAAATGGTGTTAATGTTGCACACCAAAGAATCAATACTCATTCCTTGCGACTTGTGAATAGTAATTGCATAGGCTAATTTCAGGGGAAACTGCTCGATGGAAACCAGTGGTTTCTCTTTAATTTCACCTTCCATTACCACATTTTCATGCAGTGTATATTCTTGGCGTTCTACTTTTACAAGCTCACCTTTTTTCTCTACTAGCACAGTATCTGCGTCAATCGCCCGTACAATTCCCGTCTCTCCGTTGTAATATTTACCCCATTTATTGGTACAAAAAAGCACTTTTGCGCCTATTTTTAGGGTTAAATCGACAGGAATGGGAAGTGCATTTTTCCATCCTTCTATTTTGTTGACATGCAATGTTTTTTCGTGTAGCTCTTCCTTGGCTTTTAGTACAAAAGATTCACTCTCAAGCTCAGCAAGCCTTTTAAGGTTAAGTGCCTCGGCTTCCCTATTGCGCCCAAAAAGCACCGTTGGGTCATCTTCCCAAACACTAACGTTTGCACGCAGGGCTTCAAGATACTCAAGCGTATCGCTCTCCAAGATACCTCGACGTATCTTTCCCAGATGCGAAAAAAAGACTCCATCATGTGTCCGCTTGGTAATGGTCAACTCTACCACTACAGGATCATACGCTTTCCACGAACTGCTCTCAAACGCATACTCAAATCCGCCCCAAAGGCTATCTGTCTTCCCTTTAGAAACAGGAGGTAATTGAAAAAAGTCACCTACAAAAAGCACGCTTCCTTCAAAACCCGCATTGCGAAGACGATAATAGATCATATCAAGCAAATCAGCTGAAACCATGCTAATCTCATCGATGACCAAAAGATCACATCTGGTGAGTACTTTTTTGATTTCTGCAAGTCTTGCTTTTGCATAACGGTCATGGCGCATCAGTTCATCAAGATGATTGCAAATGCCAAAGGCAAAAAAACTGTGCAGAGTTTGTCCGCCCACATTGACCGCACTCACACCTGTACTGCCTAAGACGACAACTTGTTTTCCCGCATTACGAAGCTCACTCACCACTTCACCGACCAGATAACTCTTGCCCACACCCGCGCCACCCGTGAGCAGAACATTGTCCTTTTTTAAAATATCGATGAGTTTTTGTGCTAAATTCAAGGAGGCTTCCTAAGTTGTTTTTGGTATTATAGCATTAAGAAAATTCAAGGTTTCAAATATGTCAATACGAAATATTTTTCTATGTACATGCAGTCTTGTCATCTTAACAGGATGTGCCCAAAAAGAGCCAACAGCTGAAGCGTTTGTCACTCAAAAAATTGCTTCAAATGAGATGCTCATCTACCCCCAAAACGTTGATTTTTTAGCTCAAAACATTACACCACAAAAGGTCGCACAATACGATTTCACGTACCATTACTATTCACCGTGGTTTAGAACCCATGTGAGTACCAAAAAAGAGGATGCGCTCTGGGCAAACACCTCCTATGGACTTAAAAACCGCTACTATGGCGAAAATCTTCAGCTGATTTCTGACGCAGAGATCGATGCCATCATCAATGAGACCAATCCTGATGCGTATGGCAGTATCAACGCTCACGCCATTATGATTCAAAATGCACAAATGCGCAACCTCCCAACTGAGAAACCTTTTTTCAAAAAAACAACCTTACCAGGTGAAGGCTATCCATTTGACTACTTACAAACCTCGCGCATTCATGTAGCAGAGCCTCTTATCATCTCGCATTACAGTAAAGATGGTGCTTGGGCATTTGTAGAGAGTTCTTTTGCTTCTGGTTGGCTTCCTGTGAAAAGCTTTGTCATCGTAGAAGCGAAAGAGCGCATAGAGCTTATCAAAGCACATAAAATTGCGATTATTAAAGACAACATCCCGTTATATAACGTTAAACAACGTTTTATCACCTATGCAAAAGTGGGAGCCATCATCCCAATAATGGGCGAAGATGATGACTTTTTTCACGCCTATATGTTTACGCGAGATGCCTCATTTAGCGCTCAAAAGTTAGAACTGCGTATCCCTAAAAGCTTTGCGCAAACCATACCCGTAGCGTTTAGTAAAGAGAGTATCAGCCAAATCAGCAATGCACTTTTAGGAGAAAAATACGGCTGGGGTGGATACCTCGCTAACCGTGATTGCTCTGCTATGACGCGCGATTTTCTCTCCCCTTTTGGCATTTGGATACCACGAAACTCCGCTGCACAAAAGAGTTTTGGAGAGTATATCTCTCTTAAAGATTTAACACCCAAGGAAAAAGAAGCCATGATTTTAAAAAACGGTATCGCCTTTTTAAGCCTTATCTACCTCAAAGGGCACATTATGCTTTATGCAGGTGAATTTGAAGGCAAACCTCTTGTGATGCACAACGTTTGGGGTGTACGAACGATGGAAGATGGCAAAGAAGGACGCAACATTATCGGTAAAGCGGTTATAACTGACCTTTATGTGGGAGCAAATCAGCCCAATGTGCCTGAACAAGGACTGCTCATCAATCGTGTAGAGGGCATAACCGTCAAACCAGCTAACCCCAAAAGCAACAATCTGGTTCAAAAATACCCAAGCATCAAAGTCATCAAAGACAATACCGTCTTTTTTATGGATGGAACTTCCCTGCCGTATGATGATAAAAAAGTAAAAACATTTGACGAGAAGCTTGAAAATGCAGATATCGAAGATATGTTCGCACAAGCCTACCCTGCTTTTGCACCGATAACACCTCCTTCACTCAATGATGACCCAGGTCGCTTTCGCAATGACACATTTTTGAAAAAGCTCTATGGCTCTAGTAAAAGTGACATCGAAAAAAATCTCACCACGGTGAACTGGCTTCCAAAACACGGTGGAAAAAAACTGCAATTTAATAAAAATGAAAATGCTGCACGTCAATTGCAAAAAGTTTCTGATGAGCTAGACAATTTGCCTGAAGAGTTTATGAAGTACCTTAAAAACCCAGCAGGAACCTATTACTACCGAAAAATTGCAAAAACAGAACGTTTAAGTGCCCATAGCTACGGCATCGCCATAGACTTAGACACCCACTACTCACGCTACTGGCAGTGGGATAAAACCTACACTTTTCACAATGACATCCCAAAAATCATCGTCGATATTTTTGAAAAATACGGCTTTGTCTGGGGTGGCAGATGGTACCACTACGACACCATGCACTTTGAGTATAGACCAGAGTTGTTTGAGAGTATTGACTAACTAGCTAAATTCAAATAATACTGGCATATGGTCACTTTTGGAAAGCCACTCTTCAGGCTTTCCTACATTAACGTGTTGTAATTTTTCATGCCAATAAGAACCTGCAAAACAGTAATCAATATGATAAGGTTTTTTTAAATTTTTCTGTAAAAACAATGTTGGCTGACCTTCATCGCCAAACGCTTCATTAAAATATAAATGATACAAACTCTTAATATTCTTTAAATCAAGAATTGCTAATAAATCCATAAGATTTGACTTTTTTTTTCGAGCATCCCATATCTTATTCCAATTAAAATCACCAATAATAATACTTTTATTATCCAATAAACTTTGATATTCTTTTAAAGCATAGACAATTTGTCCAATATAACGTTGTTCACGATTCAAAGAATCATTCATTGCCCAAACAGCAAAAAGTGTGAATTTCTTTTCTTTATTTAAAGACACATCAATGGGAACAACATAACGATATACTTCGTTATATAAAGAGTTTATTTTCAATTCATAATTATTAAACGCAAAAATAGCCAAGCCTTTATTTTGATTATTCCCAATCCATAAAGAAGAATTTGCTTGTTGACATTCAGGTATTTTCTCTAAAGTCTCACACTCTTGTAAAATGATAATATCCTGAAAAGAAGAAGTCATTATTTCAGACTTCTTTCTAAACGCCATATTACAGTTCCACGTTAATATTGACTTCATTGTAATACTTATTTTGTAAACCCACACGCCTTGACATCTTTGTCATCTTCTTTCACAATCGCTTGTGCGGCAATAACGGTTTGACCATTAAATGTCACCGCTGGGTTTCCGTGTAGTTTCCAACCGTTATTTAAAAACTCTGTGATTCTTGCACAAAAGGTTGAATCATCGGGTCCTGTGATAAGTTTGTATTGCATTGTCACTCCTCTACATAAATATCCAACTATTTTACATTAATTTTTTGTTTAATCCTGTTCAATTTTTAAGAATTATAGATGTAGATCAAGGTTTTTTATTTTTAAATGAGATAAAATGACTCTCATATAAAACAATTGAAAGGATAAGCATGACATTTACAGCAAAAATTGACAAAACTGCTCTTAAGGGCACACCCGTAAAGTTGGAAGGAAACTTCCAAGAAGTAGGCAATTATGCGCCTATCGTAAAAGTTGTCACTCCAGACTTACAAGAAAAAACGATCGGTGGTGAAGGTAATAAAGCACAACTGATCATTGCAGTACCTTCTTTAGATACACCTGTTTGCGACGCAGAAGCAAGACGTTTCAACCAAGAAGTTGCAAAACATGAGAACATCGATACAACAGTTATTTCAATGGACTTGCCTTTTTCAGCGGCAAAGTTCTGCAATGTAGCAGGCATTGAGAACCTGACAGTAGCGAGTGATTTTAGACACAAAGCCTTTGCACGTGCTTATGGTATGCTCATCAGCGATGGTGCATTAGAAGGTTTATGTGCAAGAGCACTCTTTGTTATCAGTAAAGATGGCAAAATCGTTTACAAACAAGTTGTTCCTGAGATTACTGAGGAGCCAAATTATGACGAAGCGTTAAATGCCGCTATCGATGCAGCCAACCGAGGGGCTAGTTGTTGTGGTTTTTGTCAGTAGTTTAACCCCACCACCGCCACCAAAAACGACGGCGCTTCAAAACCTTCAAGCACAACCACACCGCATTTTCTTTTTTGCAGGTGTGGTTCAAGGTGTGCTGTTTGTTGCCCTTTTAGGGCTTCATTATGCAGGACTGATCAGTCTCAATGCCAGTGTGGGACTTTACCACGCTTACGCGATGACATTCATCGTCTTTACACAGTTTTTTGCAGGCTTTTTACTCACGACATTCCCACGTTATCTCTCACGCCCTGCTCCTAAACAAAGTGAGTATATGCCTGTTGCATGGTTAATGAACGGCGGTGGTCTGTTCTTTGTGATATTTTCTTTTATTTCAGAAGTTGCCCTTATAGCAGCTATGGTTGTTATCTTAGCTGGATACATCAAGCTCTGTTTACTCTTACTTGATTTTCAAACCAAAAGTACAGTAACCAACAAAGCCGATACCACATGGATGCTTCGATCTTTTGCGCTCGGAGCTGTAGGACAAATACTTTTCATCGCTGACACCTTTGCTCCAACCTATGCGGTAGCATTAGGAGTCAGTTTTTATCTTTATTTGTTCTTTATTGTTCTTATCGTTTCGCAAAAAATGATGCCTTTTTTCGCAGCCAATACGATCATCGGCTATACCATGAACAAAAGTAAGCACTTCTTGCTCTTAGTTTTTATAGCATTGATCGCAAAGGTGGTTTTGGAGGCGTTAAGCATCAACGCTTTTGTGGCAGATAGCGCGCTCTTTGGCATCATCACGTATGAACTTCTCAAATGGCGTCTTCCATTTAAAAAATCACCACCAATTCTATGGGTGCTTTTCCTCTCCATCTGGTGGACACCTATCGGATTTGGGCTTTTTGTAGTGCAAGACTTTAGTGCGCTTTTAGGGCATACGATTTATCTTGAAAAGTCACCATTGCATGCTTTAGCACTAGGATATTTTACGACAGTACTCATTGGCTTTGGAACAAGGGTTATTTTAGGACATTCAGGACGTACTCCAAAAGCAGATGCGTATGCCATAACACTCTTTGGTCTTATCCAAATTATGGCACTTATTCGTATCATCGCTGGTATTTTCCCACAGTTTGGCTACTTACATGCTGTTCTAACGGTCGCTGGTTTGTGGATTATTATCTTTGGATTGTGGTCGAAGCGGTATATTCATATCTTATTTGAGAAGTAATATTAGAAGAGCCCTATTTTAGGGCTCTTTACTTCTATATAAACGCGTATTAGAATTTAAAATTATGCAACGACTTCAAAACCTGCTTCATCTATCGCTTTTTCAAAAACACTGATATCAATCGGTGTATCGTACTCAATGATTGTTTTGCCACTCGCAAGGTCAACATTCACACTTTTGACCCCTTTAATGCCCTCTAAAACACCCTTGACACTCTTCACACACCCCATACAGCTCATACCCTTAACGACTAACGTAATTGTTGCCATTATTTATCCTTCTTTTATTTTTATAACGCCACTTAGGCAAAGCCCAAGAGGCTACGTTAGCCACTAGGGCACTAAAGCTTGCCTCTTACGAGGCAGAAGATTTCTTGTAATTTACAAGAAATATCTTTTACTTTTTCATTTTCCAACGTCTTAATAATAGTGAGTTACTCACCACAGAAACTGAACTCATCGCCATAGCACCACCTGCAACAATGGGGTTTAGCATACCCATAAACGCGAGTGGAATGGCTAAGGTATTATACACAAAAGCTAAAAAGAGATTCTGCTTAATTTTTGACATCGTAGCACGAGAGAGTGCTATGGCATTGACCACAAAGAGTGGGTCATTTGCAATCAAGATAAGATCAGCGCTTTCAACGGCTATATCGGAACCATTAGACATCGCAATCGCCACATCCGCTACAGCAAGAGCTGGTGCATCGTTGATGCCATCGCCCACCATACAGACAAATTTTCCCTCATTTTTGAGTTTACTAATCGCCTCTGCCTTACCATCAGGTAAGACTTCTGCAAAAAAATGTTTGATGCCCAGCTCCAGAGCTACTTTTTGGGCACAACGTTCATTATCTCCTGTGAGCATATAGACTTCAATGCCATCATTTTGCAACTTCTCAACTGCCACTTTTGCACTTTCTCTAATGGTATCGGCTAACGCGATATAGCCTATGATTTCTTCGTGTGTTGCTAGAGCTACAATGCTGTTGCCCTCATTTAAAAATTGCTTTGCTTTGCTTGAATGCTCCAATGATGTAAACTGCGTGATAAACGCAGGAGAACCTGCAAAATAGACTAAGCCATCAATCTCTCCTGAAACACCAAGCCCCGAATAGTTCTGAAACGTTTGTACCGTATAACGTTTAGATTTTGGAGCATCTTCGATGATGGCTTTACCTAAAGGATGCTTTGAACCCTCCTCCAAAGCGGCACAAAGCGCTAAAAGCTCCTCTTTATCAACACCGCTTTTTTCTATACACACATCAACAACATGTGGATTTGAGTATGTGAGTGTTCCTGTTTTATCAAACACCACAGCAGAGATTTTGCCGACATTCTCCAATACTTCAGCATTTTTAATGAGAATGCCCTCACTAGCGCCTCGTCCAACACCCACCATAATGGCTGTTGGCGTTGCAAGTCCCAGTGCACATGGACATGCGATAACCAAAACAGAAACAGCGTTAATAATCGCCTCTTCAATGCTGCTTCCAACCATCCACCATACACCAAACGTAATGACAGCTATGCCTACAACAATCGGTACAAAAATGCCTGAAATCGTATCGGCAAGACGTTGAATAGGTGCTTTTGAACCTTGTGCTTCTTCTATCAGTTTGACAATAGCGCTTAAGAATGTATCAGCTCCTACTTTTGTTGCTTGGCATTTGAGCATGCCATCGCCATTCTTTGTCGCACCAACGATAGAATCTCCCACCGATTTAAGCACTGGCAAGCTCTCTCCTGTCATCATCGACTCATCGACCATGCTATTGCCCTCGATGACAATGCCATCTGTTGGGATGCTTTCTCCTGCTTTGACGACAAAAACATCATTAACTTTTAGCGCTTCAATGCTAACTTCTTCAAGCGTACCATCTCGCTCAACAAAGGCTTTTTTAGGTTGTAAATGCAGTAATTTTGCAATGGCAAAACCTGTCTTTGCTTTTGCTCTTACCTCTAACAGTTTTCCTAAAAGCACTAAAGTTATAACCGAAACAGAAGCTTCATAGTAAAGATGCAATGGTAGATTGAAAAGCATCACACAAAGACTCAAAAAGTACGCTGCACTGGTACCAAGGACGACCAAAACATCCATGTTGGCACTGCCACTTTTAAGGCTTTTAAAAGCTCCTACATAAAACTTTCGCCCACAGTAAAACTGAACAATGGTAGCGAGTGATAACTGTAAGAAAGAAGAGAGATGAAGATGGATGTTAAAAAGCATTGCCACCATTTCGACTAAAAAGGGCAATGTCAGCAGTGCTGAGAGAACAAACTCTTTTAAAAGCTTCTGGTACTCTTGTTCTTTTTCTAAACTTTTTTTATTTTGATCGACTTTAGCAGACTCTGTTGCACCAAAACCCGTTTTTTCAATGCTTTGTATGATTTGGGGAAGATCAATTGCAGGATTGTTTGAACTTACAAAGGCTTTTTCGGTCGCTAAGTTGACATTGGCTGTGATACCTTCAAGCTTACCAAGTACACGTTCGATGCGCGCCGAACATGCTGCACACGTCATGCCCTTGATATCAAGCTCAAAATGTTTTTCAGACATTTTTTGTCTCCATTTTTTTTGATATTCTAACGCTTCGTTACTTGCGCCAAGATGAAACAAAAAATGTAGAGTTGTTTTACGCTACGATGAAAGATACTGTGTGATATCAACCTCGTCTATCTGCTCAGGGTTAAGGTACATCTGGGCATATTTCATATAAACGCCACTTTTTAAAAAGAGCTCAAAAAGGTCACCATCGATATGCTGATCTTTTTTCATAAAATAGAGTATTTTGATAGCCTCTGAAATGGTTTTGGCTTTTTTATACGGCCTATCATTGGCTGTTAACGCTTCAAAAATATCGGCGATAGCGATGATACGGGCAGGTAATGAGATCTGCTCTTTACTCAGTCCTCTAGGATAGCCTGTTCCTTTCATGGTTTCATGATGCGCACAAGCATATTCTGGTACTTTTTTGAGGTTATCCATAAATGGTAGTTCTGAGAGCATACGAATGCTCATGATGATGTGCTCGTTAATCTTATAACGCTCTTCATCATTCAATGTACCTCTTGCAATGCTTAGATTGTAAAGTTCACCTATATTGTTGTAGTAACGTGGTATTTGCATCTTGATGCCCATTTTTGCATAGATTGCTTCATCTATCTCATGGGCACGTTTTATCAGATGTTCAGGTTTATCTTGCAGTAACGTTTCTTGGCATGGTAACGGTGTCGGCGTGATGTCTTGAAGGCGTTTATTTTCAGCTTCACTCATACCTAACCTGTCATCAAAATGACGTGTCCACGTTATAGCAGCTATCTCTTTGAGACGCTCTATTTTTTGGGCATCCATAAATTCACCACCGATGTTGCATTCTGCTAAAAACGCAAAATCATCAAAAAGTTTTGCTTCAGCCTCTACACGCCTTTGGCGTAATAACTCTTTGTCTTCTTTTCCTTCCAAAAGCCCTTCTAAATAAGCGATATGCGCATCTCTGAGCAACACTTCAAAACGTGTGCGAATCTCATGAATACGGTTATGAATACTCTCTAATTTGGTTGCTTTATCAACAACATACTCAGGGGTTGTCACTTTACCGCAATCATGTAAAAGTGCTGCTATACGGAACTCGCGCCATGCGTTTTCATTTTTTAAATGAAACTTTTTAAAAACCCCTTCATCGCTCTGGTCGGCTTCCCGTGCTAACAGAGAAGCTAGTTCAGGGACTCTCTCACAATGCCCTCCCGTATAAGGGGATTTTTCGTCGATTGCGCTTGCAATGAGCTTTATAAAAGACTCCATCAGATTTTCTTGTGCTTTTTGGTGTGTTTTGATAGAACGTGCCATTAACACCATAGAGTGACTGAGCGCATAAAACTCTTTGATACGCGTTGATATGTGATGTACCGCATCGTATTGCTTTGCAGCGACACTATCGCTCATATTTTTTAGCAAATCAACAGGGCGTATAATGATATGTCTTAGAACAAACCAAGTGACGATAATGATCAAAGCCATAATAAGAAGTGAAATTAAAATAGTCTCAATAGCAATCTCATCGATCTCTTGTGTCACTTTCTTCTCTTCCAAATAGGTTCCAATATACCACTGTTTTCCAAAATCGGCAGGAAATTCTGAAAACGCAAAAAGGTAGTTTTCATTATGCGCATTTTGGACGCGCCCACGTTTGGTTCCATTTAAAAACTGCTCATACGAGGCTTTTATCTCTTTGGGGAGTTGATCAACTTTCATATGTGATGATTGTGAGACTAAAGAGCTAGCGATTACATCTCCATGAGGATTCACAATAACAATAGGTCCATCTATAATCCTACTTTGTTCTTGAAGCAGTTGAGTAATGGAAGCAATCGTAAAATCAATTCCTGCTACTTTGATTTTTTCACCCATTTTATTTATAAAAGGGTATGAAACTGTAATGCCAATTTCATTCGTTGAAGCAAACGTATAGGGCTCTGACCAATAAAGTTGATCATGAGATGATGCTGCTTTATACCATGTGCGCTCCATTGGGTTGTAGTCTGCTTCATTGTATTCAAGACGTATTGTTCCAAATTGAGCATTTTTATACGCCCACTCATCAACTCTCAGTTTACCACGTGTATCAATAGTTCGTAAAGCAAATTCGGGTGTGCGTCTGGCTTGAAAAAAATTGCCATATCGATCAGCGATGTAAAGACTCGCTATCTTCTCATCAGAGAGCAGCATTTCCCACATCATCCGCGTGTAAATCTCTTTGTTAGCAAACAAATCATCATTTTCTTGGCTATGAACCAAGACTTTTAAATGAGAAGTTGTCTTTTGTAAAGAAACTTTAATAGTATCGATAATGTTTTTGCGCACTTCTGCATTGCGCTTTTGAATCATACTGTAAGAATTTTTGGAGCTTTGCAGATAATTATGCCCAATGAGGGAGAAAGAGAGAAATCCTGCTAACCCAATAATCAAGGTTATAATGCTAAATGTAAATGTGTATCTTTTCGTGTTTTTCATAGCGACTCTCCTAGCATTGAGGCGTATAACGACAAAGACCTTAAACACTAAGATTGTAACACGATTTGACTAAATCATCAACACTTTTATGAAAATTATACTTCTGTTTTATCCTCTAAGAGAGCTACTTCTTCCATGTCTGTATTAAAGTCTTGATATTCAAGCTTGGCATCTTTGAGATTCTTCGTAGCTTTTGCCCCTAAACGCTTTAAATTCTCTACGCGACCTAAGATATTACCAGAGCCTTCTGTAAGCTGTTTTTGAGCATTTTCATAGCTGTTACTCAGTGTTTGAAGCTGAGAGCCTACTTTTTTAAAACTCTCGGCAAATCCTACCATCTTGTCGTACATTTTTCCCGCTTCATCAAAAAGCTTTGTTGCTAATGTACTGGATTGCTCACTTTGCCAGTAAAGATAAATGGTGCGCAGTGAAACCGTCAGGGTTGAAGGATTGACAATGGCAATGTGCTTACGAAGTGCATACTCATAAAGTTTTGGGTCTTCATTGATGGCAACGGAAAATGCCCCTTCGATAGGCACAAACATAAAGACATATTGAAGCGTGCCTTGTTTGTAGTGCGCATAATCTTTGCTATCGAGAATATCAATATGCTCGCGAAACGCCTGCATAAGAGCTTTGGAAGCAATATGCTTCTCCTCGTCACTTTCTGCTCTAATAAACTCATCGTAACTGTTCAGCGAAACTTTTGAGTCAATAATGATCGTACGATCCTGTGGAAGTTTGATAACAACATCAGGACGTTTTATACGTCCTTCTTCATCTTTGTAACTCTCTTGCGTTTCGTAATGCACACCCTTGATGAGTCCTGAGTACTCCAAAACACTCTCTAAGATCATCTCACCCCAACTACCTTGGCTCTGTTTTTTACCCTTTAGAGCTTTGGTAAGATTTTCCGCCTCTTTTGAGATGTTCAGCCCTGCACGTGAGACCAGTTCGATCTCTTTGGAAAGCTCAGCAAATTTCTTTGTGCTGTTTTCTTGAGAGTTTTCAACACTTTTTTTAAAATTTTCAAGATTTTCTTTAAAAGGTTTCAAAAGTGTTTCAAGTGATTTTGTCGATGTTTCATCTAGTTTTTGAAGCTTTTTTTCTAAATGCTGTTCCATGATGGCATTGAGTTTAAGTTCTAATTTTTTACTTTGTTCTTCAAGATCAAATTTGAGCTTTTGATTGCCCTCTTTTTGGGCATTAAGCTCAGCTTGGAGTTTAGCGCTTTGCATATTGAGTGCTAAATTTTCAGAACTTAATTGTTCATTTTTAGCTTTCAGATCAACCAGTTCATCTGTTTTTTCTTTTAAAATGGCTTTAATCCACAATCCAAAAACAAATAAACCAATACAAAATATTCCCAAAATGGCTAAAAATAGCATCTCTTGTGGCATAACAACTCCTAATTGGGATTAAAACTATTCAATATAAATGGTGTCTAAAATCTGATTTTTAAAACGAATATTTTCCAAATTTTGTTTTAAAACGCGGTTCTCTTCTTTAAGAATCGAATACTCACCATACAACTTGTTAATGTCGCGACTCATATAATAAATCTGATTTTTGATGTAAATTTTGGGAAGAATAACCAAAAAAGCAACAAACATCGCCATATAAACAAGCAATAAAAAACGAAAATCAAGGTTCTTTTCAACCTTCTGCTCGGCATCATACTGTTCTAACAGTTCGTTTTTATCGTCCATTATGCCCTCTTGATTTCAAAGACACGAAGCTTAGCACTGCGACTTCTCGGATTTTTCTTCACTTCGGCATTACTTGCTTCAATCGGTTTTTTACTAATGAGTTTACCTAAAGCATGGTTATTTCCACACATACAACGCATCACTTGCGCTGGACAAATGCAGTTTTGGGACCAAAGTTTAAATGTCTGTTTTACAATGCGATCTTCCAAAGAGTGAAACGAAATGATACCTACAATACAATGCTCAAAATCGGCATTTTTAATACTTTCCAAAAGCTCTGTAAGTACGCCTAATTCGTTATTAACCTCAATACGAATCGCTTGAAATAGAAGGGTTGAAGGGTGTATGGTCTTTTTCCCACCTACTTTTTCAGCCAATTTAGAAAGTTCTTTGGCGCTTTGTAGAGGTGCTTTAGCTCTGGCGTCACAGATAAGCTGTGCCAACTTTTTATACTCATGAATCTCACCATACTCGCGTAAAATAAACTCTAATTCTTCTTTTGCGTAGTGATTAACCACCTCATAAGCACTCAGTTCCTGCTTTGGGTTCATACGCATATCTAACACATCCGAATCAAAAGCAAATCCACGCTCTTTTTTATCCAGTTGTAACGAAGAAACACCAATATCTGCAAGAATTCCACGAATTGGAAGATGGGCATACTTGACAATAACTGACGCAAAATTGCCATGATGAAGCATAACGCGACCGCCAAAACGCTCTAGCCTCTTTTGACTAAACGCTAACGCCTCTTCGTCTTGATCACATCCAATAAGTTTGATGTGAGGATTTTGCTCTAACAAAGCCTCACTATGCCCGCCATACCCTAACGTACAATCCACAATAACGCCTTCAGCAATAGCTGAAAATGCCTCTTTGACTTCTTGTAAAAGTACGGGAATATGGGGAATGTTCACTGTGTTTCCTTAGCTTGTAATGGTTCAATTATACTTAACCAAGACTTACAATCGCCTCATACGCAACGTCCATCATCGTCTCAATCTCTTCATTCGTAATCACATAAGGAGGCATAAAATAAATCACATTGCTTAGGGGACGAAGTAAAACGCCCTTTTTTAGGGCATAAGTGAATATTTTGAGATTCACACGATATTCTACAGGATACTCTTGAAGTTCTACCGCTGCAATCATTCCTGTTTGTCTGACTTTCATCACCTTAGATAAACGTTTAAAACGTTCTAATTTTGAAGCTATCAACGCAATTTTTTCTTGATTTTGCTCCAAAACAGACTCATTTTCAAATATATCTAACACGGCATTAGCAGCACTACACGCTAAAGGGTTTCCTGTATAACTATGTGAGTGCAAAAATGCCTTAAATTCGGTATAATCACAATAAAAAGCCTCATAAACATCATCTGTTGTCAGTACAACAGAAAGAGGAAGATAACCTCCTGTTAGTCCTTTAGAGAGTGTCATAAAATCAGGACTAACACCTGCATGTTCACAGGCAAACATTTTACCTGTTCTGCCAAAGCCAACAGCGATTTCATCGGCAATAAGATGAACACCATACGTATCACATAGTTTGCGCGCAAGTGAGATGTAAAGCGGATGATACATGTTCATCCCGCCTGAACATTGTACCAATGGCTCAATGATAAACGCTGAAATTTGTTCTGCTTTTTCTTTAAAAATTTCTTCTAACGCATCCGCTGCAGCAATAGCACTCTGCTCACTTTGGTCTTTGGGCACAGGTGTTTGAATGGTTTTAAGCAAAATGTCTTCAAAAACTTCTTTATAAAGCTTCACATCACCAACAGCGAGAGCACCGATAGTTTCACCATGATAGCTGTTTTCCAAAGAGACAAAAAAAGGTCGTACTTTGCCTTTGTTTTTATGGTATTGAAAGCTCATTTTAAGCGCTACTTCAATAGCACTAGAGCCGTTATCTGCATAAAAACACTTCTTTAGGCCCTTTGGTGCTAAGGCACACAGTCTTTTAGAAAGTTTAATGATCGGCTCATGCGTAAATCCCGCGAAAATCACATGTTCAAGGGTCTCTAATTGCTCTTTCATCTTTTGGTTGATGTAAGGATTGCAATGACCAAAAAGATTGACCCACCATGAACTAACACCATCAATATAACGGTTATCTTCAAAATCATGTAAATAAACCCCTTTCCCACTTTTGATGGGGATAAGAGGAAGTGTCTCGTGGTCTTTCATCTGCGTGCACGGATGCCATATATGCTTTAAATCATCCTCAATTAACATTTTCGTGTTCATTGTTACATTTTGCCTTTTTTTGTTAGGAGTTTCACGCGATTTATGGTTATTTAATAACTATATAGATAGAATTATAGCAAAATACAAAGTTCTCAAAGGGCAAGAATGATTACGTGGATGCAACGTCACAAGAAATATCTAGTCGTCACTATCTGGATTAGCACAATAGCGTTTGTAGGCGCTGGTTTTGTGGGATGGGGTGCTTATGATCTCAATCGCGATCGCGCTGCGTCTGTTGCCAAGGTAGGTCATCGAACCATTTCTGTGCAAGAATTTCAATCTGCTTATGCAAGCCACTATAACTTTTACAACAACCTCCTCAGTGGGAAACTGACACAAGAGCAAGCTGAACAAATGGGTCTTGATAAAATCGTTATGAACACTCTAGTCAATCAAACACTTCTTTTAAACTATGCTGATGAAATTGGACTTGTTGCCACAAAAGAGGATGTTAAAGAGCGCCTTATCAACAACCCTAATTTTCAAACTGACGGTGTCTTTAACAAAGAGCTTTATTACTCTATCCTCAAATCAAACCGTATCAATCCAAGCGATTATGAAAATGGTCTTGAAAAAGAAATTTTGAATGCTAAACTTGAAAAATTCTTCAAATTAACTCCTTCAACCAAAGAAATTGATCTTTTTGCCTCTGCTTTTTTTATGGAAGATCGTCTTTCAATTGCATCAGTTTCACTAGATGCCAATGAAGTAAGCGCCAATGAAGAAGCTATTAAAGCATACTGGGAAAAAAACAAGTCCAATTACCTTACAAAAAAAAGTTATACGCTTGAACTTCTCAATCTTCCTCCTTCTCAAACAAAATTTGATGACAAAACCCTTGAAGAGTTTTACACCCAAGAAAAGCACAATTATACGTTTGACGATGGTAAATTAATGACATTTGCGGAAGCAAAAGCTAAAGTAGCTATTGACTTAAGATTGAAGAATGACAAAAAAAGTGCATTAGAGGCTTTCTTAGCTTTCAAAAAAGGTGAGACCGCGCCAAGTGAAACTAAAGTGATTTATGATGATGACACCACTTTCCCACTCGATAAAATCCAAGTTGCAGCACGAGATGAAGTTTTAAAACCTGTTGCAATTAAAGATAGTTACGTCGTTATCAAAGTCAAAGAGATTAAATTTCCAGAACCTATGTCCTATGAAATGGCAAAGAAAGATGCAGGTCGTGACCTCTTAGAGGAACTCAAAACAACAGCACTTACAAAGAAAGCTGAAGCAAAACTTGAAAACTTTACAGGTAATGACATTGGCTTTGTTAGTAGAGATTCGGTCAAATCTATTGCAGGTCTTAGTGAAGCTAAAAGTGCAGAATTTTTGAGTCACGTTTTTGATAACACTGCAAAAAAAGGTTATAAAGTTATTGACGGAAAAGCCATTGTTTACGAGATTTTGGAACAAAAGTTGCTTAACAAGGAAAAGGCTAAGCAGTATGTTAGTATGATTAGTGAAAATGTTTTACAAGTGAAACAAGCTGAATTAAACCAAAATCTTATCAAAAAGCTCGCTACTGCATACAAAGTCGAGCAATACTACAAAGGAAAATAGTTGAGCACTACGATTTTAGGTATTGACATTGGTTCAACCAAGATTTGCGCTATTATCGCTCAAAAAAACGATGATGGTGACATCAAAATCTTAGGTGCAGGTATTGCAAAGTCTCAAGGTCTCAAAAAAGGTATTATCACCAATATTGACCTTGCTTCAAAGTCGATTCGAAATGCACTCAATGATGCAAAAAGAGTCGCAGGTACACAATATGAGAGAGTAATTGTTTCAATCTCTGGTGCCTACACGAAAAGTGTCGATAGTAGCGGTATTGTCAATATTCCAAACCGCGATATTGGTATCAAAGAAATTAATCGTGCAATGCAAATGGCAGATCATAACGCTAATATTCCAAATGAATATGAAAAACTGCACGTACTCCCATACAATTTTAAAGTGGATGATCAAGAGTTTATTGAAGACCCACTCGGCATGAATGGTGCACGTTTAGAAGTACAAGTGCACATCATCACCGCTCAAAAATCTTCACTGAGCAATCTTAAAAAAGCAGTCAAATCAGCAGGCGTTGAAATTGATAATATCGTTCTTGGATGTTACGCTTCTGCTATTGCTGTTTTAAATCATGACGAGCGAGAATTGGGTGTTGCGGTCATTGATATGGGTGGTGCTACCTGTAATGTTATGATTCATGCAGGCAATTCGATGCGCTTCAATGACTATCTAGGTGTTGGTTCACTAAACATTACCAATGATCTTTCAACAGCACTCCATACACCTCTTGGTGCAGCAGAAGAGATTAAAATCAATTATGGTTCACTCAAAAGTAATTCCAATGAGCTTATAGAACTCCCAGTAATTGGGGATGACGGTTCAACCCATGAAGTATCACTCAATATTGTTTCTAATGTTATTTATGTTCGGGTTGAAGAAACACTGATGATCTTAGCTAAAGCACTCGAAGACAGTGGTTTTAAAGAACAAATTGGCGCAGGTGTTGTTTTAACAGGTGGAATGACAAAATTGGATGGTATTAGAGAATTGGCATCTGCCATTTTCGATAATGTACCAATCAGGATTGCCAAACCAAGAGAGATGGATGGACTTTTTGAGACACTCAGAGATCCAAGCTACTCAACAGCAATTGGTCTTGTTTTATACGGTGGAGGTTACTTTACACCATACGAGATTGATTCAAATAAAAAGTTAAGATATAAAGATGAGACGATAGAACCAACAACACGCCATCATCATCAAGAAGTATTTGATGAAGCCGATGACGTCGAAGAAGGTGAAGTTGGAACACTTCCTGCTTCTGATGGAAATGCAAAAGAAAAATTAAAAGATCTTGCAAACATTCAGGAAGAACATAGTGAGGGTTTTGGCTCAAAACTATGGAACAGACTGACACAATTATTTTAAAGAGGGGTATGAGGTATGAATGGGTTTAGCATAGAAGAAGCAAAATGTGTTTACGGAGCTAAAATCAAAGTTATCGGTGTTGGCGGTGGTGGTGGTAATATGATCAACCATATGGTACGCGAAGGTGTCAATGGTATTGATCTTATCGCTGCAAACACAGACGCTCAAGCCCTTGAAAACTGTTTAGCAAAAACAAAAATTCAACTTGGCAAAAAAGGCTTAGGTGCAGGTATGCGCCCTGAAATTGGAAAAGAATCTGCATTAGAGAGCTATGAAGAAATCAAAAGTTCTTTAGAAAAAGCAGACATTGTCTTTATTGCATCTGGTTTTGGTGGGGGTACTGGAACAGGTGCTGCACCTGTTGTTGCACAAGCAGCTAAAGAAGTTGGTGCATTGACGGTTGCTGTTGTCACACGTCCTTTTGCTTTTGAAGGTAAAAAAAGAGCTAAGCTTGCAGAATTAGGTATCAACGAACTTCGTAAAGAGAGTGATTCTATTGTTATTATCCCCAATGATAAACTTCTCTCTATCGTCGATGCAAAATTTGGTATCAAAGACAGCTTTAAAATTGTCGATGATGTTTTAAGCCGTGCTGTTGGTGGTATGAGCTTAGTTGTTCTTTCATCTGGACAAAGTGATATTAACGTTGACTTTGCTGACGTACAAACCGTTATGAGTCACCGTGGTATGGCACTGATGGGTATTGGTGAGAGTACAGGTGAAGATGCTGCTATAGAAGCGATTAAAAGTGCTATCGAGTCCCCTCTTCTTGATAACATGTCTATCAATGGTGCTCTTGGTGTGCTTGTTCACTTCCAAATTCCACCAACCTATCCACTTAATGAAATTAGTGCAGCAATGGGTCTTATTATGGATTGTGCCGATGAAGATGCAGACGTTATCTTTGGTACAACAACAAATGAAGATATGGCAGAAAATGCTGTTCGCGTAACCATTGTTGCAACAGGATTTGAAAATAAAATTGAAGCCTCAAAAGAGCTTAAAATGCTCAATAGTAATCAAGAATCAATCAAAAAAGAGCGTATTTTACGCATGAAAAAAGTCAGTGGCGGTTATGAAGGACAAGATGATTATCTTGACATCCCAACCTACATTAGACACCAAATGGATTAAGAAACCCTCTACCTCTTCTTTTCTATGCAACAGAGGAAGAAGCTAAAAAAGCTTCTTCCTCTGTTTTAACGTAACCACCCTCTTCTAATTAATAATCCAAATTGAGTTACCATTAACGCTTTCATCACCCATTCGCTTTGTTTGTGCATTGTCGCAAAAGCTTCTGTTGTTGTCTCCATTGAACCTAATTGTTGTGCATGCACAATAAAAGGTGTATAGTAAAATAGAAAAAGTCCTGTCAAAATCACAGCTACTACAGATGCTATAAATGAAAAGAGATCATCATTTTTTCGCATCATAAAAACTTGCACTTCATAAATGATACTATAGAGCGCTACAAAACCGATAAGCAAATTCATCTTTAAAAAGACTTGTGTCATTAAAATACCACTTTGAAAATGGGTGAGCACACCATCCCCTAGATATTTGTGTGGGAAAAAAATCACAGGAGCTATAAATGCACCTGCTGCAATCTCAACACCTATGGCAATACCAAGTACTGCTAAATACATCACTGTAAAACTTCTCATTTTTTCTCCTTGATCCAAAATCCACGATCTAAGCCTGCCAAATCTTTATAAAAATCTATCGCTAAACCTTTTGAGTGTGCATACAAACGCATAGGTTCACGTTGATCATATCCCATTTCACATGCAAGTGCTTTTACTTTTCGTTCTTGAAAAAGATCAACGATATGACATAACATTTCATCGCCCCTATTGCCACCATAAAGTGCTAAAGAAGGCTCAAAAGAAAGTCCGATACCTAAAGGCTCTGCATTCGCAATATAAGGAGGGTTTGAGACAATCATATCTATTTCTCCTTCTACACCGTCTAAATAACTACCTTCAATAAATGCAATACGATTATCCACGCCGTATTGTTTGGCATTGCACTGACTAACATCTAAAGCATCTTTTGAAATATCAACCGCTGTGAGTTTGACTTTTGGGAGCAATAACGAGAGCATAATAGAAATAATGCCGCTTCCACAACCAATCTCAACGATATGCGCATTGTGTGGCAATTCTTTTGAGAGCTCTACTACTTTATCAACCAGTATTTCTGTCTCAGGACGAGGTATAAGCACACGTGAATCAACATGAAACTCTTTACCGTAAAAACTAGCTTTTCCCAAAATATACTCTAATGGTTCATGATTCACACGGCGCTTAAGTAGCTCAAAAAAATGTTCATCTACGCTTATGCTATCATAGCTGTGACTAAGAAGCCAACTCATCTCCTTCCCTAAAACTGTGCCTAAGAGAATCATCGCCTCTTTTTGAGGAATATCCGTGACTGCTCGTAATTGTTCAGCGCTATGTGTCAAAAGCTCTTTAATGTTCAAGAGCCTCTCCTTCATTAAACTGCATTCCTAGTTTTTTCAATCTCTCCGTCAGTGGTGGGTGCGTAAAGTAAAGTGCAATGGTTAAAGGATGCGAAAAAGGGAAGCTCTTATTTTCATCAGCAAGTTTTACAAGTGCAGAAGAGAGCGCTTCTTTACTTTCACATTCGCTACCATATTCATCCGCTTTGTATTCATTATAACGACTTAAAAGCCCAAAAAGAGGCATTAACACAAAGGAAACCACTGGAGAAAGCAGTAAAAAAAGCACCATAATACTCCCTGCTGATTGCGTAATGCGTAAAGAGTCAAAAAGCCCTTCTGGAAGATTGCCAAAAAGTGCAAACATAACAAAAAGCATTAAAGCGCTAGATGCAATGTTTTTGAGAATATCTTTATGTTTAAAATGTCCCAATTCATGCCCTAAAACAGCCAATAGCTCATGTTTTTCAAGCTTTGCAATAAGTGTATCAAATAATATAACCCTTTTAGAACGCCCAAGTCCTCCAAAGTAAGCATTAAGCCTATTATCGCGTTTACTCGCATCTAAACTAAAAACACCACTGCTTTTAAGTCCTGCTTTTTGCAGCAATGCTTCAATAGAGTTTCTAAGGTTTTCATCTTCAAGCGGTGTGAGTTTATTAAAGAGTGGCACAATGACAATGGGATAAATCATATTGATAAATAAAATAACAACAAAAGCAAATACAAACCCATAAAACCACCAATACGTATTCGCCTGAATAATTGAGCTCATTGCTGCAAAAAATGCTCCTCCAAAAAGAATAAACATAAGCGCTGATTTGATCTGATCTAATGCAAATGTTTTTAGATCAATCGTGGAAAAACCAAATTTTTTATCTAATCCAAAGGTATGATAAACATCAAATGGCAGCGATAGAAGATAATTGATTGCAACAAAACTCATAATAAATACAACAGAGCGCAATATTTCATTTTCCATACTAATCATCGTATCAAGCATAGAGAGTCCAAATGTTATCCAACCAAAGAAAAGAATAAAATCAAAAAAGGTTGTTAAGATAGAGAGTTTTTGTGATGCTATCTTATAAGCTGCTGCTTTTAAATAATTCGATGGAGAGAGAATAATCGCTTTTTGACCACGTGCTTTGATCACATAGCCAATTTCCATCAATGCAGCATAGAGTTTAATGATAAGATATACAAGGTAAAAGAGCATAATAAGTTCTAACATCAAGTGTCATTCCTTTGTCAAATTGAAAAACGTTATCATACCAGTTTTTCATCAATATTGTCTAAATAGATACAACTCGTTTGCAACACACCAGTGCTATTATA
>CAYXNJ010000006.1:0-23636 GCA_964466465.1 uncultured Sulfurospirillum sp.
TAAACAATAAAAAATTCAAAAATTATTTTAAATTTAATTTTTTGACAAAGATTTTGCTCTAAAATCTGAAATCAAACCTAATATAAAATGCGTTATAATTAAGCCAATTTAACACAAAGGAGAGGCAATGCAAGTAGCGGTAGATATAACCTTACCCCATATTTTAAAGCTTATTTCGCAGATGAATCTCAATGAAATCGAAGAGGTAAAAAAGACGATTGTCAAAAAAGAGCTTTACTTTAAAAAATTTCACAAAGACGATTTAGATGCAGTGATGAGTGATTTTAAAAAAGAGAATTATTCGGATGATTTTTTAAAAGACCTTGAAAATGGTTTGAAAAAAAGTTCTGTTTATAATGTACATTAAACCCTTACGAGATGATTTAGAAGATTATCTCAAAGTTCACACTCTTTCAAAAAAATATGAAAAAGCAAAAACGCTTTTTGAAAACAATCCTTTTCATCCTTCGTTAAATACTGAAATTTTAGAGCCTAAAGAGAGGCATATTTATTCGTTTCGGCTTGATAAAAAATACAGAGCTATTTTTATTTATGTTGATGTCGAAACAATTGAAATTATCGCATTGACCAATCATTACAAATAAGCCTATTATGCAACCCATTTCCCTTGAAAACGCTCTCTTAACACTGCATACCATTCTTTCAAATATTTCACCACTTCCTGAAAATGTATGGAACGAAGCAAAGCCCTATTTTAGGCTTAAAACCCTTCCTAAAGGTGCTCATCTTTTTGACATTGGCGATAAAGTGAAGGATTTTTATTTTTTGGTTGAAGGGCTTGCTCGTTACTACTACATCAGAGAAAATGGCAAAGAGTTTAACAAGTCTTTTGCTGAAAAACCAGGGCATCTTTTAAGCAGTATCTCTTCGGTTTCTATGAAAGAAGAGGTCTCTCCATTTTGTGTGGAGACGCTCAGTGAATTTACGGTGCTTTGCATCTCTTATGAGGATTTTAGAAAACTTAGCGCAAAACATCAAGAGTGGAATGACCTGTTAATACGCATCTACGAGCGGCTTATTGTGAAAAAAGAGCGCAGGGAAGCCGACTTTTTACTGCTGAGTGCCAAAGAGCGCTATCTGAAATTTTTAAGTGATTACTCCATGATAGAAAGCGCGGTGGCGAATTATCACATCGCTTCGTACCTTGGCATCACAGAAGTGGCACTCTCTCGCATCCGAAAAGAGATGAAATTAACCTAGGTTAATGACAAAGCTCCCTTTTACCACTATAATGGCGTATCTTTTTTAGGAGTACGTCATGCAGTTAAAAATAGCAGACCTTCACGACATCGATGGCATTTTTGCCCTTCATTCCAAGTATCAAATCGAAACCATTTTAGAAGAAGATAAAAAAGATGGCTTTGTGACTACGGCGTTTAGTAAAGAGCAACTGGCGGATATTATCACCAAAGAGCAAGGAATTTTTATTGCACTGGATGAGGGCGAAGTGGTTGGGTATGTGATGTCAGCTTCATGGCAGTACTGGTCAGCATGGCCGATTTTTCAAGTGATGATAGAGGATCTACCTCATGTGCGTTTTGAAGGAAAAAGCCTTGATATGCACAACTCCTATCAGTACGGTCCTGTGTGCATTGACAAGCGTGTGCGAGGAGAAGGAGTGCTTGAAAAACTGTTTGATTTTGCGCTAGAGAGCATGGAGAAGCGTTACGCAGTATTGGTCACCTTTATCAATAAAATCAACCACCGCTCGTATGCCGCACATACGCGTAAAATAGGGCTTCAAGTGATTAACGAGTTTAAATTTAACAACAATGAGTACTATGAACTTGCGTGGGATACCTCAAAGAGGGTATGTTCCTAAAATATCAAATAATCGGCTGTTGTCGCTTTGTGTAGTACATGGACGGTAAAACTAGTCCAAACGCAATGGCAAATAATATGCTCACCGCGTGCAAACCATTTTCGATAAAGCTCGAAAGTAGGGCATTGGTGACGCCATCGGTATTCATAGAAACGAGGCTTATCATCATCTCATAAGCGTACTTTCCAGGGATCATGGGGATGATGGAGGGAACGGTGTAAACAGGGCGCGGTATGACGTAGCGTCTTGACCAAAAAACACCGATGATGCCGATGGTGGTTGCCGCAATAAAGGTAGAAAGTTCAATGGAGAGATGCTGATAAAGCAACACTTCTCTTACGCCATACGTTAATGCCCCACCTAAAGCGCAAAAAGGCAAAGCGGAGCGCGGCACATTAAAAATCATCCCAAATCCCACCGCAGGGATCGCCGCCCATAGGGCATTTAGTAACAGTTCAAAGATTACCATCCTTTTACTCCCAAAAGACCGATTGCAAGCATGATTCCCAGTGATGTCATGAGTGTGAGAAGTGTTGCTTGCGCCCAACGTCCCCATCCCATACTGATGTAGCCTTTAAAGGCATCTAGCATGGCATTGATATAGGGAAATCCAGGAACGAGTAAGAGGACGCTTGAAGAAAGCACTATGCTTGCGGTGTCACTTAGGCCATGATATAACGAGAGGCTTGCTACAAGGGTACAGATAAATGCGGTGAATGCAAACACGATGAGCAAGGAGTATTTGCGAGAAGAGAGCTCCATGCGTACTGCCATACCCACTGCTGAAGCCAAAAATGTGATCCAAAAACCTGCCCAATCGGCACCATGTAAATGGCTAAAAGCAGCACATGAGAGACCAATAGCAGGGATGACGAGCCATTTTGGATAGTGGTTAGCATGGATATTTTCAATTTTTCGCTCAATCAGCATAATGTCACGAGGATTTTGTTCTGCCAAGATGCAAATGGAGACAATTTGATGAACAATCGACATATTGATAGGTTGTTCGTGTGCGCGCCTTGTGGTGGTTACCGAAGAATCACCGATGAGTGTTGTAAGAACAATGGCAGAGGGAATCAGCGAAATCTCGATGGACGTACATCCAAGCGCTCTTCCTAGCCGAGAAGAGAGTTGCTCTATGAGACGACTTTCCGCGCCATATTCTAAGAGCATGGCAGCGACACGAATGACAAGAGCGGTGATTTTGGTCTGTTGTTCGCGCGAGATCGTGGGAGATCCTTTTACTTTGAATTATAAAATCATAGTTAAAAATGGATTAAAAAACAAAAAACAATGCGTTAAGCAATAGCTAAAAAGCCAAGATAGACAAAAATATACCGAGCCAGTTTGGCAAAGCAAACGATAATAAGAAACTTCCACCACGCATAACGCACGATGCCTGCAACAAAGGTGAGCGGGTCGCCGATGATGGGAAGCCATGAAAAAAGTAGGCTCCAAGCGCCATATTTTTCAAAAAGCGTTGAAGCTTTGGTGAGGTGCTTTACTTTCATATAGCCCTTAGATAGGGCAAAGTCAGTGGCGTATTTTCCAAGTACGAAGTTGACAAATGAACCCAGTGTGTTTCCTAAGGTCGCAATGGCTAAAAGCATAATGGGGCTTAGATGTTCACTGAGAAGATAGACAAAAAGTGCTTCGCTTCCACCTGGTAAAAGTGTGGCGGAGGCGAAGCTTGTGAGAAAGAGAGAAAAATAGCTCACAGATTAGGAGATGACCGCTAAAATCGTCTCTTTATTGGTGACATTGGTGTCGTATTTGACGACTAAAATGCGTTCACTTTCATTACGATACCATTCGACAACGCCTATAACATGGTGCAAATGTTCAGCACGAGAGAGATCGATACTATCGTACGTGAGGTAAATATTTTTATTGTGACTTGGATTTTTGAGGGTGGCTATGAGAAATAGCCAGAGAATACAGGTGATGAAGATAACCCATGCAATCTCTTTAATGCCAAAGTGTTGCAAGAAATAACCACCAAACACACCACCTACAAACGTTCCTGCATAACCAAAGGTGTTAAAAACGCCGAGTGCTGCGCCTTTTTGGTGTACTTTAGCGTATTTGCTTGCCATAGACTGCATCAAAGGTTCGTGCATGTTAAAGCCGATGAAGAAGATGACAACACCTACAATAAACCATGGCGCAGCGTGGGCATAACCCATCATGACGTAACTGATAGCAAAAAAGGCAACACCGATCATCAGCATCTCTTTAGAGCGATGTTTTTTCTCACCTAAGATGGCAGAAGGTCCCATAGCAAGAACACCAAAGACCATTGCTGGCAGATAGACCATCCAAAGCTCTTTTTTAGCAAAGCCGAATTCTTGCACCATGATGATGGGAATAACCATAAAAGCAAGCGTCATCATCCCTTTTTGAAGCATATTGGTGATGTTCATATTCATAAGATTTTTATCTTTGAGAATGTGTTTGAGCTCACGTTCATCTGCACCGTAATGGTGAACAATTTTGGGAGGGTTTGGTACTTTGGCATAGAGTACGATGATAGCAAAGATGGAAAGTGCTGCGGTGATAAAAAAGAGTTTATCCACACCGTAATAACCGCCAATGACTGAGCCTAACATCATCGAAATCGCAAAACTCGCCGCAATACAGCCACCCATAATCGCCATGGCGTGACCTCTTACTTCCTCTTTGACCATATCGCTGATCATCGCCGTTCCCACAGCACCAATGGCAGCAGCACCTTGTAAGAAACGTCCGATCATTAAGCCATAAATCGTCTCACTGTAGGCACACACAATTGAACCAATGAGAAAGATAACCAAACCAATAAAAATAGTAATTTTGCGCCCAATTTTATCAGAGAGGATACCAAAAGGAATTTGAAGCAACATCTGTGTCACAGCGTAGCCACCGATGGTAATACCTACTAAAAATTCGTTTGAGCCCTCCAAATGAAGTGCGTAAACGGAGAGGACGGGTAGGACGATAAAGAGACCTAAAAAACGAAGGGAGATTATAAGGCTAAGGGGAAAAATAGTTTTAAACATGAAAAGAGTGTTCCTCAAAATTTAATCAAGACAGATTTTACCTTTGTTAAACTTTGAAAATTCTATGAATTCTTTTTAGCTTCGCTTTGTACAAGGTTGTTTTATGTTATAATCCTCTCAAGATAAAACGAAAGGATAGATCATGGAAATTACACATGTTTTGGGTTTTTTAGGGTGTGTGGTTGCGTATTTTGTTTCTTTATATTATGTGGGTTTAAACCATTGGATAGTGATGGAACACAATAAAATCTATGCTGAGTTTGATGCGATTAAAGCGGAGTTAGCAACGCTTAAAAAAGCAGCTTAAAAATGTGGGACACGTAAGTGTCTCTTCTTAATGGATGGTAATGCGACAAAGTCTCCTTTTTTGTGTATGTTTAATGGTTTTGGTGAGTGGCTGTAGCTTTAAAACAACCTCTCCTTCTCTTCAAGATGAAGCGTTAGTCAGTTCTTTAAAAGAACACAATGAGCGCTTTGAAAAGCTTAGTCAAAATGAAAACTTTGATGAACTCCTCTCTTTGTTCAAACAAAATTGTACGGCTCCTCAAACAAAGAAAGTGTATGCAAACGTGTGTGAACAATCTCTACATGTTAAAGATGCAAAAGCCTTTTTTCAAAACTCATTTGAGTTGAAAAAAATTGAACCCAATGAACAGCGTTCCATGCTCACGGGTTATTATGAGCCACTTTTGCATGGCAGTTTGAAAAAAACAGAACGTTTCAAATACCCCATTTATGGCAAGCCCAAAGATCTTGTGATGATTGTCGGTGAAAATGACAAAAAGATGCGTGGGCGCTCCGTCAAGGGGAAAATGCTGCCTTACTTTACACGCGAAGAGATCAATAAGCGTAAGCTAAATGCGGAAGTTCTCTGTTATGTGGATGATAAGATTGATCTTTTCTTTATGGAAGTACAAGGCTCAGGACGCGTAGAGCTTAACGATGGTCGTGTCATTTTTATAGGCTATGCGGATTCCAATGGACATGCGTATAAATCCTTAGGGCGTGAGATGATCAACCGTGGGATTTTTGCCAGTGTTGAAGAAGTCTCTTTGCAGAGCATTCGTGCTTGGTTAGTGGCACATCCCAATCAAATTGATACACTCTTAAATACCAATCCAAGTTATGTCTTTTTTAGAAAAATGGAACAAAAAGCAACAGGAAGTTTGGGGTTAGTGTTAACACCAGAGCGCTCAGTTGCGGTTGATAGAAGTTACATTCCTCTTGGTTCCTTGTTAGCCGTTAAAAGCGAATCTCCTAACTACAAAGTAGAGAAGTTTGTTTTTGCGCAAGACACAGGTGGCGCGATCAAAGGACCAAACAGAGCCGATATGTTTATGGGCTATGGCGAGAGAGCACAGTGGATAGCAGGCGAGTTGAAAGCGCCTCTTGAAGTATGGATCATGGAGCCTAAGTTTTAAACAAAAAATCGGTACAATAAAGATTAATTACACGCATTTGGAGCAACGTTTGAGAATAGTTCTAGCCACGTCCAATCAAGGTAAAGTTAAAGAGTTCCAATCATGGATCAAAGAGTATGAAGTCGTTGCATACAGCGATATTATGGAGCCTTTTGAGATCGATGAGACGGGCACAACGTTTAAAGAGAATGCCCTGATTAAGGCACGTGCTGTGTATGAAAAGCTTGCAGATAAAAGCGACATCGTTTTAAGCGATGACAGTGGCATCAGTGTGCCTCTTTTAGGTGGCATTCCTGGTATTTATAGTGCGCGTTATGCGGGTGTGAATGCGAATGCCAAAGATAATCTCAATAAACTGATCGCAGCCCTCAAAGAAAAAGGTGTGAAAAAAACACCAGCATTTTATACCGCAGCGATTGCCTTAGTTTGCAAAAAAGGTGAATTTTGTGTGCACGGTTGGATGCACGGTGATGCCATAGATGAAGCAAGAGGCAATAACGGTTTTGGGTATGATCCGATGTTCATTCCTTGTGGATACGATAAAACGCTTGGCGAGTTGGATGAAAGTGTGAAAAAAGCCTTTTCGCACCGAGCGCGTGCATTAGAGCTTGCGCACATCGTTATCAATAGTCTGAAATAAAGAAGTAATAAAAAAAGTCTATACTAGGCTTTTTTGATAATGGCTATGAAGCATAGCTCTTATTAAAGAAGCCTCATAATGAAACCCTCAAAGGATAGAAATGGCAACAGTATTAATTATTGGTGCGGGCGGTGTTAGTCGTGTGGTCACCAAAAAATGTGCGATGAACAAAGATGTGTTTTCACATATCGTTTTAGCAAGTCGTACAAAATCAAAGTGCGATCAAATCGCAGCAGAAATTAAAGAGTCTTTAGGAATTACCATCGATACTGCAGCGATTGATGCAGATGATGTGGACGCACTTGTGGCACTCATCGAAAAAGTAAAGCCTGCGTTAGTTCTTAACATAGCACTTCCATATCAAGATCTTACCATCATGGATGCGTGTGTTAAAACAAAAGTTCCTTACCTAGACACCGCAAACTATGAGCATCCTGACCTTGCGAAATTTGAGTACAAAGAGCAATGGGCAAGAGATAAAGCATTTAAAGATGCAGGCATCATGGCACTTCTTGGTAGTGGGTTTGACCCAGGTGTAACGAACGTTTTTTGTGCGTATGCGCAACAATATCTTTTTGATGAAATCAACACGATTGACATTTTAGACTGTAACGCAGGCGATCATGGCTATCCGTTCGCAACCAACTTTAACCCAGAAATCAACCTTAGAGAAGTAAGTTCAAAAGGTAGATACTGGGAAAATGGTGAGTGGATTGAGACAGAGCCAGTTTCGGTTAAAATGGTGTGGGATTACCCAGAAGTAGGTCCAAAAGATAGTTACCTCCTTTACCATGAAGAGTTAGAATCACTTGTTCAAAACATTAAGGGACTTAAACGTATTCGTTTCTTTATGACATTTGGTCAAAGCTACCTGACACACATGAAATGTTTAGAGAACATCGGTATGCTTCGCATTGATGAGGTTGAGCACAAGGGCATGAAAATCGTACCAATTGAGTTTTTGAAAACGTTACTACCTGATCCTGCAAGTTTGGGACCTAGAACAGTTGGTTATACCAACATTGGTTGTGTTTTTGAAGGACTCAAAGATGGCAAAAAACGTAAAGTCTATATCTACAATGTCTGTGACCACCAAGAGTGTTACCGTGAGACAGGCGCTCAAGCAGTAAGCTACACTACAGGCGTTCCTGCAATGATTGGTGCGAAGATGATGTTAGAGGGTAAATGGGCTGGCAAGGGTGTGTTCAATATGGAACAATTCGACGCAAAACCATTTATGGATGAGCTCAATACTCAAGGGCTTCCTTGGAAAATCATCGAAATGAAACCTGAAGAGACTTTCGAAGTTAAATAACTCCACTCGACTCAAAGCCTGATACAACAAGCTTTGAGTCTCTCCTTCTTCTTTACACGTAAAGGACTATCATGTTAAAAAAAGCAAAAATTTTATGGACGACTGACAATAAAGAAACAGCACTGCATATGGTCTGTCTCTATGCACATAATGCACTCCTAAAAGGCTGGATGGATGAGGTTGAAGTCCTTGTTTGGGGCGCTTCACAACGCTTAATTGCCGAAGATTTGGAAGTGCGTGCTAAAGTCGAGATGATGATAACAGATGGTGTGAAAGTCGTTGCCTGTCTCAAATGTGCTGATAGTATGGATGTAACACAGAGTCTTGAAGCATGTAACATCGATGTGCATTATACGGGTGAGCTTTTAAGCAGCTGGATTAACTCTGGCGAGACTGTCATTAGCGTATGAAGCATATCTTAATTACGGGCTGTTCTTCGGGTATTGGTTACACCTGTGCGCACGGCTTGCACAAGCTTGGTTACAACGTTTTTGCAACGTGTCGTAAAGAGGATGATATCAAACGTCTGCAAAATGAGGGTTTGAATGCCTTTAAGCTTGATTTGTGTGATTCAGCGAGCTTACATGTCGCATTGGCATGGATGCTTTCTCAAACGGGCGGATGCATTGATGTGCTTTTTAACAATGGCGCTTATGGACAACCAGGAGCCGTAGAAGATCTCAAGCGAGATGTTTTACGTGAGCAGTTTGAGACCAATGTTTTTGGTACGCAAGAGCTTACCAACTTGGTGCTCCCGTATATGCGAAAACAAGGGTATGGACGTATCATTTACAACAGCTCTATTTTAGGCTTTGTTGCGATGAGTTATCGAGGGGCGTACAACGCTTCTAAATTTGCCATCGAGGGACTTGCAGATACACTGCGTTTAGAGCTTCATGGCAGTGGGGTGGAAGTTGTTTTGATAGAGCCAGGGCCTATTCGTAGCGCTTTTCGCAAAAATGCGCTGGCAAAATTTCTTGCCAACATCGACCAAGAGCGTTCAGCGCACAAAGCAATTTATGAAAAAACACTTGCGCGTCTTCAAAAAAGTGGCGATGGTGCTTTTACAATGGGAGCTGAGGCTGTTTTGGAGGTTCTAATCCAAGCGATTGAGGCCAAAAAACCGAAGTTTCGTTACCCTGTAACCTTTCCAACAAAACTCTTTGTATGGCTAAAACGTTTGCTTCCCACTTCATGGATGGATACGATAGCACGAAAAGCAGGGGATTAAAACGTAATGCTTTCTTGACAAAATATTTTTTGTTAACTATAATGACAAAAAATTTATTGTCAAAGGCTTTTAATGAAAAATGTCGTTGGTCAAGCAGTCCGTGGGTCGGATTTTTGGGATAGAAAAAGTGAACTAGCGAAGATTTGGCAAGCCATTGAAAACGGCACACACCCTTTGCTTGTTGCACCTAGGCGTGTGGGAAAAACCTCCATCATGTATAAAATTTTGGATGACCCAAAAGATAATTATGCCGTTGTATATGTCAATACCGAGTCCTCTGACAGCGAAAATGAATTTTGCACAGACTTTTTAATGCTCTGATGGATGAAGAGTTTAAGAACAAAAACAAACTACGATTAAAGTCTTTTTATGAAAATCTTAAGACCATTTCGATTAAAAAAATTAGCACCTCTGGTATCGAGTTTGATGATGGCAAAGTCCTTGATTATGCAGAAGCATTTGAACGATTAGTCAAAGAGATAGACAGCGATAAGAAGCTGATTATCATGATGGATGAATTTGCGCAAACCATTGAAAATATCATCAAATATGCAAGTATTCGCGAAGCAGAATCTCTGCTAAAAACCCATCGTGCTCTTCGTCAAAATCCTAAAATTACCTCTAAAGTCATTTTTGTTTATGCAGGTTCTATTGGTTTAGAAAGTGTTGTTGCAAAGCTGGGTGGGATGAAATTTATTAACGACTTAAATTCCATTAAAGTTAGTCCTTTATCTAAAGATGAAGCGATGACATTTGCCCACTCTTTATATCCTTTGATAAAAGAGAATGAAGTTTTTTATTTGCTTGAACGCATAGAGTGGTTAATTCCTTTTTATATTCAACTGATTATTCAAGAAATTCATACAATTTGCATGGAAAAGTCTTTAGATGTTATCTCTCATGAAACTATCGATCAAGCGATTGAGAGAGCTTTGGACCATCGTAATCATTTTGAGCATTGGCTTGCTCGCATTAAAAGTGCTTTTGAAAAAGATGAGTTTAAATTTGCTAAAGAAATTCTTAATCAATTAAGTGAACATGGAACATTGGAGTCTAAAGAGATAAGCAATTTTGCTGACAAATATGCTCTTCTTCATGACCAAGCCAAAGAGATTATCCACGCATTGGTGTATGATGGCTACATCAATAATGATGAAAACCCCAAAATCTACCGCTTTAACTCTCCTATCCTAAAACTATGGTGGTATAAAAATGTTGCAAATTAACTATTCACGCTACAAATACACCCCTGATGAGATGAATGAAGAGGAGTTTTTAGAGCGATTTGCGGTACGCAATGAGATCGTAGAGAGCATCTTTGATGATCTTAAAACATCTGATTACACTGTGCCCAACCAAAATTATCTCATCATCGGGCAAAGAGGGCAAGGGAAAACAACACTGCTTCGTAAACTGCAACTTGATGTGAAAAACGATACGACGTTATCAGCATTTTTGTTACCTGTAAAGTTTGCCGAAGAACAGTACCAGATTCGCTCTTTGTGTCGTTTGTGGGAAGAGGTGGCAGAGTACCTTCAAGTTATGTACCCAGAGATTTTTCCGAGCATTTCCGATGATATGGAAGTGCATTATGACGATGAAGATTATGAGCTCAAATGTTTTGATCTTTTAGATAAAGCAATCAGAGCGCAATCCAAAAAGCTTCTTTTGCTCATCGATAACATCGATGAACTGCTTGAAAAATTGAGCAAAAAAGAGCAGCATAGGCTTCGAGAAATTTTGATTAGTTCTTCGACGATTCGCATCATCGGTGGTTCAACGAAGATGATAGAGCAGCATTTTGACTACGGCTCACCGTTTTACCAGTTTTTTAAAATCATCAAATTAAAAGGACTTAGTTTTGAAGAGAGTAAACACTTTTTGCTCGCCATCGCCAAAGAAGATCAAAAAGAGAGAATTACCGCTGTTTTAGAAAAAACACCCGAACGACTGGAAACGCTCAGGCGTTTGACAGGTGGCGTGCCTCGAACACTCGTGATGCTTTTTGACATCTTTTTAGATGAAGAGGGCAATGCCTTTGATGACCTTTTGAAAATCCTTGATGAAGCAACTCCTCTTTACAAACACCGCATGGATGACTTGCCACCGCAACTTCAAGACATCGTCCATACCATCGCGATGAATTGGGATGGTATGTTCACCAGCGAAATCGCTAAAAAAACAAAGTTGGAGAGTAAAGCAGTCTCATCACAGTTGAAACAGCTTGAAAAATACGAGATCATCGAGTCCGAACCCGCAGGGAAAAATAAAATCTACAAAATCAGAGAGCGTTTTTTTAACATTTGGTATTTGATGCGCTATGGTCGTAAAAAAGAGAGGCAAAGGGTTGAGTGGCTCGTGAAGTTTTTTGTTTCGTGGTACTCTCAAGAAGAGTTGGAAAATAGGGCGAAAAGCTTAATCGTGAAAATGCAAGATGGAAAGGTAAAAGCACCTTTTGCACATATTATGACAGAGGCTTTAAGTTACGCAGGATTGGAATTAGCAACAGAGCATGTATTAAAACAAACAGCTAAAGAGTGTTTAGAAAAACAAAAATCAGGATTAAGCCAAGAAATTTCTCAATCAGACATGGAAATTGTAATAAAAGCATTAAAATTTTTAGGAGAGAATAAAATTAACGAAGCTCTAAAGCTGTTATTAGAATCGCAAAAAAATAGCCCTGTTATCCTAATTTTTATTGGACTTATATATTCATTATTGAAAAAACAGCATAAGTCATCAAAATATTATCATGAAGCGATTTCTAAAGGGAATAGTAGTGCATTTCAATTTTTGACATTGTTATTTTTTACTAGTGGCATCGATAAAGAAGCTGCATTGAGTTGTGCTAATATTGCTTATATAAAGCAAAAGAATATTCCAAATATTATATTGTTTTGTATATCTCTACTTTGGAGTGAAAATTTTTTAGAGAGTTATAATATATTTGAAGAGTGGCAAAAATTAGAAACTGAACCAAGTACCGAAGAAGATAAGTGGATATTAGAATATTTTATCTTGCTTATATCAAAAGGACAACTCTATCAAGCCAAAAAATTTATGGAAATACCAGAATACAATTTAAAAGAACGCTTTAAACCACTTTGGTATGCACTCATGAAACTGATGGCAAAAGAGTTTCCTTATGAGTACGAAAAGATGGGAAGTGAGCTTACTGAGAGTGTTGAAGAGGTTTTAACTAGAGTTGAACTATACAAGGAAAAATACAAAATAGATTAAATAAAGCCCTAAAATAGGGCTTTATCTCATGTTCTAAATTTACTTAAAATAACGTTGAGTTTTTCAGTCAGCGCGTTAAGATGCTCACTGGCTCCTGCGATTTCTTCGACACTTCTCGTGTTTTGGGTTGAGAGAGTGTTGATCTCTTCAATTTTTGTGACAATCTCTTCAATTTTAGAACCCGTGTTGATGTAATCAGTCACTGTTTTATCGTTAAGGTTGGTTGCAAAGTCCATCATATCGACGGTTGCGTTGATTTTTTTGCCTACATCTTCGGCAATGTTTGAGAGTTCTTGCACTTCTTTAGAATTTTTGTTCATCTGTTCACTGCTATCGATGATGGCTTGAACGATAACATTGATGGTCGCATGAATTTCCACCAAACTTTTTTGGGTTCGCTCCGCTAAGGTGCGTACTTCATCGGCAACGACAGCAAAGCCTCGTCCATGTTCACCCGCACGGGCGGCTTCGATGGCGGCGTTGAGGGCTAGAAGATTGGTTTGGTCAGCAATGTCACTGATGACGGTGAGAACATTTTTCACTTGGTCAGCATCGGAGCTTAGTTGTTGGATTTTATGAGCGAGTTCCAGCTCTGTTTGAGCGCTATTTTGAACGCGTTGTCCTAATTCTTGAACAAATCCGCGAGCAGAGCGGAGTTCTTGATTGGCTTTTATGAGCTCTTCTTTGCTCTCTTTTGCTTTACCTACCGAAGTGCTGATCTCGCTTTTGATGGCATTGGACATTTGGGTGGTTTGGTTGATGATGTGCGTTGAGTCTTCCACACGTTTTCCTACTTGGAGTGTTGTAGCTGAAAGCTCATGTGCGATAGAAGCGTTTTCACTGCTGGTATCTTTAGCAAGCGCAATAGTCGAGCGCACTTTTGCGATAAAGTTGTTGATCTCTTTGGACGCTCCTCCAATTTCATCTTGATTTTTGATCTCCAGCACTTTGGTGAGGTCACCATCGCCTTCTGCTAGGTTACGTGCAGTGGCCTGTAAGTTGAGGAGTGGTTTTGCAATAAGACTTGTGATGAGAAAATAAATCGCAACAATCGCAATAAGAGCAACGATAAGTCCTGCTATTACGGTTTCATAAAGCATACTATTGATATTGGCTTTTATTTTTTTGCTTTGTTTCGCGGTGTGTTCTTCTATGTTGTCGATGTAAGCTCCCGATACAATTGTCCAATCCCATTCTTTAAAGTATTTGGCATACGTAATTTTAGGGGCATCTTGCTTTGTTACAGGATGCTCGGAGTTATAGGTAACAAAAATACCTTCTTTTTGATTTTTTAGCGCTCCCTCAATCAGCTCTTTTCTAAAAAGCTTTCCTTTACTATCAGGTTCTTCCACCTTTACTTCTTTGCCTTGGAGAGAAGGTTTGGTTGCATGGAAAGCATAGACATATTTGCCATTAGTTGATTTTTTATATGCGAAAAAGTACCCTTCATCATCATCGGTATAGCGCAGTTTATTAAGAATCTTAATCGCTTCATTTTGAAAATGCTCTTTGATGCTAGAGGCATAGTCCCCTGTACCAATGACAAGATCTAAAGGCTCGTAGTAGAAGTTATAGGAGAGTTTTGGCTCATCTTGTTTGGTGATAGGATGAGGCCAAATGAACTTAGTAACACCCGTACCTTCTTTGGCAGCTTTGAGGATATCTTTGATAACAAAGTTTCCTTCTTTATCTTTCATTTCAATGAGATTTTTACCAACGAGTGCTTTATTGATAGGATGAACAACGTTGATTCCTTCAAGATTATAGGCATAGAAATAACCCACATCATTGTTATAGCGATAGCCGTTAATAAGGGCTAAAAGCATGCTTCTAAGCTCATCTTTTGAAAGTTTTTCTTTATTGTTAGCGTAGATGTCATCCAGTGTTTTTTTCAAAATCATGGCATCTGCTTTAATATTTTGCGCAATATTTGCTTCAGAGGATGAGGCTTCATAAAAGGAATGAATCGCTTTTTCTGCCATGGTGGTATAGGCTTTGAGTTGATTTTTATTGATATCTAAAATCAGCTCAGCTTCATCTTTTGTTTGTGTTTGCCCAAGTTGTTGTGACTTGTAGATCACCACCATTAACGAAATGGATGCCACAAAGAAAATGGAAACCATAAAGACAACCAAAGCTTTAATTTTTATGCTCAAAGCTTGCATATATTCTCCTTATATTTGGCTCTAATTCCTAATAGTATCGTAACTTTTGGCTAATTCTTTAGTGTTATCGTTGCATTGAGTTTATTAAGAGGAAAAATGCTACATTTCATGTGTAATTTTGGGAGAAAAATATGATAAAAATCAGTCGTATTGAAACGATCTTAGACGATATTCAAACACCAGCGTATGTGTGTGAAGAGATTCTTTTAGAGCAAAATCTTCAACTCCTTAAAGAGGTGAGTGAACGCTCAGGTGCAACCATTTTGTTGGCGCTTAAAGGCTTTGCATTTAAAGCCCTTGCTCCACTGGTCGATAAGTACTTAAGTGGCTGTACCTGCAGTGGGTTACACGAAGCAAAATTTGCCAAAGAGTTTTTTAAAGGCTCGGTATGTACCTACTCACCTGCGTATAAAGAAGAAGATATAGACGAAGTGATAGCACTCAGTGACCACCTTATTTTTAACTCGTTCAATCAATGGGAAAAATACAAAGATAAAGCCATAGGAAAAACAAGTTGTGGGCTTCGTCTTAACCCTGAGGTATCATCAAGCCCTGTGGATCTTTACAATCCGTGTGGGCTTTACAGTCGCCTTGGCATCACTAAAGAAAATATGCAATACGATAAATTAAAAGGTATTGAAGGGCTTCATTTTCATGCACTGTGTGAACAAGACGCTAGCGCTTTAGAAGCCGTGCTTAAAGGGTTTGAAAAACGCTTTGGAGATTTGATACCTCGTATGAAATGGGTCAATTTTGGAGGAGGACATCACATTACCCGTGAGGGGTACGATGTGGAAAAACTCATCAAAATCATTCAAGATTTTAGAGCGCGTTATGATGGCATCAAAGTCTATTTGGAACCTGGTGAAGCGGTAGGCTGGCAAACAGGACCGTTAGTGGCGAGTGTCCTTGACATCGTACACAATGGCATGGACATCGCTATCTTAGACATTTCAGCAGAAGCGCATATGCCTGACACCCTAGCGATGCCGTACCGTGCGGCGATTCGTGGAGCTGGGGATATTGGTGAAAAACCACATCTGTACCGTTTGGGAGGTCCAACGTGTTTAGCAGGTGATATCATGGGTGATTACAGTTTTGATGCACCGTTAAAGATTGGCGATAAACTCATCTTTGAAGACATGATTCACTATACCATCGTTAAAAATACAACCTTTAATGGCGTCAAATTGCCTGATTTAGCAGTCTTACACCGCGATGGAAGCTATGAAGTGACCAGCCATTTTGGCTATGAAGAGTACAAAAGACGTAATTAACTTCTAAAAGATAAGGATGATGGCTATATTTGGAGTAGATTTCATGTAGCCATTTCCAACTCTATAATTTATGAATTGCACAAAACCAACAACCGCAAAAAAAGCACTTAAAGGTTTCAAGACTTTAAGTCATAATCTTATAAAATATAAAACTTACTAAAATATGCCACGCTAGGGCATCACCTGGAACACTCATTATGACCAAAGAAGCACACATCGAACACAATTTTATTCAAAAATTGACCGATTTAAAGTACGTTTACAGAGATGATATTCGTGATAAACAAGCCTTGCATAACAACTTCCGCCAAAAGTTTGAAGAACTCAATCGTGTCAATTTGAGCGATGCAGAGTTTGCCCGCCTTATGGACAGCATCATCACGCCCGATGTGTTTAGCTCTGCAAAACTTTTGCGAGAGATGAGCCATTTTGAAAGAGACGATGGCACTCCGCTTAATTACACGCTGGTCAATATCAAAGAGTGGTGCAAAAACAGCTTTGAAGTCATCAATCAGCTTCGTATGAACACCGACAGCAGCCATCACCGCTACGATGTACTTCTTCTCATTAACGGCGTACCCCTCGTGCAAATCGAGCTAAAAACGCTAGAAATTAGCCCAAGACGTGCGATGCAACAAATCGTTGATTATAAAAACGATGCGGGCAATGGCTACACCAAAACGCTTCTCTCCTTCATTCAGCTCTTCATCGTCAGCAATCACACCAGTACATGGTACTTTGCGAACAACAACAACCGCCATTTTGCCTTTGATGCCGATGAACGATTTTTGCCTATTTACAAGTATGCCGACAAAGACAACACCAAGATAACCAACCTCGATGCCTTTGCCACAAGCTTTTTATCCAAGTGCGTTTTAGCGGAGATGATAAGCCGTTATATGGTGCTGGTCTCTAGCGAGCAAAAGCTTCTCATCATGCGACCTTATCAGGTGTACGCCGTGCAAGCCATCGTGGAGTGCATTCACCAAAACTGTGGCAATGGCTTCATCTGGCACACCACAGGAAGCGGTAAAACCTTGACCTCTTTCAAAGCCTCCACGCTTCTAAAAGACAACCCAGACATCGAAAAATGCCTCTTCGTGGTCGATAGAAAAGACCTAGACCGCCAGACACGAGAAGAGTTTAACCGATTTCAAGAAAACTGTGTGGAAGAAAACACCAACACCGAAACACTGGTGAGAAGGCTTCTATCATCTGACTACGCCGACAAAGTCATCGTCACAACCATCCAAAAACTAGGGCTTGCGTTGGATGCAAAAAACGACTACAAAGAGCGTTTAAAACCCCTGAGCGACAAGCGCATTGTCTTTATATTTGATGAGTGTCATAGAAGCCAATTTGGCGAAAACCACAAAGCCATCAAAGCGTTTTTCCCAAAAGCCTCCCTTTTTGGATTTACGGGTACGCCTATCTTTGAAATCAACTCAACCGCAACGCAACTAGAGGGCACAGACGGCTCGCTCAAGACCACGCTTGATGTCTTTGAAAAAGAGCTCCACGCTTACACCATCACCAACGCCATTGACGACCAAAATGTCTTGAAGTTTCACATCGACTACTACCAAGCAGACGCCACCATCAAAGAAGAGAGCACAGCTGCTAAAAAAGTCAAAGTGGAAGCCATACTCGAAAAGCACGATGGAGCGACCTCAAACCGTAAGTTTAACGCCATCTTTGCCACCGCTTCCATCAACGATGCCATAGAGTACCGCCAACTTTTCAAAGCATTGCAAGCTGAAAAAGTAGCTCAAAACAGCGAATACATACCGCTAAATATCGCGTGTGTGTTCTCACCTCCAGCTGAGGGTAACAAAGACATCACGCAACTTCAAGAAGACTTGCAAACCGAACGAGAAGACAACAAGGTCAATCCAAACGAAAAAAAAGAAGCACTCACTGCCATCATCAAGGACTACAACGCCCAGTATGGCACCAACCATACTTTAGCCAACTTTGACGTGTACTATCAAGATGTGCAACAACGCATTAAAGACCACAAATACCCCAAAAAAGACTACTCGCACAAAAACAAAATCGACATCACCATCGTGGTCGATATGCTTCTGACAGGCTTTGACTCGAAGTATCTCAACACCTTGTATGTGGACAAAAATCTCAAATACCACGGACTCATCCAAGCATTCTCACGTACCAACCGCATCTTAAACGACACGAAACCCTACGGTAACATCTTAGACTTTAGAGGGCAACAAAAAGCCGTGGAAGAGGCTATCTTGCTCTTTTCAGGCAAATCCGCCAAACCTCCCAAAGAGATATGGTTGGTGGACTCTGCGCCTGTGGTCATAGGCAAGCTCAAAGAGGCGATGGGCGCTCTTGAGACGTTCATGACCTCCCAAGGTGTGGCAAACAAGCCTGAAGAAGTGGCAAACCTCAGAGGCGATGAAGCCAGAGGGCAGTTTGTCAACCTTTTCAAAGAAGTCCAACGCCTTAAAACCCAACTCGACCAGTACACCGACCTAAACGAGGGCGACAAAGAGGCTATAGAGCACATCATCCCTCTTGATACGCTAAGAGCCTTTAAAGGGGTGTATCTGGAGAGCGCTAAAGAGCTTAGAGAAAAACAAGGCAAAAATGCCGAAGAAGAGAGTAGCCTCGAACAGCTTGATTTTGAGTTTGTGCTCTTTGCTTCTGACATCATCGACTACGACTACATCATGAGCCTCATCTCTCGCTATACCTACGGCACAGCCAAAAAACAAAAGATGACTAAAGAGCAGTTAGTGGGCATCATCGAATCCGATGCGAAGTTTTTGGATGAAAAAGAGGACATCACCGCTTACATCAACTCCCTAAAAGTCGGATTTGGTCTAAGTGAAGAGGAGATAAAAAAAGGCTACCAAGCCTTTAAAGCACAAAAAATCTCCAAGCAAATCAACGAAATAGCCCTAAAATACGCCCTATCTTCAGATGAACTCTCTGCATTTGTGGAGCTGACCCTAAGCAGAATGATATTTGACGCACAGAAGCTAGGCGACTTGTTTGCCCCACAAGGGCTGGGATGGAAAGAGCGTGGTAAAAAAGAGGTGGCACTCATGGAAGAGCTGATGCCTGTGCTAAAAAAACAAGCAGGCGATAACGAGATATCGGGGCTAAAAGCGTATGAGTAAAACGATGAAAACTATCCCAAAGCTACGCTTTCCAGAGTTTCGAGATGCGCCTGCGTGGGAAGAGAAGCCATTAAATAAGGTTTCACCAGCAATTTTTGACGGCACACATCAAACACCGACATATACAACGGATGGCATTCCTTTTTTTAGTGTAGAAAATATCATTAGTGGAAATAAAAATAAGTTTATTTCCACTAATGATTACAACATTGCCACAAGCAAAAATAAACCAGAAAAAGGCGACATCCTAATAACAAGAATAGGCAATATAGGTTTTTCAAAAGTAGTAGATTGGGATTACGATTTTAGTGTTTATGTAACATTAGCGGTAGTGAAAAAGTCGAAGTTCTTCAACTCGTATTATTTGCATTTTTTTATGCAGTCTGAACGGTACCAAAATGAAATACTTAGAAAGTCTTTATTGAATGCAGTTCCATGTAAAATAAATATGGATAGCTTGAGGAATACAGTTGTTTTGCTTCCAAAACCAGAAGAACAGCAAAAAATTGCCGATTGTTTGAGTTCTGTCGATGAGCTTATCACCGCACAGAGTACCAAAGTCGAAGCGCTTAAAGCGCATAAAAAAGCGTTGATGCAACAGCTTTTCCCCGCTGAGGGCGAAACCACCCCACGCCTGCGCTTTCCAGAGTTTCAAAATGCTCCTGAGTGGGAAGCAAAGACAATAGAGCAAGTATGTAAAAAGCCATATAGCGGAGGTACGCCCACAACTTCACAAAAAGAATATTATGGCGGCGCAATTCCATTTATAAGGTCAGCTGAAATTGGAAAAGACAAAACAGAGTTATTCCTTACAGAATTGGGCTTAAATAATTCATCTGCAAAAATTGTAAAAAAAGGCGTTGTTTTGGTTGCTCTATATGGTGCAAATAGCGGCGATGTAGCAGTATCAAAAATTGAAGGAGCTATCAATCAGGCGATTTTATGCTTAGATTCAGAAGAGAGCAATGAATTTTTATATCACTACCTCACTTTAAAGAAAAATTGGATTATTTCTACATATATCCAAGGTGGACAAGGTAATTTATCTGGTGATATTATTAAATCAATTGAGCTTTGCTTTCCTCAATCAAACGAACAACAAAAAATCGCCGATTGCCTTAGCTCCATCGATGAACTTATCACCGCACAGAGCGCCAAAGTCGAAGCGCTTAAAACGCACAAAAAAGCCCTGATGCAACAGCTTTTTCCATCGACTAGCGAGGTGAATCAATGAAAAAACAGATGCAAACGAACTCGTCTCAAAACGTTTCAAACTTTGTTATCTTCAAAGTCGATAAGTCAAAAGTCAATATTGATGTAACGTTTGCACATGAGACTTTGTGGTTGACGCAAAAGCAACTTGCCGAGCTTTTTGAGGTAAATGTTCCCGCCATCTCAAAACACCTCAAAAATATCTTTGACACGGGGGAGCTGGAAGAAAATCTAGTTATTTCCAAAATGGAAACAACTGCCACGGATGGCAAACATTATACAACCAACTTTTACAATCTCAAAGCGGTTACAGCTGTCGGCTATCGCATCAATTCTCACAGAGCGACACAGTTTAGAAAATGGGCTACGGAGGTATTGCACGAGTACATCATCAAAGGCTTTACGATGGATGACGAACGACTAAAAAGCGTTCAACACTTTGGCAAAGATTATTTTGATGAACAGCTTGAGCGCATACGGGAGATACGAGCGAGCGAGAGACGCTTTTATCAAAAAATCGCCGATATTTATGCTCTTAGTGCCGACTATGACAAAAATGCTGAGACGACAAAAGAGTTTTATGCTTCGGTGCAAAACAAAATGCACTGGGCAATATGTGGCAAAACAGCGGCGGAAATTATTTATAGTGAAGCAGATGCCCAAAAAATATATATGGGGCTAAAAACTTGGAAAAATGCGCCGACAGGGAAAATACTTAAATCGGATGTAACCGTAGCAAAAAACTATCTCCATATGGAGCATATAGAACAGCTTAACCGCATCGTATCAGCGTATCTTGATTTGGCGGAAAATAGAGCATTGCAAGGTATTGTGATGAATATGAAAGATTGGGTAGTGTTTTTAGATAAGTTTTTGGCGTTATCCGACTATCCCATCTTGCTTGATAATGGCAAAGTGTCGGCTCTTGAGGCAAAGCTCAAAGCTGAAACGGAATATGAAAAATATAGAGTTGTACAAGATAGAGAGTATGTGAGTGATTTTGATAGGTTGCTTTTGGAGCATGAAAACAAAAAGGTAGATAAATGAGCGAAACAGAATACAAAGAACTAGGCAAAACCCTCTGGGCGATAGCCGATGACCTCCGTGGGGCGATGAATGCGGATGATTTTAGAGACTATATGCTCTCGTTTCTCTTTTTGCGCTATTTGTCAGACAACTACGAAAATGCGGTCAAACAAGAGCTAGGAGCTGACTACAAAGATGCTCCCAAAGAAGAGCTAAAAACGCTCAAAGTCGCGACACCTTTACAGCTATGGTACAAAGAAAACGAAGCCGATGCAGAGGAGTTTGAAAAGCTGATGCGCCGAAAAGCGCACTATGTCATCAAGCCTTCGTATTTGTGGAGTGCCATCGTGGAGATGGCGCGTGTGCAAGATAGTGAACTCCTTCATACCCTTCAAGAGGGATTTAAGCATATCGAAAACGACTCGTTTGAAAGCGTTTTTAGTGGCTTGTTCTCCGAAATCAACCTTGCATCTGAGAAGCTCGGCAAAACCTACAAAGAGCGCAACGACAAGCTCTGCACCATCATCGCAAAAATCAACGAAGGCATCTCAAAATTTTCAGCAGATACTGACATACTCGGCGATGCGTATGAGTATCTCATCGGTCAGTTTGCAGCAGGAAGCGGTAAAAAAGCTGGAGAGTTTTACACCCCACAACAAATCTCAGGCATCCTCTCTGAAATCGTCACGCTCGATAGCCAAGACCCGACAACGGGCAAAAAGAAAAAGCTAGAGCGTGTCTTTGATTTTGCGTGTGGTTCGGGCTCTTTGCTTTTAAATGTCCGCAAACAGCTAGGTGCTCACGGCATCGGTAAAATCTATGGAACTGAGAAAAACATCACGACCTACAACTTAGCTCGCATGAATATGCTTCTACATGGGGTCAAAGACAATGAGTTTGAAATCTATCACGGTGATTCGCTTCTGAATGACTGGGAGATGCTACGAGAGACAAACCCTGCTAAGAAAATCCAGTTTGACGCCATCGTGGCAAACCCACCATTTAGTTACCGTTGGGAGCCAAATGAGGTGATGGGTGAAGATTTCCGCTTTAAAAATTACGGACTTGCTCCTAAGTCCGCGGCTGACTTTGCTTTTTTACTGCACGGGTTTCACTTTTTAGGCAAAGATGGCACGATGGCGATCATCTTGCCGCACGGTGTGCTCTTTCGTGGTGGGGCAGAGGAGCGCATACGCACAAAACTTCTCAAAGATGGCAACATCGACACGGTCATAGGCTTACCGTCAAATCTTTTCTTTTCAACGGGTATTCCTGTCTGTATCTTGGTGCTTAAAAAGTGTAAAAAGTACGATGATGTACTTTTCATCAATGCGGCGGAGCATTTTGAAAAAGGCAAACGTCAAAACAAGCTTTTACCTGAGCATATCAAAAAAATAGTCTCTATTTACCAATACCGCAAAGAAGAAGAGCGCTACTCTAAACGCGTATCGATGGAGCAGATAGAAGCAGAGGGATACAACCTAAACATCTCTCGCTACATCAGCACCGCCGTACAAGAAGAGGACATCGACCTCAAAGCTGTTCATCAAGAGCTTGCAGAAGCGGAGAAGAAAAGCGCAGAGGCTTTAAAAGCGCACAACACCTTTTTAAAAGAGTTGGGGCTTCCACTTTTACCCTAAAAGATGCGAGGGTTTTCCTCGTATCGCTTTAAATTCCAAAATTTTTACCATTGTTACCCACCGTTTACCGCTTTGGCGTTAGGATTTCTCATGGGAAATTCCCAAGCCAAAAAAAGGAGGAGATGATGACGATAAGTTCAAATTCTCTCTACGGTGCATCTTCATATGCAACGTATGGCAGCAGTACCAGCAGTAGCAGTTCCTTAGGTTCACAATTCGCAGAAGCGTTGCTTACTTCTATGGATAGTGACGGAAGTGGTTCTGTTGATAGTACTGAGTTTAGCAGTACAGCTTTGGCATTGTCCATTAGTGATGAAAGTGCTATTAGTAGTGCATTCTCATCATTGGATAGTGACGGAGATGGAACGATCAGCGAAGAAGAGCTGAGTACACTATTTTCAGAAGAGTCAACTAGGTTAGTTGGAGGTATGCCCCCACC
>CAYXNJ010000006.1:23736-71253 GCA_964466465.1 uncultured Sulfurospirillum sp.
AACCGATAGCAATCTGGCTTCACTCTTTGAAACATTGGCTGCAAATTTTGACGAAGCTGATACCAACGAAGATGGCAAAGTAAGCTCAACAGAAGCTCAAGCGTATAAAGACTCGACAAAAGCTGCGAGTATTGGTGCGTCTGAGGTAACAACAGAGAAAACGAGCGATGACTCATTGATGAAAGCGCTTTTAGCGCAAATCATCTCTAATTATTCAACGCAAAATTCGCTTTCTGGCAGTTCTGTAAGCTTTAGTGCCTAAGCCTCAAACCACGCTCTAAGCAAGGCGTGGTTTTGTGTTACTTTTCATTTACTTTATCTTCGTTATAATCAATTATGATTAAAATTTTAATGATCGAAGATGACGTTGAACTGGCACAACTGCTTCAAGACTCTCTCTCTAAAGAGGAAATTGAAACCATACTCGCGTTTAGTCCGCTTGAAGGCTTAACGGCACTCCAGCAAGAACAGTTTGATGCCCTTGTCTTAGACCTCTCTTTGCCTCAAATTGATGGCTTAGAAATTTGCCGCATTGTCCACGAGTCCATTCCTACACTTCCAATTATTATCTCCTCGGCACGTTCAGACATGAGCGATAAAGTTATGGGATTTGAGCGTGGAGCGGATGATTTTCTTCCCAAACCGTATGATCCACGAGAATTGGCGTACAGGCTTCGTGCCATACTCAGAAGAGGTACAAGTGCAGGAGAGCCTTTGGGACAGACGTTTAAGATGGATGAAGAAAGGCGCATCGTCACGCGAGGAAAACATGAGGTAAGACTCACGATGGCAGAGTATGACATCGTCTCATATATGCTCAAAAAAGAGGGGTTTGTTATCTCAAGAGAAGAACTTTTACTCAATATCGGCTCCATCAAATACGAAAGCAGTCTTAAAAGCATCGATGTCATTATGGGGCGGATTCGTCAAAAAATAGGGGATGATCCTAAAAAGCCTCGTTTTATTCTCTCGGTACGAGGGGTCGGATATAAGTTTGTTAATGCGTAAAATCTCTATCGTTACGTTGATTTCAATCTTCTTTGCGTTGACATTGGTTGTGATTAATATTGCGTTGGTGATTGAATACAAAAGGCAAATGAGTGATTTGCAATTTTTTACCTTTCAACGTTTTATGATGGCGATGAAAGTAGCCTTTCATAACGATGTTGATAAAGAGGCAACACTGTCAAAATTAGGTGTTCGCATAAGTACAAAAGATAAGCATACCTTACTCACAGAAGGGGTGAAGCTTTTGGAAGACCCTTTTTCTGATATGCTAATGTACGAGAAAAAACTCTACTTTGTTCATAGAGCGCCTCCACATCCACCTCCGCCACCGCCTCCATCGTTTGGGTTTAACGAAGGATTTGCTCCTCCTTCATTGCCGCAAAAAATGGATGAACCACCCATACTTGAAAATACCGAAACGTTTTCTCTGTATCGTTTATGGATTTTAGGTGGAGTAATTAACACCCTTTTGCTTCTTTTCTTTGGCATTGTTTTACGAAAGCTTTTACGACTTCGCCATCTTAAACGAGCGATTCATACTTTTGGAGATACAAAAAAATTTCAAGCTATTGGTGTGGAGAGTGAAGATGAACTGGGTGAAATTGCTGCAGAGTTCAATTTGGCTATGGAGAAAATTCATCTGCTTAAAGAGGCACGTACACTTTTTTTACGCAATATTTTGCATGAACTTAAAACGCCGATCATGAAAGGCAAGATTCTCTCTAATTCGTTAGACAATATCAAACAGCAGCCTCAATTAGAACGCATTTTTGAGCGCCTTGAAACGCTTCTTGGCGAGATGGTCAAAGTAGAAAAACTCAGCTCAAACGAGTGGGTTATGGATGCAAAAGAGTATCGTTTGGTTGATGTTTTAGATCATGCGATGGATTTACTGCTCTTAGGCGATACAAAGCGCATTTCCATTGTGCCACAAGAGATGGCACCGCTTGTTTGTGTCGATTTTGAACTGTTTGCAACCGCGATTAAAAACCTTTTAGACAATGCCCTCAAACACAGTACGGGTCGTGTTGAGGTTGATTTGTGTGCACAGAGTATCAGCATATGCAGTGAGGGGGAGAAAATTCCTAACGAGCGACTTGATTTTACACGGGCGTTCAATCGAACCGTAGAGGGTGCTAGTAGCGGTTTAGGACTTGGGCTGTACATCGCCAATGCAATTGTTGCAAAACATGGGTTTGAACTCAGTTATTTACACGTAGAAGGACAAAACTACTTTACGATTCATTTTCAAGAAAGCGAAGTGGAGAAGAACTCTCCACGCTAGATGATGTCTTTAAGCTTTTCACGAAGAACATAGGCTGTAAAAGGCTTAACGATGTAGTTGTTTACACCTTCTTTGATTGCGGTAATGACTTCACGTTTACCACCTTCTGTGGTTACCATAATGATAGGAGTATGTTTATACTCTTCCATCGCTCGGATGCTTCGTACAAGCTCTAATCCGTTCATTTTAGGCATATTCCAGTCTGTCATGATGGCATCAAATTTTTGATCTTTGATCTTTTTAAGCGCATCAAGTCCATCTTCTGCCTCAGTCGCACTATACCCGATAGTACCTAAAGTATTACACAAAATTCTGCGCATTGTTGAGCTATCATCAACAACTAAAAAATGCATGTTCAGTCCTTTTAAAAATCTTCTTTCTAATTACAAGCAAAAAGTGTTCACTTTTTTAGAAAGAGAACTTTTGCAGAGTAAATTTTAATAAAGAATGGCTATAAATGGGTTGAAAAAATATGTTAGAAACATTTTAGACAGATAGCTGTACAATGCGTTTCTATTTTGATCAAGGAGAAGAGATGTTCAAACGTTTCTTAATCGTTCTAGCAGGTGTAGCGCTGCTAAGTTCAGGCGTGTTTGCGCAAAGCAGTGTTTCAAGTGACACAACGCAAACTAAGAAAAAACATAGTGAAAAAGATGTCAAAACAAAAGCAAATAAAACTGCTCAAAAAAACGTCAAATCATCTACAAAAACCGCAGCTAAAAAAGCACCTTCTAAGTCTTCTAAAGAGACTTTAGCTGCAAAGAAAAAGAGCAAAAAGAGTGCTAAAAACTCTACAATAGCTTAAAATGTCTAAAAGCTCTTAGGCACAAATACTATAAGAGCTTTTAGAGAATTTTTTAAGCAAATCCACTGTACAATCCTCTCAATGCACGACGTCTAAGGCTTAGACAAACATAATCGTAATAACTTCTTTATTTACCTGCTTTTATGTTTTTCACCTCTTCGTGCCACATCTTAATTAGTAAGGATTTCCTATGCAAAGAAGAGCGTTTATCAAAGGGTGTGTAGCACTAGGTGCAAGCTCCGTTATTCTTCCTCAAGTTTCGATTTTGGAGGCAAGTGAGCCAAAGTCAAAAACACGTATTTTTTTCGTCAAAAATAGCTACAACCTCAAACATGAAAATAAAAATGGTTTTACCAAACTATGGATTCCTCTTCCATTAGAGAGTAGCTACCAAAAGCTAAGCGATTTTAAATTTAACTCTAACGCAACGAGTGCCTATGTCACCGATAAAAACAGCTACAAAGCACGTACACTTTACGCTGAGTGGAAAAATGGCGGTGAAAAGATTTTAGAAGTCACTTATACGATTACAACGTATGAACGTAACTCTGATCTTAGCAAAGCAACAGCTTCAACCAAATACCCAAAAGATGTTGCACACTACCTCAAACCAACAGCGCACATTCCAACGAGTGGTAAAGTCAAAGAGCTAGCCCTTAAAATCACAGAAAACAGCAAAACACCTCTTGAAAAAGCCAAAGCGATTTACGCATGGGTGACAGAAAATATGTACCGCGATAACAACGTTGTAGGATGTGGTGTAGGCGATGCTGGTAAAGCAATCGAGCAAAACATTATGGGTGGAAAATGCACCGACATTAGCTCTGTTTTTGTAGCGCTTCTTAGAAGTGCAGGAGTGCCTGCACGTGAGATTTTTGGTATTCGTTTAGGAAGCTCACGCTACTCAAAAGCATGCGGAAGCAGTGATGAAAAAGGACTGGCTAAAATTACGGGAGCGGAACATTGTCGTGCTGAGTTTTACCTTGATGGCGCAGGTTGGGTTCCATGCGATCCAGCAGACGTTGCAAAAGTCATCTTGACCGAGAAAATGACGCTGAACGACCCGCTTATCAAAGAGGTTAGGGAGTATTTCTTCGGCAACTGGGAGATGAACTGGATGGGCTACAACACGGCGCGTGACTTTGTACTTACCCCAACGCCAGCGCAAAAACCACTCAATATGTTTGGCTACCCGTACGGCGAAGTGGAAGATGAAGTGCTAGATTACTACGCACCAGCAGCGTTTAGTTATAGTTTTATCTCACAAGAGAAACTCTAATCAATGAAAAAAGAGATTCTAGGCGTTTTAACAGCACTGCTTTCAGCCTTTGCGGCAACCGCATGCTGTCTGCCTCCACTGCTGTTTTTACTCTTTGGAATCTCGTTTGGATTTCTAAGTTTCTTAGAAGTCCTTACCCCATTTCGCATACCACTCTCCTTATTGTCGCTCTTTGTTTTGTGGCTTTCATGGCGAAGTTACGCGCATCATACCTTTACCTGTAATCCTCAAAAGAAAAAGCGTTATATCTGGTTTTATTCGCTGACTTTAGGGTTGATTTTACTGATATTGCTCTACCCCGAATGGGCAAATTTTTTGATAGGAAACGATGAATGAAAAAATGGTTGATACTCCTTTTGCCGTTGATGCTCTTTGCCAAAGAAGAAGTGGTCATCAAAGTAGCTGAAATGCACTGCCCGATGTGCACCACAGCGGTCAAAAAAGCACTCAAAAGCGTTGAGGGCGTGGAAAATACTAAAGTAACATTGGAGACAAAACTAGCCGTCGTCATTGCCAAAGATGGCATCGACGATAAGACGTTTTTAGAAGCGGTGAAAACGACAGGGTATGAGGGCGAGATGGTGTCACGTAAGCATTTGAAAGAGTAGGCTATTTTTTCTTTCTTTGCATGCAAAGATTATCAAAAAAATGATTGAAACAACCTCTCTTAGGTGACTATCCACATTTGCGTGCTAAACTTTCACAAGCCAAAATTCTGGTTAAAATTTTTACATGTAAAGGCAAATTATGGGTGATTATGCTTTTCTTTTAGCGATAGCGACGGTATTTATGTTAGGGACGATGAGTCCGGGACCTAGTTTTATCTTAATCGCCAAAACGGCTGTTTCAAAGTCTCGCAAAGAGGGGTTTGGTGTGGCGATTGGTTTGGGAATGGGCGCGGTTGTCTTTTCACTCTTAGCCATCTTCGGACTCTACGCTATTTTAGAAACCGTGCCTTTTTTGTACGGCGCTTTAAAAGTAGCAGGAGGCATGTACCTTGTCTATTTAGCCTATAAGATGTGGAAACACGCCGATACACCTTTAGAGACCACGCTTAGTTTGGAGCAAAAACCAAAGAGTTTTTTCAAAGCTGTTTTATTTGGTTTTGCGACACAGATGAGCAACCCAAAAACGGCGATCATCATCGGAAGTATTTTTGCGGCACTGCTTCCAAAAGAGGTACCGCCTTTTGGAACGCTGTTTATCTGCCTGATCGCGTTTATCATCGATGCTTCGTGGTACTCGTGTGTTGTCGGACTGTTATCGACGCAAAAAGCACAAAAAATTTATTTGCGCACGAAGAAATACATCGATAGAATCGCAGGAAGTGTATTGGGAATTTTAGGTCTTAAATTGGCGTTTGATAGGGTGTAGTTAAATAAAATAAAAGAGGCGAGATGGCGTGATTTTCTCACGCCACTCTCTTAAAATTAGTCTTTTTTGTAAGCGTTTCTTGGAGCAGATTTAGGAGCGCGATCACTACGTGGTGCTCCACTTGGTTTGTCGCCTCTTGGTGCGCGTGGTGGTCTGCTATCGCCACTGTCACGGTTGCCTTTGTATCCGCCACCGTCACGTGAACCTGAAGATCTACCGCCTTCTTTTGCAAAAGGGTTACGGCTTTCACCTCTGTCACTTCTAGGCACACCATCCCCTCTTGGAGGACGTGCATCTCTGCTTGCTCCACCATCGCGTGAGCTTGAGCCTTTGTATCCGCCACTGTCACGTGAGCCGCCATCACGGCTTCCACGGTATCCGCTTCCATCGCGTGAACCGCCAGAGTTGCCTCTGTATCCGCCACGTCCGCCATCACGGCTTCCTCTATAGCCACCGCGTCCGCCACGGCTATTTTCACGCTCTTCGATGTTTTTAACAACATTTTCCAATGTTTTTTTATCAAGACCGATTTTATCTGGACCGACTGGTGTATTTTCTTTCAATAAGTTTGAGAGAAGTTTAAGTGCGATTTGAGACATATCCATCTCATCTTCTAAAATAGCAAGAAGTTTAGACGCATTTTCGTTGAGCTCAGCACTTTTTATCTCTTCTGCGATTTTTACAAGTTTGTGCTCTTTTACGTCTCTTAAACTTGGAACAATTCTGTGCTCCATTTTTGAGCCTACTTTTTTACTGATTCTCTGCATTGAGTGAAATTCGATAGGTGTTACAAGCGTAATCGCTGTACCTTTTTTACCAGCACGTCCTGTTCTACCAATACGGTGAACATAGCTCTCTGGATCAAATGGCATATGGTAGTTGAAAACGTGAGTGATGTCAGCAACATTTAGACCACGTGCCGCAACATCGGTTGCTACAAGGATTTCGATTTGTGAACCACGGAATGCTTTAATAACGCTCTCACGTTGATTTTGCTCCATATCGCCGTGTAAGCCTTTTGCTGCGTAACCCACCGCCATAAGCTGTGTTGAAAGACGATCAACCTCTTTTTTAGTACGGCAGAACACGATTGATTTTTCAGGCTCTAAAGCGTCCAAAAGACGAATCATCGCATCATCTCTTTCGTATTCGTTGATCACATAGTAAAGTTGTTCAATGTCATCGTTTGTAGTGCTATCTTTTGGTGTGATGCTCACAAATTTTGGTTCGTGAAGAATTTTTGTAGCAAGTTTTTTAATAGGATCTGGCATGGTCGCTGAGAAAAGAAGCGTTTGGCGCTCTTTTGGAAGGTAGGTAAAGATCTCTTCGATGTCTTCTAAGAAGCCCATATCAAGCATCTCATCAGCTTCATCTAAAACAACCATTTTTGGTGAAAAACCTGGAAGCTTGCCATTTTTAAGAAGGTCTAACATACGACCTGGTGTTGCGACGATAACGCTCGCGCCTTTTTCGATTAAGCCAATTTGACGGCTGTATGAACTACCGCCATAAATCGTTACGGTTTTGATGCCGCAAAAACGACCCAAAGAGTAAAGCTCGTCGCTCACTTGTGTTGCGAGTTCGCGTGTTGGCGTGATAACTAAAAGTTGTACTTTATTGAGATTTGCATCGATCATACTCATAGTTGGAAGACCAAAAGCAGCTGTTTTACCTGTACCTGTTTGTGCTTGTGCGACGATGTCGTGTCCTTGAAGAACAAGAGGGATTGCCTCTGCTTGTACGGGACTTGGCTCTGTGAAGCCTGCCTCTGTGATGGCTTTGAGAATATCTTGGTGAAGACCAAAGGATTCAAATGTTTGCATGTTTTATTCCATTATTATAAATTTTTCAAAACAAAACTAACGTGCGACGAAGCACAAACTCTAACTCATGTACATAAAAATTTTAATGGGGAACAAACCCGTCAATATCGTATGTAAAAACCTACATACTCACTGAGGATTTCTCAAATCTGGTAGGTTTTAGGTGAAGTTCTTTTTTAATGAAGCTCTGAAATTAAGGGCATTATAGTGGAATTAGTTTAAAACAATATTAAGGTTTGAAAGTGATTAGCAATAGATGTAAAGCATTAGCGTGACAATGTATCAGTTAAATAGGCTCGCAAAGGTGTTTTTTATGCTTTTTTATAAAAATCCAAGATAGGTTAAAGTACACTTGAACATAAAATCATACAGTTAAAGGTTAGAGTGTTATGGTGCAGATGCAAACATTAAAAGAGATTTTGATTAAGAATTTAAAACTGGAAGATCTAACGCCTGAAGATATCGATGATACTATGCCTCTTTTTGGTGAGAATGGACTAGGGCTTGATTCGGTTGATTCTATTGAACTTGTTTTAACGGTCGATAAAGAGTTTGGTGTCAAAATCACTGATTCTAAAACCTATGAGAGCATTTTTGCCAACGTTCAAAGTTTGTTAGACTTTATCAATGCCCAAAAATAGTGTTTTTGTAAACGGTTTCGAGTCTGTTTGCTGCGCGGGGGAAAATTGTGAAGCCCTATTTGAGGCGATTTGCAAGCAGCAAAGCGGTGTGAATGTTTACAGCGAATTTACACCCAACAAAGAGGTGGCTCTGGGTAAAATCAAAAAACCTTTTTCCATAGAGGCACTTTTAGAGCTTACATGTAAAAAGGTTTTAGAGCGAAGTGGGCTTGAAAATTTTGAGCACACGCTCCTTGTTGTCGGTTCCTCCGTGGGCGGAATGCAAATCACCGAGGAGATTTTTTTAAAAGAACACGCTTACACCAACATTGACCCCAAACTTCACGTCATTGACGCCATAGCGCACCTTCTCTCTTCCAAATTTTCGTTCCAAGATGACATCTCGTTTTCAACTGCGTGTACCTCAAGTGCCAATGCGCTTGGCTATGCGTACGAGATCATCGCTAAGGGTGTGTATAAAAACGTGTTAGTGGTGGGGTTTGATACGCTCTCTTTGACGACCATACGAGGGTTTGACGCGCTTGGGGTGTTGAGTGCTTCTGCTTGCAAACCGTTTGACGTGAGTCGTGATGGTATGAATGTGGCAGAGGGCATCGCGGTTTTACTGCTTCAAAATGAGCCTCATGAAACGAGTGTTGAGCTACGAGGTGTTGGGTATAGCTCGGACGCGCATCACATGGCGCACCCTAGTCCTGATGGCGTGGGAGCACTTAGTGCTATGCAAAAAGCCTTAAAATGCGCTGGCATTGAGCCCTCTGCGGTGGGTTATGTGAATGCGCATGGTACGGGGACGCAGGCAAATGATGAAAGCGAAGCGTGTGCCATTGAAACCCTTTTTGGAAGCAATGTGTTTGTAAGTTCGACCAAATCGATTACAGGGCATACTTTGGGAGCTGCGGGCGCACTTGAGGCGATTATTTGCGTGATGGCACTTCAAAAGCAAATCCTTCCACCCAATACGCATCTAAGTGAGCCAGAAAATAAAACGCTCAACCTTGTTAGTAGGGCTAAAGCACATACCTTTCGCTACGCTTTAAGCAATTCACTTGCCTTTGGTGGCAACAACACCTCACTTCTTTTTGGACTCCCCGATGAAGGTTAATTTAGAAATTTTAAGCAGTGCGTACCTGCTCGGTGAAAAAAGCGTGGAGCTTCCTCGTATTAAAGAGCTTGTACCTCAGATGATTGTGCGTCGCCGTCTTACCAAAGCGGCAAAAATCGCTGTCGAGCTTTTAGGCAGTGTGGGGCATTTTGAGGGCGGGCGCATTGTTTGCGGAAGTGCGTTTGGCGAGCTTGAAACGACGGCAAACATCTTAAACGCCATTGGCGATGAACAGCCTCTGAGTCCTACTGATTTTCAAAATTCGGTTTACAACACCGCCGTTTCGTACCTCTCCATTTTGTACCATAACCATAGTGAGATTGTCACCCTCTCCAGTGGTGACAAAACGGCGCGCAATGTCCTAAAGGCGGGTGCGCTCAAAGCATTGGATGGCGATATACTGCTTCTTTTGTGTTTTGAAACGCTCGATATTCCCAACATCGAACAGGTGAATCACTGCATCAGTTACCTTGAAAGCGGTGTAGCGTTGGTGGTTCGAGTTACTAAAGACAACGCGACTTTGACGCTACAAAAAAGCGCGCTTACAGGGGTTCCAAACTCCATCAGCGAGATGTTACATGTCGCGCAAATAGCGCCCACATTAGAGCGTGCGATTGTCGAAGTAAGCTTATGAATTTACCGCATCTTCCTCCCATTCTCTTTGCCAAAGAGGTGCTTACATGTAAAGATAAAAAAGCATCGGTGCTTTGTGAATTTCCTTGTTCTCCAACGCTACCTATGCTTATAGAAGCTGCCGCTCAAGCCTCATCGGCTTTTGCACAGTCTGTCACACCCCGAAACGGTTTTTTGGTGCTCATCAAAGATGTTGTGTCACACATAGCGTTATCAAGTCTTACGTGTATTGTTGTGGTTGAATCGCGTTTATCGCTTGGAAACTCCTCTGAGTTTTATTTTGAAGTGTTTGAAAAAGAGGGTGGAGTGATGAATGCGAGTGGGTCGTTTATGATTGTATTGGAAGAGGTTCAATGAAGTTTTTACTGATGGTATGGGTGTTTTTTCTGGGACTTCAAGCAGAAGAACTTCGTGGAACCTTTATCACCGAGCCTATTTTTAAGGCATCTGTTTACATGCAAACCCTAGGCAATCCCGAAAATCCAGCAGTTGTTTTGGTGCATGGATTAGGCGATGAAGCTTCTACCATTTGGGAACGTACGATTGAAGAGTTGAAAAATGATTATTATGTTATTACGTTTGATTTGCCTGGTTTTGGGCAATCTAGTAAAGCTAATGAACTTTATTCACCTCTGAATTACGCCAAGTTTATTCGTTATCTCACCCAAACCTATCTTAAAAAGCCGTTTCATTTAGTGGGGCACTCAATGGGTGGAGCGATTTCGCTCAAATACACCAGTATGTATCCCTCTGATGTAGAAAGTTTAGTGCTTGTGGACGCGGCTGGCATACTGCATCGGTCTGAATATAATAATTTTTTAATTCAAAGTGGAGTCAATGCTTTTTTTGATGAGCAAAACGGCTTAATTCAGGGGCTCCAAACACAAAAAATGAATTCGTTTATCGATAAAATGGCAGAGAAGATTGATCGTAAGCTGTCATTAGATATGAGCGTTGTTCTTGCAAGTGAAGATTTACGAAGCACTGTTCTTGGAGGTGCCCCTCATAGCATCGCAGCAGTAGCATTGGTGGAGGAAAATTTCAATGGTGCTCCTCAAAAGATTAGTACACGAACAACCATTATTTGGGGAGAAACGGATGGAGTAGCTCCCGTTGAGACAGGTTATGTGTTGCATAAATTAATGCCATCTTCTTCTTTGAAAATTCTTCCACATGCAGGACATGTGCCTATGCTAACCCATGAAGAGGCATTTTTACATATTTTAGAAACACATTTAAAGAGTAAAGAAGGGACTTCAAGACCTACGAAGCCCAAAAATACACAAAGCTATAGCATTAAAATCAAAGATGTTAAAGACAAAGTCTATACAGGTACAATAGAGAGTATCACGATACGCGATTCACAAAAAATTGTTATTAAAGATGCAATGATCGAAGAGTTGATTGTGTATAACTCAGATGTTGAAATTATTAATAGTACTATTAAAACACCCAAAACAGTAGCCGTAGCAGCACAAAATGCGAAGGTATCTATTGTAGCGAGTGAAATTTTTGGAAAAATCAAACTGCATAACGCGAAACTTCATTTGTTGGGTGTTACGATGGATACACTTGGAAAACCCATCGAAGCACTTTCTCCTTCTATGGTTTTTTTCTCATTGTGTCAAATTAATGATAAGTTAATTCATGGAAAAGAGATTTTAAATGTGAAATAATAGGATTAAAGCCTATAAATGGGCTTTAAGATACTATTTAATCAGTAAAAATTAATCTTGAAACCACTACAATGAAATCAAATTTCTTTAAAGGATGGTAATGAAAAAACTTCTTATGTTGGCGTTGGCTTTTGGTATGAGTATGGCATTTTTTGGTTGTGGAACACCACCTGTGTATAATGTAAATAACAATACAATTGCTGTTGCTGCCGATAAAAAGGCAACAATGTCAGATGTTGAAAAAGCAATTATTCGTGCAGGCGGAGGACTTGGTTGGATTATCAAGAAAGAAAAAGAGGGACTTCTTAAAGGAACATTGATTCTTAGAACACATACGGCAGTGGTTGCTATTACCTACAATACCGAAGAGTATAGCATTAACTATGAAAGCAGTGTTAACTTAAACTATGATCCTGCAAATAATACCATCCATAGTAACTACAATGGTTGGATTCAAAACCTCAATAAAGCAATTCAAGTTCAATTAGGATTGCTCTAACATATTGAAAAGGGTAGTTGTTTTTAGACTACCCTTTGGCATTCATTTATTTTATCTCTGTTTTTGCTTGCGCACTATACTCTTTTAATGCCTTTTGCATCATCTCTATATAATTACTTTCCATACCTGTTTGGAAAGAATCTGCAACTTTGACATGTAAGTTATAAGATGCAGGTGTTCCTTCTTGTTTTAAATCAACAATCGTTTCAATTTCACAACTGATTGAAAGTGCCCAAAATCCCATATTCATCCACGACCAAAATTTGAGAATTTTAACATCGGCGATATAGGTTTGCGGGGTGACTTGCTCTTTGTTTTCAATGACTTGGTATCCTTTGTCCATTAAAGCCTCTTTGAGAGAATCTTTAATGACACTTGAAACACTTTGATTTTCATTGAGAAGTATATCGCCAAGTGCCATACCATAACCATTGCGCTTTCTTCCAACTGCACGTGCTTTGATGGCATCACTTTGTGGCTCAGAAGGATCAAGAGAAGGAATGCTCGGTTCTGGTGGTTTTACCTCAAAAACACGCTTATCGACCACAGAATTGATGTAAACCTGCTTGCCATTGGATGGCGCAACTTCAGCTTTAGTCGCGGTTGGCACTTGCAGCGCAACTTCTCCACGTTTGGTAGCACAACCCGTAAAAAATAGGGCACTGGCAGCAAAGGCGAGTGTGAGGAGCGTTCTTAAAACATAATTCATTCGACTTCCTTTAAGATTGAGATTTTTAGACTAATGGCATACATTTTTTCCCCATCAATGTGGTGGAGATTTTATCGACAATGTGTAATTCAATCGGCAGATTGATTTTCCCTAATTTTTGTTTGATGGCACTTTTTAGCTCTTTAACTGTGATGAGACGTGTTGCTTCAAGAAAAACTTGAATGACTTCATCTTTCAGCTCGGCATTGTTATGCTTGACGTGTACGAGGGCTTTTTCTATGCCCTCCATTGCTTCTAAAATCTCTTCGATTTGTGCGGTAGCGTAGCGTTTGCCTGCGATTTTAACAATGTTACTACTTCGTCCAATGAGTTGAAAGCGGCCCTGCTCAATGGTTGCGTAATCAAAACTCTGAATCGCTCCACCTGTGTGTGTAAAGCCCTCTTGCCACAGTGTTTTTGAGATAAAAGGTGAGCTTACATGTAAAAGTCCTTCGGCATTCAGTGAGACTTCCACGCTATGAAACGGTGTCCAAAAGGTGTCATCTTGTTTTTTAAAGGCGATGCTTCCTGTCTCTGTTGAGCCAAAGAGTTGAATGAGTGTGGTGTTGAATGTGTCGGTAAACTCTTTGGCAATTTCGGGAGGCAATGGTCCTGTGGAGCTGATAAAAATGGTTTCGCTTAGGTCTTTGGTTTCATCAAGTCTCAAAAGAGATTTGATGTAAAGAGGCGTAGTGACGATGAGATGATGAGGCTTGGCAGACTCAAGCAGGTCGTGGGGTAAAAAATGCTCTTTAAAAATCAAGTCAACATCCAGTTTAAGCGGAAGCAACAGTGCCGCTAAAAAGCCGTAGATATGAATGAACGGAACGGTTGCAACCACTTTTTCGATCTGAAAATTCCCAAATTCTCGCACCAATGCTGCCATATCTGTTTCAATGTTTTCTCTACTTTTAAAGGCACCTGTTGGAAAGCCTGTGCTTCCTGAGGTAAAAAACATGGCGGCAAAGTCAATATTGTTGAAGGTTTCAGTGCCTAGTGATTCGATTTTTTCTTTTAGCGCGAGGTTTTCTTGGTCGTACAAAATGGGTTTTGCACCTGAAAGATAAGCTCTTAAAATTTCTATGGCATTCTCTTCTTTGGTTTTTGAGGGAACAAGCACGATGTGGTTTTTGAGTGTTTCATCAACGAGACTCTCACTCTGATAAATTTTTTCACTACCATCATCGTTTAGTATGACCAGACGCATTATCGTTTTCTCCCCATTAATAAAACTAAAATAGCTACTGTCGCAACGCACGAAACCAATCCCATTGCATGAAGTGCTCCAATGTCACTAAATATAAGCACACCAAAGCCCGCAAAGGTGTCAATGATGGAGAAGAAAATCGCACTTCTGGTTCCATCTTTGAAGCTATCTTCACTACTCATATAAATGCCATAGTCAATGCCAAAAAGCATCATAATAAACAGCATAAAAATATGAGCAATAGTAAATGTTCCCATCAATGCAAACAGTAAAATAAGTGCTGTTGGTAAGAGTACAAAGCTAGAGCTGAGTGCTATGGTTTTGCGGCACACCATCTTGAGCATGAAAACGATAAATGCAATTGCGAGAACACCTCCCAAAAGAAGTTGATGCGCAATTTTTTGAAGGGCATTAAAGAAGATCTCTTTGGCATCGATGGAGGAAGCAAACGTAAATTTTTCCACTACGTTTCGATCACTGTTTTTTACTAAAGCGTATGTGTAGTATTTGCCTTCCTGAAAGACGACATCAAAGCCCATTTCACGTAGTTGCTCTAAAGAGAGTTCTTGATAATTTGGGTACAAGAGTGCTTCGCTATAGGCATTTTTAAAGAAACCCGTGCGAAAGCCAAGCTTGGTCGCTTCTTCTTCGATTTGTGCCTTTTTCTCGTTTAAATGCAATGCTTCCAGTGCTTTTTTTCGTTGTTCGTAAAACGATTTGTCAAAAAAGTAAGAAAGCGGTGCGGTGGCATTTTTAAAGCTTTTTTGGATGGTATTGCTATGTGCTATAAGTTCATCAATAGAGTTTGCTTCGATGAGAAGCGGTATGAAACCCTCTTTTTTAATGGCATTTTTGAAGAATTTTTCCTCTTTCATCAAGGCGGTGTTTTGGTAGTCAAGGTTTTTGATGTTGGTATCAAGCTTTATGAAAGGAATACTTAACACAATGGCTAAGAGAGAAAGTAGAGCGATGGCACGGTAGGGCAAGGGAATGGAGACGTGAAATTTGGTATAGGGTTGCGCTTTTTTAAAGCCAATGAGTGGAAAAAGAAACACAAATTGAAGGTAAGAGAGCACAAGAGAGATCATCGCAAACACACACACTTGCTGGATAAGCGGGAAATCGACCCACGCGAAGATCAAAAAACCGCCAAAAGTGGTAAGGAAGCCGTAAAAAACAGAGATGTTAAACTTCTTTTTGCTCTCATAATGCCCGTAAAAATAGTAGTGGAACATGTAGTCAATCGCCAATGTTCCTATGGCGTTGCCAAAAGCTAAAACAAAGACAGAGACTTCACTCCAAATTATGCCAATAAGTAAAAACGAAAGCAAGGCGGAGGTCGCAAGGGTGGCAATGGTATTGATGAGAAGGTAAATGTTTTTAATGATGAAAATATAAAGCGCAAGCAACAAAATGGTTGAGAGGACAATCAAAAAGGTAACGTCATCTTGAATTTTTTGTGAGTTTTCTACAAAGTAAAAGGTTGGGCTAAAGACGCGGACATTGTGTATGCCTTTGAGCTCTTGATGCACAAGGTTGTAGATGGTTTCATAGCTCTCGATGGTATTGGAAGTGTCTTTGATGCTTAAGATGCACAGATACCCAAAATCACCCAGCGCTAAGTGCCCATCTCGAATGTTAATGGGCATTTTTTGCTCTTTTGGGCTAAAGTAGCCCAGCGGATCAGTCGCGTCTATGGTTGAATAGTAGGGATTATTGGTCATTTTTTCATAAAGCGATTTGAGTGTTTCATGGATATTTTGCGAGTCATCTTTGGTGAGGCTTTTCAGGTAAAAAGCGTTAGTTTTGGTGTATTCGAGTAGCTTTGCATTGGGCGTTATGGCACTTTCCAATTTTAAAAGATTGGAGGCAAGTAGTTTCTCTTCGATGGTTTTGATTTTGGCAAGGGATTCTTTATCGAACCCTTCGGTAGCAATGAGCACTTCTTTTGAATTTTTGAAATGTGAATAGATCTCAAAGGCTTCTTTGCTCTTGCCTTCAGGTAAAAAAGAGAGCAAGTTCGTGGAGACGTGCACGGAGTTTTGGTAGAAGAAAAAAAGTATGCCGATAAGGGCAAAAAGAGCGAGATTGAGGGTTTTAGTTCCTAATTTCAATAGTAATCCTATCGCCGTTTTTAATCTTTACCTGTAACGATTTAAGCTCGTTTATGTGACGCGTGATGCGTACCTCTTCAAGCACTTCGGCTGCCACACCTTTGGGGATCAAAAGTGTCTCATTGTCTTTTGTTTTTGCATCAAAAAAGGAGTCTAACAAGATACTGTTTTCATCATGAACCGCTTTGATAATCAGAAAAAAATAGTTCATGGAAGGCATACTTTGCGCATCGATAACGTGATAGCCATTTTGATCTTGAATGGTGAGCTTTTCTTCAAAATAGGTCAAAACTTTGGATTCGGGTTTGACGTACTCGATGATGATGTTCTGCTCTCCAAAGGTGATGAAGCCCTCTAGTGTGACGTTTTTATCGAGTGCAAAGAGGTAGCGCGTCTCTTTGAAGTTTGAAGCAGTCGCTCCAAAAAGAGCAAGTGAGCACAGTAAGCATAAAGCGAAGGCTTTCATACGTTAGTTCCGTCTTAAAAAGATAAATTGGCGATGTAAAAACTGTGCAATTCCACCAATGATAAAAACCATGTACCAGCCAAAAGAGGAGTAGATGATCCAATACGCATCATTTTTGAGCAGTAAAATGCCTACATGTAGAAGAATATTGAGACATGCCAGAGCTATCCAAAAAAGCGTTGAGTGATTAATGTACACCTCTTCTTTTTCGCTAAGAGGTCGTTTATGAATTTTACGTGCAAAGTGCAAAATGATGGAATCATTGTCAAAATAGCTCACAATCAAGAAAAAGATAAATGCCAGAGAAATAAGCAGCGGTAAGAACTTGAGGACTAAAAAGTCATTCAAGAAAAAGGCACTGATGGCAACGGTGATGTAAAAGAGTGGAAACAGTGTTGTCTTAAGTACCTTTTGTTTGAGACTTATGAACCAAATCAGTCCAAAACAAAAAAGTCCAATTGAGACGGTCTTAATGTCAAAATAACTTAGCAACACCACAACAACGGGTGCGTATAAAAATGAAAAAAGTATGTGCATTACCGTACCATTCCTCCACTAATATTGATCACTTCGCCATTCACGTACGTTGCTTTATCGCCTAAAAAGAAGACCACTTCAGCAACCTCTTCAGGCTTGCCTAGGCGCTTACAGGGGATGAGGTTGGTGATGCTTTTATCCACATTGTGGATCATTTCCGATTCGATCACACCTGGGGCAACCGCATTGACTCTGATATTATAGCGTGCTACTTCCACACAAAGTGCTTTCGTAAAAGCGATGATGCCTCCTTTGGTGGTTGAGTAGTTGACTTGCCCACCATTGCCCACCAACCCTGAAATGGAAGAGACATTGACAATGGAGCCTGCTTTTTCTTTGATCATATTTGGCAAAATGTGTTTGGTGACATAAAAAAGGCTGTTAAGATTCGCATCCATCACATCACTCCACTCTTCTTGTTCCATAAAGAAAAACAGTTTGTCTTTGGTGATGCCTGCATTATTCACCAACACATTGACGTGTAAAGATTCAAACGCTTGTTTGACTTCCTCTTTTTGGGTCAAATCGCACTGAATAATCTCGCCGTTTTGAATCTCTTCCAACAGTGTGAGTGCTTTGTCTTTTTGGCTTCTGTAGTGAATATAAACAAAGTAACCCTCTTTAGCAAAGTAGCGCACAATGGCTTCTCCAATGCTCCCCGTAGCACCCGTTACCAGCACTTTTTTCATGCAAGCGCTCCTTGTCGAAGAATGGTTTGAATTTTTGCGATGTCAACATCCATGCGTCTGTCTTCTAAAAGTGGCTTAGCATGTTCTCTAATTGCGTTGTAGTGTTTGAGTAGGGTTGGTGAAACGCTCTCTTTACCTCTGATGTCCACTGCTTGCGCCATGCCCATAAAGGCGATGCCAAGCATCAACTCAAGGGGTTCCATCATCTTTTTAAAGTCCAGTGCCGCTGTGGTTCCCATGCTCACTTTGTCTTGATTGAGTGACTCAGTGGGGCGAGAATGAATGGAGGCGGCAGTAGTGTTTTTGATGACATCGGCACTGAGAGAACTAAGTGTGATTTGCATCGCTTTAAAGCCGTGGAAATAGTTTTCACGAGAGAGTTTGAGGTTTTCGCCAAGTCCTCTGTTAAATTTGTGATCAACCAGAAGTGCAAACTCTTTATCGAGTAGGTCTGCCAAGTTTGCCGCGCAGATTTTCAGTGTGTCCATCGCGTGAGCGACGTAACCTCCGTAGAAATTGCCTGAAGTGTAGATTTTTTGGTTTTTGCCATCGATGAGCGGGTTGTCATTGACCGAGTTGATCTCTTGCTCAACCCATTTTTTAGAAATATCTAAATTGTCGCGAATCACACCTAACACTTGCGGTGCGCAACGCATGGAGTAGGTGTCTTGGATGTTGAGGTCATTGTCGGCAAAAAACTTGTCATAACGGTCATCACGCCCGTGGGTCAGTTTTGAGCCTTCTATTTTAGCTTTGATGTTGGCGGCAACGTGAATTTGCCCACTAAAAGGCTTTGCCTCATGCACAAATGAATCTAAAGGCGTGGTGTCGCCCAAAAGCACTTCAAACATGCCTGCGACAAAAGACTCCATGCTGGCAAGCAGAACCTCAAAGCGTGCCAAGCACGTGAGGGCAATCGCGCTCATAATGGTCGTACCGTTCATAATCGCAAGAGCCTCTTTAGGTTTAAACACATAAGGGGTAATGCCAAGCTTTGCATAGACTTCACTCGTTGGCACTATTATGCCTTCATACCACACTTCTCTCTCGCCTGCAATGACCGCGGCGATATAAGAAAGCGGTGTCAAATCGCCACTAGCCCCCACCGAGCCTAAGGAAGGAATCACAGGGATAATCTCTTTTTCAAGCAAAAGCTCAAGTCGTTGTAACAGTTCATACGAGATGCCAGACTTGCCTTTAGAGAGGGAAATGAGTCTGCAAATGAGCGCGTAACGTGAGGTTTGAGGACTCAGAGACGCTCCAACGCCACAGCCATGAAAGCGGTAAAGGTTTTGTTGTAAAATGGCGCTTTGCTCATACGTGAGGTAGTTTTTTCCACTTGCACCATAGCCAGTCGTGACGCCATAAATGGGTTTGCCTTTTTTGATTTCATTCATCAAAAAGGTGTGGGAGAGTGAAAAATTTTCTACAAAGTGGGCATCTTGTGAGACACTAACACTGCTAGCTTTGCAGATTTCTTCTAAGTAGATGTAGCGGTCGTCTATCGTTAATGTCATATTGTTTCTTTCCAAAAAGGGTATAGGTTGAACCATTGTTCAGGGTGCAAATTTACATGCGTTGCAAAAAAATCGGCATAGGTTTGCATCGCTGTGTGTATCTCTGCATCTGCTGGGTTGTTTTTATCCATCATTATTTCGATAAATTCAATGCGGTAATGCTGAGGTTTTTGGTAACTAAAAGCAATGCCCATCAGCGGTTTTTCGGTTTTATAGGCGATGCTAAAGGGGTTTTTATTAAACTCAGCCTCTTTACCAAAAAAGGTCACGACCTCTTTATGTTTTGCATCCGTAGCTCGGTCTGCCATCATCGCGACAATCTCGTTGCTAAGAAGTGCGGAGGCAATTTTCATCGTAACATACACGCCACCTTTAGAGAGATCAATGATGCTCAGATGAGGGTTTTTTCTCTCAAGGTTCTCTTCAATACACTTGATTGTCTCAATGAGTGCTTCTTGCATGACAATGTTAATTTTAAGATCACTAAAGCAGTTGCCTGCACTTGCCCAGCCCCCAAAATGCGATAAGAGCAAAATGCCACCACCGTGAAGATGGCGCATGAGCTCTTCTTCATTTTTAATGTCAAATGTGTAGTCTTGTGGGCTTACTTTAGAAACAAAGCGGTCGCACATGGTAATGGCAAAATGGCGCAAATGCTCAAAATAAACCCAATTGTTAAAAGGCTTGTTGATATGTTGGTAGTAATCACGAAGGGCAACTTTTACATTGCCAGCTACCAAAAAATAAAAAAAGGTGACAGGATACATGAGGTAATAGATAAAGGTATAGCCAAAAAGCTTATAAAAGGTAAAAACGAGTCTGATACTCCAACCGCTTCCGCGCTGTTTCATGCTCATTGGTACCTTTTTTTGAGAAAAGATTTCCATGGCAAGAGCTTGACATGCACCATAACAATGGCAGCGGTGTCCCAAAACTTTTTAAAGTGACTCACACGCTCTTCGGGGGTTGGGTAATAGCACTCAATGCTGACTTCTTTGATGAGTCGCCCTTTCCATGCGTGTTTGACAAGCACTTCCATCTCCCAGTCAAAGCGCTTGGTTTTGATGATGAGATCTAGGATGGAAGTAGGGTAAAGTCTAAAGCCAGAGAGTGAATCGGTGATAGTCTGTTCCGTGTCCCAACATGCCCAAAAATTGCTAAACCATCGTCCAAATTTGGAACCATTGGGAACGTTGTTGATTTCAAAATTGCGAGCACCAATGATGATTTGATCGTCTCCATCGCAAGCACTACAGATGTTTTCAATCTGAGAAGCCAGATGCTGTCCGTCGCCATCAAGGCTGATAAAATACGAAAAGCCTCTTTTTTGTGCCTCTTTCGCTCCTGTGATAATCGCTTCGCCCTTGCCTTGGTTGACCTCGTGGCGTAAGATAGTAAGTTTTTCATGTGCGGAAACAAGCGATGAAACGGGTGTTTGTGAACCATCATCGACGATGATGAGGCTATACCCATGACTGAGGACATCGTTGGCAACATGGGCAATGGTGAGAGGGTTGTTGTAAGTTGGAACGACTACGACAATATCATCTTTTTTCATAGGTAAGTTCAGCTACTTTTTGTTCATTTTGGATAACGCGAATTTTAAGTGTTTTTTCACTGGTTTGGTACTCAAACCAAAGCACACTTAAAGGAACACTATTTTTTAAGAATTTTGCTTTTGTGATCTTTACAATTTCAAGACCTAAAACTTGGGCACTTAGTTCAAGTAAAATAAATCCAGGAACGATAGGATTGTTGGGAAAGTGTGCTTGAAAGATAGGATGCTTTGCGTCACAAAGCTCTATGCAAAAGCGGTTTTCCTCTTTACATGTAAGCGTATAAAAATCGGTTAAAATCATACAATCCTTACAAATATTCTTAAATAAACAGCTGTATTATATAAATCTAGCTAAAATAAGAGCTTAAAATAGCGTTTGCTGTTAATATTTCATTTACTTTTGTAGAAAATAAGGAATGTTTAAATGAGCCATTTTTTTCATAACAATGATAGTGCATCAGCTATAGAGGCACAATACAATGCCCAACGCATCGCTTTTGCACCAATTGTGTTTCAAGTGGCACGCTCTATGCGCGATCTTGGCATTTTAAAAGCGTTGTATGAACATAAAGAAGGGCTGAGTATTGAAGCGTTAGCAAAAAAGACACACTTAAGTTTATATGGCATCTCAACACTTTTGGAAACAAGTCTAAGTGCGGACATCGTTAAACAAAAAGATGAGCTTTATTTCATTACCAAAACGGGTTATTTTTTACTGCATGATCCCATGACCATTGCCAATATGAACTACAACCACCATGTCAATTACCAAGGGCTTTTTTCACTCGATGAGGCAATCAAAAGTGGAAAACCAACAGGACTAAAAGTCTTTGGCGAGTGGGAGACTATTTACCCAGCACTCTCCATCTTACCCGAAAATGCAAAACAGAGCTGGTTTACGTTTGATCATTTTTACTCTGACAGCGCATTTCCCGAAGCAGTGGAAAAGCTTTTGAGTCTTAAACCTCGTAAAATTTTAGATGTGGGTGGCAATACAGGCAAGTTTTCAATGCTCATGGCAAAGAGCGACAAGGCTTTACATGTAACCATCATGGACTTGCCAGAACAGCTAGCCTTAGCGCGTGAAAACATCGAAAAAGAGGGTTTAGAAGAGCAAATTTCGCTTTTGCCTGCCAATGTTTTAGCCCCAAATCACGTTTTTCCTAAAGGCTTTGACATCATCTGGATGAGTCAGTTTTTAGACTGTTTTAGCAAAGAGGAAATCGTTTCCATTTTAAGCAGAGCCAAAGAGGCGATGAATGAGCAAACCTTGCTTTGCATCATGGAGCCATTTTGGGACAGGCAACGTTTTGAAACATCGGCATTTTGCATCATCAACACCTCGCCTTACTTTACCGCGATGGCAAATGGATGCAGTAAGATGTACCACTCCAAAGATTTTATCAAATTGATCGAAATGGCAGGACTCAAAGTCGAAGCGATAAGTGATCATTTAGGAGTGTGTCAGAGTATTATAAAAATTAGACGAGCTTAACTGTTTTCCGTCCAGTCAAACTCCATTTGTCTGGCAGTACTGAGGGCTAAGTCTCGACTGACAAGGCGTTCCACAAGGTGCAAGCTCATGTCGATGCCAGCAGATATACCCGCTGATGTGATAATCTCTCCTTCATCGACCCAGCGCATCTGCTCTTTCACGTTAAGGTTTGGAAACATCATGCGAAGGTCTTCTATATCTTCCCAGTGGGTGGTTGCTGATTTGCCCTCCAGCAGTCCCGCTTTGGCAAGTAAAAAGGCACCCGTGCAAATGGAAGCGGTCAGTTGAGTCTGCTTAGAGGTGGTCGCTATCCAATTTATAACCGAAGCATCTTTTAGCTCTTCGTTAACAACACCACCAGGAATGAGCAAAACATCGATTTTGGGATGGGTGTCAAAGTCAAAGTCAGGGTCAATTTTCAGTCCTGCACGTGCGCGAACGGGCTCTTTTGTTTTCCCAATCGTAAAAACTTCAAAAGGCGTCACGGAAGAGAGCAGATTTTGTTTGCCATAAACACGTGAAGCGGTGGTAAACACTTCATAAGGACCTGCAAAGTCGAGTACTTCGACATTATCAAATACAAAAATACCAACCGAGTAAGGCATAAAATCTTCTCCTTTATCGCTATATGTAAATCACAAAATGGTTTATCTCACCTTCCCGTTTGTACTCCAGTCGCATTCCATGCAAACGAATGACATGCCATGTGATAAACAGTCCAAATCCAAGTCCACGTGCACTTTTTTGCTTTTTCCCTTCTAAAAAATAAGGCTCAGCATAGCGCTCAAGAGAGAATTCTAATGCAGGAGCATGGTTGGAGATGGTGATGGTATGGAGGTCATTACTCAAGGTAACGCGGTGGTCATGGGCATAATTGACACCATTGTCCAAAAGGTTTTTAAGCACGACACCAAAAAGTTCAAAATCAACATTGAGCTCAACAGGAGTCAGTTGACAGGTAATGTTTTCATGTTTGTCATCTAAAATATCGAGCGCATAGTCCACAACATCTTCGATGTGATAGCGTTTGATGTCAAGTTTTAGCTCATCGGCACTCAGCTTTTCAATACGTGAAAACTCTTCTAATAGGGCTTCTTGACGCTTAAAAACATTTTGAAGAATACTTGTGTAGGTTGCATCTTCAATCATCTCAGCAGCAAGCTTGCCTTTGGTAATAGGCGTTTTAAGTTCGTGCATGATATTGCGCAAAAAGAGTTGTCTTGAATCACGAAGCGATTTTATTTTAACAACAGCACTATCAAATTCATTCGCTAACATTGCGATTTCATCTTTTTTACCACTTTTACAGGTAATATCATAATCTCCATTAGCAAAGTGTTTGATTTTTTCACGCAAGGTTTTAAGGGGAAGGATACTGCGGATAATGCCAATATAAAGGACAATAACAAAGGCAAAGGTCAACAATGGAAAGAGGATTTGTGGAAAGAGTTCTTTCTCAAACGGAACTTGCAAAACAGTAGGTTTATCATCGCGTCTAAACAAAACTGCATAAATGTGCATGCCATGCGGTACGACATACATACCAAATCGCAATTTCTCTTCCATCTGTTTCATTGGAAAAGGTCGCGGAGGTTTAGGTATCTCTAAAATTCGCTCGTATAACTTTGCATCTTCTACGCGTGTAAATCCCATCTCCGCTAGTTTTTCATAGTCGAGTTGTTTTGCTAAAGGATCAAATGCAGAACGAACAGCAAGATGTGCATAGTCATTCATGCGTCTTAGAGTACTTTCTCGCTCATGGATAGAGAGGGAAAAAAAGATAGCGCCAATGCCTAAAAGTGCCAGCGCAAAGATAAGCGTAATGCGTGTAATGATGGAGTGGTACCACCTCATGCTTGAAGCCTATACCCGATACCTCGTACCGAGTGAATCAACTTAGGCTCTTTTGAACTTTCTCCAAGCTTTGTCCGAATACGGCTGATAAGAACATCTAAACTCCTGCTTTCATTCTCTTCATTCAGACTCAACGCACTGTTTAAGAGTTCTGTTCGTGAAACAACGCAGTTATTTTTTTTGATAAGATGTGCGAGAACATCGTATTCTGCAGGTGTTAGCGTCAGTGGAGTGTTGTTAAAGAAAATGGTATGGCTCTCTTCTTTGAGAATGAGTGCGGAATTGGTTGCTTCTTCATGGGGTGAATTACTTTTTTTGTAGCGTCTAAGCACACTCATAATGCGTGCATAAAGCTCTTTAGGTTCATACGGTTTTGGAAGGTAGTCATCAGCTCCTAGTTCTAATCCTACAATTTTATCTTCTAAATCACTACGTGCGGAGGAGATAATAATCGGTATATCGCTTTTAGAACGCACCTCTTTGCAAATCTCAAGTCCGTCCATGCCAGGCAATGAAAGATCTAAAATGAGCAGGTCATATTTTTTAATGCTTAAGGCACTAATGCCAAGGTATGGGTCATCATAATTGGTTACGGTGATGTTATAGCGTTTTAAAAAATTGCATAAAATTTCTGCTAGTTCGACATCATCCTCGATCATTAAAAGATTGGGTTGCATAGGGGGTGTCCTTAGAATTTGTCAGAAATAATGATACACCTACTCTCTGAACGGTTTGTTAATGCAAAAACCACAGAGTAATTTTTCACCTTCCTCATCAATGAGAAATTGATACAGATAAAAATAACTTTTAAGACCCTCAGATGTAGGGAGTATAATTTCGTGTTGGGTCATACCTTCATACAATGAAAGGCGATCCATTTCAGCGATTTTCTCGGCAGTAAGGGCATCAAAAAGATCTTTAGCGGTTTTATTTTTCCATGTTTTAAACCCTAAAAATTGCTGATACGCTTGATTGATATAGAGGTAGTTTCCGTGTGTGTTTTTGATAAACGAGAGTGCTGGAATATGTTCAACAAAAGCGATAAAACGTTCATGCTCAAAACGTTCTTTAACCTCTTGAGCTTTATAGGCTGTTACATCACGAATGGTTCCAACCATACGAATAGGATGCTCATTCTTTCCTAGAATGACACGGCCTCGGACATTGACCCACTGTAGGGGATCACTTTGACGGATACGATGATCGACTTCAAAGTAGTCACTTCTACCATCAAGATGGGCTTTAAGACGCTCATTAACCAGTGCCATATCTTTGGAATGGACTAAATTCAGCCATGAAGAGAGAGTTGAGAGATTTTCTTTGGCTTCGTATCCCATAAGCTGTTTCCATTTTTGGGAGTAAAAGACACTCTCACTTTTCATATCCCAGTCCCATAATGCTTCATTACACCCTTCAAGCGCAAGTTCTAAACGCTCTTTTTGTTGCAATAAAAGTGCTTTACTTTTCTGCAAATGTGCGATATCTACAACGATAGCGACAAAATCCCCTGATGAGCCTAAAAGAGGTGCTGTATAGATTAGTGTTGGTTTACTAATGCCATTGTCAAATTGAAGTTCACAGGTATGTTCGCCGCATTTAGGAAGCATGCTTAAAAGTTCGCTATTTTCTTTACTCATTGCACCAAAAGCATATGAAAAGGCTTTATTGGTTTGCCAGTGACCATTTTTTTTATAAATGATAGGCAAAGGAAGCGTTTGAAATATCTCTTCTTCATCGAGTGTAGAGCGTTGTGAAGTGTTTTGTTTAGATTGAAATTTTTGAAGACGAAAAAAGAGTGTGAGAGAGATAATCAACAAAAGAGCGATAATGGCAAAAAGGGCAACTTGTAGCATACCAACCTCTTTGAAGTAGGGTTACCCCGCCTTGAAAAGACGGGATATAAAGACAAGAATTATTTTAAAAGCTCTTTCTCTTTTACGATGAATGGTACGCCTTTGATGCCAGCACCAAAGTATTTTGTTTTAAGCTCATCAATACGAGCCACTTCAGCATCGCTGACTTTTTGGTCGTATTTGACATTTTCATCGTAGTATTTTTTCAAGATTTTGATTTTCTCAGCATCGCTTTTTACTTTAGCGGTTTCATTATAAATCAAAACAGATTTTTCTAAAGAACTTCTCTCATGCACTGGGGTAAAAATAAGTTTGAGATTGTGTGTTGTGAGGCGTTGCTCTACTTGAGCAAGTTCTTGTCTGCAGTAAGGGCACTCAGGATCGGTAAAAACAACGAGAGTGTCTTTTTTAGGATCATTGCCTAAAGTGACGATGTTTTTCTTCTCCTCTTTTTTATAGAGTGCTGAAAGCTTTTTCTGAAGCTCTGCCATTTCCATCATCTCTTTAATGCTTCCACCTTGTTTGATGCTAATAACATCTGGGAAGATCAAATCATCTTTGGTAAAGATGCTGAGTTTTTGTGAACGTGAACCATCGCTAAGATTTAACGTCACGAAATCCATGCCATCGATGCCTTCAACGCCTTTGCGTGAAACGACTTCGATAGTAATATTAGGTACTTGAATCGTTGATTTAAAATGTTCAACAATTTGTGCATCGGTTGCTGCAAAAAGTGTGCTTGAAAGAAGCGCAACCAACCATAAAATCTGTTTTTTCATTCATTTTCCTTGTAAGTTACAGAAACTAATCTGCATGAAATGTAAGGTATTATACAATAAAAAGAGTCACAGTTTGGTAATGAAAGGTAAATGAATGCAAGGTAATGCCGATAAAATGGCACTTATAGAGGAAATTGAACAACTGATAGAATCTGACCCAAATGCTCCAATTTCTTCATTTTCAATGTTAGAATTTTTAGAAGTCGAGGATTTGGTCTCTGTACGCGAAACACTTTTACGCTCAAAAAACAATCGTTCGGCTGAGAATGAAAAATGGTTTGATGAGCTGTGTAAAAAATAGTTAAGTTATCTATTGAAAGGTTGGTCATGTCTGAAAAGTGGGCGTATCTAAATGATATTGAAGGATGTGATGTCGTTGCCCTTTACATGCTTCATAATCTTGTTGAAATTGTGTATCTCAAAGAGGGAAAAGAGCGAAGCCTTACTATCAATTTTAATGTAGCGGGTGGTTCTATGGGATACGTAGAATTTTTCCAGTTAGATTCTATTCCTCTGCCTCCTGTAAAAGTCAAGCATCAACTCAGTGGTTTGATAACAAAAATTTTACAGGTCAATCTCTACACTCACGTCAGTGAATATGAACGTTTTGAAGAGTTAGAATTGGTATGTGAAGAGGGTACGTATCTGTTTTACTTTAGCGAGGATGAAGAAGAAGCGCATTATGCGAAGATAGAAAAAGGTAAAATTCCTACTTTACAAAAAGCCCTAAAAATGGGCGTTTCTTTACCAAAAGAGCTTTTTAGCGTGGAAGAGTTTAAAGAACATCTTGCTTTTGCTCTTAAGGCTCACGGCGAGCAAAAAACGCCCCATGGCTTACCATACTCGATGCACCTTTTAAGTGTTGCAGGCGAAGTTATCAATGCCATCACGTGTGAGCCTTTAAGTTATGATGAAAACAATGTTGCTATCGCGTGTGCGCTTTTACACGATGTGAATGAAGATACTACAACCGTTATCACCAAAAATAGCCCACTTGCGGGCAATGTGGAAGTGATCGCCAAAGGCGTTGCAGCACTTACGAAAGATAAAACCTTGCCTTCCAAAGAAGCTCAGATGAGAGACAGTTTAGAGCGACTGAAAAAACGTCAAAACTGCGTCGCGATGGTAAAACTTGCTGATCGTATCACCAATCTTGGAGTGCCACCAAAGCATTGGGATACTGAAAAAAAACGAAAATACCTTGATGAGGCAAAGCTCATTTTGAGTGAACTTGGCTATGCTCATTCGTACCTTGCGAAGAAGCTTCAAGAAAAAATTGAGGCGTATCAGCAGTATAGGTAAACTGTGGAACGAAGAATGCTTTGTTTGCGCACACCAAACAAAGGATGAATCATGCGTATTTGGATGAGCTACTTCAGATACACCCCTGAGATCATCGCCTTTGTCGCAACCTGTGTTGTTTTAGCAAGGTAGTTTTTTAGGGGTTTTTCAAAGGGAGGTTTTCTCCCTTTTTTTAGTATTTTTTCTCTTCACACGGGATGAGCTCTTTCTCTTTGATCTCTTCCACAAGTGGTTTTAGGCTTTTGAGTGTAAAGAGTTTAAGGTCATTTCCTTTGAGTGCTTTGAGTTCGGAACTAAAGCCATTTTTTCCAAAAATAACACACATATCAGGTTCGAGTTCTGCCACTGTGCATTTCTCTTTCAAACGTGCAAGTTCGGTTTTTTTGACTTTCGCGTTGGTGTATTTGCAACTTCCTGCGATCAGTTTGCCAGATTTTGTTTTAGCCAAAATATCAATCTCAGCGTTTTTATCCCAATAGCTTCCAATCTCAACGATAGGATCTTCACTAAAACTTTGTTTCAAAAATGCTTGGCAGAGTTTTTCAAAAATAAGATCGCTAAAGCCTTGTTCGCGGTTTGCAAATGCTTTTTCCACTTCGCTAAAATCGCCCTCTTTGATGGTTTTATAGTAGGGTGAAACAAAAGCAAACCAAAAGCGCATAAACGGAGAGATGAAGTTTAGTTTATCAGAGTTATCATCTTCTTCTCTCATGGGACGTTCAAGCGAATATTCAAGCTCGATGAGTTCGCTGCGCAAAAGCGCATGAAGTGCTTCATTGCCTTCTTCACGGCTCAGCCTTGCTCGCTTATAGGAAGAATAAACGCGACGATCCCCTGTAGCAGATGCGCTTAAGAGTGCATGGGAGAGTTTGTTACTGTATGTAAGTTTGGTGATGTCGGTGTGAATGTAAGTGTAGTTTTTTAAAATCTTGCTTGAAATCAGCTCAAAAAGAGGTTTACTGGTATCGACATTCCAACTCGTTCCTCCAAAAACGCTGAAATACTCAATGGCAATTTCAAGATCATCGAGTCTGTTTTGAAGGTAAAAAGAGCGAAATTGTTGTAATAGGGTAGGGTGTTTTGGCATAAATAAAGAAACCTTTTTTTATGCCATTATACACGAATTATTGCATCGGCACATCAAAGAGTAAAATGAAAGAGGGTTGTAACGCTTTCACTTCATAGGCTTTTGCTTCAGTCATTTGCACTTCATCTCTTGATTCAAGCACGACATCACCTATTTGAACGCTTCCTTCAACAACCAGTACGAGTTTACCACGATTTGGAAGTGAGGGCTCTATGGCAATAGTTTTCCCTTCATCCAGTTTGGCTGTAGCGATGAATGCCTCTTGTTTGATGGCAATGGAGTTTTCTTTACCATCAGGCGAAACTAGCGTTACCCACTGATTGTTTTTGGTGACATCTCTAAAATCACGTTGATTGTAAAGTGGTTTGCCGCCTTTTTCATTTGGTTTTATCCAAATCTGAAACAGTGCAACATCGCCGTCTATGGAGGCAAATTCGGAGTGCAAAACACCTTCTCCTGCGCTCATATACTGGATCTCGCCTGCATGAACTTCGCCATGATTGCCGAACGAATCGGTATGGACTAGCACCCCTTTAGTGACGATAGAGACGATCTCCATATCGTGGTGTGGGTGCATCCCAAAACCCGCTCCTGCTTCGATGACATCATCGTTGATGACACGAAGGGCGCCAAAGCCCATACGAGAAGGGTTATAATACTCCGCAAAGGAGAAGCTAAAACGGCTATGAAGCCAACCATGCTCTGCAACACCTCTTTGGTCGGCTCTATGAATCATCAATGACATGGTTGGCTCCTTTATCTTTTAAAACTATTTTTGTAAAATGCCTTCGAGTGCTACGTCGATTTTAACCTCTTCTCCGACGATAACACCACCTGTTTCAAGGGCTTTGTTCCATGTAATGCCAAAATCGCTTCGGTTAATTTTACCAGTAAACCCAAGACCTACACGCTTGTTACCGTAAAGATCCGTTGCACTACCACCATTTTCAAAAGCCAAAACGATAGGTTTTGTAATCCCTTTCATAGTCAGTTTTCCATAGGCTTTATCGCCTTTGATTTCATCAAGTGCAAATGTGATAGTAGGGTACTTTGCAACATCAAAAAGATCGGCGGAGCGTAAGTGCTCGTCTCTGTCTTTAATACCTGTATCGATGCTTGTCGCTTGAATGGTTCCATTTAAAGATTTAAGCGTTTTGGTTGCTTCATCGTACACAAAACTTCCGTTAAATGTTGAAAAATTCCCTTTTACGGTTGAGATCATGGCGTGTTTGACACTAAAATCTGCACTTGAATGTGCAGGATCAACGTTATAGTTCCCAGCAAATAAGGCAGTTCCTGCCAACAGTGATGATGCGAGTAATGTTTTGATTTTCATAATATTTCCTTTTTTACTAATTAGTAATATATAAGCAAAAAAAATGCTGACTTACACGAAGTCTATTGCGCTTTTTGCAGTTTACGTAATAGGTCATACAAGGTGACCAACTCTTCATCGCTCAACACGTCAAAATAACTCTTCAGATTGGCTGCATGCCCTGTAAACATACCACCTATAAGACTTTTTCCAGTCTCGGTGATACTTATAATGCGCACACGACTGTCTTCAGGCGATGGCAGCGTTTGGACTAAGCCATCACGTGTGAGATTTTTGACAACCACGGTAACATTGCCAGGGGTACTTGCTATCAGTTTTGTGATAGCACCAACTTGCAAATCGCCACGATGGTAAAGGACTTCTAACACTTCAAACTGATTCATACTTAGGCCAGATGCGTTGATGTATTTTAACTCTTTCACACGAATTTTTTGAAACGCGCGAAGAATTTGAATCCACGTTTGCATACTTTTGTCGGTACGTTCGCCATAGCTTTTAACGTCTGATCTCAGTTTCATGTTTTCCTTCCTTTGCCGAAATTATATTACTAATTAGTAGTAATGTCAAGATGTATTTATGATTTTGATAAATAGAATGAAAGAGAAGAATTATGGCTTAAAAAATTCGCAAATATCAACATCTAAGGCTACTGCAATTTTATAGAGATGTTCGATGTTGAAATGCTTTTTATTGTGATAGAGTTCGGCTACGGAGATAAGACCTACCGATTTTAAGCCAATCGCTAATGCCAAATCAAGTTGGGTAATTTTTTTTTCTTTACGAATTTTCGCAACATTTTGACCAATGCGTTTGTGTAATGCGTCAATATTACCTGAAGTTAATTCTCTCATAAAAAACTACCTATAGTTAAAGTTTTTGTAAGTATATGCGTATTACTATTTTGTAACAACTAACTATGGTTAGTAAAATATGAGGTATAATGAAGAAGATTTTAAATCTATTTGTCTGGTTTGATTTTGTCATGAAGATGTTTGGGTATAGCCGCTTTATTTTGGCTGTCAAAAAAGGAACATTAGCATTTGATAGATCACGTACCATTGGAAGTGCGTTTGATACTTATACCTATTTTGAAAAGACGTTATGGAAAGAATTAGCAAGCCATACTGAAGAAAAAATAGTTCAAGTCGAAGGTATTGTGGATATTGATTTTTTATCATTGGATGAAATGTATAAAAAAATTTTAAAATCAATCAAAATCATCGCACGTTTTAATGTGAGCCAAGATATGGCATTTCAATTAAGTTATGTTGGCATCGAGACAACAAAAACAGATGGTGCAACGATGAAGCATGATATTCATGAGCATGAAATCATGCTCTGTATGCAAGATATTTATGCCAATAAGCCACTAAGATAATCTTCATTGTTAAACCAGAACTCTTCTGTTTCCCTCTTTTTTGACATCTTCAAAATTATCAAGGTAATCAAGATACGCCACTAAGTATTTTCGGCTGATGTCGAAGTGATCTTTAAAGGCTTTAATATCAATACCATTTTCTTTGCGCATAATGTCTCTTAAATGCGCCATCATAGCACTTAAGGCGATGGTGGTGACAAAGAGGTTGTGCTCTAATCGTACGACCTTTTTGGAGCGGGTGAGGCTTTTAAGCGCGTCATCGCCCATTTTACGGTCAATGTCGAGTTCATCATAGATGTTATACGGAGCATCGGGGGTAAATTCTGCTCCCAGTAAGATGTCATAGAGTTTATCTTCGATGAGCGTTTCGATATTGTCGATGTCGATTTGCGCATTTTTATAGATGCCATTCACCAAATCCAACATTCCCTCATCACAGAGTTTTTGCAGCACACTCTCTACTAAAGCAACACTTGCCCATTTGAGCTTCATTGAGAGCGAATTCGCCGAAAGTAAGGCATACGCATTTTTTGCATAAATGGCTTGGATGATACGTTCTAATTCATTTTTCATGGAAATCGGGTAGAGAACTAAGCCTTTTTCATCAACAAACACATCACTCATTTCATTCGCAATCGCAATAGCCTCATCATGGTTCAAACCAAAACGTTGGTTGGAAGAGATGAGACCAAAACCATGTTTGTGCATTTCAACTAAAATGGTAAAAGCACTTTTAAAATCTTTGCAGTCAAGGGCTTTTAGAAGCTCTAATTTCACTCTTTTTTTCATTGGATCGTTGATAGGATTGAGGATGCGCCCACCACCAATCGTTCTACCACTTGAACAGATAATGAAAGGCTCATCATGCACTAAAAAGAGTTTATGGTTGAACTGCAGTTTTGCATAGCCTTTGTCCGCTTTGTCTTCATTTTCATAAAGTAAAATACGTGCTTCAACCTGCTTGGTTCCGACGTAAAGTATCACTTTACTGTTATGTTTAAGTGTATGTCCGCCAATACTTTCCAACCACACATCAGCACAGTCAAAACCGCGAATAAATCCTTTTTTACAGAGCAATGCTCCTTTTTCAAAAGAGGTTTTTTGCGCATTTTGGAGGTTAATGGCCGTTCTTTGAGACGAATACGCCGCTTCCACATCATGGTCGTGTACCTGAAGGTTACGAATGACAAACTCTTTTTCTAACTCTGGGGCAAAGAGCTTTTCCCCCACTTTAATGGTTCCATCCAACACGGTTCCCGTAACAACGGTTCCCGCTCCAGCGATGGAGAAAGAGCGATCTACGTAGTAACGAAAGAGACCATTGCTCTTTTTAGGGGTTGCTGGCAAATCAAAAAGTGCCTGTTTTAGGGCATGAATGGTATCTGGTTCGTAAATGCTGACAGGGATGATGTTCACTAAATGAAGATTTTTAAACGATTTGAGATGCTCGGTCATTTCGTAGATGCGCTGTTCTATAAGCTCAATGGGTGCTAGGTCTTTTTTAGTCAAGGCTACGATAATGTTTTTGACATGCAAAAGGTTCAAAATCTCCAAGTGCTCTTTGGTTTGAGGCATAATGCCCTCATTGACATCAACCACCACCAAACACGCATCAAAGCCAAATGCGCCTGCAATCATATTTTTTAAGAGTTTTTCATGTCCTGGAACGTCGATAAATGCAACATTTTTTGTTTCATTTTGCATGGAGGAAAAGCTAAGATTGATAGTAATGCCTCTGCGTTTTTCTTCCTCTAAGCTATCTCCTTCAAAGCCTGTTAGAGCAGTGATGAGAGCCGTTTTACCATGGTCAACATGACCTGCGGTTCCTACGATAATATATTCCATTATTTCTTGCCTATGATAGTTTCAATGATCGTGATCAGTTTTTCTTCCACACTTGGAAGGATGGTGCGAAAATCGAGTAAAAATTGGTCATTTTCAATACGCCCGATGACGTGAGCATCTCGAAATTTTTTCTCTAAAGCGGTTGCTTTACCTTTAATGTGAAGGGCAATGGTGGGAAAACGACGGTTTGGAAGTGTACCTCCGCCCATATAGGTTTCACTTTGGATGATTTCGCAGTAATCTGCACCTATCTTTTCTTGGAACATTAAAGCTCTTTGTGTGAGTTCTTCAACACTTCTAAACAGTAGCCATAATGTAGGGATTTGCTCATACTCTTCTTTGAGGTACGCCTTAATGCTCTCTTCAAGCAGACTGAGTGTGATTTTATCGACTCTTAGCATGCGAAGGAGTTGGTTCTTTTTAAGCTTCGCGATCAAATCCGCACGCCCTGCAATGATACCTGCTTGCACACTTCCAAAGAGTTTGTCACCACTAAAACTAATTAGTGAAGGAGAACACTCTAAAATTTCACTCAAAGAGTGTTCGCGGTTACCTAAGTTGTAGGGAAGTTTTGGTACATAACCGCTGCCTAGGTCATAGTAGTCCAAGAGGTTGTTTTGTGTCGCCAACGCTTTGAGATTTTCATAGGCTACATCTTCGCTAAAGCCTTCAATGGAGAAGTTTGATTGATGTACTTTCATCAGCATGACAGTATTTTCGTTGATGGCGTTAGCATAGTCGGTGATTTTTGTTTTGTTTGTAGCGCCTACTTCAACAAGTTTTGCACCACTTTGTTTCATCACCTCAGGAATACGAAAACTACCACCAATCTCAACCAGTTCGCCACGAGAGACAATCACTTCTTGATTTTTAGCAAAGGTATTGAGAATTAAAAAAACTGCTGAAGCGTTATTGTTGACCACTAAAACATCTTCAACATTTAAAAGCTCTTTCAGATGTGTGCTCACATGCTCGTAGCGTTCCCCACGACTGCCCAATTCTAGGTTGTACTCCAAATTTGAGTAGTTGCAGATGACGTTACTCGCGCGCTCTAAAAGGATTTTAGAGATGAGGCTTCTGCCCATATTGGTGTGTAAGATAACGCCTGTGGCATTGATGAGTGGTTTTAAAGATGGCTCAAAAAGGGCATTGTACGCCTTTTTGATTTCATTCATTAAAGCTTCTTCATAAAAAGTTTCAATCTCTTTATGAATCAGTGCTTGGCGTAGCTCTTCGATGTGAGCTCTCGCAATTTTCATCACTAAAGTTGCATTACAGCCTTCAAAAAGAGGATGTGTAAGGCACTTGTCAACCTTAGGGAGTGTTCTTAAAGCATTCATGCGTTCTCCGGAAGCGGTAGTTTTGTCTCGTCAAAGAGGTATTTTTTGTTTTGGATTTTGGTGAGAATCCCTTGGTCTCCTAGCTGTTTAAACAGCTTGATGACGGTAGGTTTACTGACATCGACTTGCTCCATAATCTCGCTGTAAGAGTAGTTGAGCATATTTTCATGGTCTAAGTTTTTGATGATGAAACGAATGATCTCTACTTGCTTGCTATCGGTGACTGCGGAGATGGTTTTGATGATGTTGTAAGAGCGCTCAATCTCTTTGGCTTGAATTTTAGGTAAGAGCACATCATGTAAGGAGTTGAGCAGTTCTTTGATGTTGACAGGTTTAATGATGTAGTTATCGACATGCAGTTTAATGGCATCTAAAAGGTACTCTGTATCGGTAAATGCGGTCGTAACAATGGATGGAAGTTCCATTTCAAGGTCATTTTTGACGGTGCGCAAGAAGTCAAGTCCATTGCTGTATTTGAGATGGATATCTGCGATGATGACATCGATTTTTTCGTTTTTAATGATTTCGAGAGCTTCATCGATGGTTTGAACAGGGTAGATTTTTTTCACAAAATCTTCTAAAACAGAAGTGGTGTGTTTGAGCAAGTCTGCCTCATCTTCGATATAAAGAATGGTAAAACTACCAAGTAATTCAAAATTGCGCTTGTTCATCTTCATCACCCTCGTTTGTATTGATGTAATTTTTTGGTATTTCTATTGTAAACATTGTACATGCCCAAAAGAGTTTGGTACCTAATTTGTGGCGAATGTTTTTACAGCTTATTTTGCCGTGCATATGTTTTTCAACCATCTGTTTGGACATATAAAGCCCAATGCCTGTTCCCACACTTTTATGTTTTGTCGTAAAATAGGGGTCGAAAACTTTGGGTATTATATCACTTTTTATACCACCGCCATTGTCGATAACATTGATGAAAATACTCTGTGTATTTTGTCTAGCAACGATGTGAATGATCTTGTGTGTTTGCTCACTTTTGCTCGCTAAAACATCTTTAGAGTTACCAATAAGGTTCAGTAGAACGTGAATAAGCTCATTTTTAAAGCCAAAGATTTCAAGGTCATCTTTGATAAGAAGCTCTAAAGTAATCTCTTCTTTTTCGAGTTGGTATTTGGAGAGGTCTATCGCTTTTTGAATCACCTCTTTAATGCGGAAGGCTTTTTTGCTTTTGTTGGGGTTAAAGAAGGTGCGGAAGTCTTCCAGTGTATCTGACATATTAGAGGAGAGTAGTTGAGCATCTTTCACACGAGAGGAGATAAATGCTTCATTCAGCTTTCCTGCTAAAAATTTGCTTTCAAAACTTTGAATAATCATCATTAAAGAACCTAGTGGCTGGCGCCATTGGTGGGCGATGTTTTGGAGCATCTCTCCAAGGCTTGCCAATCTTGCTTGTTGGAACATGATGTTGTCTTTTTTACGACTGTTCTCAACTTCACGCTTAATACGAAGCTCCAAGGAGTCGTTGAGGTCACGTAACTCTTTGGTCTTGATAAGGATGTTCTCTTCAAGATAGTTATGCAAATTTTTAAAATGATTAATGATGATAAGCAGCACCATAGTGATAAAAAAGAAAATCATACCAATCAGAAGAATGAGCATAACGGTACTGGTTTTAAAAAGGCTATCGTTGACCTGTTTTTCAGTAATTGCCTGTTTAAGATGTGTGGTTATCAGGCTTGAAAGATAGATGTTCAAAGAGTTCGCTTCTAGGGTAATATCATCGATCAAAAAAGCTGCTTGCTCGGTTTTTGAGTATTTTAAAAGATCGAGCATGATGTTAATTTTACTATCGATACTTTGCATCTTGACACTGATCTTATCCACAATACCTTTTTGGAAGATGGTCTTTTCAGGAATTTCAGGTGTCACCAAAAAGAGGCTAAGCCATTTGCTTGCAAAATAAGGGAGTCCTCCAATTTGGCGATTGGTTGCAAATTGGTAGCTGTTCCATTGCTTGTGTATGATCTGCTGTGCTAGGTAAATGACTTCAATCGCATCGTTATTGCTGATCTGTTTGTCGCGAATATCACGCAGGGTTTCAGCAATGTTTACACGGTAATTGTCCTTGATCTCTTCTAAATCGACTTGAGGCTGAGTGTGTTTTTGGAACAAGGTTTCATAGTCGTATTTGAGGGCAAAGATGGAGACAAACATCAAAAAGCCAATGGTCATGGTTCCACTAAGGATGATAAAGATAAGAATCTTCGTTTTGTTGGAAAACTTAATGGTTTCAAGTTTTTGGTTGATAAATTCTACAAACGTCATCTTAATACTCGTACTTTTGAATGATCTCAAATTTGCCATTGACGTAGTTTGAGAGATAGACTTGGTTTAAAAGCTGTGCATGGTTGTATTTTAAAGGAATGTTATCAAGTGTCTGGATTGGAGTATGTTTGAGTTTGTCCAAAAATTTGTTGGGCGTGATTGTCCCATTGATCGCCTTAAGTGCGGTTACGACAGATTTTGCCGCTAAATAAGCTTCGTAAGAAACCAAAGAAGGCTTTTCTTCAGGGTAGTAAAATGAAAGGTTTTTCAGATACTCTACGGCTTCTTTAGAGTAAAAATCATCGTAAGAAGGGATGGTTTGAGAGAAAAGAATGTTTTCCCCTTGACCATGTAATTCACCCATCAGTGCATCAGCATTGACAAATGAAATAGGGCAGAAAATCATTTTAGAAGGAATATGCTCTTTGACTTTTTCAATAAAACGCGCGGTCGGTTTATAAGAGCCTACCAAGATGATCGCTTCGGGTTTTGCTGCTTCAATTTCATGAATAGCATGACGAATGGAAAGCGTATTGCGTTTATAGGTTCCTTCCGCACTCAGTGTGAGATTGCGTTTTGCAAGTGCGTTTGAGAGCGCTATGTAGCCTTCTTCACCATAATCATCATTTTGATAAAAAATGGCAAAACGAGTGATGCTTTTTTGTTTGGTGAGGTACTCGACTAAAGCATCCAGTTCTTCAGTGTAGGAACTTCTAAAATTAACAACATTGGGCGTATCTTTGGTGCGAAGAAAAGAAGCTCCTGTATAAGGCGCTATAAAAGGAATGTTGGTTTCGGAAATAAGAGGAAGCACGCGTTTGACTGTAGGTGTTCCCACAAAACCAAAGAGCGCAAAAACATCATCTTTGGTAATCAGTTTAATCGTATTGCTAAAAGTGTTTTCAGGTTCATATTTATCATCATATTGAATAAATTCTATTTTCTTACCCTGCACGCCACCTCTGGCATTGGTATGGCTGAAGTAGGTGTTGGCACCTACAACCACATCACGCCCTAAATGACTGTTGATACCTGTGAGTGGTAAGGATGCCCCTAAGAGTATGGTACTTTTTTCGATTCCTTTATACGATGTACTTAAGAAGAAAAGAAGTGCTACAGCAACTAGTGTTATCAAGCTTGTGATCAGAAAGTTTTTATTGACCAAAATGAACAACCTTCAGCATTTAATCCTAGTTATTATAGCCTAAGAATATCTATAAATGATAAATCTGCTCTTGTTAAGAACCATTTAATACAATTCATTTTACAATTCGGTAAATTATGATTTACCAATATGGACTATACAATGCAAAAAGAGTACGTTTTTTACAATACTATCGGCTTAGATTTTCCCTTAAGTGATGAGATTGAAATCGTTACAAGCGCCTGTAATGGCGAGTATCTTGTCTCCAACCATCCTGAGGCTGAGGCAGTAATTTATGCACCAGAGATCAACTTCTATCTTAAGCAATCGCTTGATCCTATAGCGCAAAAAATCGGTAACGTTGCAAAACTTTATGCGATGCGTGCACTTGGTTTTGATTTTGCTCAAGATATGGACTATACGCAAGAGGTCGGCAATAGGGTTTTAATCGTCAGCGATGATGCACATCATGAAGCGCTCAAAACTGAACTCAGTAACGAAGAGTTTACGGTCATTCTTCTTTCACCTTCACAAATTTTAGATGTCAACGGTCACATTGGTGCGCTTAGCGTAACGCTCAAAAAAGAGGGTGAACTTTTTGATCTTGAGTGCGACCAGATTATCTGGTGGAATGCCCCTGTTTTTGCGATGAAACAAAGCGGTGTGTATGACCCTGTTGTTATCGGCTTAGAGAGTGCACTCAAAAAACTGCGTGACAACAAAGGTGAGTACCACTATAAAAACTACATCAACTATGATCCTTCCATTTGTCAGTACCATGAAAGACGTGTTGAAGTGTGTGGTAAATGTGCTGAGGTTTGCCCAACAGTTGCGATTTTAAAAGAAGATGAAGAGAAGCATTTAGCATTTTCTCATATTGATTGCCATGGCTGTGGCGGATGTGTCAGTGTATGCCCTAGTGGAGCGATTGACTATACTCAAATGCCTCGTATCGCTTTTTCACATTTGAGTGATTATTTCAAAGGCTCAATAGCGCTCATTATTCCTCATAAGATGGATTTGAACTTGATCGATACACCTTTGAAAGAAGGCGTGTTACCTTTGATGATTGAGGGTGAAAAATACCTTCATGAAGCACACCTTTTAAATCTGCTTCAAACCAGTGGCAATCCAGTCATTTTCTATACCGATTTTATCTCTAAAGGTACGGGTGATGTCATTCGCATTCTCAATGAAATTTTTGAGAAAAAGTACCATAAAAAAGCAATTTACGTGTGTGAAAATAGTGCGGATTTAGCGCGTATTTTTGAAAGTCTAGAGAGCATTCCTGAGTGTATGTACGGCATCAATGAAGAGGGACTTCGCAAACGTGAAATCTTCTCAGCACGCCTTGCGCATCTCGTGGGCGATGAAGATTTAGGTGTTGTGAAAACGGGTGAGCACGTTCACTATGGTGATATCAAAATTGATGAGAGTAAATGTACCCTATGCCTTAGCTGTGTAGGAGCCTGTAATGTACGCGCACTCACTGCGCATCCAGAAGATAATTCACTTCGCTTTAACGCTTCCATTTGTACTAACTGTGGGTATTGTGAAGTCACCTGTCCTGAGAAAGAGTGCCTTAGCGTTATTAAAGATGAAATCAGTTTAAAACCAAGCTGGTTCTCACAGCGCACAATGGCAAAAGACGAACTCTTTACCTGTATCGAGTGTGGGATGCCATTTGCAACGGTCAAAGCAGTTGAAAAAATTGCAGCCATTATGACGCCACTTTTTGGCAGTGATGAGATAAAGCTAAGAACACTTTACTGTTGTGCTACCTGTAAACCTAAAGTGATGTTTAAAGCACACATGGAAAATGAAAAAAAAGGAATTGAGGGATGAACCAAGAGGCAATTAATCAAGCACGATTGCTCTACTACGCTTTTTTTACGAAAATATTAGACTTTGTTGAAAAAGAAGAGGCGTATGCAGATATTGAAGCGTTGTTAGATATTTTTAGTCAAAATCCTTTGGATGAGAGTACGCAAGAGGCGTTTTTATCGATTAAAAACCATCTAAAATCAGAAGGTTTTGCTACTTTAAAACAAGAATACGATGATGTTTTTGTCTCTCCTGAGAGCTCTTTTATTCCTCTAAGCGCTTCATATTACGATGAAGGCAGAGATGATGGCCAAAAAAGAGTCAAAGCAGCAGGATTGGTACTTCGTTCAAAATTTAGAAGAAACAAACCTGTCTGCAATGACTCAGAAGATCAAATTTTGTTTCTCTTTCGCTTTATGAATAAACTCATTCAAGCGGGAGTTGAGGGTGATGCAGAGAGTTTAGCGCTTTCACGTGAGCTTTTTGCGGATGTTATCAATGATTGTATCGATGAATTTATCGACCATTTATTTGAGCATGAGCAAACATTTTTTTACAAAAACACCGCCATCATTTTAAGAGCATTTATTGATTTTGAAAGGCTCTATTTAAACGTAGCTCCATCTCAAAAAGTTGAGAGTGCTGAGAGAGTCAGTGCTGCAATTCAAAGAGATCGAAAGCCGCTTACGCAAAGAGTCAGACGAAATTTAGACGAAATTGTTTTGTAGATAAATATGCAAAATTTGCATAAATTAAGAGTTCTCACCTCTTTAAATATGCAAATTTTGCACAATGCTAAAAAGGGTTACCAAAGAGCGTATAGACGTTTTTGAGTAACTCTTTTTAGAGTGAAAAACTGATTCCTTAACGGGAAAAGGAGGCGTAAAGTATGCAAGAAAACAGAAGGGACTTTCTAAAAAAAGCCCTTGGAACAACTGCTGTGGTAGCAACAGCAGGAGCGAGCGGAGCTTTAGCAAGTGCTAAAAGTGACGCAAAAGGCAGTAACGGTGTCGTTTATGGCAAATCTCCAAAAAAAGAGATTGTGTATAAAGAGACAAAAGAATGGGAACTCTACTATAAGAGAACCTATTAATCACTAGGAGATTATATGAGTAAAAGCGAAACCCCAATACTCTCCTCTAGCAAAATCGGAAGACGTTCATTTTTAAAAATGGCGGCTCTTGGAAGTGCTAGTTTTGGAGCAGGGAATCTTCTTGCAAAAGAAGAGGCAATTCGTCCAGCAACAGCGGAAGAGGTAAAGAACCCATTCCCAGGTAGTAAAACAGTTAAAACGATCTGTTCGATCTGTTCAGCAGGATGCGGAATCAAAGCCGAAGTACAAAACGGTGTATGGGTTAGACAAGAACCAGCACATGATCATCCGATCAGTGAGGGAAGTCACTGTTGTAAAGGAACCGATCAAATCGACCTTACAAAGTCTAAACAACGTATTAAATACCCAATGAAAAAAGAGAACGGTAAATGGCATCGTTTAACGTGGGAGCAAGCCATCAGTGAAATCTCTGCTAAGATGTTAAAAATCAGAGAAGAGAATGGTCCTGACACAGCAATGTTCTTGGGTTCAGCAAAATTCAATAACCAACAAGCCTTTTACTTTAGAAAATTTGCCGCGTTTTGGGGCTCAAACAATATCGATCACGTAGCTAGAATCTGACATAGTGCTTCTGTTGCCGGTGCGGCAAATACATGGGGTTACGGTGCTATGACAAATCACTTTGGTGACGTTGTCGCAAATTCTAAATTAATTATGATGGTCGGAGCAAACTCTGCCGTTGCGAATCCAATCGGATTTAAACATTTCCTACAAGCTAAAGATAGAGGCGCGAAGTTAATCGTGGTTGACCCTATCTACACTAGAAGTGCTGCTAAAGCGGATATCTATGTCCGATTACGCCCGGGCACAGACATCGCATTTGCGTATGGACTTTTACATGTTATTTTTAAAAATGGCTGGGAAGATAAAGATTTTATTGATCATAGAACGTATGCAATGGATCAAATCAGAGCAGAAGCTGCTAAATGGACACCTGAGGTTGCTTCAGATGTTAGCGGCGTTCCTGTGGCTCAAATCCTTGAAGTTGCTGAGCTTTATGCTAAAACAAAACCTGCTGCAATTGCATGGTCTTTGGGTATCACACAACACTCCGTAGGAAGTTCAAATACGAGAATTCTTCCAATTCTTGCTCTTGTAACAGGTAATGCAGGTAAACCAGGAGGAGGTTGTCAAATCATTCGTGGTCACGATAACGTTCAAGGTGCAACCGATATGGCATGTTTAGCTGATTCACTTCCTGGATATTATGGTTTGGACAAAGCGGCATGGCAGTACTATGCAAAAACATGGGGTGTGAGTTTAGAATATCTCCAAAATCGTTTCCATCCTGAGCTTGATGATAAGGGTGAGCGCAAATGGATGCACGCTAAAGGTTTCTCACTTGCTAAATGGTGGCAAGGTGTTCTCCAAGAGGAAAAAACAACCTCTTCAGCACCGATTCGTGTTCTTTGGGTACAAGGAACAGGTATTACCTCTATGTCTCAGCAAGTCAAAATCAAAGAAGCGATAGACAAACTTGATATGCTGGTTATCGCAGAGCCATTTGTGAATGAGGCAGCGATTATTACGGATCGAAAAGATGGTATTTACATTCTTCCTGTTGCTACACAGTTTGAATGTGAAGGAACCCTTTCTGCAACAAACCGTTCAGCGCAATGGCGTACACAAGTTGTTGAGCCACTCTATGAAAGTAAGCAAGACCATGAAGTCATGTTTGAGTTTGCGAAAAAATTTGGTTTCTATGACGAGTACGTAAAAGGCATGAAAATGCGTGCTGAAAACGGTAACGTTGTTCAGTACAAAAACGATTTTGTATGGCCAGATGACGCGGTTCGTGAGATTGCGCGTACGGTTAAAAGTATTGGTCTTTCAGGCTGGACACCAGAGCGTTTACGTAAACACCAAGCAAACTGGCATCTTTTTGATCCATTGACACTCAAAGGTCGTGGTGAGATGGAAGGTGAATACTACGGACTTCCATGGCCATGCTGGGATGAAAAACATCCAGGCACACCTATTCTTTACGATGCTGCTAAGCCAGTCAATGAAGGTGGTATGGGCTTTAGAAATCGTTTTGGACTAGAGCACAATGGTGTAAGCCAAATTGCGGATGAAACTGTAACACTACCAGGTCAAAAGATTAAAGGTGGTTACCCACAACTCACTAAAGCAAATATTGAAAAAGTGCTTGGCATTACGCTTTCTGAAGAAGAGAAAGCGCAAATGGGACCAAGCTGGGCGATGGATTACAGTGGACTCATTCAAAAATATGCACGTGAGTATGGTGTTTGTGTATTTGGTAATGCTAGAGCGCGTACGATTGTTTGGGAATTCCCAGATCCAGTCCCCGTTCATAGAGAGCCAATTCACTCACCGCGTTGGGATTTGGTTCAAAAATACCCAGCATTGCCTGATCAAGCGAATAACTTTAGGGTTGCAACGCGCTACATCACAGAGCAAACCAAGCAAGATTGGTCAAAAGAGTTCCCAACCGTTATGACCAGTATGCGTTTGGTTAACCTAAGTGGTGCAGGAATGCTAGAGCGAACCAGTAAGTACCTCTCCAGCATTACGCCAGAGATGTTTGCGAACATTCACCCTGATCTTGCTTCTAAGTATGGCATCGAAGATAAAGGCATGATGTGGATTCACGCACCTCAAGGTACAAAGATTAAAGTAAGAGCACACTATAACCGTAGCGTAACGCCTGATCGTATCTGTATGCCGTATAACTTTGCGGGTATTATGCAGGGTGTGGATTTGAGTGCAAATTATCCAGAGGGCACAAAACCATATACCATTGGTGAGAGTTCAAATACGATTGTTAACTACGGATTTGACCCAATCACCCAAATTTCAGAGTTCAACGCAGGTCTATGCCGCGTAGAGAAAGCGTAAGGAGAGAACATGGAAAATATCAATAGCAGATTAAAATTCTATTGTGATACCGATAGATGTATTGAGTGTTTTGCATGTGTGGTTTCGTGCCAAAATGCGCATGAACTCCCTGTGGGTATAGCACGTCGTAAAGTGGTCACACTCAATGATGGTGTTGAAGGCAAAGAGACTTCAATTTCCATCGCGTGTATGCACTGTAGCGATGCTCCTTGTTCTCAAGTATGTCCCGTCGATTGTTTCTATATCCGAGAAGACGGCATCGTCCTTCATGATAAAAACAAATGTATCGGTTGTGGCTACTGTTTGTATGCTTGTCCATTTGGTGCTCCACAGTTCCCAAGAGATGGCGCATTTGGCGCTAAAGGGGCGATGGATAAATGTACCATGTGTGCAGGTGGTCCTTTAGAGACCAACTCTGAAAAAGAGAGACACACCTATGGTCAAAACCGTATCTCAGAGGGAAAAGTACCTGTATGTGCTGCCATGTGTTCCACCAATGCACTGATGATTGGTACATCGGATAAAGTTTCTGAGCTATACCGTACCAGAGTCTTGGCCCGCGGTCAAAGCAAAGAAGCCAATAACTCGTACCTTTGGAATATGGCATACAACAAACAAGGCAGAAAAGGGCTTACACAATGAAAAAGTACCTTGTGCTCTTAAGCAGCGTGTTTCTATCGGTCTCATCGTTGTATGCCCTCAGCTCGGGAACCTATGATAGTCCTTTGTATGGAACTGCAATGCTTAATGCCATTCCTAATTACTATGCGTTTGGAGAGGTTTTTACCTTTCTCCAACGTGAGTGGTTTTGGAAAGGGTTTTTGATTGCACTCTTTTTAGTTCCAGTAGCGGGTGGTATTCACTATCTTATCATTGGACCAAAAGTCTTTTCGCATCATGGCAAAAAGATTTTTGCATTTAGCGTGTTAATGCGTGTTATGCACAATATGGCAGCCATCTCTTTTTTAGTGATTGTCCCAACAGGCTTTATCATGGCATTTGGTGATTTCTTTGGTGGTGGCACATTTGTACGCATTGCTAAAAACCTTCATGGTTTAGCGACACCTGTTTTTGCCATTACCGTTCTTCCGATGATTGTCGCTTGGATACGAGATATGTTTCCGAATTCAGATGATATTAAATGGATGATGATCGTAGGTGGATACCTTTCCAAAGAGAAGAAACCTGTGCCTGCTGGTAAGTTTAATGCAGGACAAAAAGCATGGTTTTGGATTGCAATGCCTGGTGGTATTGTGATGATCCTTACGGGCGCTTTGATGTTCTTCTTGAACAAAGATCTCTCACCTGTAGCGACAATGCTAGGTATGAGTCAGATCGATGTTCTAAGAGCTTCTGCAATTATCCACAATATCTTAGGCATGGTAGTAGCAACGTTCTTTATGGTACATGTCTATATGGCAGCCATTGCGATTCAAGGGGCTATTCATTCTATGATTACGGGGTATAAAGAAGAAGAGGAAGTGGCTATTCTTCATAGCTCTTGGTATAAACAGCTTAAAAATGAGGGTAAGGTTTAATCCTTACGTTCTGTATGTGAAACAAGCCCCTTATTTGGGGCTTGTTCTTTTTTAGCAAGAAGCCTTCATAGAACAACTGCATTTCGCCATTTTAGCGTCTAAGCTGTATTTGCCTGCCCCAAGAAAAGCGAGGGCAAGAGCAGCCAAAAGATAGAGCAGTGGCAACTCAATAACCAAACCACCCGTTTTTGCGTTGATGGTGAAAATATCGCTTGCGTGAACAAGGTAGATAGCAAATGCCATCGTAAAGCCATACACCAAGGCACTCACACGTGTCATAAGCCCCAAAATAAGCAAGATAGGCATAATGATTTCACCGACATAAGCGCCATATGCTAGAGCTTCTGGGAATCCTGCACTACTAACCAACCCTTTCATCCCTTCAACACCAGAGTTAAATTTTTTAACGCCATGAAAAAGCATCAATGCTCCAAGGCTTACGCGAAGAAGAAGCTTACCTACATTTTCATTTAGCACGTTTGCAAGCTTGTTTTCAATGCACATTATAGTTCCTTTTTGTGATAATTTAAGTTTGGAAGTATAACGCTCGAAAGTAAATAAAAAATATTTTTTCGTCAGTAATGCTTAAATGTTGCCGTACTCGATAGCGCTTTTTGTATAAAAAAGCCCTAGTTTTTCTTCGCTTAAAAGTGCAAAAAGCTTTTCGCACTCTTCTTCGCTGACATTCATAATGACTTCAAGTGGTTCATCTGCTAGTTCAAAAAAAGTGGAGGAGTGCAGTTTGCCATCGCGTCCAATGCCTTGTGAGGCTTGCAATATTGTCACACCTTTAATGCCAAGTTGTTCAGCAACTTCAACAAGCCAGTGGCTAAGTCGCTCACCATTAGAATGCTTGCGGCTTTGTAAGGTTGAAAAAATAAGTTGAAAACCTTTCATAACGATCCTTTTTGAAGTAGAGTGTAACTGGCAATGCCAAGCAGTGTCATGATGATAGAGCCCATAACGTGTAAAAGTGCTGCAACAATGCCCATACTAAGGCGTCCTACTTGAATGAGGGTGACGATCTCCGCGCTAAACGTACTAAACGTCGTCAGTCCACCTAAAAATCCTGTGATGATGAACAAGCGCCATTCAGGAGCAAGTGCGGTGTTGGAAGCAAAAAAAGCGATCGCTAAACCAATGAGATAACCGCCAAGAAGATTGGCACTCAAGGTTCCTAGTGGAATAGTGGGATAAAGCGCATTGAGTTTTGTGCCTAAAAACCAACGCAAAAGAGCACCAAAACCAGCACCTGAAAAAATAGCAACAACGGTATAAAACATCCCAAAACCTTTTATAGACTTCTTTCATAACCCATCGAAAAAAGTCTAGTGGACTTTGTTGGAATTATACCATAAAAGAATCTTGACTATTTTTATACACTACTAAATCGCTCCGTATTCTTGACAATAAAAAAAGAATCTGCTATTATTTCGTCAATTTAAAACAAGGAGGTAAACCATGAAGTCTAATTTTCGCCCTATTCATGGGAAGAGTACTCGTGTTTTTTGTCTGATGTGTTGCTAAAAAAACGTCTTTCACCCACATATATATAGTTCAAATC